>JAEYRD010000142.1 GCA_023435725.1 Pseudomonadota bacterium | reverse complement strand
GGTGAAGTGATCGCTTCGCCTCTCCCCGCTTGCGGGGAGAGGCCGGAATTTGCGCAGCAAATTCCGGGTGAGGGGGAGTCTCCGCGAGTCCAACTGTTACCGTCCTCGCGGAGAGAAGCCCCTCACCCCGACCCTCTCCCCGTAAGAACGGGGAGAGGGGGAAGAAGGCGAGAGGGGAAAATGTCCAATCTGTTCGATCTTCTGGTCGCGGGACTTGCCACCGGCGCGATCTACGCGCTGGTCGCGGTCGGCTTCACGCTGCTGTGGCAGACCTCGCAGACAATCAATTTCGCGCAAGGCGAGTTCGTGATGCTGCCCGCATTCCTGATGCTCGCGGCGATGCATGTCGGCGCGCCGTTCTGGCTTGCGATCATCCTCGGCATCCTGCTGTCGATGATCCTGCTCGGACTCGCCTTCAAGCTCCTCCTGGTCGATCCGATGATGCGCCATGGCGTGCTGCCGCTGGCGATCGCCACGATGGCGCTCGCGATCGGCATCAAGGAGGCCGTGAAGCAGTTCTTCAGCGCCGAGGCCTCGCCCTTCCCTTCGATCGTGCCGACCGGTGACATCTCGATCCTCGGACATGCCGTCTCGCTGCAAAGCATCGGCGTGCTCGTCGTCGCCATCCTCGCCGTGGTCGGCCTGACCACGCTGTTGAACCGCACTTCGCTCGGTCACCAGATGCAGGCGGCAGCGCAGAACCCGACGGTGGCGCGCATCATCGGCGTACCGGTCGAGCGCATGATTCTCCTGACCTTCCTGATCAACGCTTTTCTGGTTGCGCTCGCCTCGCTGCTGATCACGCCGATCTATCTGGCGAAATTTTCCTCCGGCGAGGTGCTCGGCCAGGCGGCCTTCATCGCCGCGATCGTCGGCGGCTTCAACCAGGTGCGTGGCGCGATCGCGGGCGGCCTGTTGATCGGCGTGCTCGACAATCTCGCGGCCGCCTATGTTTCGACGCAGTACCGCGCGGCGGTGCCGCTGATCTTCCTGATCGCCGTGATCCTGTTCCGGCCGCAAGGACTGCTCGGCCGCGCCGAGGAGCGCACGGTATGAGCGGCTCTGGCAAACCCTTGAAGATCGCGCTCGGCCTCGCCGTCATCGCTGCGCTGATCATCGTTCCCATGAACTTCAACCGCTACGGCCTGTTCATCCTGAGCCAGTGGGCGGTGATGACCATCGCCGCGATGGGACTGAACCTCACGCTCGGCTATGCCGGCCAGGTGTCACTGGCGCAGGGAGCCTTCGTCGGCATCGGCGCTTATGCCGCCGCTATCATGACCACCCACGGCTGGCCGCTGCCGGCCGCGATCGTGGTCGCGATCGTTCTGAGCTTCATGGTCGGCTGGGTGCTCGGCTATCCCGCGCTGCGCGTGCAGCACCACTATCTCGCCTTCGTCACGCTCGCCTTCTCCACCCTCGCCTTCCTCGTGTTCCGCAACGAGAGCTGGCTCACCGGCGGCATCTACGGCATCTCCAATATTCCGCGTCCGCACGTCTTTGGACTGGCGACCAACAAGCCGCTGCCCTTCTATTATGTCTGCCTCGGCTCGCTCGCGATCGTCTCGCTGGCGGTCTGGTGGCTGATCCGCTCGCCCTGGGGACGCGCCTTCATGGCGCTGCGCGAAAATCCCCTCCGCGCACAATCGCTCGGCATCGATACAAGGCGCTACACGCTGATGGCCTTCGCAATCGGCTCGGCGCTCGGCGGCGTCGCCGGTGCGCTCTATGCGCCGCTGACGCAGTACATCGATCCCGTGCCATTCAACCTGTCGCTCTCGCTCGACCTCTTGATGATGGTGATCGTCGGCGGCGCGGGCTTCTACTTCGGTCCCTTCCTAGGGGCGATGATCGCGGTACTGCTGCCAGAATGGCTGCGCTTCACGGAGGGCTATTATCTGATGCTCTACGCGGTCGCCGTGATGCTGCTCCTGATCTGGTCGCCCACCGGCATTCTGGGAATTCTTGATCGCTACCTGGCCGCGCGCCGCACCAAGGCCGCATCCGCGCTGCGCGCCGTCGCAAAATCGCGCCTGGAGACGGCGCAATGAGCGCGGTGCTGGAAGTCACCGATATCAAGAAGAGTTTTGGCGGTATCAGCGCCGTCGACGGCGTCTCCTTCGACGTGCGCGAAGGCGAGATCCTCGGCCTGATCGGCCCGAACGGCTGCGGCAAGTCCACCCTGTTCAACTGCATCCTCGGCCAGCTCACACCATCAGGTGGCGAGGTCAAGCTCGACGGCAAGGTCGTCACCGGCCTTCGTCCCGCCGAGCTCAACAAGCTCGGGGTCAGCCGCACGTTTCAGCTCCTGCAGGTGTTTCCAAAACTCTCGGTGCGCGAGAACCTGATTCTCGCAGGGCAGGAGCATCAGGGCAGTATGGCCTCGCGCCTCGTCGGCCGCTCCGATGCCGGGCTGACTGAGGCCGCCAACCAGATGATCGGATTCTTCAAGCTCGATCATCTCGCCGCCGAGCCGGCCGGCGGTCTCTCCTACGGCCAGCAGAAGTTGCTCGACGCCGCCATGGCCTTCATGGGCGGCCCGCGCCTGGTGCTGCTCGACGAGCCCGCCGGCGGCGTCAACCCGTCGATGCTGGCGGACCTGAAGGAGCGGCTGGTCGCGATCAACCGCGAGAAGAACGCCACCTTCGTGGTGATCGAGCACAACATGGAATTCGTGATGTCGCTGTGCTCGCGTGTGATGGTGATGGCGGAAGGCAGGGTGCTGGCGATGGGACGGCCGGACGAGGTGCGCAAGAACCCCGCCGTGATCGAAGCCTATCTCGGGCATTGAAGAGATGACCATGAGCGACCCGATCCTCTCGGTTCACAACCTCGTCGGCGGCTACGGCAAGATGACGATCTTGAACGGCACCACATTCGCCGTGCCGCAGGCCACGATCACGACCATCATCGGCCCGAACGGCGCCGGCAAGTCCACGGTGTTCAAGGCGATCTTCGGCCTCTTGAAGCTGCGCGAAGGCAAGATCAGCTTCGCGAACCGCGATGTCACCAACTTGAGCCAGCGCGCGCTGCTCAATGCCGGCATCTGCTACGTGCCACAGGGCCGCAACATCTTTCCCGAGTTGTCGGTGCGCCACAATATCGAGCTCGGCGGCGTCGCCGCCGGAAAGGGCATCGACCTGAAGAGACGGATCGAGGCTGCGCTCGACCTGTTTCCGGCGCTGCGCCGCAAGTCGGCACAGCAGGCCTCGACGCTCTCGGGCGGCGAGCAGAAGCAGCTCGAAATCGCGCGCTCGCTGCTGCTCGAACCGAAGCTTGTGCTGATCGACGAGCCCTCGATCGGTCTGTCGCCGCTCATGGTGCAGCAGACCTTCGACATCCTGAAATCCTTGCGCGACCGCGGCGTCACCATCCTGATGATCGAGCAGAACGCGCGCTCGGCGCTGGAAATCTCCGACTTCGGCATCGTGCTCGAACTCGGCCAGACCCGCATGGTCGACGGCGCGAAGCGCATCCTCGGCGATCCGCGGATCGGGCAGCTCTTCCTCGGCGGCGCCATGGAGGACAACGCGGCATGAACAAGCGTTCGATCGCAACAGTCAGCCTCTCTGGCGCGCTTCGTCTCGGAATTGTTCGGCTCGGGCGTGCAGTACGTCGCATTTGCGTGCCAGGATATCTTCGCGACGAATGCGCAGGCGCGGGGCGGATTTCCTGGCTATCCCCGATAACTATTTCGACGACATCGACGACCTCGCGCCCGAGCTGATGGCGCAGCTCCGCGCCAACCACATCCTCTACGACCGCGAGGGCGACGGCGAGTTCTTCCAGGTCTGCACTCACGTCTTCGACGAGCGCTTCTTCTTGGAGATCGTCGAGCGCAGGAACTATCGGGGGTTTGGTGCGGCGAACGCCGGGATCAGGCTTGCCGCGCAGGCCCGCGAAGTGCGCCCGGCGAGCATGCCGCGGATGTAGGCTCTATCCACGCGTCATTGCGGGGAGCTCGTGACAAAATTGCGAAGCAATTTTGCACTGAAGCGACGAAGCAATCCAGAATTCCTCTGCGAGAAGGTTCTGGATTGCTTCGCTTCGTTCGCAATGACGTCGCGGAGAGTACACGTTAATACGACGACGGGATTGCCCGTCGTGAGAGCCCCTCACCACACCCCTCTCCCCGCAAGCAGGGAGAGGGAGAGGAAAGATTCACTTCATCGGGCACTTGTCGTGGAAACGATCCTGGTCGTTCTCGATGATGGTGGCGACCGTTTTCAGCGAGAGCTGGCCTTCAGCGTCTTTCACCACGTCCTGCAGATAGAAGCTCTGCACCGGGATGTGGTTGTTGCCGAACTTGAAGGCGCCGCGCAGCGACTTGATGTTGGCCTTCTCCATCTCGGCCTTCATCGCGTCCTTCTTGCTGGTATCGCCTTTCACCGCGACAACTGCGCTGTTGATGAGCTGCGCCGCGTCGTAGGCCTGGGCGCCGTAATAGGTCGGACGCAGGCCAGTGTACTTCTTGCGGTAATCGGCGACGAAGCGCTTGTTCTGCTCGTTGGGCAGGTCGTTGACCCATTCCTGCGCGCCGGGAACGCCGAGCGCGTTCTCCTTCTGCAGCGGCAGCGAGAGCTCGTCGACGGTGAAGGCGGTGTAGAGCGGCATCGTGCTCTTCAGGCCGGCCTGCGCATATTGATTGAGGAACTGCACACCGGCTGCGCCGGGATAGAACACGAAGATCGACTCCGCACCCGAGGCGCGCGCCTTGGAGAGTTCGGCGGAGAAGTCGAGCTGGCTCGGCCACACCGTGTATTCCTCGCCCTTGACCTCGCCCTTGAAGGTGCTCTTCACGCCCGCGAGCATGTCCTTACCGGCGGCGTAGTTCGGCCCGATCAGGAAGACGCTCTTGACGCCCTTCTGGTTCATGTAGAGGCCCATGGCGGCCGGCGTCTGGTCGTTCTGCCAGGACGTCGAGAACACGTAGGGCGAGCAGAGTTCGCCCGCGATCTGTGACGGGCCGGCATTGGCCGAGATCAGGAAGGTCTTCGAGTCCACCGCGGTCTTGAGCGAGGCCAGCAGTACGTTCGACCAGATGTAGCCGACGATGAAGTCGACCTTGTCGGACTGCACCAGCTTCTCGGTCTTCTGCTTGCCGACGTCCGGCTTCTGGCCGTCGTCCTCGTAAATCACTTCGACCGGCTTGCCGTCCATCTTGCGCCCCATATGATCGAGCGCGAGCTCGAAGGAGTTGCGCATGTCGTTGCCGATCACGGCGGTCGGGCCGCTGAAGGTCGAAACGAAACCGATCTTGATGGTGTCGCCGGCGAATGCCGGGCTCGCCAGCGCGAGCGCAGCCGCGCCCGCCAGCCAGAATGCCGTCCTCATAACCACTCCCCTCCTTATTATTGCTCCCGGAAACGGGGTGATCGCCGCCCCGGGGCCTGTCTCTATTGAACGCAAAATCTGTCGAGCCGCCAATGGTTCAGCGCCTGCCCCTGCACCATATTTCGCCCCAATCGGGGATGGCAAGAAATATAATTCTACTTACTTCGACCGAGGCCGGCCTAGGGCCGGTCCGGAGCTGCGGCGCTTTTTCGCGCCAGACCGATACACCCGGCCAATTCCCCGATTGATGACGGCTATTGGACCGCGGCACCCGATCCGCACTTAAATGCAGGAGTAGAGCAGCGAGATTCGAGGGCGCATCATGACCACGACACCGCATCGCGTCGTCATCGTCGGAGCCGGCTTCGGCGGGCTGGAAACGGCTTACCGCCTCGCCGGCGCGCCTGTGACGATCACGCTGATCGACCGCCGCAACCATCATCTGTTTCAGCCCCTGCTCTACCAGGTGGCGACGGCTTCACTTGCGACCAGCGAGATCGCCTGGCCGATCCGCCACCTGATGCGCGACCGGCGCGAGGTGACGACGCTGTTTGCGACGATCAGCGGCGTCGACGCGTTGCGACGCTGCGTTCTGATCGATGACGGCAGCGAGGTGCCATACGACACGCTCGTGCTTGCGACCGGCGCGCGCCACGCCTATTTCGGCCACGACGAATGGGAGCAGTTCGCGCCGGGCCTGAAGACGCTGGAGGACGCGACCACGCTGCGCCGGCACATCCTGGTGGCGTTCGAGCGTGCCGAGCGCGAAACCGATCCGGCCAAGCGCGCGGCGCGGCTGACCTTCGTCATCGTCGGCGCCGGCCCGACCGGCGTCGAACTCGCCGGCACCATCGCCGAGATGGCGCACCACACCTTGCCCGGCGATTTCCGCAACATCGATACCACCAGGGCGCGCGTGGTGCTGATCGAGGCAGGCCCGCGCGTGCTGACCGGCTTTCCCGACGAGCTCTCTGCCTATGCGCAGGCCTCGCTGGAAAAGATCGGCGTCGAGGTCATGCTCGGGCAGGCCGTGACCGAGATCAATCGTGAGGGCGTCGTGTTCGGCGGCAAGCTGCTCGAGGCAAAGACACGCATCTGGGCCGCCGGCGTGCGCGCGTCACCGGCTGCCGAATGGCTGGGTGCGCCGGCCGATCGCGCCGGGCGCGTGCAGGTCGAAGACGACCTGACAATTCCCGGCCATCCCGAGATCTTCGCGATCGGCGACACCGTCAGCATCAACGCCTGGGACGGCAAGCCGGTGCCCGGCATCGCGCCGGCCGCGAAGCAGCAGGGGCGCCACGTCTCCGACACCATCAAGGCGAGGCTGCGCGGCGCGCCGACGGGCCCGTTCCGCTACAAGCATGCCGGCAGCCTCGCTCAGATCGGCAAGCGCCTCGCCGTGATCGATTTCGGCAAGGTAAAACTGCGCGGCGCTATCGCGTGGTGGATCTGGGGCATCGCCCACATCTACTTCCTGATCGGCCTGCGCCACCGCCTCAGCGTCGCCCTGAGCTGGCTTTGGATCTACGCCCGCGACCAGCGCGCCGCGCGGCTGATCACGCAAGGAAGCAGCAAGGTGGTGGGGTGACTCATCCCCCTTTCCCCGCTTGCGGGGAGAGGGTCGGGGCGAGGGGGAGTCTCCGCGGGGACAGCGAGAATCGAATCCTTCGATGTTGCCCCATCGCAATGACGTGCTGAAAGATGGTCGTTCCCGCGGACATCTGGCTGGCGGAGGCTCCCCTCACCTGGAATTTGCTACGCAGATTCCGACCTCTCCCCGCGAGCGGGGAGAGCTGCAACTACTTCACCAGCTCGCACCCGCCTTCCGCCAGCGGCCGAAACGCCTGGTCCGCCGGGATGGTCGAGACCAGCTTGTAATAGTCGTACGGGTATTTCGACTCTTCCGGCTTCTTCACCTCGAACAGATACATGGGGTGCACGACCCGGCCGTCCTGCCGGATCGTGGTGTCGCCGAACAGTCTGTCCTTGCCCCTGAACTTCTTCATCTCCGGCACGGCGTCCTTGGCATTGTCGCTGCCGGTGGCCGCGACCGCGTTGAGATAGGCGAGCGTGGAGGCATAGACGCCGGCCTGGTTGCCGCTCGGCATCTTGCCGTTCATGCCGGGCCGCGCGGCGAAGCGTTTTGCGAAGGCGCGGGTGTCGTCGTTCATGTCCCAGTAGAAGGCTTCCATGAGCTGGAGTCCCTGGGCCACCTTGATGCCCATGCCGTGGATGTCGTTGATGAAGAGCAGGAAGGCCACGAGCTTCTGCCCGCTCTGCTGAACCCCGAACTCGGCAGCCTGCTTCACCGCGTTGATGGTGTCGCCGCCGGCATTGGCAAGGCCGATCACCTGCGCCTTCGAGCCCTGCGCCTGCAACAAGAAGGAGGCAAAGTCGGAGGTGCCGAGCGGATGCTTCGAGGAGCCGAGCACCTTGCCACCATGCCCCTCGATATATTTCTGTGCCTCGGCCTCGATACCTTTGCCGAGGGCGTAGTCGACCGTGAGGAAATACCAGTCCTTGCCGCCGCGCGACATCATCGCGGCCGCCGTGGTGTTGCCGGTCGCCCAGGTGTCGTTGACCCACTGGATGGTGTTGGGCGAGCAGGCCTTGCCGGTGAGATCCGAGCTCGCCGTGGAGGACGCCAGGAAGGTCATGCGGCTGTCGCGCAGCAGCGTATTGATGGAAAGGCCGACGGCAGAATTCGGCACGTCGACGATGGCATCGACGCCTTCGACGTCAAGCCATTTGCGCGCGATCGCGTTGCCGACATCGGCCTTGTTCTGATGGTCGGCGTAGACGATCTCGACCTTGATGTTCTTGCCGCCGCCGTTGAAATCTTCCGCCGCCATGCGCGCGGCCTCGACCGAGCCCATGCCGTTGGTGTCCTGGAAGATGCCGGAGATGTCGTTGAGGACGCCGATGCGCACGACATTGTCGGAGATCTCGGCGCCTGCCGTGCCGCTCATCAGGCTCGCGGCCAGCGCAAGCGTCCACTTCAGGTGTTTCATTGTTCCCTTCCCGTTTTGATGTGATGCCGCACCGGTCGTTGCCAGCGCGTTTATGAAAGCCAGTCGTTCTGGCGAGCTAGACCTGCCGTGCCGGCAGTCTCAGCACGAGCCCGTCGAGCGCAGGTGTGATGTTGATCTGGCACGACAACCGGCTGTTCGGCAGCCGCTCGGTCGCGGTGCCGTCGAGCAGTGCGTCCTCGTCATCGGCCATGTCGGGCAGGCGTGTGAGCCAGCCCTCGTCGACATACACGTGGCAGGTCGCACACATGGCGTTGCCGCCGCATTCGGCCAGAATGCCGTCGAGGCCGTGGCGGGTCGCGGCCTGCATGGCGCTCTCGCCGTCGCCGGTCTCGACGCGATCGGACTTGCCGTCGGGATGGATAAAGGTGATGGCGGGCATGAAACTCCTCGTCAGGCCGGGGTGATCGTAACAGGCAGGCTGTCCAGCCCGCGCAGCGTGTTGTTGAAGCGGCGTTTTGGTTCGCCGCTGATCTCGATTTTCGCGATACGCCGCGCCAGCGCCGTCAGCATCACCTCGCCCTCGAGCCGGGCAACGAGTTGGCCGACGCACATGTGGATGCCCGAGCCGAAGCCGACATGGCCGGACGCGCGGCGAGTGATGTCGTAGGTGTCCGGCTTGTCCCAGCGGCGCGGATCGCGGTTGGCGGCGGCGAGAAACATCAGAACCTTCTCGCCCTCGCCGATGGTCGCGCCTGACAGTTCGACCTTTCGCGTCGTGGTGCGGAAGAAGGTCTGCACCGGGCTCTCGAAGCGAACGGCTTCCTCGAAAGCGTTGCGCGCGAGCGAGGGATCGTCGCGCAGGCGCTGCCATTGGTCGCGGAAGCGTGCGAGGCAATAGACCGCCGCGCCGATGCCGTTGACGGTGGTATCGAGGCCGGCCGAGAGCAGCGAGCGCACCAGCAGCGGCGCCTCGGTCGCGGTGATCGCGCCCTCGTCGACCTGGGCGTGGATGCAGGCGCCAAAGCCGCCCGGCGCAAGGTTCTCGCGCTGGCATTGCGCGGTGACATAGGCCTGGTGCGGCGCCGAGCGCGCAATTGCCTCCTGGCGCAGCTCGTTCGGCGGGCCGAAGGCGTTGAACACGAGGCTCGCATAGGGGATGAGGTTCTCGCGGCCCTCCGGCTTCAGCCCTAACGCATCCGGGAAGATGGAGAGCGGATAGGCCTCCGCAAGATCGGTGATCGCATCGAAGCTGCGGCGTTCAAGCAGCGCATCCACGCGCTCCTCGGCCGCAGCAGTGAAGCGGTCGCGAACCTGCTTCATCACCGTGGGCGACAGCACCTTTGACAGCACCGCGCGAGTGCGCGTGTGCGCGGGCGGGTCGGCCTCCAGGATCAGGCTCGGCGGCCGCCACGGCTTTTCCTTCTTGAAGTCGCTCAGGCCCACGCCCCGGCTGGAGCAGAAAGTTGCGGGATCGTTCAGCACGGCATGGACCTCGGCATAGCGCGCCACGCCGTAAACGTTCCATTTGTCGAGATAGACGACAGGCCCTGCCTCCCGCAGCAACTCGTGCGTGGGATAGGGATCGGCAAAAAAATTCATCGCGAAGGGGTCGACATCGAGATGCGGGATAGCCAGCGGGCCACCGGCTGTTGCTGAGGCCGTCGCGCTCATTGTAGTCCTCCCTCACTTTGATCTTGTGAAACGCGGCCGCATGTCCTTAGGTCTTTGGGCACGCAGCGAGTCAAAAGCCCGATATGCCGCCTTCGACCAGATCCCGACAGAAGCCTCTGCCCGCTGAGACGGGGCCGACGCTCGATCTCGATCGTTATGTTCCGGCCTTCATCACCTTCATCGCCAACAAGCTTTCGAACAGCGCGACGGCGTTCTATCAGCGGCAGTTCGGCGTCAACGTCACGGAATGGCGGATCATGTCGCTGCTGGCGATCGAGCCAGGCATTCCCGCCTCGCGCATCTGCCACGTCATCGGCTTCGACAAGGGTCCGGTGAGCCGGACGCTCGCCGGCCTGGAAAAGCGCGGGCTGGTGTCGATCCGCACCGATCCGAACGACGGCCGCACCCATTCGATCTCGCTGACGGCGAAGGGGCGCGCCACCCATGACAAGGTGATCGTCGCAGCGTTCGAGCGCGAACGTCGCCTGTTGTCTTGTTTGAACAAGGACGAGCGCGAGGTGCTGATCGATTTGTTGCGCAGGCTGCACGAAAATTTGGGTGCAGTGACCGGCGGCACGGATATCTGACAGGTCGCGCGTCGGGCGCACCCGCCTGTCGTTTTCCGGCATACGCGAGCGTCTGCCTGCGGCACCCTTCCGGCCGAGCATTGTTTCCTCCGAGATCAGGCGCGGCGGTTTCCCCGCCGTCATCCTTGCTTGGAACGGTTCGCACAAATTAGTTGCTTAGGCAACAAAAGAATCATGCAGGATATTGCGGCGGAATAGCTGACGTATTTGGCGAATTGCCTCACACCTCTCGTCATTCCGGGGCGCGCGTAGCGCGAACCCGGAATCCATCGTGCAGCATCCTCAGCGGTGAAATGGATTCCGGGGTCGCACCAAAAGGCGCGCCCCGGAATGACAGCGAGACTAGCTACGCCGCCCTACTATGCAGTTGCTTCGCCGACTTCACCCGTTGCAGCCGATCCACTCGGCCGACGCATCATCGTCCAACCGCGCCACCGCATCCGCACGCCGGGTCAGCACGGCACGCTGGTTGATGTAGCCCTTGTCGGTGATCTCGCCCCCATCGACGGACGGCGGCTCGGCCAGCAACAGCGCGCGCGTGGCGTGGCCGGAGGAGTTGGCGCTCTGCTGCTTCAGCTTCGCCAGGCCCTGCGCGATCGCGGTCCTGATCTTGTCATGCGCCAACACATCATTCACGCCTGCCGCCTCACCCACGCCGGCATGCGCGCGGCACGCGACAACGTTCGGAAACACCAGAAAGCGCACCTCATCGCCGCCATGACCGGTGACGACGATGTCCTGCGCAAGCGGCGCCAGCGCGGCGATGCCGGCGACGCGCAGCGTGCCGACGCTGACCCAGGTGCCGGAATTGAGCTTGAAGTCCTCCGCGACGCGGCCGTCGAAGAACAGACCGCGCTCCGGCCGCCCGGCGTCCGCGAGCTTCACGGCGTCGCCGATGAGATAAAAGCCCTCTTCGTCGAAGGCCTGCTTCGTCAGCTCGGCCGCCTTCCAGTAACCCGGCGTAACGTTGGGACCGCGCACGCGCACCTCCAGCTTGTCGCCGGAGGTGACGAGCTTCAATTCTGTGCCGGGAATCGGCACGCCGATATTGCCGGAGCGTTCGGCGAGGAAATGACAGTCGGTGGCGAGCGGCGAAGTTTCAGTCGATCCCCAGGCCGAGACCATCGGCAGCGCGCGGCCGACGGTCTCGATGGAAAGCTGCTCGAGTGCATCCCAGAGATTCTGCGGCAGCGCGGCGCCGGCATAGAAGGCGAATTTCACTTCGCCAAAGAAGCGGCGGCGGAGCTCCTTGTCGCCACGCAGCGCCGCGATCAGCATGTCGAAGCCGCGCGGCACGTTGAAATAGACCGTCGGCATCACGCTTTTCAAATTGGCCAGCGACGTCGCAAAGAGACCGGGCGCGGGCTTGCCGCCGTCGATATAGAGCGATCCGCCATTGCGCAGCACGAGATTGAAATTGTGGTTGGCGCCGAAGGTATGGCTCCAGGGCAGCCAGTCGAGAATGACGAGATCGCAGCCGCCCTGCTCGAGGAAAGTCCAGGTCTGCGCCTTGGCCTGCTGGCTCGAGGTCAGCATGCGCTGGGTGTTGATGACCGCCTTGGGCATGCCCGTCGAGCCTGACGTGAACAGGAATTTTGCGATCGTGTCCGGCGTCACCGCAGCGAAGGCCTTTGCGACATCGGGCGTTTCGGGCGTTGCGGCGATGGTGCGGAAAGCAAGCGTATCGGCGTCGTCATTGCCGCTGATGATCTGCGCCCTGTGCAGCGGCTTGATCGCCGCCAGCGCCGCCGCGAAAGGCTTGGTCGCGGAGACATAGATCGTACCCGGATCGAGCAGCGCGATCATGCCCTTGAGCTTGTCGAAATCCTTCGACATCAGTGAGTAGGCCGGCGAGATCGCGGCCGAGGGCACGCCGACATGCTGGGCCGCAAGTGCGAGCAGCGCATGATCGATGCTGTTGTCGGAGAGGATGACGAGCGGGCGTTCGGCGCCAAGACCCTGTGCCAGAATCCAGGACGCCGCCGCCCGAACCTGGCGCAGCGCTTGCCCATAGGTGACGGTGGTCCATGGCGCTTCGGTATTGCCACGCTCGGCAAGGAAGATCGTATCAGGCGTTTGCTGCGCCCACTGCTCCAGCCAGTCGCCGATGCAGCGTGCACTGTCGCGCAACGGCTCGGGCGAGCGCAGCACGATGCTGCCGTCTGCGCGATGTTCGGCGACGGTCTTCGGCGCTGCGAACAGGCTTGCAGCGTCACCGCGTGGGGCGGTTGTCATGGCTTCCTCCTCGCCCGAACCCGTGATCGGTCGCAGCCTCGTTCCGGGCTGCTTTGGCCATAATGTTGGGCATGCCAATTGTTGTCGTCAACAACAATCTTCCGCTCACGTCGTCGAGACGCTAAGGTTGCACGGCAGGAGACACGATGTGACAGCCAGCGCAGCCCGAGCCGACGCCCGCCTCTCCCCGCGCAAACGCACCGGCAACGGCGCGGCGCGGCCGATCGACGCGGACGAGATCGCCCTCGACGCGCTGGTCGGTCACGCCGGCTATGCGGTGCGGCGCTTCCAGATCTGGATCTTCCAGGACTTCATCAAGACGCTCGGCGATGTCGACATCCGGCCGACACAATATTCGGTGCTGACGGTGATCGGCGCCAATCCGGGCCTGTCGCAGATGGCGGTGGCAAAGCGCCTCGGCATCGAGCGCGCCCGGCTGGTGCATCTGCTCGACAGGCTCGAGCAGCGCAAGCTCGTGAAGCGGATCAAGTCGAAGGCGGACCGGCGCTCGCACGCGCTGCACCTCACGACGCAGGGCGAGACGGCGCTGGCGAAATTCAAGCGCCTCGCCGCCGAGCACGAGCGCCATGTCGAGGCGAAGATCGGCAAGGAGAACCGCGAGCGGCTGCTCGAGATCCTCGCCGGCTTCACCTGATCCAAGCTGCCCAATATTTACGCAAATGCCCGTAACAGGGCGTGGGCATGGCGGTCCGCTCAGTCATCGAAAAAGTCGCCAAGCCACTGATGCCTCGATAATATCTGAAGCAGCCGCTCTGCCCGGATATTGTACACAATGGCACACCACTTGCTTCAATCCGGATGAACACAAGTTGCCGGAGCTTTATCGACATGGGGGCTGAGCAGCCTGAAACGATCGCCGCGATCGTGGCCGCGCATCGCGCGGGCACACAGACGCCGGCGCAGACGATCGCGCGTACCTATCAGCGCATTCGCGACCACAGAGATCCCGCCGTCTTCATCAGCCTGCGCGACGAGAAGGACGCGATCGCGGAAGCCGAGAGGCTCGTCACGCGCAAGGATGCCGCGAGCCTGCCGCTCTACGGCGTGCCGGTCGCGGTGAAGGACAATATCGACGCGCTGGGATTTCCGACCACCGCGGCCTGCCCGGCATTTTCCTATACACCGGCGCATGACTCGACCGCGGTGGAGCGTCTGCGCGCCGCGGGCGCCATCATCATCGGCAAGACCAATCTCGACCAGTTCGCGACCGGCCTCGTCGGTGTGCGCTCGCCTTACGGCATCCCGGGGAATTCGATCCGCGAAGATCTCATTCCCGGAGGCTCGAGTTCGGGATCGGCGGTCGCCGTCGGCGCCGGGCTGGTGCCGCTGTCGCTGGGCACGGACACCGCCGGCAGCGGGCGCGTGCCGGCGATGCTCAACAACATCGTCGGGCTGAAGCCGAGCCTCGGCATGATCTCGACCGCCGGTCTCGTGCCGGCGTGCCGCACGCTCGACTGCATCTCGGTATTCGCGCTGACCGTGGACGACGCCGCACTCGCGCTGTCGGTGATGGCGGGCCCCGACCAGGCCGATCCATTCTCGCGCGACCGGCCGCTGGGGCCGATCACGCCGTTCCCCGCGAACCTGCGCCTCGGCGTGCCGCGCAACGGGCAGTTGATCTTCTTCGGCGACAAGAAGGCGGAGGCCGCCTATGCCGATGCGCTGAAGCGCTGGACCGCACTTGGCGCAACGCTGGTCGAGTTCGACCTCGAACCGTTCTACGAGACGGCGCGGCTGCTCTATGAGGGGCCATGGGTTGCCGAGCGCTATCTCGTGATCCGCAACCTGCTCGCCTCGGCACCCGATGCAATCCATCCCGTAACGCGCGAGATCACCGCGGCCGGCGCGCGGCTCACGGCGGCGGAAACCTTCTCTGCACTGTACCGCCTGCAGGGCCTGCGCAAGATCGCCGAGCGTACCCTTGCCAACATCGACGCGCTGGTGCTGCCGACGGCGCCGACGGCCTATACGACCGCCCAGGTGCTCGCCAATCCGATCGAGCTCAACAGCCGGCTCGGCACCTACACCAATTTCGTCAACCTGCTCGACCTCTGCGGCCTCGCCATCCCGGCAGAGATGCGTGCCGACGGCATTCCGTTCGGGATCACGCTGCTCGCGCCCGCCGGACGCGATGCGCTGCTCGCGAGCATCGGCCGTGTCTTCCATGCCGATACAAAGCTGGCGGTCGGCGCGAAGGGCGTGGCGCAGGCACCGCTCGCACAGCTCGCCGCAAACGGCGGCGACGAGATTCCCATCGCAGTGGTCGGCGCGCACCTCTCCGGCATGGCGCTAAACGGTGAATTGACGGCGCTGGACGGAAAGCTGATCGAGGCAAGCAAGACCGCGCCGGACTACAAGCTCTATGCATTGAAGACCACGCCGCCGAAACCGGGTATGCTGCGCGTCGAGGCTGGCAAGGGCGCTGCGATCGAGCTGGAGATCTGGTCGTTGTCATCGTCAGCCTTCGGCAAGTTCGTCAACGCAATCCCCGCGCCGATGGCAATCGGCACGGTTCGACTTGCCGACGGCCGCAGCGTGAAGGGATTCATCGTCGAGCCCGAGGTGCTCGGCGATGCCCGCGACATCACCGCCTATGGCGGCTGGCGGAAGTATATGGCGGCTGCGACGGGGTGAACTTTCCCTCTGCTGTCGTCCCGGACAAGCGAAGCACAGATCCGGGACCCATAACCACAGGGAGTGGATTGGCGACGACTCGGAGTTTAGAGCTTCGCGCCACAACTTCTCCCTGGGGTTATGGATCCCCGCCTTCGCGGGGACGACAGCGAGTGTGTGGCAGTAGAGTCAGCCTACACCGACACCGCGTAGATCTCATACTCTCCGCGCACCAGCTCGATATGCGCGCGCATCGCCGCCGCGGCGCCCTGCTTGTCGCCGCGCATGATGGCGACGACGACGCGGTCGTGCTCGGCCTGCGATTTTGCGAGACGCCCGAGGTTGCGGAACTGGGCGCGACGGAACGGCTGGACGCGCACGCGCGTCGCCAGCGTGATCTCGGCGATGTAACCGTTCTGCGATCCCGCATAGATCGCGTTGTGGAAGCGTTCGTTGACCTCGTGGAAACGATCGGGATTGCCGGTGTAGCTTAACACCCGTAGCTCTTCGTGGATCGCTTCGAGACCGTGGCGCTCGGCGGCGGACATGCGCTCGGCGGCAAGGCCGGCGCACAGCGCCTCGAGCTCCGCCATGGCCTCGAACATGCCCTTCAGCCGTTCGACCGAGGGCTGCGCCACCACCGCACCGCGGTGGGCGCGCGATTCGACGAGGCCGCTCGCGACCAGCTGGCGCAACGCCTCGCGCACCGGGGTGCGCGAGACGTTGAAGCGGCGCGCGATGTCGGTCTCGTCCAGCGGCGCGCCGGGCGCCAAGGTTCCGCGCACGATCTCGTCGGCGAGCTGAAGGCGCAATTCCTCGGCACGCGTGACCTTGTGCACGCTGGGCTGCGCCCGGTCGACGCGCGGCACCACCGGCTCGGCCGGCAGCGTCCCCTGCGGAAAGTCGTCAAGCGTCATACGATCAGGTCTCTTTCGACTCGTCGATGATGCTGACATGGGCGGCGACGACGCGCCAGCCCTCCGGGAAACGAATCCAGGTCTGCATCTGCCGGCCGACCTTGCCGGGCGCCGTGTCGCGATAGAACAAGGTCGAGGCCACGGCCGTGTCGCGGCCATAGCTCGATATGACGGTCTTGGCGGTGCGGCGGTTGAGGCCGACGGGCGAACGGCCGGCGCGGAAGCCGGAGATCGCCTCGTAGCCATAGAGGTTCTCGCCGATGCCATAGCGCAGCGTGCGGGAATCGTTGCGGAAGAGCTCGCCGAGCACCGCGACGTCGTTGGTGACGAGGGCCCTCTCATAGCGCTCGAACGCGGCTTTGACTTCCGCGATCACGTCGGGAAGATCGATCTCCATCTCAAATTCCTCTCGGCGCGGGCGCAGCGACGACGCCCATCTTTTCCAATGCGTGCGCGACGCGCAGCGCCACGTCCTCGCGCCAGGGCGCCGCGATGATCTGCACGCCGATCGGCAGCGGTTCGAGCGGCACCGGCACAGCGACCACCGGCAGGCCGATGAACGAGATCGGCTGGGTGTGGATGCCGATATTGGCGCGCACCGGCAGCTCCACACCGTCGAGGTTGAAATTCACCTGGCCGAGCTTCGGCGCCGTGCAGGGCGTTGCCGGAGCCAGCAGCACGTCGACCGACCTGAAGATCTCGGCAAGCTGCGCGCGATACCAGCGACGGAATTTCTGCGCGCGGTCGACCAAGGGCGCCGGCACTATGGCGCCTGCAATCAGCCGGTCGCGCACGGCCGGGTCGAAATCGTTCGGACGCCTGCGCAGGCGATCGAGATGCAGCGAGGCGCCTTCAGCGGTGGTGATGACATAGGCCGCCGCGCGGGCGCGCGAAGCTTCGGGAACATCAATCACCTGCGTTACACCGAGCGCCTTGGCGACACGGCTGACGGCCTCGACGGCTTCCGGAAACACGTTCTTCTGAAAATGTCCGCCGGCGATGGCGACGCGCAAGCCTGCGATGGACTCGCCAAGCAGCGGCGCGGCCGGCTCGACGCCACGCGTGGTGCAGGCGCCGTCGTCGGCGTCCGGCCCCTGCATCGCATCATAGGCGAGCGCGAGATCGGTGACGGAGCGCGCGAACGGACCGAGATGATCGAGGCTCGCGACGAACGGGAAGGAGCGCGCCCGCGACAGCCGGCCATAGGTCGGCTTCAGGCCGAAGATACCGCAAAACGAGGACGGCACGCGGATCGAGCCGTTGGTGTCGGACCCGAGCGCAATCGGCACCAGCGCGCCGCCGACGGCGCTCCCCGAACCGCCGGAGGAGCCGCCGGTCATGCGCGTGGTGTCATGCGGATTGCGCGAGGGACCGTCATGGACGTTCTCGCCGGTGAAGTCATAGGCGTATTCGCCCATGTTGAGCGCGCCGACGAGGACGGCGCCGGCCGCCTCCATGCGCTCGATCAGCGTCGCGTCGCGCTTGGCTGGCGCGAGGTCGCGGTTGATCTTCGAGCCGGCGCGCGTTGTGAGGCCCGCGACGTCAAACAGGTTCTTCACTGCGAAGGGGACGCCGGCGAGCGGGCCGACCTTCCTGCCTGCGGCAATGTCGGCATCGATCGCGCGCGCCTTGGCACGGGCACGCTCGGCGGTGACGTCGGTGAAGGAGTTGAGAATGGTGTCGTGCTGCTCGATGCGCGCGAGGGCCGCTTCAGTTGCATCGATCGCGGACATCCTGCCGCCGGCGACCGCGCTCGCGATTTCGGAGGCATTCATCTCTGGCTTAATGGTCATGGCAACATCAGGCCGTGAAGACGGGCGCCGGCTCGGACTCGTCCGGCAGCGCGAATTCGTCGACAAGGCGGGCGAGCCGCAGCGACACTTCGAGGTTGGCCCGAACGGCCGGCCTCCAGGCCTCCTCGACCGGCAGCGCGAGCGCCTTCGATACGGCGTCGATATAATCGTCCAACGGCTCGGCCATCACACTCCCAGACAATCTCTCAGTGCACCGGCAACGGCGGATGCGGAATCGCCGTCAGCAGCTCCTTGGTGTAGTCGTCCTTGGGATCGCTGAGGACCTTCTCGGAAGCCCCCTCTTCGACGATCCGCCCCGCCCGCATGACAATGACACGATCGCACAGCAAGCGCACTACATTCAAATCATGCGAGACGAACAGATAGCTCATCCCCAGGCGCTGCTTGAGATCCTGAAGCAGGTTCAGGACGACTGCTTGCACCGAGACGTCCAGCGCCGCCGTCGGCTCGTCCAGGATGACGAGCTTCGGATGCAGCGCGATGGCGCGGGCGATGCCGACGCGGGCCTTCTGGCCGCCGGAAAGCTGGTGCGGGAAACGGTCGAGCAGGTTGAGCGGCAGGCCCACCATGGTGGCCAGCTCCTCGCAGCGGGCGCGGAGGGCGTCGCGGCCCCTGATGTCGCCGAGTTGCAGAAGCGGGTCGGCGACGGCGCGCGCGGCGGTGAAACGCGGGTTGAGGCTGTCGGTCGGGTCCTGGAACACCATCTGGATGCGGCTGCGCTGCGGCAGCCGGGCGAAGGACGCAGGCTGGATGGCGCCGATGTCCTCGCCGTCGAACTGGATCAGGCCGGAGGTCTGGTCGAGCAGGCGCATCACCATCATCGACGTCGTCGATTTGCCGCAGCCGGACTCGCCGACGAGGCCGACACTCTCGCCGTGACCGATCGAGAAGCTGATGCCGTCGACCGCGCGGAACACGTCCGGCTCCGGCGGAGGCTTGCGGCCGAACAGCTTGCCGAGCACGGCGGTGGCGCCCTGGCGGGGGTATTCCTTGACCAGCTTTTCGACGAGGAGGAGAGGTGCCTTCTCCCTCTCCTCACTTGCGGGGTCGCGACGAGCTTCGCTCGCGCTGAGAGGGTCGGGGTGAGGGGCTGTTTCCGCAAACTGGACTCGCGGAGAGTCCCCCTCACCCGCCGCGCTTTGCGCGTTGTCCTCTCCCCGCAAGCGGGGAGAGGACAAGGCGGCCGCGTCCTCTTCGGGCAGCAAGTCTCTGAGTGAGACGCCAAGCCGCGGGGTCGCGCGCATCAGCTTCTTGGTGTAGGGGTGCTGCGGGTTGGCGAAGATGTCGGCGGCTTTGGCGGTCTCGACCACGCGGCCCTTTTCCATCACCACGACGCGGTCGCAATAGGCTGCCGCAAGGCCGAGATCATGGGTGATCAGGATGGTCGACATCGCGCGGCGCCTGGTCAGCTCGACAATCAGGTCCATCACCGCCTTCTGCGTGGTGACGTCGAGGCCGGTGGTCGGCTCGTCCGCGATCAGGAGCTGCGGATTGCAGGCGAGCGCGAGCGCAATGACGACGCGCTGGCACATGCCGCCCGACAGCTCGAACGGGTAGGCGTGATAGCGCTCGCGCGGGCGGGCGATCTTGACCTGCTCCAGTGCCTCGATCGCCTTCTCGCCGCGATCGGCGACCTGGGCCTGCTGCACATGGGTGCGCAGCACGTCCTCGATCTGGTCGCCGACTTTGCGGATCGGGTTGAGCGCCGCGCGCGGGTTCTGGAAGATCATCGAGACTTCGCGGCCGCGCAAATCGCGCATCTGGGCCTCGGTCGCGGCCTTCACGTCGATGCCGGAGAACATCACCGAGCCCTCGGCGATCTTGCCGGCGCGGTCGAGGATGCGCATCACCGCGTAGGAGGTCACCGACTTGCCGGAACCGGACTCGCCGACGATGGCGAGGGTCTCACCCTTGGCCACGGAGATGTTGACGTGCTGCACGGCTTTCACGATGCCGCGGCGGGTGGTGAATTCGACGGTAAGGTCCTGAACGTCGAGCAGGGGCTGAGCGGTCATGGACGGCTCCCACTCAAAAATGGCGAAAACAACCCCATGCACAGTAGAACGGGGTTGGAATCATTGGACAATTTCCGCAGGAAATTTGCCATCACGTCCTCCGCTGCGGGTCGACGATGTCGCGCAGGCCGTCGCCGAGGAGGTTGAAGCAGAACACCGCGATCATCAAAGCGAGGCCCGGGAACAGCGCGATCCACCATTCGCCTGAGACCATGAAGCCGGCGCCTTCGGCGACCATGATGCCCCATTCGGCGGTCGGCGGACGGACGCCGAGGCCGATGAACGAGAGGCCCGCGGCATTGAGGATGGCGTAGCCCATGGTCAGCGACATCTGCACGATCATGATCGGCATGATGTTCGGAAGGATGTGCACCAAGAGGATGCGGAATTCGCCGTTGCCCGAGAGACGCGCCGCCTGCACGAAGCCGGCATTGCGGCGCACATTGGCTTCGGCACGCGCGACGCGGGCATAGAGCGGGAAGTTCACGATGGCGGTGGCCAGGATGATGTTCTGCACGGTATTGCCGAGCGCGGCGACGATGCCCATCGCCAGCACGAACAGCGGGAAAGCCATGATGGTGTCGGCGATACGGCCGACGATGCGATCGGTCCAGCCGCCGAAATAGCCTGCGGCGATGCCGGCGAGCCCGCCCATCAAAAATACCAGCACGACGGAGGCGACTGCGATGAACGTATCGAGCCGCGTCGCCACGATGACGCGGCTGAAGATGTCGCGCCCCAGCTGATCGGTGCCG
Source organism: Pseudomonadota bacterium (assembly GCA_023435725.1). Lineage (GTDB taxonomy): Bacteria > Pseudomonadota > Alphaproteobacteria > Rhizobiales > Xanthobacteraceae > Bradyrhizobium. The sequence goes on along the minus strand of JAEYRD010000142.1, from coordinate 55,493 downwards.
AACCAGTGCGCCGCCGACGGCGGTTTCAGCGCGGCGGCGGTGTCGGACGCCAGCGGATCATACGGCACCACATAGGGACCGAAGATCGCGGCGACGAGGATGAGGACCAGAAGCGCAAAGGCAAAGCCCGTGACTTTGTTCTCGCCGAGCACATAGCGGGTCTGTTCGAGAATGGCGGCGAGTCCTGAAGTGCGGGCAGGACCGACCGGTTCAACAGCAGGCGCAACGGAGCTCATCATCTCCTCCCTACCCTTCCAGCCGCACGCGCGGATCGATCACGCCGTAGAGAATGTCGATCACGAGATTGAGCAGCACATACATGACCGCCATGGTCAGCACGAAACCCTGCACCGGCGCGAAGTCCGACGAGATCAGCGCTTCGACCGCATAGGAGCCGATGCCGGGCCAGGCAAACACCTTCTCCACCAGCACGTTGGCGCCCAGCAGGAACGAGAACACCATGCTGAGCGTGGTGATGACAGGCAGCATCGCGTTACGAAACGCGTAGGTGACAATGACGGTCGAGGGCGACAGGCCGCTGGCGCGCGCGGTGCGAACGAATTCGCTAGCGAGCACCGCCAGCATCGAGGCGCGGGTCATGCGTGCGATCGGCGCCAGCGAGAAGATCGCGAGCGTCGTCGCGGGCAGAATGAGCTGGCTCAGCGCCGAGCGGAACGCCTCGAAATCGCGCGCGATCAGCGTGTCGATCAGGTAGAAACCGGTCACCGTCGGCGGAGCGCTGTAGAACACGTCGAGACGGCCGAGCGGCGCGGGCGACCAGCCGAGCCGGAAATAGAAGACGTAGACCAGCACGAGGCCGGTGAAGAACACCGGCAGCGAGACGCCGGCTGTCGTCGTCACCCGGCAGAGATGGTCGATCCATGATCCCGGCCGCGTTGCGGCCAACACGCCGAGCGGGATGGCAATCGCGATGGAGACGATGAGGCCAAGCAGCGTCAACTCGGCGGAGGCCGGCAGGCGGTTGCGGATCTCGGTCGCGACCGGCTGGCCTGTCGTGAGCGAATTGCCGAAATCGCCATGGGCGAGATCGTTGGTGTAGCGGAAGAACTGCTCGATCAGCGGCTTGTCGAAGCCTAGTTTCTTGCGGATCTGCTCGACGGCCTCCCTGGTCGCGGCGGGCCCGGCGAAATAAGCGGCAGGATCACCCGGCAGCGCGCGCGTCAGCAGGAAGGTGACGATGACGACGCCGATCAGCGAAGGAATCGCGAACATCAGGCGCTTGCCGATCATGGTCAGCATGACTGGCGCTCCGCGCTGGTGAATAGCAAATGGCGAATGGCGAATGGACTTTCGCGACTGTCGAACATGATCCCGTCTCCCTATTCGCTATTCGCCACTCCCCATTCGCTTCTCTTACCCCTTCGCCATCGCGCGATAATCCAGGCGGCGGTGGAACCAGTATTGATAGCCGCTGATGTTCTTCTGCATCGCGACGTTGACGAAGGGCTGGTACAGCGGGATGCGCGGGATGTCGGCGTAGGCGAGGTCGACGAAGCCCTTCACGTCGGCATCGTAGGTCGCGGTGTCGCCGGCCGCCGCAGCGGCGCGCGCGCCGTCGATCAGCTTGTCCATCTCCGCCGACTTGTAGCTCATGGTGTTGAAGACGGAATTGTTGCCGTGATAGCACCAGTAGAAGAAGTACTCGGGGTAATCGAGCCAGCCCGAGAACACGTTGGTGAAGAGCGGCATCTCCTTCTTGTTGAGCTCGGTGCGCCAGTTGGCGCCGGGCACCTTGTTGATGGTAGTCTTGATGCCGAGCTGAGCAAGGCTCTCCTGCACCAGCACGCAGAGCGGCTCGTTGACGCCTGCGAAGTTGAGGTCGAACGAGATCGTGGTCTCGAAACCGTTGGCGTAGCCGGCTTCAGTCAGCAGCGCCTTCGCCTTCTCCATGTCGGTGTTGTATTTGTGCGGCTGCGGCCAGGCGACTTCGGTCGGCTTGTCCTTGGCGGCGCCGAACATCGGGTTCGCCAGCCCGAACATCACCGCATCCATGATCTTCTGATAGGGAAGCGCGTAGGCCACCGCCTGACGGACTTTTGGATTGTCGAAAGGCGGCTTGGTGACATTCATGCCGATGTACTGGATGCCGTTGGAGAACGGCAGCGACACCACGTTGAGCTTGCCGTTCGCCTTCATCTCCTGGAAGTCCTTGTTCGGCAGCTCGTAGGAGATGTCGGCGTCACCGCGCTCGAGCAGCGCGCGGCGGTTGCCGGCCTGCGGCACCATGCGCCAGATCACGCGCTTGATCTTCGGCAGGGGACCACAGACCCAATCGTCGTTGCGCTCCATGATGACTTCGGTGCCGGCGGTCCACTTCGTCACCTTGTAGGCGCCAGAGCCCGCGGTCTGCTGCTTCGTGAATTCGAGTCCCCAGGGGTCCCTCTCGCTGGAATTCTTCTTCACCAGCTCGGAGTTGACGATGCAGGGCACGATGACGGCAAGATCGGGGATCGTCAGCTTGTCCTTCTTCAGGAAGTCCACGCGCACGGTGTAATCGTCGACCACGACGAACTGCTCCGGCTTGGTCAGCGAGCCCGCGCTCATCTGGAAGGTCGGGAAGCCGCCGACGCTGACCGCGCGGTCGAGGGACCACTTCACATCCTTGGCGGTGACAGGCGTGCCGTCGTGGAATTTGGCGTTCTTGCGCAGCTTGAAGGTGACCGACATGTCGTCGATCTTCATGTCCTCGGCGAGTTCGCCCTTGAACTTGTCGCGGTCGTAATACGGCACGCCGCCGGGACCGCTCTTCATCTCATGGCTGATCAGGCGGTCGTAGCAATTCCAGGACACCTCATAGCCGGGCACGTTGGTGCCGACGCCATGGATGTCGAGATTGTTGGGACCGCCTTCCGAGACGATCAACAGCGTTTCGGAGCGTGCGTCAGCCCGGGCGGACGAGATCACGGACGGCATCGCGGGAAGCGCCGCGCCAGCGGCCAATCCGGACACGGACTTGAGGAAATCGCGGCGCTTCATGGGACTGCTCCAACTCGGGGTTTTCTGGTTGGAACAGACTTCGCAAGGTTCGTGCCAAGGCACGCGCTTACGGTAATAGACTGATAGAACGAGGATATTTCTGATTCAGCGAGGCTGGGGCCAGAACCATCAGGGCGCTAATTGCATACAAAGAGACGCGATTGCCCACCAAATGAGCTAACTCTAGCCTCCGCCCGCACAATAAGCACCGTCGTCATTGCGGGGGCGATGCGCAGCATCGAGCCCGGAATGACGGAGAGGGACGGAGCGCGAACGCTCACCCCGGCCAGATCAGGTCCTGCAATTCGACGAGATCGTTCGCCTGCTGCTGCCAGCCCTCGATACAGAGGTGGCCGTTGAGGTCGCTGGCGCGATGCAGCAGCATCAAGGCCATCAGTCGCCGCTTGAGCGCGTAGTCCGGCTTCCCATAGCCAAAGCCTTCGAGCAGGCTGCGCACCCGGCCCGGCCGGCCTGCCGCCATGAACGCGCTGGGGCCGAGCAGATCGTAGTCACGCCATCCCGCCAGGACGTCACCGAAGTCGAACAGGCCGGCAAGCGACCACTTACCGTCGTGACAGGCGAGCAGGAAATTCTCCGGAATGTATTCGCCGACCAGAATCACCGGCGGCGCATCCATCGGGATGAGGCCAGCGGCCTCGCGCAGGAGATCGTCGAGGCCGGCGAGGAATTTTGGGGCGAGGCCTAGACGCTCGTGCCTGGCGCGGCAGTCCCGGATCTGCCTGCGCATGAATTCGTCCCAGCGCGGCTCGATTTGCGCGAGCGGTCCGAGCGGGGCGCGCTGCACGGCCGCGATGGTCTCGCCGATCTGGCGCAGCAGACGTTCCTTCTGATCTTCCGCCAGCTGCGGCCACACCTCCGAGCCGAGTGCGCCGGCAAGGCGCGTGATGATGAGATAGGACCAGCCGTCACGCATCCCTTCCGCGACGATCTCGGGGATCGGCAAATGCAGGCGGCCCGCGAGCTGCATCAGCGAGCCGCGCTCGGAGACGAATTGCGCGCGGAGCAGCGGCGGAAAGATCTTCAGGATCAGGCGTTCACCGAGCCCGACGACGAGGTTGGTGCCGGTCGCAAACACGTGCGGCGAGCTGATATCGAGGCCATGCTCGCGCGCGATATCGAGCGCGATTGGCAACCATCTGCGCGGGTCGGAACGCCAGGCGCGAAAGGCTTGCCCGTCGGCGAAGGCCGGCAACTTTTGCGATGGAACAATGGTCATTGTTACCCGCTCACCCCAGGCCGCTTTTGTTGATCTCGATGCAGGCCCGGAACGCGCTCCACCTCTCCCGCTTGCGGGAGAGGTCGCGCCGAAGACGCGGGTGAGGGCTCTCTCCTCTTGGGGGTTCTCGGTTGCGGAGACACCCTCTCCCATAGCCGATGCTTTGCATCGGCGTTCTTTTTTGAGAACGGCGGCATAGGCCGCCTGTGCCTCCCCCGCAAGCGGGGGAGGGAGCGCACCTCGGTTGCAGCGATATCTAATCGCAACGCCCTACCGGTCCGGGCTGGCGCGCTCGAACTGGCGCAATAGCTTGTTGCCGCGCTCGACCGCGGAATCGAGCGCGGCCTGCGCGCTCTTCTGGCCGGCAAAGGCCTGCTCGAGCTCTTCCTCGACCGCACCGCGGATCAGATTGAAGGAGCCGAGCCGGACGCCCTTCGAATTCTCCGTCGGCGCATGCAGCGTGATCTCCTCGAACGAGATCGCCGAGCCCGGATTGCGCTCGTAGAAGCCCTGCGCGCGCGTCAGCTCGAAGGCGGCGCGGGTGACCGGCAAATAGCCGGTGTTCTGGTGCCAGGCGGCCTGGACGCCGGGCTGCGAGAGATAGGCGAAGAACCGCGCCACACCCTTGTATTCCTCGCGCGGCCGGTCACGCAGCACCCACAGCGTGGCACCGCCGATGATCGAGTTCTGCGGCGCGCCCTTCACATCGGGCCAGTACGGCATCATGCCGTAGCCGATCTCGAACTTCGAATTCGCCTTGATGTCGGCGCGTGTGGCCGATGAGCCGATGAAGATGCCGCATTCGCCGTTCTGGAAGCGCGGTTCGGCCGACTGGCCGCGGCCGCTATAATCGAACACCTTGGTCTTCTGCCACTCGGCGAGCTGGGCGATGTGCTTGACCACGACCGGATTGTTGATGGTCAACTCGGCATCGAGCCCGGCAAAGCCGTTGGCGCGCGTCGCAAGCTGCAGATTGTGGAAGGCCGACAGGTTCTCGATGTGAATCCAGGACGGCCACGAGGTGGTGAAGCCGCACACCGCACCGCGCTCGCGCAGGCGCTTTGCGGCGGCGCCAAGCTCGGGCCAGGTCCTTGGCGGCTGCTCCGGATCGAGGCCCGCGTCGCGGAACATGGTCTTGTTGTAGTAGAGGATCGGCGTCGAGGAATTGAACGGGAAGGACAGCAGATTGCCGGCCGCATCGGTGTAATAGCCGGAGACGGTCGGAAGATAATCATTGAGCGAGAACGGCTCGCCCTGGTCCCGCATCAGGCTGAACACCGGATAGACCGCCCCCTTGGCCGCGGTCATGGTGGCGGTGGCGACCTCGTTGACCTGGACGATCGCGGGCTGGCTGCGCGAGCGGAAGGCGAAGATCGCCGCCGTCACCGTCTCGGTGTAGTTGCCCTTGTAGCTCGGCACGATCCGGTAATCGGACTGCGAGGTGTTGAAACCGGAGACGAGCTTGTCGAGCTGCCGGCCGAGCTCGCCGGACATGGCGTGCCACAGCGCGATGTCGGTGGCGGCACTGGCCGGCGCGGTCAATGCGAGGGCCGCGGCGGCGGCAGCGATCTGCAAAAGGCGCCATGCTGAAGTCACGATCGAAGATCCCGTCTCGCGCGAACAAAAGGCGACCTGGCCAAGCGAACCTTGCCCGCCACCTGCTTAAAGCGCCGCCTTCGCGGATTCAATCGGGAATGAGATTCGCAGGAATGAGATTCGGCCGCGCCGCACCATCGGCGCCGGCTCTGTCGGGATGGCCTTCTCTTGATCATTTGCTAGATTGCGTTGAACCTTTTGGTCCCCGCCATAGACTCCACCACTGAGGGGTTGAGTGTGCCAGTGTTGAACCGTGCCGAACTCTCGCGGACCGGGATGATTTTCGTCGCGCTTCTGTTCGTGATGTGCGCGACGGCCGTCGTTGCTCGCGAATTCCGCGCCGCTGACACCCAGCCCGAGGATTATCCGACCGTCCAGGCGTTGCGCTACATGGGCGCCCTGATCGCCGAGCGAAGCGGCGGCCGGCACGAGATCAAGGTGTTTCACTCCCGCCAGCTCGGCGAGGAGAAGGAAACGATCGAGCAGACTCGGGCCGGTGCGATCGACCTCAACCGCACCAATGTAGCGTTGATCGGCAACTTCGTTCCGGCGATGAACGTGCTCGCCATGCCGTTCCTGTTCCGGTCCATCGAGCACATGCAGAAGGTGCTGGACGGACCGATCGGCAGCGAGATCCTCGGCAGCTTCGAGCCCTACGGCTTCGTCGGGCTCGCCTTTTACGACTCAGGTGCCCGGTCCATCTACAACGCCGTCCGCCCCGTGACGCGCGTCGCCGACCTCAAGGGGTTGCGGATTCGGGTGCAACAGTCAGAACTGATGAGCGAAATGATTCGCTCGCTCGGCGCCGAGCCGGTGGAGCTGCCCTATGGGCAAGTGCTTACAGGGCTTGCCAACCATCTGATTGATGGCGCCGAAAACAACTGGCCATCGTTCGTGACGACAGATCATTACAAATACGCCGGCTACCTTGCGCTCACCGGGCACACGATGAGCCCCGAGGTGCTTGTGATCTCGCTCAAGGCCTGGCGGAGCCTGTCCGCGGACGACCAGGCCACGTTCCGGGAGGCCGCGCAGCGCTCCAGCCGATTCATGCGCGGAAAGTGGCGCGACCTCGAGGAACAGTCGCAACGCAAGGCGGAGGACGCCGGCGTCACCATCGTCAGGGACATCGACCGCAAGCCGTTCGAGGACGCGATGGCCGCAATCTATGCCAAGGCCGGGCGCGATCCCGCCGCGGCCGCGCTGATCGAACGCATTCGCAAGGTGGAGTGAGTTTCCTTGACGACGCCTGGAAACAGCGAGCACGCAGAGCGGCAGGCCGGCCCGATCGGGCGGTTGCGCGCGCGGCTCGTCGGCATGCTCCGGGCCGTGCCGATCCGCTGGCGCATCCTGTCGATCGCAGCGCTGAACTCCGCCGTGGTGGTGGTGCTGGTGGCACTGATCTGGAACGGCTCGCAGGTGCTGAGCTCCGCCTGGGACGACGTGCGCCAGGTGCGCGAGTCCGACCGGATCCTGGCGCTGCTCGAAAGCGAGACCGGGCGGCTGCAGAACCTTATCCATCGCTACATCAACCAGCCGAGCCCGGACCTGTTCGCCGAGATCCTCCTGCTGCGCGAGGCGGTGCTGGGCACGCTGACCGACCGCGCCGCCAAGGACCCGATGCTGTCGGGCTCGGTCGAGGAGCTCGAGCGCACCACCGACCGCTTCCTCAACGGCTTCGGCGAATTGCGCAGCGTGCAGGCGACCATCGCCAAGACCTATGAGGAGCAGGTGCAGGGCCCGGCCAAGGACATGGCGGGCCTCTATTCCATCATCGAAGGCGCCACCGGCCATCGCGACGCGCTGATCTGGCCGTCGCTCGGCAAGTCCCGCGAGGCCTTCACCGCGATGCTGGTCGCGGCCAATTCCTACTATCTGTCGCTGTCGCCGGGCGCGGCGGACGACGCGCGCCGCAACACCGAGACGATCGAGACGACCATTCCTGTCATGATCGACCTCGCCGACAACGATCTCCAGCGCATGGCGCTGCAACGGCTGGGCGCCCGCACCATGGCGCTGCGCGAGGGTTTCGCAAAGCTCTCCGAGCAGCTCACGAGCCGCACCGAACTGCTGCGCAACACCATCGACGCGAGCCAGGCCGAGGCGATCGGCGCCATCGACGATCTCTCCACCAAGATGCGCCAGCGCGAGCAGAAGGCGCAGGAGACTTTCGACCGCACGCTGGCGAACATCTCGCGGCGCGTGCTCTCGATCGCGGTGATCTTCCTCGGCATCATTCTCTCCGCCGGCGTACTGATCGCGCTGTCGATCCGGCTGCCGCTGCAGCAGATCATGGCCGCGATGCGCGCGATCACGCTCGGCGACCTCGACCGCGAGGTGCAGGGCACGAAGGCGCGCGACGAGGTCGGGGCCATGGCGCGCGCGGTGGAAGTATTCCGCGAGAACGCGATCGCCAAACGCAAGACCGAGGACGAGCTGCGCGCGTCCAAGGAGAAGGCCGAGAGCGCGCTGCTCGAGCTCAACACGGCGCAGCAGAATCTGATCGATGCGGAGAGGCTCGCCGCGCTCGGCGGCCTCGTCGCCGGCGTCGCGCACGAGGTCAACAACCCGATCGGCATCAGCCTGACCGTTGCGTCCAGCTTTGCCCGGCGCACCGAGATCTTCGAGGCCCAGCTCAAGGGCGAAGGCGGCCTGCGCCGCTCGCAGCTCGAGGAGTTCGTGCAGTCTTCGCGTGATGCCTCGCAGCAGCTCGTCGCCAATCTCCAGCGCGCCGGCGAGTTGATCCAGTCGTTCAAGCAGGTCGCGGTCGACCGCTCGCATACCGAGCGGCGTCAATTCTCACTCAGCGAGGCCACCGACCAGATCATCGCCAGCCTGCGTCCCGTGCTGAAGCGATCGCCGATCACGCTCCAGGTCGACGTGCCCGAGGGGCTCCTGCTCGACGGCTATCCCGGCTCCTACGGCCAGATCCTGACCAACCTCTTCCTCAACGCCGCCAACCACGCCTTCGCCGACGGGCGCGCCGGCACAATCACGATCTCGGCCCGGCCGCGCGGGACCGACGACATCGAGATCATCTTCACCGATGACGGGGCGGGCATGACCCCCGACGTGCAGCGCCAGGCCTTTGACCCTTTCTTTACCACTCGGCGCAACGAAGGCGGCACCGGTCTCGGCCTCCATATCGTCTATAATCTGGTAACCCAGCAGCTCGGCGGGCGGATGATGCTGGAATCCAAGCTGGGACAAGGCACCACTTTTCGCATTATCATGCCCCGCATCGCCAAGGGCGGCGCACAAAGCACAGAGACTGACGGGACTTCTCAATGGCCGAACAGGACGATGTCCTCCACCTGATCGACGACACCGGCGCCGCGTCGGAGGATACCAACGCCCGGAAATGGAAGATCGCCGTCATCGACGACGATCCGGCCGTGCATGACGGCACGCGCTTTGCGCTGTCCGACTACAGTCTCAACGGCCAGAGCCTGGAGATCCTCTCGGCTTATTCCGCGGCAGAAGGTCGCAAGCTGATGGCCGCGCACAGCGACATCGCCGCCGTGCTGCTCGACGTCATCATGGAGACCGACGTCGCCGGCCTCGAGCTGGTCGAGTTCATCCGCAACGAGATCAAGAACGAGACCGTGCGCATCATCCTGCGCACCGGCCAGCCCGGCCAGGCACCCGAGCGGCGCGTGATCGTGCAGTACGACATCAACGACTACAAGGCCAAGACCGAGCTCACCGCCGACAAGCTGTTCACCTCGCTGACCGCGGCGCTGCGCTCCTATCAGCAGCTCGAGCGCATGGTGCAGACCCGCCGCGGGCTCGAGATCATCATCGACGCGGCCTCGACGCTGTACGACTTCAAGTCGATGCAGCGGCTCGCCGAGGGCGTGCTGACCCAGCTCGCCTCGCTGCTCAATGTCGATTGCGCCGGCATACTGGTCTTGCGCGACAATGGCGGCGTGGACCCCGAACTCTCGGTGCTCGCCTGCAGCGGCTGCTACAGCCGCTTCATCGGCACGACCTCGTCGCGGGCACTCGATCCGGATCTGCGTGAGCTGGTCGAAGCCGCCTTCCAGCGCCGCAAGAACGAATTCGCCGACCATCGCAGCGTGATCTATCTGCGCACCGGCAGCGGCCGCGAGGTCGTGGTGCTGCTCCAGGCCGAGCGCGAGCTGTCGGAGACCGACCGCTCGCTGGTCGAGATCTTCTCCAGCCGGCTCTCGATCGCATTCGACAACGTGATCCTCTACCAGCAGCTCCAGGACGCCAACACGCAGCTCGAGGACCGCGTCGCCCAGCGCACCCGCGCCTTGATGCAGGCCAATCGCCGCCTTTCCGCGCAATGGCTGCGCCTGCAGCGCGCCAACGGCTTCAAGAACGAGATCCTGGGCACCGTCGCGCACGACCTGAAGAACCCGCTCGGCGTCATCCTCGGCCGCACCGAGATGCTGAAGGAGCTGATCTCGACCGGCGCGTCGGCAAGCGGCGTGGTCTCCCAGGTCGACCACATCCGCGACGCCACCAAGCGCCTGACCACGATGGTCGACCATCTGATCTCGGACGCAATGGCCGACGCTTTCGACATCACCATCCGCCGCGAGCCGGTCGACGTCGCGGCCCTGGCGAACGAGGTCGCCGAGGCCAACCAGCCGCTCGCCGTCAACAAGCAGCAGGTGATCAGCGTCACCGCGCCGCCCAACATCGTCACCATGTGCGACACCGACCGCATCCGGGAGGCGATCGACAATCTCATCAGCAACGCCATCAAGTACAGCCCGATCGGCGGCAAGATCGGCGTTGCGGTCACGCATGAAGGCAGTGAAACCATCGTCCGTGTCAGCGACGACGGCGCCGGCCTGTCGCCGGAAGATCTCGGCCGCCTGTTCGGGCGGTTCCAGCGGCTCTCGGCCAAGCCGACCGCCGGCGAGAGCTCGACGGGGCTTGGGCTTTCCATCGTCAAGCGTATTATCGACATGCATGGAGGCGAGGTCACTGCCGAGAGCGACGGCCCCGGCAAGGGATCGACCTTCACCATCACGCTGCCCGCGACCGACCTGCCATGATCCCAGTGCCGAGATCCGAGTGATATGACCCAAAGCCAGCACATCATGATCGTCGACGACGAGGCTCCTGCGAGGGAGATGGTCGGCGATTACCTCAAGATGCACGGCTTCACCGTGACGCTGTGCGACGGCGGCAAGTCCTTGCGCGCCGCGATCCAGGGCAGCATGCCCGATCTCGTCGTGCTCGACCTCAACATGCCCGAGGAAGACGGGCTCTCGATCATTCGCGACCTCAAGAGCCGCATCAACGTGCCGGTGATCATGCTGACGGCGACCGCGAGTCCGATCGACCGCGTCGTCGGACTCGAGCTCGGCGCCGACGATTACGTGGCAAAACCCTGTGAGCTGCGCGAACTGATGGCGCGCATCCGCTCGGTGCTGCGGCGGAGCGTGCCGGCCAGGGTCGCCGCGCCGGAGGCCGGGGCTGCGAAATCCGACAAGGATCAGCTCGTCCGCTTCGGCACCAAATGGCTCGATCTCGAAGCGCAGGCGCTGCGCGACGACGAGGGCAATGAGCATCCGCTGACCGCGTCCGAGTTCGGGTTGCTGAAGGTGTTTGCAGCCAATCCGAAGCGCGTGCTGTCGCGCGAGCGCCTGCTGGAATTGGCCAATGCGCGCGACGCCGAAGCCTTCGACCGCGCCGTCGACCTCCGCATCATGCGCATCCGCCGCAAGATCGAGCCCGACCCGGCCAAGCCTGCCGTGATCCGCACCATCCGCGGCGGCGGCTATCTGTTCTCGCCGGCCGGCGAGAAGGCGTAAGGCCGCGCAGCCGATACGGCGGTCGGCCCGGACAAGCGGAGCGCAGATCGGGACGACAGCGGAATGTGTGGCGCGACCGAACGCGGCAGGCCGAAATTCGTTCCGCCCAGTCCAATTCGCCGGTACCGTATTGTCCGCACATTGAAATTCCACGCTTTTTTGTCGCGAATGTTTCGTCGTCTTTTGTCCGACGAAACAATTCGACAGCGCACGAAACCATTTTCCGCTTTTCGTGCAGACGTCCCGAAACGTTGGCTCATTAACACTTTGGTCCAAGGAAACGCCGCCCGGTCGCGGCGCTACGGGGAGCAAGTCAATGCCGAACGTCATCGCCATCAACGCCCAGGCCAGCCAGGGCATCATTGCCGCTCAGGCGACTTCGGACGACATGCTTCTGGAAAGCATTGCCGACGGCAACCGGACGGCCATGCACATCCTCTATTGTCGGCATAATGTGCGGGTTTACCGCTTCATCCTGCGTATCGTGCGCGACGGCACCACGGCAGAAGACCTCGTCAGCCAGGTGTTCCTTGACGTGTGGCGGACCGCCGGCCAGTTCCAGGGCCGTTCGCAGGTCTCGACCTGGCTGCTCTCGATCGCCCGCTTCAAGGCGCTGACCGCGATGCGCCAGCGCCGCTTCGAGGACATCGACCAGGAGGACGTGCGCCAGATTCCCGACGATTCCGACACGCCGGAGACGTCGCTCGACCGCAACGACACCAGCGCGATCCTGCGCGCCTGCGTCGCCAAGCTGTCACCCGCGCATCGCGAGATCATCAACCTCGTCTACTACCATGAGAAGTCGGTGGAGGAGGTCGGGCAGATCATCGGCATCCCCCAGAGCACGGTGAAGACGCGGATGTTCTATGCCCGCAAGCAGCTGGCCGATCTGCTTAAGGGCGCCGGCGTCGATCGCTTCGCCGCCTAAAGCTCAGGATTTCAAAGGGATAGGACCTAATTATTGGTCCTGTCCCGGACACGGAAGTGTTACCGCCGACGAAACAATTGAAACAAAGCACAACATCAGCCGGAAAAACTTCCCTCCTATAAAGTTCACATACGGTTTTGGTTAAACCTCCCAAGGACCTCCAACGACCCGGTCGGGATGCCCCCCCGCCGGGTCGTTTTGTATTTGGAGGCCTGCTTTCGCCGCGCGGCGGGTGAGGGCTTTCTCCTCTCGGAAACGTCCCATTGCGGAAACACCCCCACCCCAGCCCTCCCCCGCAAGCGGGAGAGGGGGAGCATCGACGCCTTGATAAGCACCCCAATCTGTCACGAAGGCGTGACGCACGTAACGACCTCGACTTCGTGAGCGAACTGCTCTCGTGACCTCCTTCACGAGTGCTCCATGCTTGAGCTGATCTTTGCCGTCCTTGCCGGCGTCCTCACCATCGCCGCGCCATGCACGCTGCCGATGCTGCCGATCCTGCTCGGCGCTTCGATCGGGCGCGCCGGAAATCTGCGCCCGGCGATGATCGCGCTCGGCTTCGTCGTCTCGTTCTCGGCGGCCGCGCTGCTGCTCGGCGCCCTCACGCGGCTGTTCGATTTCGATCCGAACGTGCTGCGCTCGGCGGCTTCAATCCTGCTGCTCGGCTTCGGCCTGTTGATGCTGTGGCCGGCGCCGTTCGAGTGGCTGTCGATCCGGCTCAACGGCTGGCTCGATCTCGGCGCCGCAAGTGGCGCGCAGCGCGAGGGCGCGCTCGGCGGTCTCGTGCTCGGCACCACGCTGGGCCTGGTCTGGACGCCCTGCGCGGGCCCGGTGCTCGGCTCGATCCTGACCCTGGTTGCGACCTCGAGGAATCTCGCCTGGGCCGGCACGCTGCTGGTCGCCTACGCGATCGGCGCAGCCATCCCGATGCTGGCGATCGCCTATGGCGGGCAGGCCGCGACCACGCGGGTGCGCAGCCTCGCGCGCATCTCGCCGCGCCTGCAGCAGGGCTTTGGCGTCGTCGTGATCGCGTTCGCAATTGCCGCCTACTTCCAATACGACACGCTGATCGTGGCGTAGCTCACCGGATTCTATCCCACCGGCCAGATCGGCCTGTGACCATCCCTCATCTTCACCGGAGGACGCTTCCATGACTTTCAAGCTACTGACTGTCTCCGCCGCGCTGATCGGCATCGCCGTAACCGGCGCCGTGATCCCCGGCATCTGCGACGAGGCCGCGCGCGCCGTGCCTGTTGTCACCGCCGCCGCGAGCCAGGAGACCGCGCCTGATTTCGCCGGCATCAGCAACTGGTTCAACTCCAAGCCGCTGAGCATCGCCGACCTCCGCGGCAAGGTCGTGCTGGTCGACTTCTGGACCTATGGCTGCGTCAACTGCGTCAACACGCTGCCGCACGTCACCGAGCTCTATGCCAAGTACAAGGACAAGGGCCTCGTCGTGGTCGGCGTGCACACGCCGGAATTCCCGTTCGAGCGCTCGGCCTCCAACGTCCAGGCCGCGCTGAAGCGCCACGGCATCACCTATCCGGTGGCGCAGGACAATGATTCCAGGACCTGGAATGCGTATCGGAACCAGTATTGGCCGGCACAATACATCATCGACCAGAACGGCAAGATCGTGTTCCAGCACGAGGGCGAAGGCCGCTACGACGAGATCGACCGCACCGTCGGCCGGCTGCTGAGCGCCAATAGCTGATCCCGCGCGGAGATCCCGCGGCTGGTCTCACTTGTCGCCGTTGTTGCTTGACTCCACGGACCCGCCCGTAGAGTTTCGCCGCAACGAAATCAGCCGCCCGCAATGGACGACGCGACCACCGACATTCGCCTTCGTGAAGGCTCCTCGATCGCACAGCGGCTGGTCATGTCCGGCTTTGCGGCCGCCGTCGCGCTGTGCTTCACGCCGGGCCTGTTCACGCACGACACCCTGGAAATCATCATCTCCGTGGTCGCGCTGCTCGTGGGAGCAGGGTTCGTCGGCGGCATCATGATGGCGCCGGCGGTGGTGTGGATCATCACGCAGAACGAGATCTTGATCGGGCGACAAAGTCCGTTCGGAAAACTCCGCACGCGGATCGTTGCGAAGGACGACATCGGCGGATTGCAGGTTCCCGGCAGCAAGAGGGTGAAAGCCCGCTTTCAACTCGTCTTCACGCTCACCTCGGGGGAACGCCTGACGTCCCCGCCGATCTCCGATGTCACGCATGTCCGCGAGACCGTGGCCCGGATCGCCACGCAGTTCGACGTTCCCAATTTCGAGGAGCCGGTCAATCCGCTCGATGCCAGCAATCCCGAGATGCATCTCGGCGAGCCCCTCGAGCCGTTTTCGACCAGAGACATCCGGATCGTTTCATTGATCGCAGTGGCATTGTGCGCCGTTCCCTACGCCTACAAGCTCTGGCGCGGCCTGTCGCCCAGCCATGTCGACATCATGCTGTTGCCGATCGGCGCGATCGCCGCGTTCGCCGTGCACAAATACGCCAACCTCGTGACCGGCGCCTTCTGGATCGTCCGGCAAGGCGATATCCGCGTCGAACGCTTGTGGGGCGACGGCAAGCCGCGCACGGACTATATCGAGGGGCGCGACGTGAAGACGATCACGGTGGAGCGCCGCGGCCGGTCCGAGGACGAGCACTGCATCGTCGTGATCCGAACGCACTCGGGCCAACGATTTCGCAGTCCCCGCGTCGGCTCGAGGCAGGAAGCCCGCGCCGTCGGGACCGAGATCGTCCGGCGCCTCGGGATCGCGCCGGAGAATAACAAGATCTGACATCGGTGCCTGTTGGCGCAGATAATTTGGCCGCGGGCTCGCGCCGGGTGAGGGCTCTCTCCACATCGGGAGTGCCCCATTGCGGAGCCACCCCTCTCCCCACCCCTCCCCCGCAAGCGGGGAGGGAGCGCACCGCCCCCCGTGGCGACAATCACTGCTTTTCGCGCCATCCCCTGTTCGTGGCATTGCCGGGGCTCGTCAAAAAAACCAAAGCATTCTCGTGACATATCTGCCGGGCCCGCCATCAACTTGCCATGAACTTGCCTCTGAGATTTGATGGTTCCGAATGATTTGCGCTGTGGCAGCGGGGAGAGCTTGAAATGACGGATTTTCGTCGCCTGACCGGGATGTTGATCGCCACCCTTGGCCTGGTCCTGTGCACCTCTTATGCCTCCGCCCAGCAGCCCGACCGGGGCGATGAGCCCGGCCTGATCGCCGATGACGGCTACCAGCTCGATCCGGAATGGCAGAAGCAGGTCGTGTATTTCCGTACCACCGAAGCGCCGGGCACCATCATCGTCTCGACCGCCGAACGGCACCTCTACCTGGTGCAGCCCGGCGGGCGCGCGATCCGCTATGGCATCGGCGTCGGCCGCGACGGCTTCCAGTGGCAAGGGCTGGTGACCATCACCAACAAGAAGGAATGGCCGGACTGGACGCCCCCGCCGGAGATGATCCAGCGCCAGCCCTATCTGCCGCGCTTCATGGCCGGCGGCCCCGGCAATCCGCTCGGCGCCCGCGCCATGTATCTCGGCACCACCGTCTACCGCATCCATGGCACCAACCGTCCCGATACGATCGGCACCAAGGTGTCCTCGGGCTGCTTCCGCCTCGTCAACAATGACGTCGCCGATCTCTACGATCGCGTCCCTGTCGGCACCAAGGTGGTCATCCGGCAGAAGCCCGAACTCTGAGAGTTATCGTTTGAGCGTGATCTTTTCGGAAAACCGCTTCGCACTTTGCGCTAACGCGGCCCTCCGGTTCCGGATCATGCTTCCCACCTTCGTCCAAACTCCTTTTCCCGATTATTTCGAGAGAGAGATATCATGCGCACATTCCGAGGCGGCCTGCTGATCGGGCTCGCGGTCGCCGTGCTGGTCGGCGCTCTGGCCATCATCTATGAATTCTACGACACCCGCACCCTGAAGCGCACGGTTCGCCGCGGCGAAGTGCTGTGCGGCGTCAACAAGGGCCTGCCGGGCTTCTCGATCCCTGATGACAAGGGCAACTGGACCGGCTTCGACGTCGATTTCTGCCGCGCAGTCGCCTCGGCGATCTTCAACGATCCGAGCAAGGCGAAGTTCGTTCCGCTCGACGCCAGCGAGCGCTTCAAGGAACTACAGAGCCGCAAGGTCGACATCCTCTCGCGCAACTCGACCTGGAGCATGGCGCGTGAGCTCGACTACGACCTCTATTTCCCCGCGGTCGCCTATTACGACGGCGCAGGCTTCATGGTGCCGCGCTCGCGCAACAAGGAGACCTCGCTGGACCTGACCGGCAGCAAGGTCTGCGTGCAGGCCGGCACGACGACGCTGCTCAACCTCACCGATTACTTCCGTGCCAACAACATGAAGTATGAAGAGGTGAAGTTCGACAAGCTCGACGAGGTCGTGAAGGCTTACGACAGCGGCAAGTGCGACACGCTCACCGCCGACGTCTCCCAGCTCTACGCGCTGCGGCTCAACCTCTCCAAGCCCGGCGACCACATGATCCTGCCGGACATGATCTCCAAGGAGCCGCTCGCTCCCGTCGTGCGCCAGCGCGACGACGACTGGATGATGATCGTGAAGTGGACGCTCTACGCGATGATCAACGCCGAGGAGCTGGGGGTCACATCGGAGAACATCGACGAGGCGCTGAAGTCGAAGAAGCCGGAAGTGATGCGGCTGGTCGGCACCGAAGGCAATTACGGCGAGCAGCTCGGCCTCACCAAGGACTGGGTCGTCCGCATCATTCGCCACGTCGGCAATTACGGCGAGATGTACGAGCGCAACATCGGCGAGAAGTCCAAGCTGAAGATCCCGCGCGGGATGAACCAGCTGTGGAACGCAGGTGGCGTGCAGTACGCGCCGCCGATGCGGTAACGACGCTCTCTCCGCCGTCATTGCGAGAAGCGAAGCGACGAAGCAATCCAGACGGCCTGTGCGGAAAGACGCTGGATTGCTTCGCTGCGCTCGCAATGACGATGCAAGCGCGTATCGCAATTTTCATGGTCATGCCCGGGCCAGTCCCGGGCATCGACGTTTTGGAGCTGCCGCTATCCACGCTCTCCGCTGTCATTGTCCGGCTTGACCGGGCGATCCAGTATTCCAGAGGCGCCAGACGTATATACGGAGAGGCCGCAGCGTACTGGGTCGCCCGGTCAAGCCGGGCGACGACACTGAGGGTGAGACTCGTCCTCGCGCCTCAATACCCCCGCGCGCGGGCGAGCTGCTCGGTGTGGTAGTTGGCGTCGCCGAACAATTCCTCGCAGACCCTCGCGCGCTTCATGAAGAAGCCGATGTCGAACTGGTCGGTCATGCCCATGCCGCCATGCATCTGCACGCCTTCCTGCACCGCGCGCGTGGCGGTGGTGCCGGCGCGCGCCTTTGCCACTGCGACGGCTGATGCGGCCTTGGCGACGTCCGTATCCAACGCCTGGAGCGCCTTCATCGTGGCGGCGCGGGTGATCTCGATATCGACATAGAGCTGCGCGGCGCGGTGCTGGAGCGCCTGGAATTCACCGATCAGCTTGCCGAACTGCTTGCGGCTCTTCAGGTACTCGACGGTACGGTTGAACACCTCGTCGCTCAGGCCTACCATTTCGGACGCCACGGCACCGCGGCCGATATCGAGCACGCCATCGAGCAGGCCGGCACCCTGGTCGACCTCGCCGAGCACGCTGTCGGCATTGACCTCGACGTTGGTGAATTCAATCCGCGCTGCGTTGTGCGCATCGACCATGATGGTGCGCTCGACTGCGACGCCCTTGGCCGTGGGGTTGACCAGGAACAGCGTCAGCCCCTCGCGCTCGCCGGCGGAGCCAGCGGTACGCGCGGCGACGATGAAGAGGTCCGCCACATGGCCGTCGACGACCAGCGCCTTCGCACCGCTGAGCTTGAAACCGTTGCCGGCGCGCACGGCCTGGAGGCTGGTCTGCAGCGGGCGATGCTTGGCGCCCTCGTCGATCGCAAGCGTCGCGAGCAGCGAGCCGTTGGAAATCTTCGGCAGGACTTCCGACTTCTGCGCGACATTGCCGCCGCGGCTCAGCGCCGAAGCCGCCACCACGCTTGTGGCGAGGAACGGCGAGGGCATCAGCGTGCGGCCGATCTCTTCCATGACGACGCCGGCTTCGACAAAGCCGAGACCGCTGCCGCCGAACTCTTCCGGCACGAGCAGGCCGGCAAAGCCCATCTCGGCGAAGGACTGCCACAGCTCCTTGGAGAAGCCGGTGGGATCCTTGGAGTCGCGCAAAGATCGCAGGTGCGACACCGGCGCCTTGTCGCTGATCAGCCCGCGCGCGCTGTCGCGGAGCATCGATTGTTCTTCGGTGAGGACGAGGGCCATGACGGTGTTTCCGATTCGAAGTGTATCTATGTTCGTCATTCCGGGATGGCCCGAAGGGCCAGGCCCGGAATCCATATCCCCGATTGGCGGTTATGGATTCCGGGCTCGCGCTTCCGCCTTCGCTCTTCGAGCTTCGGCGGACAAGTCGCGCGCCCCGGAATGACGGGTGGTGAGAGCGTGCCTTACGCTCCCGGCAGATCGAGGATACGCTTGGCGACGATGCCGAGCATGACCTCGCTGGTGCCACCCTCGATCGAGTTGGCCTTGGTGCGCAGCCAGGCACGCGGACGGGCGCCCTGCTTCGAGCGTTCGCTTTCCCATTCCAGTGCATCGACGCCGCCTGCCGACATCAGGATCTCGTGGCGGCGCTTGTTGAGCTCGGTGCCGTAATACTTCATCGCCGACGAGAACGCCGGATGCGCTTGGCCCGCCTTGGCGAGATCGACCGCGCGCTCGGCGCAAGCCGCAAGCGCAGCTTCATCGACGTCGAAGCTGGCGATCTGGCCGCGCAGCATCGAATCATCGAGCTTGCCTTGCGCATCGGAGCCGACGGTGTCAGCCGCGATCTGGCCGAGCGGACGGCCGACGCCGCGCTCGCCCATGCCCGAGATCATCGCGCGCTCGTGCTGGAGCAGATATTTCGCGACGTCCCAGCCGCGGTTGATAGTGCCGACCACGTGCGACTTCGGCACGCGGACGCCGTCGAAGAAGGTTTCGCAGAACGGCGAATAGCCGGAGATTAAGAGAATCGGCTTGGTCGAGACGCCCTTCAAGGTCATATCGAACAGGATGAAGCTGATGCCGTCGTGCTTCTTCGCGGCAGGGTCCGTCCGCACGAGGCAGAAGATCCAGTCGGCGTAGTTCGCGTAGGACGTCCAGATCTTCTGGCCGGTGATGACGAAATCGTCGCCGTCGCTCTCGGCGCGGGTCTGGAGCGAGGCGAGATCGGAGCCGGCATTCGGCTCGGAATAGCCCTGGCACCAGCGGATCAGGCCTGCCGCGATGTTCGGAAGATGCTCCTTCTTCTGCGCCTCGTTGCCATACTTCAGCAGCGCCGGCCCGAGCATCCAGATGCCGAAGCTCGACAATGGCGGCCGCGCACCCATCTTGGCCATCTCCGCGCGCAGCACCTTGTGCTCGGCAGCGCTTAAGCCCCCGCCGCCATATTCCTTCGGCCAGTCCGGCACGGTCCAGCCCTTGTCGCGCATGCGCTCGAACCAGATGCGCTGCGGCTCGGATGAGAATTTCGCGTTGCGCCCGCCCCAGAACACGTCGGCATCGGATGTCGCGGGCTTGCGCATTTCCGGCGGACAATTGGCTTCCAGCCAAGCGCGCGTTTGCTTGCGGAATTCTTCGAGGTCGGGGGCTTCAGATTCGCTCATGGTCGTTTCCATCAATCAAAATCGACTTGTTGCCGGCGACTCTGGGCCATCGCACCGTGGAATTCAACCACTTCCGTGGCCCGCGCGGCTACGCACGCCGACCTGCATTCGGCTATAGTCGCCGCCACGGCGAGGCTTGAAAACAAAGAGGAAACAACAATGCGCCTGAAACTACTTTCGCCTGGCGAAATGAACGAGAGCCAGCGGCAGACCTATGACGAGTCGATTGCCGGCAAGCGCGGCAAGCCGCCGGCGCCGAAGATGGCCTGGCTCAACAGCCCGGAGATGGCGCGACACGCCACGCGGCTCGGCGAGGTCCTGCGTTTCGATACCGTATTTCCCGCAAAGCTCTCGGAGATCGCGATCCTGGTGACGGCGCGGCACTGGAACGCGCAATACGAATGGTATGCCCATAAGCGTCTCGCGCTCCAGGGCGGCATGGATCCCAGAATCATCGACGCGATCCGCGACCGCCGCACGCCTGTCTTCGACGATCCCAAGGGCCAGATGATCTACGACGTCGCGAAGTCGCTGCACGAAGGCCATGGTGTCGAGAAGCGTCTCTACGACGACGCAATCAAGCTGCTGGGCGAGCGCGGCGTCGTCGAGGTGATCGGGCTGTGCGGCTATTACACGCTGGTGTCGATGACGCTCAACACGTTCGAGTTCGAGCTGCCCGACGGCGAGGTGCCGGAGCTGTCTTGATTGTGCATCCGAATGCGCAATTGCGCGTCTGGAAACGATGGGTTTCGGGATAGGCCGGTAGCGCTGTCCCGGAGCCCAGCCTATGTGGAGTTCAGTAAAGGAGCAGCCACATGTCGCAACCACCAGCCGTCAGTGCCGGCACAAGGATCGGCCACGTTCACCTCAAGGTCGCCGATCTCGATCGCGCGCTCGGCTTTTATTGCGGCGTGCTCGGCTTCGAGCTGATGCAGCGCATGGGGTCGGGCGCAGCCTTCGTCTCGGCGGGCGGCTATCATCACCACATCGGGCTCAACACCTGGGAAAGCAAAGGCGGCTCGCCGCCGCCGCCCGGCACGACCGGGCTCTATCACACCGCGATCCTCTATCCGACGCGGCCGGCGCTGGCCGATGCGCTGCACCGGGTGATCTCGGCCGGCATTGCCCTCGACGGCGCCAGCGACCACGGCGTCAGCGAAGCGCTGTATCTGCGCGATCCCGACCAGAACGGCGTCGAGCTGTATTGGGACAAGCCGCGGGAGCAATGGCCGTTCGGGGCGGATGGGAAGCTTGCGATGTTCACGAAGCGGCTGAATCTCGAGGATTTGCTGCGGCAACGTGCGGCGTAAACTCCGCTCCCTCCTCTCGTCATTGCGAGGAGCGAAGCGACGAAGCAATCCAGACTGTCACCGCGGAAAGACTCTGGATTGCTTCGCTGCGCTCGCAATGACGGAGTGCGTTGAGAGGCCGTCGCGCTCTACGGCGTCTTCGCGTGGTGCGTCCCGCGCACCATGATCAGCGCTGCGGCCGCGACCTCCAGCGCGATGCAGAGATAGAACGGCAGCGAATAGCCGCCGGAGAAATCGCGCAAGGCCCCGACGACACCGGGGCCGAACGCATAGGTCACCTGGTTGATCGCGGTGTTGAGGCTGATCAGCACGCCGAACGAAGCGGAATCGAATTCCTGCTGCACGATCAGCGACGGCAGCGTGATGAGATTGCCGACCGAGAAGCCGAAGACCGCGCAGGCCGCGATCAGCACATAGTCGTTGTGCAGGTTGATGACGACGAGAAGCGCCGCCGCCTGGCTGAGGAACGACAGCGCCGAAGCGAGCCGCTGGTTGAGACGATCGATCACCATCGAGAACAGCACGCGGCCGACCACCGCCATCGCGGTCAGCACCGCCACGGCAACGGCGGCGCGCTCGCGGCCGATCACGGGGTCGAGGAACGAGATCAGGTGCACGATGAAACCGACCTGGGCAAACAGCACCAAAGCAAATGCGATGGTCACCGTGAGGAAGCCGACGTCGCGTAGCGCAGCCTTGCGAATCTCCGTCGACGATTGCGGCTTCGCCTTCGCCGTCGCATGCCAGCCGTGGAGATCGGGCGGGCGGCCGACGAGAAACAGGATCACCGGCAGGAGCAGCGCCAGCATGGCGGCAGCTGCGGCGTACATCGCGCTGGCAAAGCCGATATGACCGATCAGCGTCACCAGCAGAGGCACGCCCACGATGCCGCCAAAACTCGCGCCGTTCAGCGCCAAGCTGATTGCCATGCCGCGCTTGTGGTCGAACCACAGGCTGATCGTGTTGGTGATCATGGCGAGGCTGGTGCCCGCCCAGCCGAAGGCAAGCACGGCATCCGCAAGATAGAGCTGCCAAGGCTCGCGCACCGCGCCGATCGCGACTGCGGCGGCCGCCATCGCCAGCGTACCGGCGATCAGGCAGAGCCGCGGGCCATATGTCCTGACCGCTTCGCCGACGAAGACGACGAGCAGCGCGCCGAACAGGTAGAAGAACGTGGTGCCCGAGGAGATCAGCGAGGCCGGCCAGCCCCGCGCGCGCTGGAGCTCGGCGACATAGACGCTCTGGCCGTAAAAGCCGAGCCCCCAGCCGAAGGTCGCGAGCAGGAAGCAGACGGCGACGATGCGCCAGCCTTCATAGCGGAGGGAGGATTCGTCGATAGGCGCGGCGTGCCGGGGATTGTCGAGCATGGGCGCTTCTCCTTAGGTATCCCCCGCGAGCGCTCCGCTTTACGCTCGTCTATCCATGACGAGCATCATGTAACAATTCCGGCCCCGAAAATCACTTCGACGGCGATCGAACTATCGAGACTGCTGACAGCCTCCCGCCAGTCAGATCGCGTCCGGGAACTCGCCCATCGCCGCTTCGAGCCGCGCCTTGCGGCGACGGGCCCAGGACGCGAGCGAGAGCACCACGAGGCCGAGCACCACCGGCGGGAACACGACCATGTTCACGGCGGACCAGCCGTAATTGGCGAGCAACTGGCCGGAGGAGAACGAGCCGATCGCCATCATGCCGAAGACGAGGAAATCGTTGAAGGCCTGTACCTTGTTGCGTTCCTGCGAGCGGTGCGTCTCCAGCACCAGCGCGGATGCGCCGATGAAGGCGAAATTCCAGCCCACGCCGAGCACGAACAGCGTCGCCCAGAAGTGCATCGCGGTGATGCCGGAGAGGCCGATGGTGGCAGCGCCGGCCTCCAGCAGCAGGCCGGCGGCGACGATTTTCGGCGCGCCGAAGCGCGCGATCAGCGCGCCGGTGAAGAAGCTCGGGCCATACATGGCGACGATGTGCCATTGAATGCCGAAATTGGAATCACTGACGCTGAGGCCGCACATCTTCATGGCGAGCGGCGCCGAGGTCATCACCAGATTCATCATGGGATAGGCGATGACACCGCACAGCGCTGCCGCGATGAAGCGCGGCTGGGTCACGATCTCGAGCAGCGGCCGTCCGCCATGCAGATCTGCCGGCGCCGGCTTCGGCATGTCGACGCCGGCGACGATGCCCATTGCGACCAGCGCCACCGCGGCCTGTACCAGGAAGCTGAAGGCGAACAGATAGGGCGACCAGACATCCATGGTCCATTGCACGAGCTGTGGACCGAGCACGCCGGCGAACACGCCGCCGGCCATCACCCACGACACCGCCTTGGGCCGGTAAGCTGCGCTCGCACCGTCGGCCGCGGCGAAACGATAGGATTGCGCCACCGCACCGTAGAGACCGCCGAGGAAGGTCGCGACGCAGAACAGCGCGAAGGACGCATGCAGGATCGCGAACGAGCCGAGCACCCCGGTGAGCGCGCCGCAGCCGGTACCGATGATGAAGGCGGAGCGGCGGCCGAAACGGCGGGAGATCGCGCCGGTCGGCAGCGTGCCCGCGGCAAGTCCGACCACATACATCGACAGCGGCACGGTCGCGAGCGACATGTCGGGCGCGAGCGTGGCGCCGACGATCGAGCCGGTCGCGAAGATCACGGCCGAGTTGGCGCCGGTCAGTGCCTGCGCAGCGGCAAGGCGCACCACATTGGCGCGCGCGCGGGCGTCGTCGGCGATTTCGTCGGCTGAAGTCACATCTGTCATCGGGATTTCCGCCCAAGGGTCTTTCATGGGGCCTTGTTGATTCCCGGCACTATGGAGGGGTGCCGGAGGGCGAGCAACCGGCGCAAATGGGCGCAGGCCATGCCTCTGACGCAATCGGGTAGATGATACCGGGGCACGCCCTTGACGGCTTGCGCTCGATCAAATCCTATCCCGCCGCAATCTTCTGGAGTTTCGTTCATGTCCGTTGACGACCGGCCTACGCTCACAGCTCCGGACGATGATCCCTGGCTCTGGCTGGAGGAGATCGAGGGCCCGCGCGCGCTCGATTTCGTCGAGCGGCAGAACGGCCTGACGCTCGACGCATTCGGAGGGGCGGCGTTCGAGCGCGATCGCGACACACTCGCGGCGATCTACGATCGGCCGGACAACATCCCCTATGTCAGCCGGCGCGGCACAGATCTCCACAACCTCTGGAAGGACGCCACCAATCCGCGCGGCCTGTGGCGGCGAACCACGCTCGCGGAGTTTCGCAAGACCCATCCGGCGTGGGAGACCATGCTGGATATCGACCAGCTTGCAAAAAGCGAAGGCGAGGACTGGCTGCTGAGCTCCATCATCACGATGCCGGGAAGCTCGCGGGCTATTTTGAGCCTGTCGCGCGGCGGCAGCGACGCCGTCACCTTGCGGGAATTCGATCTTGATACGAAAAGCTTCGTTGCGGACGGCCTTGCGCTGCCGGAAGCCAAGGGCGGCGCGGATTGGCTCGATGCCGACACGCTGCTGCTGTCCAGCGCCCATGGCGAGGGCATGGCGACGAGTTCGGGATATGCGAGGACGGTTCGCCTGTGGCGGCGCGGCCAGCCTGTCGATCAGGCGCAGGTGATCCTCGAGACCACGGCCGATCACATGATGATCTATGGCGGCTCCGACGACACCGGCGCTGCGCCGCGAGCCTGGATCATCGACCAGATCGATTTCTTCAATTACGCGATCTGGCTGCGCGATGCAGAGGGCACGACGACCAAGCTCGACCTGCCGACCGGCATCTGGATGCAGGCGCATGGCGACTGGTTCGCGATGAAGCTACGCAAGGATTGGCCGATCGAAGGCCGAGCCTATGCGACCGACACCGTGCTCGGCATTTCGCTTTCGGCGTTCCTCGCCGGCAGCCGCGATTTCGCAGTCCTGTTCGAGCCCGGGCCGCGGCGCGCGTTGCAGGGTTTCTTCTGGACCGCCGGCAAGCTGGTGCTGTCGATCCTCGACGAGCTCAGGCCGCGATTCGAGATCTGCACGCCGTCCGCTGCGGGCTGGAGCCGCGAGACACTCGGCGGCCTGCCGCAAATCGGCGTCGTCGACGTCTGGCCGCTCGACCGCCATCCCTCCGAAAGCAATGGCGATCTGCTGGCCAATGTGCAGGATCCGCTCACGCCACCGTCGCTGCTGTTGATCGAGCGCGGCGTCCAAAGCCCGACCGTGCTCAAGCAGGCGCCGAAGACGTTCACCGCCGACGGTCTCGTGGTGACGCAGCACGAAGCGATCTCGATCGACGGCGAGCGCATTCCCTATGTGCAGACCGGCCCTGCGGGCGAGACCGGCGATGCGCCGGTTTACATGAGCGCCTATGGCGGCTTTGCCCTTGCGGTGAAGCCTTACTACAACGCGTCGCTCGGCAAGCTGTGGCTGGAGCGCGGCGGCACTACGGTGCAGGCGAATTTGCGCGGAGGCGGCGAGTTCGGCACGCGCTGGCACGATGCCGGCCGCCTCGCCGGCAAGAAACTGTCGCACGACGATTTCGCGGCCGTTGCCGCCGATCTCGTGCGCCGCGGCGTGACGAAAGCAAAGCGCATCGCCGCGCAAGGCGGATCGAACGGCGGCATCCTCATCACCAACATGCTGGTGCGCTATCCCGAGCGTTTCGGCGCATTGTTCTGCACCATCCCGCTGATCGACATGCGCCGCTACACCAAGCTGCTCGCGGGCGCGAGCTGGATCGCGGAATATGGCGATCCCGACAAGCCCGAAGAATGGGAGTGGCTGAAGACCTACTCGGCCTATCACAACGCGAGACCCGGCCAGCCCTATCCGCCGATTTTGATCGCCACCACGCGGCGCGACGACCGCGTCCATCCCGGTCACGCGCGCAAGATGGCGGCGAAGCTCCAGGCGATGGGCTACGAGGCCTGGTTCTACGAGCCGGCAGCGGGCGGCCACGGCTACGGCAAGGACAACAAGGAGCGCGCCGGCTTCGAGGTGCTCGGCTTCCGTTTCCTCAAGGACAAGATTGGCTGGCGGGACGGCGAGGCGTGAGGATCTCTTGATTCGGTGCAAGCCTGGCAGGCGGTGCACCTCCCCCGCATGCGGGGGAGGGAGCGCACCTCCCGGGTAGCTAGCGCGCGAACACCAGTGTGAGATTATTCGCCGGCATCTCGATCGTCTCGACGAGGCCGAGGCCAGCGGCCCTCGCGAGTTTCTCGACATCGCCGACGTCGCGCACGCCCCAGTCGGGATTGCCTTCGCGCAGCGACGTGTCGAACACGGCATTGCTGAGCGCGGTGTGCCTGCCATCGCGCTTGAAGGGACCGTAGAGGAACAGCTTGCCGTCAGCCCGCAGATAGCGGCCGGCGCCGGCGAACAGGCCCTCGGCCACGTGCCAGGGCGCGATGTGGATGACATTGGCGCAGAACACGGCCGCGAGGCTGGCCGGCCCGCGCCCGTCTCGCATCTCCGGGCACCAGTCGGGGTCGGAGAGATCAATCCGCAGCGGGGAACGAATGTTCTCCAGGCCGGAATGAACGCGCCAGGCCTCGATGCTCTTCAGGTGCCGCTGGTTGAGGTCGCTGGGCCACCAGACGAGACCGGGCGTGTGGCGGGCGAAATGGACCACGTGCTGGCCGGTTCCGCTGCCGACCTCGACGAGGTCGCCCGAGGTGCCGGCGAGATGCTTCTCGAGCGCCGCCCAGAGCGGTTCATGATTGCGATGAAATGCCGGAGCATCGAGCCGCCCATCCGGTTCGACCCGTCCACCGTCCCTGCCAAATTCAACGACATATTCAGCCAATTGAGGTCCCCTCGAAATGTGAGACAGGAAAGAACGCTAGAGGGGCCAAACGCCCCGGAATAATTTGCTAGTTCCGACCGATCCGATGAAACGAACCATCTCTTCAGTTGCAATGCGGGAGATATTAACTCCAATTCGCCGCCTGCATAGTCTTGATTGTCAGGCGATGTCCTTTGTGCTTTGGAACGCTGTATTTTCTGCAAACGAGATCATCGACATAGCCTCGGAATGACGCCTTGACCGCCCTTCCCCGGATGCCCGTGCTTTATGTCCTCCTGGCTATTGCAGCCAGCCTTGCCGCGAGCCCCGCGCAGGCGCAATCCGTCGTGACCGAGGGCCAGAAACTCGCCTTCGACCGCGGCAAGGGCAATTGCCTGACCTGCCACGTCATCAGAGATGGCGACCTGCCGGGAACGATCGGGCCGGAACTGAAGGACATCAAGACCAAATACCCTGATCGCAACGAGCTGGCCGCGATCATCTTCGACGAGACCAAGCGCAATCCGCAGACCATGATGCCGCCGTTCGGCCGGAACCGGATTCTGACCGAACAGGAGATCAACGCGATCGTTGATTTCCTGCAAACGCTGTAACGGCCGGCAGCCCAGGAGATTTCAGATGACGACGACCACCGGCCCTCATCCGACGCGGCGCCTGATTCTTCAGGGCGCGGCCTCTGTCGCGCTGCTCGGCCTTGGCAATCTCCCGTTCGGCACCACTCCCGCGCGCGCTGCTGCGAACGACAAATATCCAGAGGAAGCGTTCAGGCAGAAGAGCGAAGCGGACGCGATCAAGGCGCTCTATGGCAGGACCGCCGAGCCGTCCGACAAGGTCAAGTTAGATGCACCAGAGATCGCCGAGAACGGCGGCGTCGTGCCGATCTCCGTGGCGACAACGCTCGACAAGGTGACCTCGATTTCGTTCTTCGTGGCGGAGAACCCGAACGCGCTCGCGGCATCGTACAAGATTCCTGATGGCACCATCCCGAGCGTTGCCAACCGCCTGAAGATGGCGAAGACCACCAACGTGATCGCGATCGTCGAGGCCGACGGCAAGCTCTACAGCGCGACCAAAGAGGTCAAGGTCACCGTCGGCGGCTGCGGCGGCTAAAGCGCGAGGAGAAACACATGGCATCCACCATTCGCGTACGCGCCACCGCCAACGGCGACATCACCGAGGTGCAGGCGCTGATCCAGCACCCCATGGATTCCGGCTTCGTCAAGGATGCCAAGGGCGAGCTGATCCCCGCGCGTTTCATCCAGGAGCTGAGGTTCGAATATAACGGCAAGGACGTCTTCGTCGCTGATTGGGGCCCCGCGGTCTCGAAGGACCCCTATGTCAAGTTCAGCTTCAAGGGGGCCAAGAAGGGCGACGATCTCAAGATCTCCTGGATCGACAACAAGGGCGCGTCGGATACGACCACCGCGAAGATTTCGTGATGAAGACCCGATCCGCCCTCCTGCTTGGTTCGTTGAGCGCCGCGCTTGTCGCGTTCGCCCTCACCTCGCCGCGCGTGATCGCGGCCGACAAGGTCGATCCTGTTGCCGACGCAAAGGCGTTCCGGAACTTCTTCTTCCAGAAATTTCCGAACGTGAAGCACGAGGATTTCGTCAACGGTCCTTATTCGATGAACGAGGACATGAAGCGGCAGTGGCAGGAGAAAGAGGAATTCCCGCCTTACGAGTTCGCGCTCGACGCCGGCAAGGAGATGTTCGCGACCCCGTTCAAGAACGGCAAGACCTACGCCGACTGCTTCCCGAACGGCGGCATCGGCATTCGTCAGAACTATCCCTATTTCGACGAGAAGGAGGGCAAGGTCGTCACGCTGGAGCTCGCGCTCAACCGCTGCCGCGAGGCCAATGGCGAGGCGCCCTACTCCTACGTCAAGGACGAGATGGCCTCGCTGACCGCCTATATGGCCTTTACTTCGCGGGGCAAGCCGATGGACATCAAGATCCCCGATGATCCCCGTGCGCTCGCAGCGTTCGAGAATGGCAAGCGCTATTTCTACACGCGGCGCGGCCAGATGAATTTCTCCTGCGCGAGCTGCCATGTGCAGAGCCCGGGCCAGCGCATCCGCGCCGAGATCCTGGCGCCGGCGCTCGGCATCCTGAACGCGATGCCGATCTACCGCTCCGAATGGAGCGGCATGGGCACGACCAGCCGCCGCTTCGTCACCTGCAACAGCCAGACCCGCGCGGTTCCGCTGGAGCCGCAGGCGGACGAATATCGCGACGTCGAATATTTCCTGTCCTACGTCGCCAACGGCCTGCCAATTTCCGGACCGGGAGCGCGGCCATGAAGCTGTCACTTCCTCTCGCCATGCTGCTTGCCTTGAGCCTCGCGCCATCGGCGCGCGCGGCAACCGAGGCGGACTACAAGGCGGCCTATGCCGTCGCCGAGGCCGCTTCCAAGGAGGCGGCCGGAATGCGCAACCAGTGGACCACGACCGTCTCGACGCTGGCGGCAGCGAAGAAAGCCGCCGACGGCGGCGATTTCGACCGCGCCGTGGCCGCAGCCAGGGAGGCCGAGGCGCTGGCGAAGGCCTCGATCTTCCAGGCGACATCCGAAAAAGAAGCCTGGAAGGCGATGGAAATCCGCTAAGCTAGAGCACAGTGGAACCGTCGAACTGCCGAGAATAGGCGCGGAGAATCTGGGATGGCGATCCGCCGCCGCGATTTCCTGAAGAGCACAGCCGCTGCAGCCGCATCGCTTGGCCTGCCCCGGCTTGCGCGCGGCGCTGAAGCCGCGAGCATTTACGACCTCGAGCGGTTCGGCAATGCGCGGATCCTGCACATCACCGACACGCATGCGCAGCTCAATCCGGTCTATTTCCGCGAGCCCAGCGTCAATATCGGCATCGGCGAAATGGCGGGACGGCCGCCGCATCTGGTCGGGCGTGCCTTCCTCGACCATTTCGGCATCCGGCCCGACAGCGCCGACGCCTATGCCTTCACATGCTTCGAGTTCGAGAAGTCCGCGGGGCGCTTCGGCAAGCTCGGCGGCTTTGCCCATCTGAAAACGCTGGTCGACCGCTTGCGCGGCGATGTCGGCGAGAAGCATTCGATGCTCATCGATGGCGGCGATCTCTGGCAGGGCACCGGGCTCGCCAGCATCATGCAGGGCCGCGACATGGTTGAGGCCAGCAACCTGCTCGGCGTTGAGGCGATGACGGGCCATTGGGAGTTCACCTATGGCGAGCAGGCGCTGCGCGATAATCTCGAGCGCTTCAAGGGCGAGTTCCTGGCGCAGAATGTCTTCCTGACCGAGGAAGCCGCGTTCAACGACGCGCCCGCCTTCGACAAGACAAGCGGGCGCGTGTTCAAGCCGTCGATGATCAAGGAGCTTGGCGGTCATCGCGTCGCGATCATCGGCCAGGCCTTCCCTTACGTGCCGATCGCACATCCCAAGCGCTTCACGCCGGACTGGACCTTCGGCATCCGCGAGGAAGAACTCCAGAAGCATGTCGACGGCCTGCGCCAGACCGACAAGGTCGACGCCGTCATCCTGCTGTCGCACAACGGCATGGACGTCGACCTCAAGCTCGCAAGCCGCGTCACCGGCATCGACGTCATCCTCGGCGGCCACACCCATGATGCGATCCCGCAGCCGGTCGCGGTGAAGAACGCGAGCGGCACGACACTCGTGACCAATGCCGGATCCAACGGAAAATTCCTGGCCGTGCTCGATCTCGCGCTCGACAAGGGCAAGGTCGGCGACATCAGGTATCATCTGCTACCGGTCTATTCCGAGCTGCTGAAGCCCGATCCCGCCATGGCCGAGCTGATCGGCCGGCTCCGCGCACCGCACGTGACCGACTGGTCGGAGAAGATCGCAACGGCCGACCGTCTGCTGTATCGCCGCGACAATTTCTCCGGCCCCGTCGACGAGTTGATCTGCGCCGCGCTGCGCACCGAGCTCGATGCCGAGGTCGCGCTGTCGCCGGGCTTCCGCTGGGGTGTCACCGCGCTGTCCGGCCAGGGGTTGACCATGGAAGACGTGCTCGCGGAAACCGCGATCACCTATCCCGACACCTATGTCCAGGAGATGACCGGCAGCCAGATCAAGGACGTGCTGGAGGACATCTGCGACAACCTCTTCAACGCCGATCCCTATTACCAGCAGGGAGGCGACATGGTGCGTGCCGGCGGCCTCAGCTACACCTGCACGCCGACGGCCGCGATCGGCAGCCGCGTCTCGGAGCTCAAGCTCAACAGCGGCAAGACGCTGAACGCGAACCACCGTTACAAGGTCGCTGGCTGGGCCTCGGTCAACGGTCAGCAAGGCGCGCCGGTGTGGGACGTCGTCGGCAAATATCTGCGCTCGGGCCGGCTGATGCCGGAGCGGCTCGGCTCCGGCGTGACGCTGAAAGGCGTCGACGGCAATCCAGGCATTGCAGGACAGGGATGACGCGGGCGCAAAGATCTGGCGCGATGCTGCTGGCGCTGCTCGTCTGGACGGCGATGCCGCCGGTCTCGAGCGAGAAGGCTTTGGCGCAGCAGGTGCCGCTGCAGGACAAGCCGTTCGCCGAGCACAAGATCGTGCTCCAGCTTTCCGATGGCGATGCGAGGAAGCAGGCGCTGGTGCTCAGCGTCGCCAACAACCTCCTCAAATTCTACGACCCGGACAAGGTCGCGATCGAGGTCGTGGCATTCGGCCCCGGCATCGACCTGCTGCTTGCCGGTAGCGAGCGCCGCAAGCAGGTCGAAAGCCTGATCGCGCAGGGCGTGCGCTTCGACATCTGCCTCAACACCGTCGACACGATCGAGCGGGAGACGGGCAGGCGGCCGGACTTCATCCCGTCCGCGACACCGGTGCAGGTCGGGGTCGGGCAGATCCTGTTCTTGGCGGAGAATGGGTACACGGTGGTGAGGCCTTGAACCCACGCCGTCATTCCGGGGCGCCTCGCAGAGGCGAACCCGGTATCCATCCCTCCACGAGGTCTGTGGCCAAATGGATTCCGGGCTCGATGTTTCGCATCGCCCCGGAATGACAGCGGAGATCCGTCGCTTCCGTCATCTCAGTCGCAACAATAATCTTCTAAATTTACCTCTCGATGCAGTGATTTACTTCTCTTTTGCAGCGTCCCCGTAGTATGATTTGCGATCATCTGACGCCGGGGTCTGCAATGATCTTTCGCCAATTGTTCGACAGCGTTTCGGGCACCTACAGCTATCTCCTGGCAAGCCGCCCCGGCGGCGAGGCGCTGATCCTCGATCCCGTGCTCGAGAAGGTCGACCGCTATTGCCAGTTGCTGCGCGAGCTCGACCTCAAGCTGGTCAAGGCGGTCGACACCCACCTCCATGCCGACCACGTCACCGGGCTCGGCGAGCTGCGCGACCGCACCCATTGCATGACCGTCATGGGCGACCAGACCAAGGCTGACGTGGTGGCGATGCGGGTCGCCGACGGTGACAAGGTGACGATCGAGGGCCTGTCGCTCGACGTGATGTACACGCCGGGCCACACCGACGATTCCTATTCCTATCTGATGGGAGATCGCGTCTTCACCGGCGACACGCTGCTGATCCGCGGCACCGGCCGCACCGACTTCCAGAACGGCTCATCGCGCGCGCAGTACGACTCGATCTTCAACCGCCTGCTCAAGCTGCCGGACGAGACGATGGTGTTCCCGGCACATGACTACAAGGGCGACACCGTCTCCACCATCGGCGAGGAGAAGCGCTACAATCCGCGGCTCCAGGTGCGCTCGGTCGACGAATATATCGAGCTGATGGCCAATCTGAAGCTGCCCAACCCGAAGATGATGGACGTGGCAGTGCCCGCCAATATGCGGGTCGGCTTGCATCAGGAGGAGCTGGAGAAGGAAGGCCGCGCGCTCAGCGCGGTCGAGGCGATCCGCTCGCTCGGCCGGCCCGACATCCTCCTGGTCGACCTGCGCGAGACCAACGAGCGGATGAAGCACGGCATGCTCGAAGGCGCGCTGCATACGCCCTATCCGAGCGTCGAGGAAAGCCTGAAGCCCGGCGGCATGCTGCGCGAGGTCGTGGCCGCCACCGGCCGCCGTGTCGTGTTCTTTTGCGCCTTCGGCGAGCGCTCGGCGATGGCCGTCGCCGCCGCCAAGGAAGCCGGCCTCACCAACACCGCCCATATCGCCGGCGGCATCGATGCCTGGAAGAAGGCAGGCGGGCCGGTGGTTCATGGCTGAGGGTCCGGTCCAACACTCGAGAACCAAGGCTTGAGAAACAGGGCTTGAGAAAAGTCAGGGACCGCACATATTTCGCGGGTAGAAGCGGATGACGCATCACCATCCGGGACCAGCCATGGCCAAGACCGGCAAGCCGAGCGAGCCGCCCAAAGTTGCGGGCAAGACGTCGGCGGACAACAAAACGAAGAAGCCGCCGCCGGGCGATACCGACGACGATTACGAAGACGGCGACATCGCGACGCCAAAGCGGGATCGTTACGGCAATGATGACGAGCCGCTCTGAGGCGCGCTGGCATTCGAAATTGATCGAGCGCTCGCCAGCGGCGTGGAACCTGTCCCGCGCTACCTGCCATGCGCCTGCGTTCATGGACAAATAACCGCTCTCCCCGATAGTTTGCGCGTCCCTCAGGACGTGAAACGGAACTGCAATGGCCGATGTTCTCGCCGCACCGCAGCAAGGCAAGGCGGACAGCGCGCTGCGCACGCTGACGGGAATCTCGATCGCGCACTGGGTCAGCCATTTCCATCTGCTGGTCCTGCCGATGCTGTTCCCGTTCCTCAAAGAAAAGCTCGGCGTGGGCTATATCGAGCTCGGCTTCGCGCTCACCGTGTTCGCGGTGGTGTCCGGGCTGACGCAGGCGCCGACCGGCTATCTCGTCGACCATCTTGGCGCACGGAAGATCCTGCTGATCGGGCTGGCGCTCGGCGGCTTTGCGCTGATCCTGCTCGGCCTGCACCTCAGCTACGTCTCGCTGATCGCCTGCGCCGTGCTGCTCGGGCTCGCCAACAGCGTCTATCACCCCGCGGACTACGCGATCCTCGCCGAGCACATGGACGAGGCGCGGATGGGCCGCGCTTTCTCGATCCACACCTTTGCCGGCTATCTCGGCGGCGCGGTGGCGCCGGCGATCGTCGCCGCCCTCGTCACCATCTCCGGCGGCACGGGTGCGCTGATCGCATCCGGCGCGATCGGCGTACTGGTGGCGCTGCTGCTGGTCGTCATGAACATTCCCGACGCCGGCGCGCACAAGAAAAAGCCGGGCGCGGCGAATGCGCCAAAGCAGGCCGTCATCACGCCGGCGCTGATCATGCTCACCGTGCTGTTCACGCTGCTCAGCCTGTCCGTCGCCGGCATCAACAATTTCGGCGTAGTCGCGCTGATGAGCGGGTATGGCGCATCCTATTCCGCCGCCAATGTTGCGCTGACGGCGTTCCTCGGCGCCAGCGCCGCGGGCGTGCTCGCGGGCGGCTTCCTCGCCGATTACACCGAGCGCCACGGCTATGTCGCCGCGGCGTGCTTTGCCGCGAATGCAGCGATCGTGCTCCTGATCGCACTGGTCACGCTGCCGGGCTGGGCCTTGACGGCCACGATGACGGCCGCAGGCTTCCTCTCCGGCGTGATCGCACCGTCGCGGGATATGCTGGTGCGCAATGCCGCGCCTGTCGGCGCAGCGGGGCGCGCCTTCGGCATCGTCTCCACCGGCTTCAATCTCGGCGGCATCGTCAGTCCGCTGCTGTTCGGCTGGATCATGGACCAGAACGCGCCGCACTGGGTGTTCGGCGCTTCCGTGATCTTCATGGTCGCGACGGTGGTGGTGTCGCCGTTCACGGAGCGGAAGCGGCAAGCCACGGCTGCGACGCAACCCTGAGCGCACTTCCCCGCGGTTGACACCACGCTGGCGCATCCGAAAATGCGCGCAAGCAAAACAACCATCGGGAAGAAACACCATGAGCACCCCTGATCTCGTGATCCGCGGCGGCACCGTTGCGGATGGCCGTGGCGGCGAGCTGTTCGAGGCCGACGTCGCCATCACCGGCGGCAAGATCAGCGAGGTCGGCAAGGTCTCGGCTAGGGGCAGCGAAGAGATCGACGCGCGCGGCAAGCTGGTGACGCCGGGCTTCGTCGACGTCCACACCCATTATGACGGGCAGGTCACCTGGAGCCAGGACATCACGCCATCGTCGCAGAATGGCGTCACCACCGCGATCATGGGCAATTGCGGCGTCGGCTTCGCGCCGTGCAAGCCCTCCGACCACACACGCCTGATCCAGCTCATGGAGGGCGTCGAGGATATTCCCGAGCCCGTGCTCAGCGCCGGCATTCCCTGGGCCTGGGAGAGCTTTCCGGACTACATGAACTGGCTCTCCAGGCGCGACTTCGACATCGATGTCGGCGCGCAGCTGCCGCATGCCGCGCTGCGCGTCTATGTCATGGGCGAGCGCGGCGCGCGCCGCGATCCCTCCACCGCCGAGGACAATGCCGCGATGGCGAAGCTCGCGGGCGAGGCGGTGCGCTCCGGCGCGCTCGGCTTCTCGACCTCGCGCACGCTGAACCACCGCACCTCGACCGGCGATTTCACGCCGACGCTGAAGGCGGGCGAGGACGAGCTCACCGCGATTGCGGGGGCGATGCACCGCGAGGGCCGCAGCGTGCTGCAATTCGTGCTCGATCTCTCCACCATCCACGAAGATTTGCCGATGATGCTGCGGGTGGCGGATACCACGAAATGCCCGATCTCGTTCTCGATCACGCAGAACGACAAGTCGCCGCAGCGCTGGCGCCAGACGTTGGACGAGATCAACGCGGCGGCCCGGCGCGGTCTCTCCATCACCGCGCAGATCGCCGCGCGTCCGGTCGGTCTGCTGCTCGGCCTCGAATTGTCGCGCAATCCGTTCCAAACCCATCCAAGCTACAAGGCGATCGCGCATCTGCCGCTGAAGGAGCGGCTGGCGCGGCTGCATCAGAGCGAGGTGCGCAAGGCCATTCTGAGCGAGACGGCGACCGCGACCGACGATCCGCTGTTCTTCCGGCCCAACTACGACAAGATGTTCCTGCTCGGCGATCCCCCGGACTACGAGCAGCCGCCGGAGAACGCGCTGGGCCCGCAGGCGCGCAAGCAGGGCCGCCAGCCGGAGGAGCTCGCTTACGATGCGATGCTCTCGGACGAGGGCCGCGGCATGCTGTATGTGCCGTTCCTCAATTATTCCGACGGCAATCTCGATGCGACGCGCGAGATGCTGATCGATCCGCAATCGGTGCCCGGTCTCTCCGATGGCGGCGCACATTGCGGCATCATCTGCGACGCCAGCTTCCCGACCTATCTGCTGACGCATTGGACGCGCGACCGCAAGCGCGGCGAAAAGCTCACGATTCCCTTCGTGGTCGCCGCGCAGTCTCGCAAGACCGCACTCTCGGTCGGGCTTACCGATCGCGGGCTTATTGCCCCGGGATATAAAGCTGACGTCAACGTGATCGACTATGACCGGCTGCACCTGCATCCGCCGAAGGTGCATTACGATTTGCCGGTCGGCGGACGGCGGCTGTTGCAGGATGTCGACGGCTATGAAGCGACCATCGTGTCGGGCGTGGTGACGCGGCGGCACGGCGAGGCGACGGGACAGCGGCCGGGGAAGCTGATTCGTGGCGCGCAGGGGACGAACTAAGCGACGGTGATTGCGCGTGAGGCGCAATGGTGCCTCAATTTCAGTGTCGTCCCCGCGAACGCGGGGACCCATAACCCCAGGAAGGAGTTGCCGGACGAAGGTGGTAACTCCGGGTCTTCACCAACCCACTTCCTGTGGCTACGGGTCCCGGATCTGCGCTTCGCTTGTCCGGGACGACAGTGTTCGACAGCCGGCAGCGCCTCTTACGTCGGCGAAACCGCGCGCTTCAACGCCGCGGCCTTCGGGGCGGCGCCGCGCATCAGCCTGACCTTTTCCGTGTTCGGCCAGAGCAGCAGCAGACCGATCACACCGGAGCCGACCATGACCACCGCGTTGATGGTGAAGCCGGTCATGTAGCCGTCGAGCATGCTGCCGGCGCGCTGGATCACGGTGCCCATCACGTTGGGCGCGATGATGCCGGAGAGCGTGTAGAGCGCGCCGTAGATCGCGATGACCGCGCCGCGCTGCGATGCCGGGGTGAACTCGCCGAGCATCGGCGGGCAGACGACATAGATCGCACCGCACAGGCCGGAGCCGACGACGAGCAGCGCGATCTGAAGGCCTGCGCCCTGAACGTGCGCCATCATCGCCAGGATCAGGCCGCCGATGATCAGCGGCACCGAGCCGAGCACGCCGCGCGAAATGCGCGTGGTGTAACCGCGCGCCATCATCACCTGCGAGATCCACCCCGTGAGGATGACGATGGTGGCGCCGAACACCCAGGGCAGGATCGAGATGAAGCCGGCCTGACTCTGCGAGAAGCCAAGCCCCCTGACGATGAAGGGCGTGAACCAGGTGAGACCCAGCGACAGCGCCCAATAAGCGCCGAAGGTGGCGATCACGCAGCCGAGGAAGGTGCGTGAGGTCAGCAGCTGCACATAAGGAATTTTCGGCTCGGTGACAGCGAGGACCTGGGTGTCCTCCAGCGGACCTTCCTTGCCGAGCGCGAGCCACGCACAGACCCAGATCAGGCCGACGACGCCGAGCGCGCCGAAGGCGTAGTGCCAGGAGTGGTTGACGATGACCCAGTTGAGCGCCGGCACGGCCAGGATGACGCCGAAGGCGGAGCCCTGCGACAGGATCGCGGTCGGCAGCGTGCGCTTCTCGTCGGGGAACCATTTGTAGATGGCGTGCGCGGCGACCGAGAAGGCCGGGCCTTCGCCCGCGCCCAGCACGATGCGGCAGATCAGCAGCGTCGTGAATGAGACGGTGCCGACCATCGGAAACTGTGCCAGCGCCCAGATCACCGCCAGCGTGAGCAGTACCCATCGCGTCGGCACCTTGTTGACGATGAAGCCGACGACGATGGCCGAGATCGAGAACAGGAAGAAGAACGAGGAGCCGAGCAGGCCGAATTGCTCGGCGCTAAGCTTGAGGTCGTTCATGATCGGCACGCCGGCGAGACCGACGACGATCTTGTCGGCGAAGTTCACGACCATGAAGAGAAAGAGGAGAAAAGTGACGGTCCAGGCGCCCTTTGGCGTTTCCTTCGTTGTTGCCTTGGACACCCCTGCCGTCCTGCCCGCCGCGTTGGGCGTTCCCTGTGCGCTCATCATTCTCCCCGTATGTTCTTTTCGGCACTTTTTGATTTGGCCGTCTCGGGAGCTAACAACGGCTGCGAGGCCAACGCAACCCCGGCATTTCCGCGACAGGTGTGCTACGCAGCATTGAGTTAATTCCGTCCGGCGCATTGATCTTGCTGAGTATCCGAAACCTCTCGAAAACCTTCTCCTCGGCCGGCGAGCCGGTCCACGTGCTGCGCGGCGTCGATCTCGACCTCCGGGCCGGCGAGCGTGTCGCGCTCACCGGCGAATCCGGCAGCGGCAAGAGCACGCTGCTGCACCTGATCGCCGGGCTCGACGCCGCCGACGGCGGCACGATCCGGCTGGAGGACACCGAGGTCACTGAGCTCTCGGACGCAGGGCGCGCCGGCTTGCGGCGCGACCGGATCGGCCTCGTTTTTCAGCAGTTCAACCTGATCCCGAGCCTGTCGGTCGCTGA
This sequence comes from Pseudomonadota bacterium, assembly GCA_023435725.1. Taxonomy (GTDB): domain Bacteria; phylum Pseudomonadota; class Alphaproteobacteria; order Rhizobiales; family Xanthobacteraceae; genus Bradyrhizobium. The sequence goes on along the minus strand of JAEYRD010000142.1, from coordinate 16,528 downwards.
CAATCTCGCCTTCCAGGCACGAATCGCGGGCCGGCATGACGCTGCCTGGTCCAGGGAGCTGATCGAGCGGCTCGGGCTGGGCAGCCTGCTCAAGCGCTATCCGGAGCAATTATCAGGCGGACAGCAGCAGCGTGTCGCAATCGGCCGGGCGCTGGCGACAAGACCCTCGCTGCTGCTCGCGGACGAGCCGACCGGCAATCTGGACGAGGCGACCGCCGACGACGTGCTGGCGCTGACGCGCGATCTCGTCGGGCGCACCGGCTGCGGCTTCCTGATGGTCACGCACAGCCTGCATCTGGCCGGCACGCTCGACCGCCACCTCATCTTGCATGCGGGGCGGATCGCATGAGGCGCGCGCTGTGGGTCCTCGCGGTGCTCCTGAGCCATTGGCGGCGGCACAAGATGCAGTTCGCAACACTCCTGATCGGGCTGATCGCGGCGACCGCGCTGTGGAGCGGCGTCCAGGCGATCAACCAGCAGGCCCGCAATGCCTATGACCGCGCCGCGGCGACGTTCGGCGGCGTGCGCACGGCAATGCTGGTCGCGCCTGATACCGCGACCTTTCCGCAGGAGCTGTTCGTCAGGCTGAGGCGCGCGGGCTGGCCGGTCTCGCCGGTGCTGGAAGGCCGCATCCAGGTCAACGGACACTCTGTGCGGCTGCTCGGGATTGAGCCGATCACGCTGCCGGCCGATGTCGGCAATGCGCCGCGCCTTGGCGCCTCGGACTTAAGCAGCTTCGTTGCGCCGCCGGGCCGGACGCTGGTGGCGCGGGAAACGCTGGCCGATCTGCAGGAGCAGGAGGGCGCGACGCCGCCGATCAGCGGCGGCGCCAAGCTGCCGCCGCTGCGCGTGCTGCCGCAGCTCGCGCCCGACGTGCTCGTGGTCGACATCGGCGTGGCGCAGCGGCTGCTGAACAAGCCGGACCAGGTCTCGCGGCTCCTGATCGGCAAGCCGAAGGGCAAGCCGGCGCCACTGGCGAGCGTCGTCGGCGACCAGCTGCAGCAGGTCGAGCCGAATGCGGAGACGGAGCTGGAGCGTCTCACCGACAGTTTCCACCTCAATCTCACCGCGTTCGGCCTGCTGTCGTTCTTCGTCGGCCTCTTCATCGTCAACTCGGCCGTTGGCCTCGCCTTCGAGCAGCGGCTGCCGATGCTGCGCACGCTGCGGGCCTGCGGCGCCTCGGCGCGGCTGGTCAACACGGTGCTGGTGATCGAGCTGGTGGCGCTGGCGCTCATCGCAGGGCTGATCGGGCTCGCCTGCGGCTATTTCATCGCGGCCGCGCTACTCCCCGACGTGGCAGCGTCGCTGCGCGGGCTCTACGGCGCGCAGATTCCGGGGCAGCTCGCGCTGCGGCCGGAATGGTGGCTCGCCGGCATCGGCATCAGCATCGCCGGTGCGATCGTCGCGGCCGCGACCAGCCTGATCAAGGCGATCAGGATGCCGGTGCTGGCCACGGCGCAGCCGCGCGCCTGGCAGCAGAGGCAGCGCCGTTGGCTGATCCTGCAAAGTCTTGCTGCCTGCGCCGTGTTCGCGGTCGCGCTGCTCCTGCTCCGTTACGGCGTGTCGCTGATCGCGGGCTTCGGCGTGCTGGCGGCGCTGATGCTCGGCGCGGCGCTGATCCTGCCGGCGCTGCTCGAAATCCTTCTGCTCGCGGGCCAGCGCACCGCACGCAAGCCGCTCGCGCAGTGGTTCTGGGCCGACAGCCGGCACCAGCTCTCCGGGCTGTCGCTGGCGCTGATGGCGCTGCTGCTCGCCCTCGCCGTCAATGTCGGCGTCTCCACCATGGTAGAAACCTTCAGCCGCACCTTCATCGGCTGGCTCGACGGGCGGCTCGCGGCCGACGTCTACATCAGCGCTCCCGACAATGCGCAAGGCGTTGCGATCCGCAACTGGCTGAAGGAGCGCAGCGACGTCCAGGCGATCCTCTCGGGCGGACGCGCCGAGGCGCAAATTGAGGGACAGCCTGTTGAATTGCTCGGCCTGCCCGACCATGCGCTCTATCGCGAGCGCTGGCCGCTGCTGGAGACCGCGCCACGCGCCTGGACGCAGCTGGTGCCGGGCAATGCCGCCTTCATCAGCGAGCAGTTGAGTCGGCGCCTCAACGTCCGTGTCGGCGATGTCATTGAAGTGCCGGCACCGGGCGGGACCTGGGAGCTCGACATCGTCGGCATCTATGCCGACTATGGCAACCCCAGGGGGCAGCTCGCCGTCAATGTCGCGGCGCTGATCCGGCACTTCCCGCAAACGCCGCAGACGCGGATCGGCCTCATCGTCGCAAAGGAGAATATCCCGGGGCTGATCGCAGCGCTGCAAAAGCAGTTCACGCTCGACGACCGCAGCGTCGCCGACCAGGCGACGGTGAAGGCGGAGTCGATCCGCATCTTCAATCGCACCTTTGCGGTCACTTCCGCCCTGAATGCGTTCACGCTCGGCGTCGCCGGCATCGCGCTGCTGACCAGCCTTCTGACACTGGCGAATTCCCGGCTGCCACAGCTCGCCCCGCTCTGGGCGATCGGCATCACGCGACCGCGCCTTGCGGCGATCGAATTGACCAAGACGCTGTCGGTTGCGCTGTTCACGTCGCTATTGGCGGTGCCGCTCGGGCTACTGGTGGCATGGTGCCTGGTCGCGATCGTCAATGTGAAGGCGTTCGGCTGGCGGTTGCCCTTCCACGTGTTTCCGCTGCAACTGATCGAGCTGGTCGCGGTGGCGTTGTTCGCCTCACTGCTTGCCGCGCTGCTGCCGGTCGCGCGGTTGGCGCGGATGCAGCCGGCAAACCTCGTCCAGGTGTTCGCCAATGAGCGCTGAGAGGATATCGCGGCGCGTGTTCGCCGGCGGCATCGCCGCGCTCGCTCTTGCGCGCCGGGCCGGCGCGCAAGGCTATGCCGGGCTCGGCGAGACGGCCGATGGCTTTGCAAAGGTGGCGCCGGGCAAGCCGTTCACCTTCCCCGCCGATCACGGGCCGCATCCGGAGTTTCGCATCGAGTGGTGGTATCTGACGGCGAACCTCGTCGATGCCAGCGGCGCAGCTTGCGGCCTGCAATGGACGTTGTTCCGCCAGGCGACGCAGCCGGACCCGCAAGGCGAGGGCTGGGCCAATCAGCAGGTGTGGATGGGGCATGCGGCGGTGACGCGCGCGGATACCCATCGTTTCAACGAAGCGTTTTCACGCGGCGGGATCGGGCAGGCCGGCGTCGAAGCAAAACCGTTTGCGGCCTGGATCGACGATTGGGAGATGAAGGGAATCGAGGGCACCGATGATCGCACTCTGGCGCCGGTGACGCTGAAAGCGTCCGGCACAGACTTCAGCTATGCGCTGACGCTCGAAGCCGATCGCCCAGTCGTGCTGCAAGGCGACGGCGGCTACAGCCGCAAGTCCGAGCGCGGGCAAGCGTCCTACTATTACAGCCAGCCGTTCTACCGCGCGCGCGGCACGCTCAGCATCGACGACAAGCTGGTCGACGTTTCCGGCCAGGCCTGGATGGACCGCGAATGGAGCAGCCAGCCGCTCGATGCCGACCAGACCGGCTGGGACTGGCTGTCGCTGCATCTCGCATCCGGCGACAAGCTGATGCTGTATCGGCTGCGCCAGAAGGACGGCAAGGATTATCCGTTCGGCAACTGGATCAGCGCTTCCGGGGACACGCAGATGATTGCGGGCGATGACATCCAAATGATTCCGAAGGCAGCCGCGGAGATTGCGGGACGCAAGCTGCCGGTGGAATGGCAGATCGTGATTCCCTCGCGTTCGTTCTCGATCCTCTGCATGCCGCTCAATCCCAAGGCCTGGATGGGGACGGGCTTCTCCTATTGGGAGGGGCCGATCAGCTTTGCCGGCACGCATGACGGCGTTGGCTATCTCGAACTGACCGGCTATTGAAGCGCGACCTGTTGGAAGGGATCAGCGATGTATCATCTCACCACCCTCGTCACGCTGCTGGCGATCGCGTTTTATTTCTTCACCAGCATCAACGTCTCGCGGGCGCGTACCAAGACCGGCGTCAAGGTGCCGGCGACGTCGGGCCATCCGGATTTCGAGCGCGCCTTCCGCATCCAGATGAACACGCTGGAATGGATGCCGATCTTCCTGCCATCGCTCTGGCTTTTCGCGGTCTATATCGGCGACACAATCGCCGCGGCGATCGGTGCGGTCTGGATCATCGGCCGCATCGTCTATTTCATCGGCTATTCGCAAGCGGCGGCCAAGCGCGGCCCCGGCTTTGCCATCCAGGCGCTCGCTGCCGTTGCGCTGTGGGCGGGGGCGATCGGGGCGGTGGTGTTGCGGCTGGTGTGATGGATGAATTGTAAGCCGTCATTCCGGGGCGGCGCGCTAGCGCCGAACCCGGAATCTCGAGATTCTCAGGTGCGCAATTGCGCACCATAGTTCGATGCTTCGCATCGCCCCGGAATGACGCTACGCGTCACTTCGTCAGCGGGCAGCCGCTTTCCTTGGCGGTGAAGAATGCCTTGTCGCCGGGGACGGTGGCGAGCAGCTTGTAATAATCCCAGGGCTTCTTCGATTCCGAGGGCTTCTTGACCTCGAAAAGATACATGTCGTGGACCATGCGGCCATTCTCGAGCACTTTGCCGCCTTGCGCAAAGTCATCATCGACCGGCAGCTCTTTCAGCTTCTTGGCAACCGCATCCGGATCCTTGGTGCCGGCGGCCTTGACCGCCTTGAGATAGCTGATCGTCGCCGAATAGGTGCCGGCATGGATCATGCTCGGCATCCGCCCGGTCCGCTTCAGGAAGCGTTCGCCTAGATTGCGGGTGCGGTCATTGAGATCCCAGTAATAGCCCTCGGTCAGCACGAGGCCTTGGGCGGCCTGCAGGCCGAGGCCATTCACCTCGGCGAGCGTCATCAGGAGGCCTGCGAGCTTCTGGCCGCCGGAGACGATGCCGAACTCGGACGCCTGCTTGATCGAGTTGGTGGTGTCGAGGCCGGCATTGGCGAGGCCCACGATCTTGGCCTTCGAGCTCTGCGCCTGGAGCAGGAAGGAGGAGAAGTCCGAGGAGTTGAGGGGAACACGGACCGAGCCGACCACTTTGCCGCCGTTCGCGGTGACGATCTCGCTGGTATCCTTCTCCAGCGCATAGCCGAAGGCGTAGTCCGCGGTGAGGAAGAACCAGGTGTCACCGCCGGCCTTCGTCAGTGCGCCGCCGGTGCCGACGCCGAGTGCGCGGGTGTCATAGGCCCAGTGGAAGCCATAGGGTTGGCAGGCATCGCCGGTGAGGCGCGAGGTTGCGGCGCCCACGACGATGTCGATCTTCTTCTTTTCCTTGGAGAGCTCGTGGATCGCGAGCGCGACGGAGGAGGTCGTCAGCTCCGTGATCATGTCGACGTTCTCGACGTCGTACCAGCGTCGCGCGATCGAGGCAGCGAGGTCCGGCTTGTTCTGGTGGTCGGCAGTGATGAGCTCGATCTTCTGGCCCAAGACTTGGCCGCCGAAGTCCTCGATCGCCATCTTGGCGGCTTCGACCGACCATTTGCCGCCATAATCGGCATAGACGCCGGACTGGTCGTTGAGGATGCCGATCTTGACGCCTTGCGCGGAGGCCGGCGCGGCCAGCAGCAGGGCCGACGTTGCGACAGCGGCCAAAAGTGCTGATTTCATTTGTTAACTCCCAGCAGTGTTCTGTTTCGAAATCGCGCGGATACTAGTGAAGAACCCCGACCCTGCCCATCCACTGCATGTTGGTCGTTAGTATGAAGAGTGGGCCACGCAAATGGTATCATCCGCACGAATGTTGCTGCGTCGGTGGCCCCAACCGGCACCTGTCAGGCCACCACCTCTGGCTTCTTGTCCCGCCGCCCCTCGGCGAGGTTCCGCACCACCACATAGAAGATCGGCGTGAACAGGAGACCGAACAGGGTGACGCCGATCATGCCGAAGAACACGGCGACACCGACCGCCTGGCGCATCTCCGAGCCGGAGCCGGTCGAGATCACCAGCGGCAGCACGCCGAGGATGAAGGCGAAAGACGTCATCAGGATCGGCCGCAGGCGCAGGCGGCAGGCGTCGATCACCGCCTCCAGCCGCGGCTTGCCTTCGTTCTCGATGTCGCGCGCGAACTCGACGATCAGGATCGCGTTCTTCGCCGCCAGCCCCACCAGCACGACGAAGCCGATCTGGGTGAGGATATTGACGTCCTGGCCCATGATGCGCACGCCGATCGTGGCAGCTAACAGACACATCGGCACGATCAGTATCACCGCGAACGGCAAGGTCCAGCTGCCATATTGCGCGGCGAGCACGAGATAGACGAACAGCACGCAGATCGGGAACACGTAGAGGCCTGCATTGCCGCCGGTGACCTGCTGATAGGACAGATCCGTCCATTCGAAGGTGAAGCCGCTCGGCAGGGTATCGTCGGCAAGCTTCTTGATGGTGTTCAGCGCGGTGGTCGAGCTGGTGCCCGGCGCCGGCTCGCCCTGCAATTCGGACGCGGCATAGAGATTGTAGCGCGCGACGCGGTCGGGACCCGAGATGTCCTTGAACTCGACCACGCTGCCGAGCATCACCATGTCGCCGGAGGCATTGCGCGTGCGCAGCCGCGCAAGGTCGCTAGGCTCTTTGCGGTACGGGAAATCAGCCTGCGCCGTGACGTGGTAGGTGCGGCCAAACAGGTTGAAGTCGTTGACATAGGTCGATCCGAAGTAAGTCTGGATCGTCTCGTTGATGCCAGCGATGGGCACGCCGAGCTTCTGCGCCTTGGTGCGGTCGATGTCGACGAAAAGCTGCGGCGTGTTGGCCGTGAACGGCGAGAACACCGAGGTCAGGGTCGGCGCTCTGCGCGCGGCGGCGACCAGCTCGTCGGTCGCGGCGGCGAGCATCTGCGGGCCGCGGCCCTGCCGGTCCTGGATGCGGATGGTGAAGCCGCCGCCAGTGCCGATGCCAGGCACGGCCGGCGGCGGAATGACGATGATGAACGCACCCTGGATTGCCAGGAGACGTTTGCGCAAATCGGCGGTGATGGCGTTGGCGGACAGCCCCTTCTTCAGCCGCGCCTCCGGCTCGTCGAACACCGGAAACAGCGCCGCTGCATTACCGGCCTGCGTGCGCGTCGCACCGGAAAAGCCGGCGAAGGCGGCCACGCGAATGATACCCGGGGTATCCAGCGCGATCCGCTCGATCTCACGCACGATCTCGGTGGTGCGCGCCAGCGACGCCGCGCCGGGCAATTGCACGGAGACGATGACGTAGCCGCGATCCTGCGCCGGGATGAAGCCCTGCGGTGTCGTCCCGATCAGCCAGCCGGCGCTGCCGATCAGCGCGACGTAGATCAGCAGCATCACGACCGAGTGGCGAATCACGAAATTGGCGACGCCGGCATAGCCATGCGACAGCCGGTCGAACAGGCGGTTGAAGACACTGGTGAAGGCGCCCCAGCCCCGCGCGATGAGGTTCCAGCGCGCCGGCGGCCGCTTCGCCTCATGCGGCACAAGGATCTGCGAGGCCAGCGCCGGCGACAGCGTCAGCGAGCAGAAGCACGAGATCGCGGTCGCGACCGCAATCGTGACGGCGAATTGCTGGAAGAACTGCCCGGAAATCCCTCCCAGGAATGCGGTCGGGACGAACACCGCGCAGAGCACCAGCGCGATCGAGACCAGCGCGCCGCCGACCTCCTCCATGGTCTTGAGCGCCGCGTCGCGCCGGCTCAGACCGTGCTCGAGATGGCGCTCCACATTCTCGACCACGACGATGGCATCGTCGACCACGATGCCGACGGCGAGCACGAGTCCGAACAGGGTGAGGTTGTTGATGGAGAAGCCCAGCGCCGCCATCACCGCGAAGGTACCGACGAGCGACACCGGAATCGCGATGATCGGGATGATCGCGGGCCGCCATCCCTGCAGGAACACCAGCACCACGACGACCACGAGCAGCATGGCCTCGTAGATGGTCTTGATCAGCTCGTGGACCGATTGCGCGATGAACTCGGTCGGGTTGTAACCGATATTGTAGTCGAGGCCCTTCGGAAAGCTCTCCTTGAGCTTCGCCATGGTGTCGGAGATGCCCTTGGCGGTCGCGAGCGCGTTCGATCCCGGCCGCTGGGTCACCAGCATGCCGACGGCCGACTTGCGCAAGAGGAAGCTGTTGGTTGTGTAGGAGAGCGCGCCGAGCTCGATACGGGCGACATCGCGGAGCCGCACCGTGCGGCCGTCCGAGCCTGCCTTGATCAGGATGTCCTCGAACTGCTTCGGGTCTTTCAGGCGTCCCGTGAAGGTGAGGTTCGGCTGGAAGGCGCGGTCGGTGATCGGCGGCTCGGCGATCTGGCCACCCGCGATCTGGATGTTCTGCGCGCGGATCGCGGCGAGCACCTCGGTCGAGGTCAGGCCGAGATTGGCGATCCGGTCAGGGTCGAGCCAGAGCCGCATCGAATAATCGCGCGCGCCGAAGATCTGGATGTCGCCGACGCCGTCGAGACGCAGCAGCTGGTCGCGGACCTGGAGCAGCGCGTAGTTGGAGATGTAGAGCTGGTCGAACGTGTCGTCGGGCGACAGCATGAACACGACCATGAGAATATCGGGCGAGTTCTTGCGCGTGGTGACGCCGTTCTGCTGGACTTCCGCCGGCAGACGCGGCTGCGCGATCGCGACGCGATTCTGCACCAGCACCTGGGCCTTGTCGAGATCGGTGCCGAGCTTGAAGGTGACGGTGATGGTGAGCTGGCCGTTCGAGGTCGCCTGGCTGTAGAGATACAGCATGTCCTCGACGCCGTTGATCTCCTGCTCGATGGGAGCTGCGACCGTGTCGGACACGGTCTGCGCGGAGGCGCCGGGATATTGCGTAGTGACGACGACGGTCGGCGGCACCACTTGCGGATATTCCGAGACCGGCAGCGTCGTATAGGCGAGTGCGCCGACGATCAGGAGCACGATCGACAGCACCATCGCCAGGATGGGCTGGTTGATGGAGAGGCGGCCGAGGTTCATGACTTGCCACCGGCCGGCGCTTGCGCCGTGTGCGGGGCAACCTTGGCACCGACACGGGCGCGCTGGATGCCGTTGACGATGACGCGATCCTCCGCCTTCAACCCCTCGCGGATCACGCGCAGGCCGTCATCGAGCGGTCCAAGCACCACCGCGCGCGCTTCCACCGTGTCGTCCGGCTTGACCACGAACACGATCTTGCGGGACTGGTCGGTCGCGACCGCGGCGTCCGGGATCAGCAGCGCCTCATAGGGCGCGCTGCCGATCAGCCGGACGCGACCGAACTGGCCGGGCAGGATCGAGAGATCGGTGTTCTTGACCACGGCGCGGCTGCGCAGCGTGCCGGTCGAGACGTCGAGGCGATTGTCGAGGAAGTTGATGGCGCCGTCATGCGACGGCGTGGTCTCGCCAGCGAGCGAGACCTGCACCGGGTTCGCGGATTCGCGCGAGCTCGGGCGGCGGCCTTCGAACCACAGCTTGCTGTATTTGATGAAGGTCGTCTCATCCATGTCGAAATAGACGTAGATCGGGTCGAGCGTCACGATCGAGGTCAGCAACGTCGAAGAGCCATTATCGCTGCCCTGCACGAGATTGCCGGGACTGACGAGATGGCGGCTGACGCGGCCGGTGATCGGCGCCGTCACATGCGTGAACTCGATGTTGAGTCTCGCAGCCTTCAGCGCACCTTCGGCCTGGGTCTCGGCGGCGTGCGCGGCCTGCAAGGCCTGGCGCCGCTGGTCGACGACCTGCTCGGACACCGCGCTGGTCTGCACCAGGTTCAGGCCGCGGTCGAGCTCGCGCTTTGCAAGCTCCACCTTGGCGCGCGCATCGGACAACTGGCCGTCGGCCTGTTCCGCGACTGCTTCGAACGGGCGCGGGTCGATGACGTAGAGCAGATCGCCCTGATGCACGATGGCGCCGTCCTGGAATTCCACCGAGTTGACGAAGCCGCCGACGCGCGGGCGCACCTGCACCTCCTCCACCGCCTCGAAGCGGCCGGTGTACTCGTCCCAATCGGTAACAGTGCGCTTGACCGGCTGGGCAACGGTCACGGGTGCGGGCGGCGGAGCGGCAGCCTGCGAAGCTGGCTTGTCGCAGCCTGCGAGGGCGAAGCCGGCGACGACAAACGCGGCGGTTGCGCAAAGTCGAGGCCGAACGAAATCGTGCTTTTTGACAAGTCGCTCGCTTCCGTCCGGTCCAGTCATCCCAGGTCCTCGCATCAAAGCCGCGGAAAAAGCATGGTACGCGCGTACCCGCGGGCGGCACAAGATGGGTGGCGATGATGAACTCTTCAAGACCGCCGTATGCGCGAACGCACGAATGGATACCTGGCCGGATGGCGAGGTGACAGGGAGAGACGCTACCGCACACACGCGGCCGTTGGTGAGCGGGATGCGCGTGGACTTTGCTCCAAGCTCATGAGTTGAGCCGATATTCCTTCGCCTCTCCCCGCTTGCGGCAGGGCTATCGCGTATGAGGAAAAAAGTGGCGAGAAGCTCGCCTGCGCTACGCCCGCCTACGGCGGGCTCCTCACCATGAGGGTTTGATATCTCGCCGCGAAACGCGACCTCATCCTGAGGGCCCGCCGTAGGCGGGCGTCTCGAAGGATGGCCGCCCTCTCCCCGTAAGAACGGGGAGAGGGAGACGAAAGAGCGCCAGCATCTTCACGCATGACGAGGGGCATCCGCTCGGCTAGACTGCCCCCACAAAACAAGACGAATTGTCCGGGAGGACAGGCGTGCACCAGGGACGTGTCGTTTACGGCGCGATCGAGGAGGTTGTGTTCGGCCATCCTGCGGCCGGCGCCGTCGTTGCGCAGATGGACCGGCTGGGCACGAGCCGCGCTTTCCTGATGGTATCAGGCACGCTGAACCGGCAGACCGACGAAATCGCGAAGATCAAGGAGGCGCTCGGCGCGCGCTGCGCCGGCCTGTTCGACGCCATGCCGGCGCACACGCCGCGCGAGGCGGTGATCGCCGCCACCAACGCAGCGCGCGAGGCGGGCGCCGATCTGATCGTCACCGTGGGCGGCGGCTCGATCACCGATGGCGCCAAGGCGGTGCAGCTCTGCCTTGCCAACGGCATCGACGATATCGCGGGCATCGAGCGCATCCGTGTGCACAAGGGCGTGGCGCCCGAGATGACCGCCCCTCAGGTGCGGCAAATCAGCGTGCCGACCACGATCGCCGGCGGCGAATTCAGTTCGATCGCGGGCGTGACCGACCGCAGCACGCATGTGAAGCAGATGTTACGGCATCCGCTCGCGGTACCGCGCGCGACCATTCTCGATCCCGCCATCACCGTGCACACGCCGGAATGGCTGTTCCTCTCCACCGGCATCCGCGCCGTCGACCATTGCGTCGAGGCAATCTGCTCGCGCGAGACGCACCCTTACGCCGACGCACAGTCGGTGAAGGGACTCGCGATGCTCGCCGACGCGCTGCCGCGGGTGAAGGCCGATCCCGCCGATCTCGACGCCCGGATGGACGCGCAGATCGGCACTTGGCTGTCGATGGGCGCGCTTTCGGCCGGCGTGCCGATGGGAGCGAGCCACGGCATCGGCTACGTGCTGGGCGCGGCCTTCGACGTGCCGCACGGCTACACCTCCTGCATCATGCTGCCCGCGGTGATGCGCTGGAATGCACGCGACAATGCCGAGCGTCAGATGATCGTCGCGGCCGCTATGGGTTTCCCCCGCCAGAACGCCGCCGACGTGCTCGATGCCTTCATTCGCTCGCTCGGCATGCCGCGCAGCCTCTCGGATATGCGCGTCTCACCGGAACATTTCGATGCCATCGCCGAACAGGCGATGCGCACGAACTGGATCCCGCGCAACCCGCGCAAGATCGGCGGCCCCGCCGACATTCGCGAAATCCTGCTTCTCGCCGCATAATCCAGAATCGGAGGACTGATGTACACAGGTCACCATGCCCGCCTGCGCCCGCTCCAGCCCGCCTTCATCATGGCCGCGACCGGTGAAACCGTCACCTATCGCGAGCTCGATGCGCGCAGCAATCGCCTGGCGCACCTGTTCCGCAAGCACGGCTTGAGGCGGCTCGATCACTACTCGATCTTCATGGAGAACAATTCGCGTTACCTCGAAGCTTGCGGCGCGGGCGAGCGGTCCGGTCTCTACTACACCTGCATCAACTCCTTCCTGACATCGAGCGAGCTCGCCTATCTCCTCGTCAACAGCCAGTCCAAGATCCTGATCACGTCGATGGCCAAGCTCGACATCGCGCGCGAGGCGATCCAGTCCTGCCCCGACGTGAAGCTCTGCATCGTCGCCGACGGTGCCGGCGAGAGCGAGCGTATTGTCGGCCTTGCCGAGGTGACCGCAGATCTGCCGAAGACGCCGATTCCTGATGAATGGCTCGGCACCGCCATGCTCTATTCGTCGGGAACGACCGGACGGCCGAAAGGCATCCTGCGGCCGTTGCCAGAGGAGCCGCCGAAGCACAACCTGCCGCTGTTCGATTTCCTGACCAGGCTCTGGCACTACCGCGAGGGCATGATCTACCTGTCGCCGGCGCCGCTCTATCACTCCGCGCCTCAGGCCGCAGTGAACCTCACGATCCGCATGGGCGGCACCGTGATCATCATGGAGACGTTCGATCCCGAGCGCTATCTCCAGCTCGTCGAGCGGTGGGGCATCACGCACAGCCAGCTGGTGCCGACGATGTTCTCGCGCATGCTGAAACTGCCGGAGGAGGTGCGCACGCGCTACGACCTGTCGTCGCTCGAGATCGCGATCCATGCCGCCGCGCCCTGCCCCGCGCTGGTCAAGGAAGACATCATCAAATGGTGGGGACCGATCATCCACGAATATTATGGCGCGACCGAAGGCCTCGGCTTCACCGCCTGCAACAGCGAGGAATGGCTCGCCCATCGCGGCACCGTCGGCAAAGTTCTGCTCGGCGACCTCCATATCCTCGACGAGAACATGCAGGAGTGCCCGACCGGCACGCCGGGCCAGGTCTGGTTCAAGACGGGATCGCCGTTCGAATATTTCAACGACCCCGAAAAGACCAAGGAGGCGCGCTCGGCCGACGGCAGCATGAGCACGGTGGGCGACGTCGGCTATGTCGACGCGGATCGTTTCCTGTACCTGACCGACCGCGCCACCTTCATGATCATCTCGGGCGGGGTGAACATCTACCCGCAGGAGTGCGAGAACCTGCTGATCACCCATCCCAAGGTCGCCGATGCCGCCGTATTCGGCGTGCCCAATCCCGATCTCGGCGAAGAAGTGAAGGCGGTGGTGCAGCCGATGTCCGGCGTGGCGCCCGGACCTGAGCTCGCCGAAGAGCTGATCGCCTTCTGCGGCCAGTCGCTGTCGCGGCAGAAGGTCCCACGCTCGATCGATTTCGAGAAGGAGCTGCCGCGGCTGCCGACGGGGAAGCTGTACAAGCGGCTGCTGCGGGACCGGTATTGGGGGAACAAGGCGTCGAGAATTGTGTGAGGGCGCTGCTGCGCGGATTAGGCAAGCACGCACCACAAGCACACGTCGTCCCGGGGCGCGACGAAGTCGCGAGCCCGGGACCATAACCACAGGAAGGAGTTTGGAGCGAGCCAGCGACTCCGAGTCTTCGCCAAACTCCGCCCTATGGCTATGGGTCCCGGATCTGCGCTCCGCCCTGGACAACGCTACGCGTTGCCAAGAGCTGCGCTTGTCCGGGACGACAGCGGAGCGCTTGAAGGGCGGCGGTACATCTCAGGCAACTTGTTCGCACCCGCACTCTCACATGATGAAAGTGTGAGGCCCTGCGGCTTTCCGTCATCCGAATTGTCGAGACAGCAGGCGGCCTTGCCGGTTGCCTCGCTGCGCCTGCGTCGCTATCGTCGCTTCAAACAGGCCGCAAAGGCCCAAGAAGTTGATGTGTCAGGGAGGAAGAGGATGCGGAGCGTGTGGGCGCTCGCCGCAGTGGCGGCGCTATCTGTGCTGACGGCTTCAACCACCACGCTCGCCGGCGAGCCCAAACAGGGCGGGATCCTGCGGATGTATCACCGCGACAGCCCGGGCAATGCCTCGATCCATGAGGGCGCGACCTATTCGCTCAACGTTCCCTTCATGCCGGTGTTCAACAATCTCGTCATCTACAAGCAGGACGAGCCGCAGAACAGGATGGACAACATCATTCCGGAGCTCGCCGAGAGCTGGACCTGGGTCAACGACAACAAGACGCTGACCTTCAAGCTGCGCCAGGGCGTCAAATGGCATGATGGCAAGCCGTTCACCTCGGCCGACGTCAAATGCACCTTCGACATGCTGATGGGCAAGTCGCAGCAGAAGTTCCGTCAGAACCCGCGCAAAGCCTGGTACAACGAGGTCAACGATATCTCGACCAATGGCGATTTCGAAGTCTCGTTCAACCTGAAGCGGCCGCAGCCTTCGCTGCTGGCGCTGCTCGCCTCCGGCTACACGCCGGTCTATCCCTGCCATGTCTCGCCCGGCGACATGCGCACGCATCCGATCGGCACCGGCCCCTTCAAGTTCGTCGAGTTCAAGGCCAATGAATCGATCAAGCTGACGCGCAGTCCGGATTATTGGCGCAAGGGCCACCCCTATCTCGACGGCATCGAATTCACCATCATCCCGAACCGCTCGACCGCCATCCTCGCCTTCGTCGCCGGCAAGTTCGACATGACCTTTCCGACCGAGGTGAGCATTCCGCTGCTGAAAGACGTGAAGTCGCAGGACCCAACTGCGGTTTGCGTCGTCGAGCCCAACAACGTCTCGACCAACATCATCGTCAACTCGAGCGCCCCGCCGTTCGACAATTCCGACATCCGCAAGGCCATGGCGTTGTCGCTCGACCGCAAGGCCTTCATCAACATCATGTTCGAGGGCCAGGGCGACATCGGCGGCACCATGGAACCAGCTCCGGCCGGTCTCTGGGCCATGCCGAAGGAGATGCTCGAGAGCATTCCCGGCTACGGCCCCGACGTGAACGCCAACCGCGAAGAGGCCAAGAAGCTGATGCAGAAGGCCGGTTACGGCCCGGACAAGCATCTCGCGGTGAAGGTCTCGACCCGCAACATTCCCGTGTACCGTGACCCCGCGGTGATCCTGATCGACCAGCTCAAGAGCATCTATATCGACGGCGAACTCGACGTCGTTGAGACCGCGAACTGGTTCCCGAAGATCGCGCGCAAGGACTACATGCTGGGCCTCAACCTCACCGGCAACGCCGTCGACGACCCCGATCAGTCCTTCTACGAGAACTATTCCTGCGGCTCTGAGCGCAACTACACCAATTACTGCAACAAGGAGATCGAAAAGCTCTTCGACGCGCAGTCGCAGGAGACCAATATCGACAAACGCAAGAAACTGGTGTGGGAGATCGACAAGAAGTTGCAGGAAGACGTCGCCCGCCCGATCATCTTCCATGCGCGCACCGGCACCTGCTGGAAGCCCTACGTCAAGGGCGTGACGGTGATGTCGAACAGCTCCTATAATGGCTATCGCTACGAAGACGTGTGGATGGACAAGTAGCGCGGACCTCGGGCGACTGACGGGTTCGACAGGAGGCGATGCATGTTTGCCTATCTGGTGCGGCGCCTGTTCCTGATGCTCGTGACCCTGTTCGGGATCTCGATCGTCATCTTCTTCCTGCTGCGCATCGTGCCCGGCAACATCGTCGACATCCTGTTCGCCGCGGCCGGCTATGTCGATCCCGCCGACAAGGCCAATCTGGAAAAGGAGCTCGGCATCGATCAGCCGCTGATCGTGCAATATTGGCACTGGATCAGCGGCTTCCTGCGTGGCGATTTCGGCTACTCCTACGTTTCCGAGAAGCCCGCGCTTCAGGAAATCCTGCCGCGGATCCCGATCACTGCGCGGCTCGCTGGCCTTGCGCTATTGTTCTCGGCGTCGATCGGCATCCCGCTCGGCGTCATCAGCGCGGTGAAGCAGGGTACAAAGCTCGACTACGCGCTGCGCGTCGTCAGCCTCAGCGGATTGTCGCTGCCCTCGTTCTGGCTCGGCCTGCTCATCCTCACCGCGTCGGTTGCGATGTTCGGCCAGATGCCGATCTTCAATCCCAATCCACAGACATGGCTCGAGGCGTTCGCGACTTACGCCGTGCCGGCCGCCGCCGTCGGCTTCCGCAGCGCCGCGCTGACCATGCGCATCACGCGATCCTCGATGCTGGAGGTACTGCGGCAGGACTATATCCGCACCGCCCGAGCCAAGGGCGCATCCGATGCCGCCGTGAACTATCACCACGCGCTGAAGAACGCGATCCTGCCCGTCATCACAGTGATCGGCATCGAGGCGGCGTTCCTGATCGGCGGCCTGATCGTCACCGAGACCGTGTTCAACATCCCCGGCGTCGCACGCTTCCTGGTGGAGGCCATCCGCTGGCGCGACTATCCGATCGTACAGAACCTCGTGATGTTCATCGCCGTCGTGGTGGTGTTCGCGAATTTCACCGTCGACATGCTCTACGCGGTGTTCGATCCGCGTATCCGGTATACGGATTGATCATATGATTCTTGGTCACACGGCGAGTTCGCCCTCTTTCACCTCTCCCCGCTTGCGGGGAGAGGTCGAATTTTCGCAATGCGCAAATTCGGGTGAGGGGGGTTATC
>JAEYRD010000110.1 GCA_023435725.1 Pseudomonadota bacterium | reverse complement strand
CCCTCCGTCCGCCCCGATTGTCGCATTCCAGAACAGCCCCGCCCCGTTTCGAAACGGGTGCGTAACAGCTGTGGCGGAACACGCCTGGTTAGCGAAAAGTTAGAGCGAATTTTACGCAACGATCGGTCAACCAATCGCACAGACGAAGCACTCGTGTCCCGTACAAGCGAAGCGCTGATCCGGGACCAGGCGCCACAAACGAGATTGCGGTGACATGCGCCCCGGTTCTGCAGCGCATCACGCCGCAAGCGCGGCGCGCTGCGTCCGGGGCACGAGAGAGAATACGTTGAGCAGTCTGCGCGCTACGGCGGCCGTTCGCGCGCAGCCATCCAGGCGAGCGCGAGATAGGCGGCGAGCATGAAGGCCTCGACGCCGACCACGATCAGGCTGCCGCCGTAGATGCCGGGGAACATCAGCTCGATCACGGCCATCGACACGACGGTCGTGAGCCACACCACCGCGCCCCACGGCGTGGCGAGCCACAGGCCGACCGCTGCGACGAGCTCGATCACGGCGAAGTAGACGGTTGCGGCTTGCCAGGCCATCGACTGGTTCTCGAACGCCTCGTCCTCGCCGCCGACGAAGCCGGTGACCTGCGCCCAGTGATAGAGGCCCTTGAGGATCGAGAGCAGCGCCATCACCCGCAGGAACAGCACGAGGCGGCGCGTCCAGACACTGTCGTCGGACTCGTGGCGCTCCGACGAGATCGCCGCCACCGACATTGCGTTGTCTCTGGCATTGTCTCTGACGGCGTCCCTGGCACTGGCGCTATCGCGGGTGGAGATCTCGGACATGGCCCCCTTCTGGCTGCTTCGCCCCGCAAAATCAATCGGCTGCCATCCCTTGCGACAGGTCAAGCCGCGGTGACGGGAACCATGCGAGCTGGTATAAGAATAATTCCAGCCGGAGGAAGAATGATGGCGATCAAATACGGACGTCCGATCGAATTGCGCGAGGTTTCGCGCCGGGATGGCACGACAGCCTCCCCTGCCCTCGATCTGACCATCCGGCCGCGCCGCAACCGCAAGGCCGAATGGGCCCGGCGGATGGTGCGCGAGAACGTGCTCACGACCGACGACCTGATCTGGCCGCTGTTCCTGATCGACGGCCACAACAAGCGCGAGCAGGTCGCCTCGATGCCTGGCGTCGACCGCCTCAGCGTCGATCAGGCCGTGCGCGAAGCCGAGCGCGCGATGAAGCTGACCATCCCCTGCCTCGCACTGTTTCCCTACACCGATCCGTCCCTGCGCGACGAGGAAGGTTCGGAAGCCACTAACCCGAACAACCTCGTTTGCCAGGCCGTGCGCGCGATCAAGAAGGAATTTCCCGAGATCGGCATCCTCTGCGACGTCGCGCTCGATCCCTTCACCAGCCACGGCCATGACGGCCTGATTGTTGACGGCAAGATCCTGAATGACGAGACGGTCGCCGTACTGGTGCGTCAGGCGCTGGTGCAGGCTGAAGCCGGCTGCGACATCATCGCGCCCTCCGACATGATGGACGGCCGCGTCGCCGCGATCCGCGAGGGGCTCGACCGCACCGGCCTCCTCGACGTGCAGATCATGGCCTACGCGGCCAAATATGCCTCCGCCTTCTACGGCCCGTTCCGCGACGCGATCGGCTCGGCGAAGACGCTGACCGGTGACAAGCGCACCTACCAGATGGACAGCGCCAACACCGACGAGGCGCTCCGCGAGGTCGAGCTCGACATCGCCGAAGGCGCAGACATGGTGATGGTGAAGCCAGGCATGCCCTATCTCGACGTGGTCCGCCGCGTGAAGGACACGTTTGCGATGCCGACCTTCGCCTACCAGGTCTCCGGCGAATACGCGATGATCGCAGCAGCCGCAAACAACGGCTGGCTCGACGGCGACCGCGCCATGATGGAGAGCCTGCTCGCCTTCAAGCGCGCCGGCGCGGATGGTGTGCTCAGCTATTTCGCGCCGAAGGCGGCGGAGAAGCTGAGGGCGCAGGGGTAAAGGCCAGGCAGCCTCGCTCGCCCCCGAATCGCCGGAATATTTCCGCTTCTTGGTGCCGGCGCGCCCTTGGCACGGGGATGGCCTGCTCCCATGTCCTGCCCGAGGGTTTTCCGCTGTTTCCCCTCGGGAGGACGGACCATGTCGTATGACTCGGGCAATTCGGGCGCCTGGCGCAACGACGGCGCGGCGCAGCCGCACGCCTACGACCCCTATCTGCATCCGGAACTGTTCCGCGGCGTCGCGACGCGACGGGCGTTCGCCTTCCTGATCGACATGGTCGTGATCTCGGTGCCGGTGATCCTCGGCTACCTCTTCATCGCCGTATTCGGCGTAGTCACGCTCGGCATCGGCTGGGCGCTGTTCTGGCTGGCCTGGCCGGCCTCCGTGATCTGGGCCATCGTCTATTACGGCGCCTGCATCGGCGGTCCCTCGTCGGCGACGATCGGCATGAGAGTGATGGATCTGGAGTTGCGCACTTGGTACGGCGCGCCCGGATATTTCGTGCTCGGCGCCACCCACGCCGTGCTGTTCTGGGTCTCGGTCTCGTTCCTGTCGCCCTTCGTGGTGCTGGTCGGTCTGTTCAACGGCCGCAGGCGCCTGCTGCACGACTTCGTGCTGGGAACGGTCGTGATCAATAACTCGGTCCGCGCACCTGTCCCGCAGGCAACGACCTACTAACTGGGAGCGGCTAAGCTGGCTGCTGATCTGACCTGCCGAGCAGGCCAATTGACCGGAGGCTTCGGGAGCGCGATGCTGATACACACTTCGGAGGCCCACGACGTCCCTTGACCCAGCACTCGCGCGACACCCCACAATTCTACCTCACGGCGCCCTCCCCCTGCCCCTATCTGCCGGGCCGGCATGAGCGCAAGGTGTTCACGCACCTCGTGGGTGACCGCGCTGGCGACCTCAACGACCTCCTGACCCATGGCGGGTTCCGCCGCAGCCAGTCGATCGCCTACCGTCCGGCATGCGACCAGTGCCGCGCCTGCGTCTCTGTCCGGGTCATCGCCAACGAGTTCCGACTTTCCCGCAACTTCCGCAAGGTGATGGCGCGCAACGCCGACATCATCGGCGAGCAGCGCAGCGCAGTGCCGACCTCGGAACAATATTCGGTGTTCCGCGCCTATCTCGACGCGCGTCACCGTCATGGCGGCATGGCCGACATGACCGTGCTCGACTACGCGATGATGGTCGAGGACAGCCATGTCGAGACCCGCATCATCGAGTACCGCAAGCGCGGTCCCGACAGCGGCATCACCGGCCGCGGCGAGGAGCTGATCGCGGTGGCGCTCACCGACGTACTGAGCGACGGCCTGTCGATGGTCTATTCATTCTTCGAGCCGAACCAGGTCAGCCGCTCGATGGGCACCTTCATGATCCTCGACCACATCGCCCGCGCGCGGCGTCAGGGCCTGCCTTACGTCTATCTCGGCTACTGGATCGAGGGATCCAAGAAGATGGACTACAAGGCCCGCTTCCTGCCGCAGCAGCGCCTCGCGCCCTCAGGCTGGCTGCGCATCGACGCGCAAGGCGATACCGCGTCCGAGCCGCAGGACTGAGAACACCGTGGTTCGACGTTGCGCGGTGAGCGCAGGCTGAGAGGCAGACAGTCGGCGACCAACCGTTGAGCGCTCACCCGATCAGCGTATCCACCAACAGCTTCACGTTCAGAACCACGATCACGCCCGCGACGATCCACGCGATCGCGGCAACTGACGTGGATATCGCGAACTTGCCCATCTTGCGGCGGTCGGAGACGAAACGCACCAGCGGGATGACCGCGAAGGGCAGCTGCATCGACAACACGACCTGGCTGAACACCAGCAGATCGGCAGTGCCGCGCTCGCCGTAGATCGCCGTGACGACGATCACGGGAACGATGGCGATGCCGCGCGTGACCAGGCGGCGCGCCCAGCGCGGCAGGCGCAGGTCGAGAAAGCCCTCCATCACGATCTGGCCGGCGAGCGTCGCCGTCACCGTCGAGTTGAGACCCGACGCAAGCAGAGCCACCGCGAACAGCGTCGAGGCAATGCTGAGGCCGAGCAACGGCGACAGGAGTTCGAACGCCTGGCCAATTTCGGCAACGTCGGAATGGCCGCTCCTGTGGAAGGTCGCAGCCGCCACCACGAGGATCGCAGCGTTGATGAACAGCGCCAGCATCAGCGCGATGGTCGAGTCCGTCGTCGCCCATTTGATCGCTTCGCGCCGGCCCTTGTCATTACGTTCATAGGCGCGCGTCTGCACGATCGAGGAGTGCAGATAGAGATTGTGCGGCATCACGGTCGCGCCGATGATGCCGATCGCGATGTAGAGCATCTCCGGATTGGTGAAGATCTCGGCCTTCGGCGCAAAGCCGCGCAGCACCTCTGCGACCGGCGGCGCTGCGGCCACGATCTGGATCGCGAAGCAGACCGCGATCACCGCGAGCAGCGCCATGACGAAGGCTTCGAGGAAACGGAAGCCGCGGTTCATCAACAGCAGCAGCAGGAAGGCATCGAGCGCGGCGAGCAGCGCGCCGCCGATCAGGGGGATCCCGAACAGAAGCTTGAGCGCAATCGCGGTGCCGATCACCTCGGCGAGATCGCAGGCGATGATCGCCGCTTCGCAGACGAGCCAGAGCAGGAAATTCACCGCCGGCGAATAGGTCGCGCGGCAGGCCTGCGCCAGATCGCGGTCGGTGACGATGCCGAGCCTCGCCGCCAGCGACTGCAGCAGGATCGCCATCAAATTCGAGAGCAGGATGACCGAAAGCAGCGTGTAGCCGAACCTCGATCCGCCCGCGAGATCGGTCGCCCAGTTGCCGGGGTCCATGTAACCGACCGAGACCATGTAGCCCGGGCCGACGAAGGCGAGCAGCCGCCGCCACCACGCCCCTGCCGCGGGGACCGCAACCGAGGCGTTCACCTCGGCGAGGCTCTTGGTGTTGGGCACGTCAGTGCGCCAGCCGGCGGCATCGGTGGTCAGATCGGGGGATCGGGCATCCATGGGGAGAGAATACCGAAGTTGGACCTTATTGCAACTCATTTGCAACTGCATCTAGCCGCGTCAGTTCCGCCGCGACCGTTACTCGCCACCCTGTCGGGAAGCGGGTGGGTTTGACTGTCCCCGGCAGCAGATACTGCCGCGAACTGGACTTTGCAGGAAATGAGCCATGTCAAATCCGCCCCGCCTCCCCGACACATTCAACCGCCTGGCCTGGTCGAATCTCGCGGCGCAATCGGCCGAGCAGATCGCGCTGGCCGCAGCCCCCATCGTCGCGGTGCTCACGCTGGGCGTGGCGGAGGGCGAGACCGGCCTGCTGCAGACCGCCCTCACCCTGCCTTTCGTCCTCTTCGCCATTCCGGCAGGCCTGCTTGCCGACCGCATCTCTCGCCGCTCGCTGATGGCGGGCGCCGAGGCGCTGCGTGCGGCCGCGCTTGCGGCGATCGTGCTGCTGCTCGCGCTGGGCGTGCTCAATTTGCCGCTTCTGGCGCTGCTCGGCTTCACGGCCGTCTGCGGAACCGTCGTTTACAGCGTGGCCGCGCCGGCACTGGTCCCGTCGCTGGTGAGCGCGGAGCTGCTGCCGGCTGCGAATGCCCGGATCGAGCTGGCCCGCACCATCGCCTTCGCCAGCGGACCTGCACTCGGCGGCGCGCTGGTCGGCTGGTGGGGCGCCAGCCCGGCTTTCGGCTTTGCCGCCGCTCTCTCGGCCATCGCCGTAGTGCTGCTCTCCGGGATCTACGAGCCCTCGCGCCCGCCGGTGCCGCGCCGCCATCCGTTCCAGGACATCCGCGAGGGCGCCGCCTTCGTGTTTCACCATGCGCTGCTGCGGCCGGTGTTCATCACCCAGTTCATCTTCAACACCGGCTGGTTCCTGCAGATCGCGGTGTTCGTGCCTTACGCCGTACGCCATCTCGGCCTGACGGCGGCCGGCGTCGGCATCGTGCTGACGATGTACGGCGTCGGCATGGTGATCGGCGCGCTGTTTGCCACGCGCGTGATGCAGCGTATCGCCTTCGGCACGGTCGTCGGCCTCGGCCCGGTCACCGGCTTCGTCGCAGCGACCGTGATGGCGCTGACAGTGCTGGTCCCCTCGCCCTGGCTGGCGGGCCTCAGCTTCTTCCTGCTTGGCGTCGGGCCGATCCTCTGGGTGATCTCGACGACGACCCTGCGCCAATCCGTGACGCCGCCCCGTCTTCTCGGCCGCGTCTCCGCCATCAACATCATGAGCTATGGCGCCCGTCCGCTCGGCTCGGCGCTGGGCGCGATCGTCGGCGGCGTCTGGAGCGCGGAAGCGTGCCTCTATCTCGCGGCGGCCGTGTTCGGCGTGCAGGCGCTGGTCATCCTGCTATCACCGGCGGTGGCGCTCGACCGGCAGCCGGAGATGGTGGGAGACGTAGCGCCCGCGCAACGTTAGCGCGGCCCCGTTGGTTCGCAATGACGGAGTTTGTTGAGACAGGCGGGCTAATTCGCCAGATACCGCTCGTAGCTGCCCGTCACGGGCTCGCTCGCGTCAACCTCCGGATCGAGCGTGTAGAGATCCTGCGCGCGACCGATACCGCGGAGCGCGTAGCGGCCGGTGGAGACGAGATAGCGGCGACCGGCAGCGTCCAGGCCCTTGTAGAACTCCGCTGAGGCCAGCAGTTCGCGGTCGACCGAGCGGCTCATCGAGGCGATGCGGCTGACCTCATTCACGGTCGGACCGACGACCGTGAAGTCCAGCCGGTCCTCACTGCCGATATTGCCGTAAAAGACCTCGCCGACGTGCAGGCCGATATAGGCGGACGTGGTGGGGCGACCGTCGGCCTCCCGCCGCACATTCAGCGCCGCGACGTTCTTGCGGAACAGATGCTCGGCACGCAGCGCCGCGCGGCGCGCATCCGCCATGTCCTCGCCGATGAACATCGCGAGCACGCCGTCACCGATCAGTTTCAGCACGTCGCCGCCGGCATCGTGGATCGCGTCGATCACGGCCTGGGCATAGTCGTTGAGGAACGGAATGATCTCGTCGGGACCGATGCTCTCGCTGATCCCGGTCGAGCCGCGCAAGTCCGAATACCACAGCACGGCATTGATACGCTCGGTGACACCGCGCGTAATGCGCCCGCGCAGCACCTGCTCGGAGGCGTCGCGTCCCAGATAGACACGCCCCAGCGTGCGCGCGATGTCGACCTGCTGCGCCGACTTGATCGCGAGCCCCAGCACCGGCACGAGATCGCGCAGAGCCTCTAGCTCGGCTTCGTCAAAGCCTTCGGAGCGGCGCGTGGTCCAGCAGGAGTAGAGGCAATCCATCAGGCCGAGCGCGCCGTTCTCGCCGAAACGGTGCACGAAGGCGAGATAGTGCCGATGGCCCTTCTCGGCGAGCTCTCCGATCTGCGAGAAATCCATCGAGGGCGCGTCCGCAAGATCGATCAACATTTCGTCGTGGCCATGCTCGAGCATGTGGAAGAACACCGAGCGGCGCCAGCTCTTGGCGGCATCGCCTTCGGCAGTCGAGCCGTATTCGAACGCGTCGCTCTCGTTGCTCGGCCGGTCGCTCCAACGGAAACCGCGTCCCTCATAGATCGGATGCAGCGTGTCGATGACGACCAGCCCGCGCGAGAGTTCCAGCCCTTCGGCGCGGCAGCGCTCGCAGAACCCGCGGAGCAGTTCGCCTTCAGGCAGGCCCGTGAGCCCCTGGCCGGTCAGCCAGTTCATCAGCGCAAGGCGCGAGGTCAATTGCATACGCCATTATGGCGTGCATTCGTGACGAACGAAAGGCCACGCGCGCACCGCGCGAGGACAAGGCTCACGTCCTTCGCAGGTCGAATATGCTGCGGCCACGGTTGACGCGCTCGCCACGCGGGCCGCAAATGCCGCTTATGATGACTTCGTCGGCCAGAATCGGGAGCGCGCGCGGATGAGCCAGCGTCAGCTTCCGATCATCCTGGCGCTCGGCACCACGCAGACCCTCGCCTGGGCTTCGAGCTACTATTTGCCGGCGTTGCTCGCCGATCCCATGGCCCGCGACCTCGGCGTCTCCTCCAACTGGATTTTTGGCGCGTTCTCGGCCTCGCTCGTGATCTCGGCGATGCTCGGCCCACGCATCGGACGCCAGATCGATCTCGTCGGCGGCGGGCAGGTGCTGTCGGCTTCGAACCTGACCATCGCCGCCGGCCTCGTGCTGCTCGGCTTTGCGCAATCCGTTCCGGTGATGGCGCTCGCATGGCTCGTGCTCGGCATCGGCATGGCGATGGGGCTCTATGACGCCGCCTTCGCCGCGCTCGGCCGCATCTACGGTACCGAGGCGCGCGGCTCGATCACCGGCATCACGCTGATGGCGGGCTTCGCCTCGACCGTCGGCTGGCCACTCACCGCCTGGGGCCTGTCGCATATCGGCTGGCGCGACACCTGCTTTGCCTGGGCGGCCGCCAACATCCTGATCGGCCTGCCCCTCAACTTCTTCATGCTGCCGGCGATCAAGGGCGCCAGGCAGGCGGCGGCGACCGCCGCGAAACCGCACGTGCCGCTCGACCGCACGATGATCCTGCTCGCCTTGATCTTCGCTGCGGCCTGGACCGTGACCGGAGCCATGGCCGTCCATTTCCCGCGCCTGCTGGAGGCAACAGGCGCGACGCATGTCGAGGCGATTGCGGCCGGCGCGCTAATCGGCCCGGCGCAGGTGGCCGCGCGCATTCTCGAAGCGGGCTTTCTGAGCCGCTTCCATCCACTGTGGTCGACGCGCCTTGCTTGTCTCACCCACCCGATCGGCGCAGCCGTCGTTGCCATCTTCGGCGCCCCCGCCGCCAGCGCATTCGCGCTGCTGCACGGCTCGGGCAACGGCATCTTGACCATCGCGCGCGGGACGCTGCCGCTTGCGATCTTCGGCCCGAAGGATTTTGGCTACCGCCTTGGTGTTATCGGCGCTCCGGCTAGGATGGCGCAAGCAGTGGCGCCGCTGGCCTTCGGCCTGCTCATCGACGTCATGGGCGCCAAGGTGCTGATCGTCTCGTCCGCGCTCAGCCTGTCGGCGCTTGCGGCGTTGTTTCTGGTCCGGCCCGGACAGCGACCGGATTGACCGGGTCCGAGCTTTCGCGCACAAGCGGGCCATGACCGACGACACCGGCAGTCCGTTCAAGCGCGCCATCCGCTGGGCAACCACGCCGCCGCAAGCCTGGGGCGTCTATCTCCTCGCCATCGTGCTGGTGTGGCTGTTGTCGTTCTATGCCGGCACGCTGAAGCCGAAGAAGACGCCGGAAGCGAGCCCGCCCACGGTGAGCGCGCCGCGGAGCTAAGCCGGGTTCGCCTCGCTGGTCGCAATCCAGATGCCGGCGAACACCGCATTCAGCCCGATCAGAAGATTCGCCGTGATCGGCTCGCCGATGAGCAGCGCCGCCAGCAAGGGGGCGGCGATCGGATTGATCGTCATCGTATTGGCAACCCGGGTCGGCGTTGCCCGCGCCAGCGCCGTGACCCAGAGGATGAAGGCGAGCGCGCCGCCGCACATGCCGAGATAGATCCCGGCGATCCACTGCGCCGTCGTGAAGTGATCGAGCGCGGCAGAGCTGCCCTTCACCAGACCGGCCAGCACCAGTACGGCGGCGCCCGCGCCCATGCCGACGGTGAGAAAGCCGAGTGCGCTGGAGCGCTGCACCAGCGGGCGCGACAGCACGTTGTAGAACGCCATGCAGAACACGGCGCCGGTCATGATCAGCTCGCCGCGCCAAGCGCCGGGCGGGCTCTGCGCCAGGCCAGCGGCCAGCGCCGCCGCAACGCCGAGCACGGCGACACCGACACCGGTGATCTTGCGCGCGGTCAGACGCTCAACGCCGAGCAGCGCGCCCACCACCATGGTGTGGAGCGGCAGCGTCGCCAGCGCGAGGCTGGCGCGTGCGGCCGTCGTGTAGGACACCGCGATGTTGTAGAGAATGAAGAACAGGCCGAAGAAACAGATTCCGAGCAGCGCCACGGCCGGCCAGTCAGATCGCTGCGGCCAGCGTACGCCGAGCACCAGCGCACACGGTAACAGGCAGAGAAAACCTATCCCCCAGCGCAGCATCGCCAGCAGAATGGGATCGGCGCCGCCGACGAGATAGCGGGTAACGGCTGCCGCTGTCCCGCCGAGGCTGCTGGACGCCAGCGCGATCGCAACCCCGGCCCACTCGCCCACAATCGTCTCCTGTCGCGGAGCTTTCGCGGGGCCTAGCACCAGGCTGCTGCCACCATCATGGCAGCAACATCGGCGCACGCGTCAGTCGTAAAACTCCGGCGACATCTTCTGGCTGTCGCGCTGGGCCTTGTCGTGGTTGATCCAGAGCTGCGCCTTCTCCTTGGCGAGCGTGTCGGCGATCTTTTGCATCGAGGCCGCGCTCTGGTCCTTGTTGGTATTCATGCTGGGGACACGGCGGTTGTCCCAATTATCCCTGAAGTGGACGGCGTCGCCGGACAGCACCACCGCACCGGTCTTCGGCAGTTTCACCAGCAGCGACTGGTGTCCCGGCGTGTGGCCGGGCGTCGATAGAATGGTCACGCTGCCGTCGCCGAACACGTCCTTGTCGCCGGACAGCGCTTCAACGGGATGCGAGGGCTTGAAGCGCGGCTCGTTGTTGGCGCCGGGCCAATCATATTCGGCCTTCTGCACGTAGAGCGTGGCCCGCGGAAACAGCTCAACATTGCCGGTGTGGTCGGGATGCGTGTGCGAGACGGCCATCGCCTTGATGTCATCAGGCTTGACGCCGAGCTGTTCGAGCTGGGCCGCGAGCGTCTTCGGCCGGCGCCAGGTGACGGCCTTGGGGTCCGCCGGCGCAAGGCCGTTCGGCATCGCGGCAACCGCGTCGGCGATGCCGGTGTCCCACAGGAACCAGCCCTTGGCGTGCCTGATGAGATAGCAGGTGTCGACGAAGTCCATCGTCTTGCCCTCGTTCAATCCCGGCGTCCAGCGCGAGATGTCGCCGGCGGTGCCCTCCCCGCAATTGAGGACGTAGAGCTTCTCGACGCCGGTCTTTTCCGACTGCGCCGCGGCCGTCTGGGTGGACAGCGCGAGCGCGGCGGCGGCGAGAGCGAGCGTGATCCTGGACATCGTGTTGGTCCCTCCCTTGCAGCACCTTGCGCGGGCTGCGACCCAGGATCAACCCCGGCGGGTCGGCGGAATTCCCAACTGCCGGACCTCGGCAAGGAGGGTCGCGCCAAGCAACGATCGTCACATGGATTGACAGCTTCACCGAGTTTCGCTGTAATCGCGGGCATGGGGATTGAGCGATCTCCCCACGAGGCGACATGCCCAAGTATCGCGTCCCGTTTGCTTTTGCGAGGACGCATCATGTCAACATTCACGACCATATCATCTGACAAATTGGTACGGCTGATCGGCACGGCGAACGCGCCTGCCCTCATCGACGTGCGGACCGAGGAGGATTTTGCCGCCGATCCGCGGCTGATCCCAGGCTCCATCAGGCTCAGCCATGACAATGTTCCCGACTGGGGCGCCGCCTTCGCCGGCCGCTCCGCCATCGTCTCCTGCCTGCGTGGCGAAAAGCTCGCGCAGGGCACCGCGGCATGGCTCCGCCAGCTCGGCGTCCACGCCGAGACTCTCGAGGGCGGCTTCGAGGCCTGGAAGGCGTCGAAGCTGCCGCTGCTCGACACGCGCAAGCTGCCGCCGCGCGACGCCAAGGGACGCACCGTCTGGGTGACGCGGGCGCGACCGAAGATCGATCGCATCGCCTGCCCCTGGCTGATCCGCCGCTTCGTCGATCCCAACGCGGTGTTCCTGTATGTGGCGCCGTCCGAGGTGGTCGCCGTCGGCGAGCGGTTCGGCGCGGCGCCCTTCGACATCGAGAACGTGTTCTGGAGCCATCGTGGCGAGCTCTGCACTTTCGACGTGATGATCGAGGAGTTCGGCATTGCCACGCCGCCGCTGCTCCGGCTCGCGACGCTGGTGCGAGGCGCCGACACCGCGCGGCCGGAGCTCGCACCGGAGGCTTCCGGCCTGCTCGCAGCCTCCCTTGGTCTATCGCGGATGTATGATGACGACCTCGAGCAGCTCGAGGCCGGCATGCTGCTCTACGACGCCTTCTATCGCTGGTGCCGCGACGCCACGGGTGAGACTCACAACTGGCCGACCAACAAGGCAAAGCCGTGATGGATACCCGTAGCGTTCAAGCAGGAGCTGATGCCGGTCACGGCATCAGCTTCGCTGAAGCCTTCCGCGTCTGGGTCCGCGTCGCCTGCCTGAGCTTTGGCGGGCCTGCGGGACAGATCGCGGTGATGCACCGCATCCTGGTCGAGGAGAAGAACTGGATCTCCGAAGGCCGTTTTCTGCATGCGTTGAACTACTGCATGCTGCTGCCCGGGCCGGAGGCACAGCAGCTCGCAACCTATGTCGGCTGGCTGATGCATCGCACCGCCGGCGGGCTGATGGCGGGCGGGCTGTTCATCCTGCCCGGCATCATCGCCATCATGGGCTTGAGCTACATCTACGCTGCGTTCGGCAATGTCAGCTTCGTCGAGGCCCTGTTCTTCGGGCTGAAGGCGGCTGTGCTCGCCATCGTCGTCGAAGCCGTGGTCCGCGTCGGCAAGCGCGCGCTGAAGAACCGCATCATGATCGCGCTCGCCGCGATCGCCTTTGTCGCGATCTTCTTCTTCGCCGTTCCCTTCCCCATCATCATCATCGTCGCCGGCATCATCGGTTATGCCGGCGCGAGATCCGGCCGTCCCGAGTTCGCACCGGCCGGTCACGGCCATGGCGGCAGCACCGCCATGATCGACAGCATGCTCGGCGAAGCCGTTCCCGAGCATGTGCGTCCCAACACCGCGCGCGCGATCCGCATCGGCGCGCTCTGGCTTGCGCTCTGGCTTGTGCCGGTGATCGCGCTGCTTTTGGTCCTCGGGCAGGCCAACGTCTTCAGCCAGATCGCGCTGTTCTTCTCGAAGATGGCACTGGTCACTTTCGGCGGCGCCTACGCGGTGCTGGCTTACGTCGCCCAGCAGGCGGTCGAACACTATCACTGGCTCGAGCCGCACGAGATGCTTGATGGCCTCGGCATGGCCGAGACCACGCCGGGCCCGCTGATCATGGTGCTCCAGTTCGTGGGCTTCATGGCCGCCTACCGCGACGCAGGCGGGCTGTCGCCGATGCTTGCGGCAACCTTCGGCGGACTACTCGCAACCTGGGTCACCTTCACGCCCTGCTTCCTCTGGATCTTCGTCGGTGCTCCCTACATCGAGCAGCTTCGCGGCAACACGGGACTCGCCGGCGCGCTCGGAGCGATCACGGCTGCCGTCGTCGGCGTGATCCTCAACCTCTCGATCTGGTTCGCGCTGCATACGCTGTTCCGCGAGACCGTGCCGGTGCACGCCTTCCCGCTGGACTTCGACATGCCGGTGCTGAAGAGCATCGACATTCCCGCGCTCGTCCTGTCGATCGCGGCCGCAACCGCGATCTTCCGCTTCAAGCTCGGCATGCTCACGGTGCTGGCGGGAAGCTGCGCGGCGGGCATCGCGCTGCGGCTTGTCGGCGTAATCTAGCGGTTTTTCAAACCGAAGAGGATACCGGCCAGCTCCATCGGCACAGAACCCGACCTCGCCCCGCAAGCGGGGCGAGGTCTCGTGAACTCAGGTGCCCTCGAATTTGAACGACACGTTCAGCTTGGCGCGGAAGGCCTCCACCTTGCCCTTGGCGTCCAGTTGCATGTCGAGTTTGACAACCTCGGCAACGCGGAGGTCTCGAAGAGACTTTGCGGCCTGCTCGACCGCATTGGCGGCGGCCTTCTCCCAGGAATCGCTGCTGGTGCCGACCAGCTCGATGACCTTGTAGACGCTCTCGGACATGCTCGTCCTCCTGTTCCTGATGAAGCAGGAAGCAGGCGCTCCCTGCTGGCTTCGAGCCTAACATCGCGATGGTGGCGCTGGAAAGATTGCGCTGCATTCCGGCTACAATCCCTTGTGCTGCCCGCCGGGCAAATCACGCCGGTCATGGGTCAACGGAGCGCCGCGAAAATATTCTGATTGACCGAAATTTCGGTTTGTCGTAACTCTTCCGCATCCCGAGCCAACGGAGAGGGGCGCATCGCGATCGTCACGACACGCGGGCCGGGTGGTGGTGGACGCGAACTGCGTCGGCGCGAGGACAATCGCAGGGCGGGTCACTCCGTGAGCGAATGGCATCGCGCCAGTGCGACAGGCGTTGTTCGCGTACGGCAAAAGCGTGTGGTCCTGGCGCCCGGAGTCTGTGCGTCAAGTCTTGCGGTGATGCAGGCAGCCCGACCGGGTGTGCACATCAGTCATCCACAAGGCGACGGGGGCAACAGTGCATCGCTCCCCGGGGAGAGCACGCCATAAGCCGTTCCAACCACTGCGCAGGGAAGGCCGGGTTGTTCCGGCCCACCTGTGGTTTGTTCGCTGTGCATTTCTACACGCGCACGCCACCGCACAGCGAGCCATCGGTGCCAGCCGGCACCCGGTCTTCCCTGCGCCCTCTCTGCTTGGAGGGAGAAGCGATGAAGCAAAGCTCGGGCGAGACACGCCGCGAGAACGCGCAGTCTCGTCTGCTGCAGGCCCTACCCGATCACCTTGCCGAACTTGTTCGACTTCGGGAAACCCTTCGGCGGCAGGCGGCCGGCATCCGCACGGGTGCCTTGCCACTCGGCGAGTTCCTTCATGGTCGTCGAGAATTCGCGCCCCGCAGAGTCCTTCCAGGTCAGGCCCGCCTTGGCGTCGAACACCGAGATGTCGGAGAGGCCGCCGTCCTTGTACTTTTGCAGGCGCACGCCGCGGCCGCGGGCCATCTCCGGCACCTGGTCGAGCGGGAAGACCAGCATCTTGCGGTTCTCGCCGATGACCGCGACGGTGTCGCCGAGCACCTCGGTGATCGCGCGGGCCTCGTTCGGCATGTCGACGTTGAGGATCTGCTTGCCCTTCTTGGTGATGCCGACGCAATCATCCTCGTTGACGATGAAGCCCTGCCCCTCATGGCTCGCAACCAGGAACTTGCGGCCGCCCTTGTTGACGAAAAGCGCGACGGGCGCGGCCTCCTGCTCGAGGTCGATGAACAGGCGGATCGGCTCGCCGTGGCCGCGGCCGCCCGGCAGCTTGGCGACATCGAGCGAATAGAATTTGCCGTTGGTGGCGAACAGCAGGAGTTTCGAGGTCGTCTCGGCGAAGAAGGCGAAGCCGAGCTTGTCGTCCTGCTTGAAGGCAAGGCCCGAGAGATCCTCGACATGCCCCTTCATGGTGCGGATCCAGCCCTTGTCGGAGACCACGATGGTCACCGGCTCGCGCTCGACGAAGGCTTCCTCGATCGCTGCAAGATCGTGCTCGGGCGCATCCGCAAACGTGGTGCGGCGCTTGCCGAGCGGCGTCTTCGGTCCGAACATGTCGCGGACCTTGCCGACCTGCTCGCCGACCTTTTTCCACTGGTCGGCTTCGGAGGCCAGCAGGCTTTCGATACCCTTCAGCTCCTTGCGCAGATCCCTGTCTTCATTGCGGATCTCCATTTCCTCGAGCCTGCGCAAGTTGCGCAGACGCATGTTGAGGATGGCCTCCGCCTGGATCTCGGTGAGCTTGAACGCCTTGATCAACGCAGGCTTCGGCTCGTCCTCGGTGCGGATGATCTTGATCACCTTGTCGAGGTTCAGATAGGCGACCAGATGACCGCCAAGGACTTCCAGCCGGTGCTCGATCTGCCCCTTGCGGAAGTTGGAGCGTCGGATCAGCACGTCGCGCAGATGGTCGAGCCATTCGCGCAGGCACTCCGCGAGCCCCACCACCTTGGGGATGCGGCCCTTGATCAGCACGTTCAGATTCAGCGGAATCTTGCTTTCGAGCTCAGTGAGCCGGAACAGCGATTCCATCATCAGCGCCGGATCGACATTCTTCGACTTCGGCTCGATGACGAGGCGAACGTCCTCGGCGGATTCGTCGCGGACCTCGCCAACCAATGGCAGCTTTTTCTGGTCAAGCAGCTCGGCGATCTTCTCGACCATGCGCGACTTCTGCACCAGGAATGGGATCTCGGTGACGACGACGACCCAGGTGCCGCGCGCGCCCTCTTCCTGCGTCCACCTGGCGCGCACGCGGAACGAACCACGGCCGGTCGTGTAGGCTTCAGCAATGGCCTGCTTGGAATCGACGCAGATACCGCCGGTCGGGAAATCCGGACCCTTCACCCATTTCAGCAGCGCCTTGGACTTGGCGTCGGGCTTCTCGATCAGATGGAGCGCAGCGTCGCAAAGCTCTGCGGCATTGTGCGGCGGGATCGAGGTCGCCATGCCGACCGCGATGCCTTGTGCGCCGTTGGCGAGCAGGTTCGGGAAGCCGCCGGGCAGCACGACCGGCTCTTTCGACTGGCCGTCGTAATTGGCGCGGAATTCGACGCCATCCTCGTCGATGCCCTCGAGCAGAAGCCGCGCGACGTCGGTCATGCGCGCTTCGGTGTAGCGGTAGGCGGCGGGATTATCGCCGTCGATATTGCCAAAATTGCCCTGGCCGTCGACCAGCGGGTAGCGCGAGGAGAAATCCTGCGCGAGACGCACCATGGCGTCGTAGATTGCCTGGTCGCCATGCGGATGGAACGAGCCCATCACGTCGCCGACGATTTTTGCGGATTTCTTGAAGCCCGTGCCGGGGTCGAGCCGGAGCAGGCGCATGCCGTACAGGATGCGCCGGTGCACCGGCTTCAGACCGTCGCGCGCATCGGGCAGCGCGCGATGCATGATGGTGGAGAGCGCATAGGCGAGATAGCGCTCTTCCAGCGCGTCCCGCAGCGGCACCTCGTGAATTTCAGCCGGCTCCTGCGGCGGAATCAATCGTTTTCCCATGCCGCCCCGTTAAACCGTGGAAGCGAATCGGGCAAGGATCGATTGGTTCCTCAGGGCGGCCTACTGGCCTGCCCAGCCGGCTGTCACAGTCTGGGTCTTGGCTTGGGCAGGCGCAGGCGGCGGCGCATTGGTCACACAGCGCCGGGCGGCCTCGATTTCGGCTTCCGTCGCACCATGGAACCGCGCCCATGTCTCTGCGGCCGCAGCGGAATATTTCGCCAAATAGTACCGGACGACGGTGCGGGACGC
Organism: Pseudomonadota bacterium; assembly: GCA_023435725.1. GTDB lineage: Bacteria > Pseudomonadota > Alphaproteobacteria > Rhizobiales > Xanthobacteraceae > Bradyrhizobium. The sequence continues at coordinate 4,801 of JAEYRD010000110.1, read as the reverse complement.
CCGGCGGAAAACGCCGGGTTGCGGCTCGCCGGCCATAGCATCGGGCACAAACGCCAGCAGCGCCGCGGACACGGCAAATCCCCTGATCAACATTTAGGCTTTCCCCGTTGCGGAACCCAGCCCGGCGAACTCAGACGGCCGGACTTCGTTCCGGGGGAACACCTTATCCTCGAGCAAGGCGGAGGCGCCCCAAGCTCACGGCGCCGGGAGCGCCGCCTTGGCTTGCTGCCGCATCAGGGCGTTGATGAAGCCGGCGCGCGCATCGGAATGGCCCTGCCCGCGCGGCTCCAGCACATGGCGCAGCAGGAACAGGCCGGTCAGCCGAAAACCGTCCTGGAGATCCTGCTCGGTGAGGTCGCTCGCGGCCTCGCCATGACGCAGGAAGGGCGGCAGCCGCAACAGCCGGTCGCGCCACGGCTCGCCGGCGGTGCGCGACACCGCCCCGCCGGATTTCGGCGACACGTAGATCAGGTCCGTGGTTTCCCCGGTCACCGCACAATTCTCCAGCGCCAGCCCGAAGCCGAGTTCGGTGAGCATCGCCAGCTCGAAATGGATCACGTGCACTGCAGCGCCGCCGATGTCGTCGAAATCGTCGAGCGAATGTTCGAGCAGCGCAAAGATCTCCTCGTGCGGATCACGTTCGGGAAGGAGCCGCGCAATCGCGGCGAGATGGGTGACGCCGTAGACGCCATGGGAGGAGCCCAGCAACGTCGCGGCGCGCAGCTTCAGGCCTTCGATCGCATAGGTGCCGAGATGCTCGTCGAGCCGTGCCCGCCACACCGCGCTGACGCTGTTGCCGGGCTGCAGCAGCGGCCGCATCCGCGAGCTGGCGCCGCCGCGCACGAGGCCGAGATGCCGGCCGTGCGTGCGCGTCAACAGCTCGACGATGGCGCTGCTCTCGCCATGCCGCCGCACGCCCAGCACGATGCCTTCGTCGGTCCATTCCATGGGATGAAGTCTAGCGCATTTCAGGTGATCGTAGGGTGAGCAAAGCGAAGCGTGCCCGCCAATTTGATCCACGGCGCGATTGCGGTCGGCACGGCGCGCAAGAACGCGGCTCGGCCGCCCCTACGTCACCGCGCGTAAATTCACGCGTTGAACCAGCCCTGCGCGTCCCCGGTGAAGGAGAAATACAGCCCCATCGCCGTCAACACGCAGGAGACGATCTCGATGGCGCTGTCGAGCTCCATGCCCTTCTCGCCGATGATCTGGCCGAGCGAGATCACCGACAGCACGAGTGCTGCCGCCAGCACCCAGCGCGGCCAGTTCTTGCGCCAACGTGCGGCGAGCCAGACGAAGTAGACCAGCAGCATGATCATCGCGCCGGCGAGCAGCGTCGCCGTCATGATCATCTGCTCGGTCATCTCGGCGTTGGGCGTGCGGTCCTGCACCGCGACCGACAGGGCATCCAGCATCAGCGATGCATAGAGCAGCGCTTCGAAGCGCCGGACGTTGCTGGGCACGCTCATCGGATACCGATCTTTTCTTGGTTATTCTTTGGGGAAGTCCAGGCCCATCTCGCGATAGCGATCGGGGTCATCTCCCCAATTCTCGCGCACCTTGACGAACAGGAACAGATGCACCGGCACATCCAGGATCTGCATCAGTTCCTTGCGCGAGTCCGCGCCGATCGACTTGATGGTGGCACCACCCTTGCCGAGCACGATCTTGCGCTGGCTCTCGCGCTCGACGAAGATCGTCTGCTCGATGCGCACCGACTTGTCCTTGCGCTCCTCCCATTTGTCGGTCTCGACAGTGGACTGGTAGGGCAGTTCCTGGTGCAGCTTCTGATAGATCTTCTCGCGCGTGATCTCGGCAGCCAGCTGCCGCATCGGCGCGTCCGACATCTGGTCCTCGGGATAGAGGAACGGACCGGGCGGCACCATCCCGGCAAGCGTCGTGCGGATGTCGTCGACGCCGTCGCCCGAGATCGCCGAGATCATGAAGGTCCTGGCGAACGGCATGCGCTCGTTGGCGGCCTGCGCCAGCGCCAGCAGCTTCTCGCGCTGGACCAGATCGACCTTGTTGATCACCAAGATCTTCTCATGATTGACGCTGGCGGCCTTGGCGAGGATCGCCTCGGCCTCCTCGTCAATCCCGGTCTTGGCGTCGAGCAGCACGCAGACGAGGTCGGCATCATGCGCCCCGCTCCAGGCGGTCGAGACCATGGCGCGGTCGAGCCGGCGCTTGGGCAGGAAGATGCCGGGCGTATCGACCAGAATGATCTGCGCGTTGTTCTCGATGACGATGCCGCGGATCAGCGCGCGCGTGGTCTGCACCTTGCGTGAGACGATCGTGACCTTGGCCCCGACCAGCGCATTGACCAGCGTGGACTTGCCGACATTCGGCGCGCCGATCAGCGCTACGAAGCCGCAGCGCGTCGCGGCAGGCGCCTCTCCGCTTGCTTCAGCCGTCATTGCCGCCGCCAACACCTTCGCGTTCAATCATCACAGAAGCCGCCACTTTCTCCGCCGCGCGCTTGCTGCCGCCGACGCCTTCCGCCGATGCCAGTCCCGGCAGGTCCACCGCGACGCGGAATTGCGGATCGTGGTGCGGACCGGTGCGCTCGACCTCGCGATAGACCGGCGTCGGAAGTCCCTTCCCCTGCGCCCATTCCTGGAGCACGGTCTTGGGATCACGCAAGGGACGCCGCGGCTTGTGCATGCGCTCGGTCCAATTGCGCTTGACGAATTCGGCCGCGGCCGCATGGCCGCCATCGAGGAAGATGGCGCCGATCACGGCCTCGCAGATGTCGCCGAGCACGCTCTTGCGCAGGCGGGCGTCCGCGCTGGGGCCGACCGAACCAAGCTTGACGTCGTCGAGCAGACCGAGCGACTTGGCCACGTCGGCGCAGCTTTCCTTGCGCACGAGTTCGGCAAGCCGCTTGGACAACTCGCCCTCATCGGCATTCGGGAAGGCATGATAGAGCATGTCGGAGACGACGAGCCCGAGCACGTGATCGCCGAGGAATTCCAACCGCTGATAGCTGTCACCGCGCTTGCGCCCGGACTTCAGCGCCGAGACATGCGTGATCGCCTGCATCAGCAGGTTCGGATCCGCAAAGCCGTGCCCGATGCGCGCCTCGAGCGCCGCGTTTGCGTCAGCCGCCTTGGCCTTGCTGCCCCGCACCCGCTTCTTCTTCGCAGGCGTCTTGGTCGCAAGCGTCTTCGTCGCAGCTTCGCCATCGCCGCCCGCAGCAGGGTCGGTCGGTTGGATCGGAATGTCCTTGGCTTCGTCTTTCATCGGACGATTTTGAAGAAGCGGTTCCAGCGCACCACCCACGGCCAGCGCCAGAACATCCAGGCATGCTCGCCTTCGGCGATGGAGAAGAAGATCATCTGGGCGCGGCCGATCAGATTTTCCGCCGGCACATAGCCGACCTGGCCGAGGAAGCGGCTGTCGGTGGAGATGTCGCGGTTGTCGCCCATCATAAAGAAGTGACCGGACGGTACGGTGTAGACGTTGGTGTTGTCCATGTAGCCGTTGTCGGCGCAGTCCAGCGTCTCGTAGGACACGCCGTTCGGCAGCGTTTCCTTCCAGCGCTTCACCCGCGAGATGCCGCCGCCCTCGGAGCCACAGGGGTCCTCGCCGACATACTCGCTCATGCGCTGCCGCTCGACCGGCGTGTCGTTGATGTAGAGCAGCCCGTCCTTCATCTGGATGCGGTCGCCGGGAAGCCCGATCACGCGCTTGATGTAGTCGGTGGAGTCATCCTTCGGCAGGCGGAACACGACGATGTCGCCGCGGTTCGGATCCGAGCCCCAGATCCGGCCCGAGAACAGCGGTGGCGAGAACGGGATCGAGTAGTGGCTGTAGCCGTAGGAATATTTCGAGACGAAGAGATAGTCGCCGACCAGCAGCGTCGCCTTCATCGAGCCGGACGGGATGTTGAAGGGCTGGAACAGGAAGGTGCGGATCACCAGCGCGATCAGGAGAGCGTGGATGACGACCCGGATGGTTTCGCCGACGCCGCTCTCAGTTTTCGTTCCTGAAGTCACGCTCATTGCTCTCTCAATTCCAGCCGGCGATCACAGAACGCCCTCCTCCTGCGAACAGCCATCGGCTCGCAGCCCAAGGAGATTGTCCTGATTCTGATAGTGAGGGCCAATTCCGGCGTAAAGCCGAATTCGCCCAGCCTGATTTGCGTCCGCGGACTTTTAGACGGTTGTCGCAGGCCACGCAATCAAGGATCGCATCAAAACTATGCAAGATATTGATTTTTAACGCGAATTATAAAATACCCGTTCAACGGTCAGGACTTGGCCAGCGGGACCGCGGAAATGATGACGAAGGCCTGTGCCAGCGGCCAGTCATCGGTGATCGACAGGTCGATCCGCGCCTCGAACCCCTCCGGCGTCAGGGCCTGGAGCCGGGTCAGGGCACCGCCAGTCAGTTGCATGGTCGGTCGGCCGCCCGGCAGGTTGACCACCCCCATGTCGCGCCACCACACACCTCGCCGGATCCCGGTGCCGAGCGCCTTGGAGCAGGCTTCCTTGGCGGCAAAGCGCTTGGCATAGGTCGCCACCACCATCTTCTCGTTCTTGGCACGCCGCTCGGCCTTGGCCCGCTCGGCCGCGGTGAAGATGCGGTCGAGGAAGCGCTCGCCGTGGCGCTCGATCACCTTGCCGACGCGGGTGATGTCGATCAGGTCGGAGCCTATGCCGATGATCATGCCCGGCTCCGGCCGCGGTCCATCGCCGCGCGCATGCCGCGCACCGTCTCGGCCAGCCCCACGAAGAGAGCTTCGCCGATCATGTAGTAGCCGATGTTAAGCTCCATTATTTCAGGCAGGGCTGCGATC
>JAEYRD010000094.1 GCA_023435725.1 Pseudomonadota bacterium | reverse complement strand
TTGCACTCCCTCGTGGGACCTGAGCCCCCTCACCCGCGCCTTCGGCGCGACCTCTCCCCGTTGGGGAGAGGTGTTCCTCGCAGCGAGACCGCCTCAACCAACTGGCATTCGAGTCTAGATGCTCTCTTTCGTCGCTCAGCGTGTCGTGAAGGGCGTGGTCGTCCTGCTCGCGATCGTCGTCCTCAATTTCTTTCTGATCCGGCTTGCGCCCGGCGATCCCGCGGTCGTGATGGCTGGCGAAGCCGGCGCCAGCGACCAGGTCTTCGTCAAGCAGCTCAGGGAAAAGTTCGGCCTCGACAAGCCGCTGCCCGAGCAGCTCTTCATCTACGTCAAGGGTGTTGTCACCCTCGACCTCGGCTTCTCCTTCCGCCAGCAGGCCCCGGTGTCGAAGCTGATCATGGAACGGCTGCCGGCGACGCTGCTGCTGACGCTGACCGCGTTCGCGATCTCGCTTGCGCTGGGCGTGCTGTTCGGCACCTTGGCGGCGCGCTTCGCCGGGACCTGGCTCGATACCGCGGTCACGGTGTTCGCGCTGATCTTCTACGCCATGCCGATCTTCTGGGTGGCCCTGATGGGCATCCTCCTGTTTTCGGTCACCGTCGATTGGCTGCCGAGCTTCGGCTACGAGACGGTCGGCGGCAATTTCACCGGCCCTGCCCATGTGATCGACGTCGCAAAGCACCTGATCATGCCGGCGATGACGCTCGGCCTGTTCTTCATGGCGACCTATACCCGCATGACGCGCGCCTCGATGCTGGAGGTCAAACGCCTCGACTTCGTCAAGACGGCGCGTGCGAAAGGCCTCTCCGACGCAGTGATCCAGCGCCGCCACGTGCTGCGCAACGCGCTGCTGCCTGTCGTGACGCTGGCCGGCGTGCATTCCGGCACGCTGATCGGCGGCGCCGTCATCACCGAGACCGTGTTTGCCTGGCCCGGCATCGGGCGCCTGATGTACGACGCGCTGCTGCAGCGGGACTACAATCTCCTGCTCGGCGTCTTCGTGATCTGCTCGGCGATGGTGCTGATCTTCAACCTCATCACCGACCTGGTCTACCGCCTGGTCGATCCGCGCATCGAATTCGCCTCATGAAACAGTTCTGGAAATCGATGCTGCGCAGCCCGAGCGGCGTCATCGGGCTCATCATCCTCCTCTTTGCGATCGCCGTCGCGGTGTTCGGACCGATGCTGTTCCCGAACTCGCCCTGGCGCATGGTGCAGCGGCCGTTCCTGCCGCCCTTCACGCTCTCGACCGTGCCGCTCGGCACCGACGCGCTCGGCCGCGACGTGTTCGCCGGCATGATCTTCGGCGCCCGCGTGTCGCTGCTGGTCGGTCTGGTCTCGACGCTGGTGGCGCTGATCGTCGGCGTGCCGGTCGGCGCCATGGCCGGCTATTTCGGCGGCAAGGTCGACGATGCCCTGATGCGCTTCACCGAGTTCTTCCAGACCATCCCGAGCTTCGCGCTCGCGATCGTGCTGGTCGCGATCCTGCAGCCCTCGATCTATTCGATCGTGGCCTCGATCGCGGTGGTGAGCTGGCCGCCGGTCGCCCGCCTCGTGCGCGGCGAGGTGCTGTCGCTGCGGACGCGCGAATACGTCCAGGCCGCTGTCGTCACCGGCCAGAGCAACACCTGGATCATCCTGCGCGAGATCCTGCCCAATGCGCTGTCACCGGTGATCGTGCTGGCCTCGCTGATGGTGGCGACCGCAATCCTGCTGGAATCCTCGCTGTCGTTCCTCGGCCTCGGCGACCCCAACCTGATCTCCTGGGGCTACATGGTCGGCGCCGGCCGCACCGTGATCCGCCAGGCCTGGTGGATCACCGTGTTTCCGGGCGTCGCGATCCTGATCTCGGTGCTCGGGCTGAACCTGATCGGCGAAGGCCTCAACGACGCGCTCAATCCGCGCCTGTCGCGGGAGGGACGCTGATGATGACCGCACCACCCGCCGTCTCGATCAAGAACTTGCGGATTGCGTTGCCCAAGGGCGCCGAGCGTCCCTTCGCCGTCGACGGCGTCTCGCTCGATCTGCGGCCCGGCAAGATCGTCTGCGTCGTCGGCGAATCCGGCTCCGGCAAGTCGATGTGCGCGCATGCGCTGATGGGCCTGTTGCCGGACACGGTGAGCGTCGCCTCCGGCGAGATCCAGTTCGAAGGCCGCGACCTGCTCAAGTTGGATGACGACGGCTGGCGCGATTTGCGCGGCCGCCGCCTCGCGATGATTTTCCAGGAGCCGATGACCGCGCTCAATCCGTTGATGCGGATCGGCGACCAGATGGCGGAGATGTTCGAGGCGCACGGCCTGCTCACGCCGAAGGAGCGCCGCGCAAGAGCGCTGGCGCTGGCGCGCGAGGTCGGCCTGCCCGACCCCGAGCGCATCGTGCGCGCCTATCCGCACCAGCTCTCCGGCGGCCAGCGCCAGCGCGCCATGATCGCGATGGCGCTCGCGCTCGAGCCCGCGGTGCTGGTCGCGGACGAGCCGACCACCGCGCTCGACGTCACAACGCAGGCGCAGATCCTCAAGCTGATCCGCAATCTCCAGCGCAACCGCAACATGGCGGTGATGTTCATCACTCATGATTTCGGCGTGGTCGCAGATATCGCCGACCAGGTCGTGGTGCTCCGCCACGGCAAGGTCGTGGAGGAAGGTCCCTCCTCCGCCGTCTTCAACGAGCCGCAGCACGACTACACCAAGGCGCTGCTCGCCGCCGTGCCGTCGATGGACCCGCCGGCGCGCAGCCCCCTCGACGACCGGGCCAGGGCGGTCGAGGTGATCGGGCTCGACAAGACCTACGTCACCTCCGGCGGCTGGTTTTGCGAGGACCGCCGCGTCGATGCCGCGCGCGAGGTCAACTTCAACATCCTCAAGGGCGAGACGCTCGGCCTCGTCGGCGAGTCCGGCTCCGGCAAGTCGTCGGTGGCGCGCCTCGTGATGCGGCTGATCGAGGCCGACCGCGGCACGGTACGGATCGGCGACACCGATCTTACCCAGCTCTCGGGCAAGGCGCTGCGCGCCGAGCGCCATCGCATCCAGATGATCTTTCAGGATCCGTTCGCGTCCCTCAATCCGCGCCGCAAGATCGGCCACATCATCGCCGACGGCCCGATCGCGGCCGGCACCGATCCGAAGGTGGCGTTCGACCGCGCCCGCGATCTCCTCGCGATGGTCGGCCTCGATGCCGGCGCCCTCGAACGCTATCCGCATGAATTCTCCGGCGGCCAGCGCCAGCGCATCGGCATTGCGCGTGCGCTCGCGCTCGAGCCCGAGATCATCGTCGCCGATGAAGCCGTCTCCGCGCTCGACGTCTCCGTGCAGGCGCAGGTGCTGAGACTGCTCGAAGACCTCAAGGCGCGCCTCGGCCTCTCGATGCTGTTCATCACCCACGATCTGCGCGTCGCAGCCCAAATCTGCGACCGCATCGCAGTGATGCAACGCGGCGCCATCGTCGAGCTGAAGCCGACCGCGGAGCTCTTCGCCGCGCCAGAGCATGCGTATACGCGCGAGCTGCTCGCGGCAGTCCCGGGGCGCAAGGAACGCGCGCCGGCGGCGTGACACGATCGGTATCTTGTTCTGACCGGAACCGATATTGGACCGGTTTGCACCACATCCGGCGCAGGGCAGTCACGCGCTTTTTATTCTTCGTGACCCCTGCGCGGCTGCAAAGCCGCAAGCGACACCCTACATCGGAATCGAATGACATCCATCATCTCATGATGGACGCGAATTAATGTTTGGAGTCGACATGGGCGAAGTTATTCAGTTTGTCTCAAGGTCGGAGCGCGAGCGACTGCGCCTCATCAAGGAGGCGCGTGCGATCTATGACAGCATTTTTCCGCGGGAGCCGGCCAGCGAGCAGCAGGGCAACGCAACGATAAGTCGCGCAGTCAGCAGCGGCGATGGGGGCAACCTCTCGTGATCAAGATCATCGCCGTGCTCTGCAGTCTCTCCTCTCCTGCCAATTGTTACGAGCAGGTCGTCACGACGTCGGACTTCGCTCAGGTCTCGGTGCAGTCTTGCCTCATGGGCGCGCCGCAACTCGCCGAATGGATGAACCAGCATCCGGCCGAGCGCCTGGCGGGATGGCGCTGCGTGGTTGGTCAACAGGGCGGCAGGGGCGCTTAGGATCGAGGGCCGCCTTCCCGGGGGGTGCAAATTGCATTCTCGTTGCCGGTCTTGACCCGGCAATTCATAAATGCCCGGATCAAGTCTGCACATAACGACGTGGGGGCGAGCGGTGGTCGACGACAATTCCGGCAAGCAGCCGACCGAATACGGCGTGGTGCCCATCGAGGTGATGGCTTCGATGTCGGGGCTTGATTTCGTCCGCGCGATCTTCGCGCGACAATTGCCCGAGCCGCCGATCATGCAGACGGTCGAGCCGTTCGACTGCACCGCCGATCCCGGAGTCGTCGTGATCCATAGCGTTCCGGGCTTGCGTCACTACAACCCGATCGGGTCGGTGCATGGTGGCTATGCCGCGATCCTGCTGGATTCCGCGATGGGCCTTGCAGTGCAGAGCACGCTGCCCGCGGGTACCGGCTATACGACGCTGGAATTCAAGATCTCCTTTGTGCGCGGCATGAGCGAAGCGAGCGGCGTGATCCGCACCGAGGGTCGCGTGCTCAACGCCGGCCGCCGTGTCGCCACCGCCGAGGCGCGCATTACCGATGCAAAGGACCGACTGCTGGCGCATGCGACGACGACCTGCCTCGTGTTCGGAATTGGAAAGAGCCATGGAGAAGGCTGACGCTCAATTGCCCAGCCAGCGCGGCGGGCACTGGCTGACCGGCATCGGCTCCCACCTTGCGGAAGCGCCCTCTATCTCGTGGTGTTTCTCCAGGTCGGGACCGCGTTGGTCACGCCGACCGACGGCCAGTTGTATGATCCGATCGACGGCGCCGTGACCGTGCCGACCGACTGCCCGGACGAGCCGTAAGACGCCCTGGGTTGCACGATCGGTGCTCCGGCGCCGCTGTAGGTCGGGGCCACCGCAGCGGTGCTGTAATGCCGACTCGACCGGTACTTCTTTGCTTCAGCCGCAAAAGGGGCGGCCGCCAATCCGGCAGTGATGAGTGCGGCAATGGCGAGTTTGAGGCTTGTCATCGCTGATCCCTCCGTCGCTAGGAACCCCTAAAGCGCGATGAGATTGGGATGAATCGTCATCGCGCTTTAGGTTATTGTTTGAGCATGATTTTTCGGAAAACCGCTTCACACTTTTCCGCATCATGCTCCGATGGCATGTGTTCATTCATCGGAAGATTTCCATAGGCCCCCCGTTCATAACTCCGTGCGCGGCCAAATGTGCCGGAATCCGCCAAGCGCTCCGCGATCACCGGCGCTTCGGGCGGCACGCCTTGCGGCCATGCCGCTCCTTCACGGTCGCGACCGAGTGCATCAACTCCTTGAAGGCGATGATCGCCTTGGGGGCAGTTCGAACAGGCATGCGATTTCCCCTCGCTGACGCTCGACCGGCGCTGACACACTATCATGATCATGCCTGCCTTCGGATGGACCCGAATCAGCGCTATTGCCTTCCGCAGGCCCCTGGACGCAAGCAGCATGACCGGCCCCGAACTGAAACGACTCCGTGACGATCTCTCCGACACTCTCGGGCGGAAGCTCACCGCGGCCGACATGGCCAGGCTGTGCGGATTGCCGGACAAGGGCGGCGCCGACACCATCCGGCGCTGGGAAGTGAGCGGCCCGACGCCATCCGCGACCAAGGTGCTGCGCGTGCTCGCGATGGCGAGCGAGCGCTATCCGATCCTGGAGAAGTTCGACATCTTCGATCGTCACGACGTGCGCGAGGAAGACCGGCCCGCAAAGCGCGCGGCATTCCGCGAGCAGATGTGCGACGAGGTGCGGCGCCGTCTTGGTTAACGATAGGCGCCCTCAAGTTACCGGGAGACTGCAAAGTTAAGCCTTCCTTCAGCATTTCTTAAGCTGCCATTAAGCACGAAAATCGTTTGCAGCCCAATAAGTTAGGTTGGCTGTCGTTGTGCCATGGATGTGACAGCATTTTCTTCAAAAGCGAGCTATCTGCAAAACCAACGACGGCGCTGACAGCGCGCCTGCCGGGGATGAAGTGTTGGAGTTCAAGACTATGAAGAAGATTCTGTTTGCGACCGTTGCGCTGCTCATGGTGAGTGCGGCTGCGCCGGCGATCGGTGCCGATCTCGGTGCGCGCAACTACTACAAGACGCCCGCGCCGGCCTATGTCGCGCCGATCTACAACTGGACCGGTTTCTACATCGGTGGCCATCTCGGCGGCGCCTTCTCCAGCGACAACAATTTCAACGGCCTCTCCACCGGCAACAACGGCAACGGCCGCTTCCTCGGCGGCGTGCAGGTCGGCGCGGACTGGCAGTTCAACCCCAGCTTCGTGGTCGGCGTCGAAGGCCAGTATTCCTGGCTCTCCGGCAGCGTCGGCGCGGTGTTCCCGGGCGGCGTCGCCTACACCAACGACCAGCGTGGCCTCGGCTCAATCACCGGCCGCGTCGGCTACACCTGGGGTCCGGGCCTGCTTTACGTGAAGGGCGGCTACGCCTACTCCGACAACAACGAGAAGGTGACGGTCGTCGGCGTGCCGACCGGCTTCATCATCGATGGCGATCACCGCAACGGCTACACCGTCGGCGCCGGCATCGAGTACATGTTCGCCCCGAACTGGTCGGCCAAGGCCGAGTACCAGTACTACAATTTCGGCGACGCGCACTTCGTTGCGGGCCCGCTGGTGGGCACCGGCAACTTCACCACCGACGACCACACCGTCAAGGCAGGCCTCAACTACCGCTTCAACTGGGCCAGCCCGGCCGTCGCGCGCTACTGATCGCGCCTCCGAAAATCTCTTTCGCTATCAAGGGCCGGCAACTCTGCCGGCCCTTTCTTTTTTCGCTGTACGGAACGACCGCAACCGATTGTGCAACTTGCGATTTTTTAACCCGCCCCAAGGATACTCCGCCGCGAAAACATAAGAGATCATGGGTGTGGGGGAATTTCGATGGCGATCCGTCTGAGCCTTGGCCGTTTCCTTGGCCGTTTCCGGCCTCGTTTCAAAATGCCGAAATGGGGCGTGCGCGGCAGTCTGTTCGCGGCCTTCGCGCTGATCGCGGGCATGGGCCTCGTGATCGCGGCAGGTGCCGGCTTCGTCTTCAATCATCTCGGCGCGACCATGATGGATCTCAGCGGCCGCGACATTCCGCGGCTCTCCGCCAGCCTTCAGCTCGCCTCGCAGAGCGCAACGCTCGCGGCGCAGGGCCCCGGCCTGCTTGGATCGCCCTCCGACGAGGCGCTCAACGAACGCACCAAGAGCGTAAAGGACATCCAGCAGCTCGCCATGGCCAAGCTCGGCGAGATCATCGAGCTCGGCGCCGACAAGCAGACCGCGAACGCGCTGCGCGACACCGCCAACAGCATCAACGAGGCAACCCTTAGCCTGGTGTCGGCAGCACGTGAACGGCTCGATACCGGCGCGCTGCACGACAAGCAGTATGAAGCACTGCGCAAGGCGCAGCTCGCCTTCGTCGGCGCGGCGGGTCCTGCGATGCTGGATGCGCAGACGCGCCTGAACGCGATCCTCGGCGCCGCGGAAGTCTCCGCCGACGATGCCACCGAAGCCGCCCGCACCGTCGCCCAGATCTCGACGATCTCCGCGAACGGCAATCTGATGGCCGCCGACATGATGGCGGCGCTCTCGGCCAACAACAGCGACACGCTGGAGGTGATCGAGAAGGAGTTCAAGGCGACGCGGGACCGGGTCAAGTCGAACCTCGAGGACCTGCCGAAGATTCCCTCCATGCAGGCGATGCGCGATGCCGTGCAGCAGCTGTTCGCCTTCGGCGAGGGCAAGACCGGCGTGTTCAAGATCCGCCAGAAGGAGCTCGACTCCATCGATTACGGCCAGACCATCCTGGACGAGACCCGCAAGCTCAATGTCGGCCTCGGCATCAGCGTGCAGCAGCTCGTCGACGGCGTACAGAAGGAAACCAACGCGTCGACCTTCCAGGCCCGTCAGGAAATCTCGTTCGCCACCACCGCCATGCTGGCGCTGGGCGCGCTGATGCTGGTCGGCTCGGCGCTGTTCGTCTGGCTCTATGTCGGCCGCAACATCCTGCGCCGGATCGGTGCCCTGCATCAGTCGATGCAGCTGCTCGCGAACGGCGACCTCCAGACCGAGATCTACCGCTCGACGCACCACAATGACGAGATCTCGGTGATGGCGAACACGCTGCAGGTGTTCCGCGAGAGCATGATCGAGGCCCGCGCGCTCACGAGCGAGCAGGACAAGGACCGTATCGCCAAGGCCGAGCGTGCCGCGCACATGGAGGCCAAGATCGCCGAGTTCGAGGGCACGGTACGCACGGCACTCGAAAATCTCGCGCAGTCGGCCAATTCGATGCAATCGACCGCGCAGAGCATGTCGAACACTGCCGACCAATCCAACGCGCTGGTCAACGCAGTCGCCTCCGCCGCGGAGGAAACCTCGGTCAACGTCCAGACCGTGTCGGCGGGCACCGAGCAGCTGTCCTCCTCGATCGAGGAGATCAGCCGCCAGGTGGTCACCTCGGCCGAGATCGCCAAGAAGGCGGTCGACGAGGCCGGCGCCACCGACACCACGGTGCAGAGCCTCGCCGACAGCGCGAGCCGCATCAGCGTTGTCGTCGACCTGATCCAGACCATCGCCTCGCAGACCAACCTGCTCGCGCTCAACGCCACCATCGAGGCGGCGCGCGCGGGCGAGGCCGGCCGTGGCTTCGCGGTCGTTGCCTCCGAGGTGAAGAGCCTCGCGAGCCAGACCGCCAAGGCGACGGACGAGATCCGCACCCAGATCGCCAGCATGCAGCAGGTCACGACGTCAGCTGTCGGCGCCATCCAGGGCATCGGCCGCATCATCGGCGAGATCAACGACGTCACCACCACGATCGCCGCCGCGGTCGAGGAACAGGGCGCGGCCACCCGCGAGATCGCCCGCAACATCCAGCATGCGGCCGGTGGCACCAGCGAGGTCTCCAGCAACATCGTCGGCGTCTCCACGGCGTCCGCAGAAGCCGGCGCTGCCGCGACGGAAGTGCTGGGCGCCTCGGATGCGCTCCGCCGCGAGGCGGACATGCTGCGCGGAGAGATCGACGCGTTCCTCAACAACATGCGGGCGGCCTGATTGTCATTCCGGGGCGGCGCGTAGTGCTGAACCCGAAATTCCGCGCTACAATCTCCGGATTCCGGGTTCGCGCTCACGCGCGCCCCGGAACGATAGCGCTTTTGGCGCACTCCAACCGGGACACGGAAATACGTCGCCCGGTATGACCGCCATGCGGCGGCCGCCCTGAACCCTTTTTCGGCTGGCGCGCCGCGGCCGCTCGGTTTAAGCCGATAGCATGAATTCCAAAACCGACACCGCGCAGTCCTCCGCCGAGGCCCTGCGCTACCCCTGGGAACAGCATCCCGGTCCCGAAGAGGTCGTCCAGATACGGCCCGGCGTGTTGTGGGTGCGGCTGAAGCTGCCGTTCCGCCTCAACCACGTGAACATCTACCTGCTCGCCGACGGCGACGGCTATGCCATGGTTGATGCCGGCTTCGGCAACGAGGAGACGATCGAGGCCTGGACCAAGCTGTTCGACGGTCCGCTGAAGGGCGTCAACATCACGCGGCTGATCGTCACCCACTCCCATCCCGATCATGTCGGTCTCGCGGGATGGATCGTCGAGCGGTTCGAATGCCCGCTGGTGATGTCGCAGGTCGAATATCTGCAATCGGTCTATCACCAAAACCGTGGCACCGAGGAACGGCGCGAGGCGCAGCGGTTGTTCTTCCGCCGTCACGGCATGGACGAGTCGCTCACCGAGAAGCTGCTCGGCCGCGGCCAGGATTATCTCAAGCGCGTCTCGGTTCTGCCGCCGTCCTACCGCCGCATCTCGCACGGCGACGAGGTCGTGATCGGTTCGCGCCGCTTCAAGGTGATCACCGGCGGCGGCCATGCGCTCGACCAGGTGATGCTGTATTGCGCCGACGACAAGCTGTTTCTCTCCGCCGACCAGGTGCTGAGCAAGATCTCGCCGAATGTCAGCGTGTGGGCGGTCGAGCCCGACCAGAACTCGCTCGGCGAATATCTGGCCTCGCTCGCAAGCCTCACCACCACCCTGCCCTATGACCTCCTGGTGCTGCCCGGCCATGGCGTACCGTTCTATGGGCTGAAGACCCGCATCAAGCAGCTCGCCGACCACCACGAGGAGCGCTGCCGCCTGATCGCGGAGGCCTGCCGCGAGGTGCCGCAGACCTCGCGCGCATTGGTGCCTGTGGTGTTCAACAAGCATGTGCTGGACGAGCACCAGATGGGCTTTGCCGCCGGTGAACTCGTCGCCCACGTCAACTACATGATCGTCGAGGGCCGGCTGACGGCGGAGACGAAGGACGGCATGCTCCAGTTCAGGACGACCTGAGAGTTTTTCTTCGCCGCGCCCCGCTTGCGGGGAGAGGCCGGAATTCGCGCGTAGCGCGGATTCCGGGTGAGGGCGTGCGCCGTCCCAACTGCGCCACCTTCACTTCATGTTCGCGATCGCGTGCAGCGCAGCGATGTAGCCGAACGGGCCCAGCCCACAGATCACGCCGGTCGCCACGAACGAGATCTTCGAGTGCCGATGATATTCGTCCCGGGCGTGGATGTTGGAGATGTGGACTTCCAGCACCGGGCCTTCGAATGTCTTGATCGCGTCCATGATCGAGACCGAGGTGAAGGAGAGGCCGGCCGGATTGATGACGATGGCGTCGGCATCCTGCCGCGCCGTCTGGATCAAATCGACCAGCACGCCTTCATGGTTGGACTGGTGGAAGGCCAGCTTGAGGCCGAGCTTGGCAGCGGCTTCCTCGCAACTCGTGTTGACCTGGTCGAGCGTCGTCGTGCCATAAATATGCGGCTCGCGGATGCCGAGCATATTGAGGTTGGGACCGTTGAGGATCATCACGCGTTTCATGGATAAGTCCTTTCGAAAATGATCCGCCAAATCAGCTCGCCGGGCCGGCGACGGAATTCCGGCCGAGCCATTATGAAAAAGGCCGGCCAAGCCGGCAGCCGCAGCAAATGTTGCACAGCAACATCACACGCTGCCGTGAACTTGATCGGGATCAACTTTCAATTCGCACGATAGGGCATTTTGCCCAAATGCTCCCCAGGGCCAAATGTGGGATAGCGCATAGACACTAGAGCTGGAAAAGCTCTAAGAAGATGCGGCCCTTTTGGTCAGTTCCGTCTTAGGTTTTGCCGATGGATTACGCCCAATTCTTCAATTCCGCCCTCGATCGTCTTCACACCGAGCGGCGCTATCGCGTGTTCGCCGACCTCGAGCGCACGGCCGGCCGGTTCCCGCACGCAGTCTGGCACTCGCCCAAGGGCAAGCGCGACGTCGTGATCTGGTGCTCCAACGATTATCTCGGCATGGGCCAGCACCCGAAGGTGGTCGGGGCCATGGTCGAAACCGCGACCCGCGTCGGCACCGGCGCCGGCGGCACCCGCAACATCGCCGGCACGCATCATCCGCTGGTGCAGCTCGAGGCCGAGCTCGCCGACCTCCACGGCAAGGAAGCCGCGCTGCTCTTCACCTCCGGCTATGTCTCGAACCAGACCGGCATCGCGACCATCGCAAAGCTGATTCCGAACTGCTTGATCGTATCGGATGAGCTCAACCACAATTCGATGATCGAAGGCATCCGCCAGTCCGGCTGCGAGCGCGTCGTGTTCCGTCACAACGATCTCGCGCATCTCGAAGAGCTGTTGAAGGCTGCGGGTCCGAACCGGCCGAAGCTGATCGCCTGCGAGAGCCTCTATTCGATGGACGGCGACGTCGCCCCGCTCGCGAAGATCTGCGACCTCGCCGAGAAGTATGGCGCGATGACCTATGTCGACGAAGTCCACGCCGTCGGCATGTACGGCCCGCGCGGCGGCGGCATCGCCGAGCGTGACGGCGTCATGCATCGCATCGACATCCTCGAAGGCACGCTGGCCAAGGCGTTCGGCTGCCTCGGCGGCTACATCGCCGCCAACGGCCAGATCATCGACGCCGTGCGCTCCTACGCGCCGGGCTTCATCTTCACCACTGCGCTGCCGCCGGCGATCTGCTCGGCCGCGACCGCCGCGATCAGGCACCTGAAGACCTCGAACTGGGAGCGCGAGCGCCACCAGGACCGCGCCGCCCGCGTCAAGGCGATCCTCAACGCCGCCGGCCTGCCGGTGATGTCGAGCGATACCCACATCGTGCCGCTGTTCGTCGGCGATCCCGAGAAGTGCAAGCAGGCCTCCGACCTGCTGCTCGAAGAGCACGGCATCTACAACCAGCCGATCAACTATCCGACCGTCGCCAAGGGCACCGAACGCCTGCGCATCACGCCCTCGCCCTACCACGACGATGGCCTGATCGATCAGCTCGCCGACGCTCTGCTGCAAGTGTGGGACCGCCTCGGCCTGCCGCTCCGCGAGAAATCGCTGGCGGCGGAGTAGGCTTTTCTTTCGCCTCTCCCCGCTTGCGGGGAGAGACCGGATCGCATCGCCAGATGCGATCCGGGTGAGGGGGAGTCTCCGCGAGTCCAACTGTCACCGTCCCCGCGGATAGCCCCCCTCACCCCACGCTCTCCCCGCAAGCGGGGCGAGGGAGAGCCGGCAGGTCATCCTACGGCTTAACGACAACCTCGGTTCCCAGCCCCCTCCGGCATTTCGCTGTCGCTTGCGCCCGTCCAAAGCGCTAGATTTGCAGGGAAAATGAGAGCGGGCGCTGTCGCGCCCAGGGAGAACGCAAGGGCCAATGCTGCACGACTGGGGCGTGATCGCCGCCGCCTTCGGCTATATCGGCTTCCTGTTCCTGGTGGCGAGCCACGGCGACCGCCGTTCGCCGGCCGGGCCCGGCCGCGCCTCCGGGCTGATCTATCCGCTGTCGCTGGCGATCTACTGCACCTCCTGGACCTTCTTCGGCTCGGTCGGCTTCGCCACCCGTAACTCGACCGACTTCCTTGCGATCTATGTCGGCCCGATCCTGATGATCGGGCTCGGCGCCGGCGTGCTCCGCCGCGTGATCCAGCTCGCGAAGGCCCACAACATCACCTCGATCGCCGACTTCATCGGCGCGCGCTATGGCAAGAGCCAGGCGGTGGCAGCCACCGTCGCCCTGATCGCGATCATCGGCTCGGTGCCCTACATCGCGCTCCAGCTCAAGGCGGTCGCCTCCTCGCTGGAAACGATCCTGAGCGAGGACCAGGCCTTCTCCCACATCCCGATCCTCGGCGACATGGCGCTGATGGTGACGCTGGCGATGGCGGCATTCGCGGTGCTGTTCGGCACGCGGCAGACCGACGCCACCGAGCACCAGCACGGCCTGATGCTGGCGGTCGCGACCGAATCCATCGTCAAGCTGGTCGCCTTCCTCGCCGCCGGCATCTTCGTCACCTTCTGGATGTTCTCGCCGCATGAATTGATCGAGCGCGCGATGAAGACGCCCGAGGCGGTGCGCGCGATCGAGTATTCGCCGTCGATCGGCAACTTCCTCACCATGACGCTGCTGTCGCTCTGCGCGATCATGTTGCTGCCGCGCCAGTTCCACGTCAGCGTGGTCGAAAACTCGTCCGACGCCGAGGTCGGCCGCGCGCGCTGGCTGTTCCCGCTCTATCTCGTCGCCATTAATTTGTTCGTGATCCCGATCGCCCTCGCCGGCCTCGTCATTTTTCCGTTCGGCGCGGTCGATCCGGACATGTACGTGCTGGCGCTGCCGATGGAGGGCGGTGCGGGCCTCCTCAGCGTCGCCGTCTTCGTCGGCGGCCTGTCAGCGGCGACTGCGATGGTGATCGTCGAATGCGTCGCACTCTCCATCATGGTCTCGAACGACCTCGTGGTGCCGCTGGTGCTGCAGCGGCGGCCGGAGGGGCGCACCGGCGGCGCCGATTTCAGCGACTTCCTGCTGCGCTCGCGGCGGCTCGCGATCTTCGCCATCATGGTGATGGCCTATTTCTACTACCGCGCGCTTGGCAACACCCAGCTCGTGGCGATCGGGCTGCTCTCCTTTGCCGCCATCGCCCAGCTTGCGCCCGTCTTCTTCGGCGGATTGCTGTGGCGGCGCGCGACCGCGCGCGGCGCCATCGGCGGCATGCTGGTCGGCTTCGCGGTGTGGCTCTACACGCTGTTCATCCCGAGCTTCATGGACACCTCGACTTCCGGCATCCTGCTGCTCCAGCACGGTCCGTTCGGGATCGAGGCGCTGCGGCCGCAGGCGCTGTTCGGCGCCGACCTGCCGCCGCTGATGCATGGCGTTATCTGGTCGCTGTCGCTCAACATTCTCACCTATGTGCTGCTCTCGCTGGCGCGTCAGCCGTCTTCCATCGAGCTGGTGCAGGCCGATCTGTTCGTACCCAACACGCTCGCGCCGATCTCCCCGAATTTCCGCCGCTGGCGCACCACCGTCACGGTGCAGGACATCCAGACCACGGTGGCGCAGTATCTCGGGCCCGACCGCGCACGACATTCGTTCGAAGCCTTCTCCGCAAGACGCAACGTTCGGCTGGAGCCTGCGGCACCCGCCGATTTCGAGCTGTTGCAGCACGCCGAGCACCTGATCGCCTCGTCGATCGGTGCGGCCTCCTCGCGGCTCGTGATGTCGCTCCTGCTGCGCAAGCGGACCGTCTCCGCGAAGGCCGCGCTGAAACTGCTCGACGATTCCCATGCGGCGCTGCATTTCAACCGCGAAATCCTCCAGACCGCGCTCAACCATGTGCGCCAGGGCATCGCGGTGTTCGACGCCGACCTGCAACTGATCTGCTCCAACCGTCAGTTCGGCGATCTCCTCAACGTGCCGCCTCATTTCATCCAGTTCGGCACGCCCTTGCGCGAAATCCTGGAATTCATGGGCGTGAGCGATCCGGACGATCCGTCCGCGCGCGAAGCAATGCTGGAGCGGCGGCTCGCGGCCTACACAACCGACGGCGAGCCCTATCTCGAACGACTGCCGGAACGCCATATGGTGATCGAGGTGCTCACCAACCACATGCCCGGCGGCGGCTTCGTCATCACCTTTACCGACGTCACGCCGACGTTCGAGGCCGCGGAGGCGCTGGAGCGCGCCAACGCGACGCTGGAAAAGCGCGTGCGCGACCGCACCGAGGAGCTGACGCGGCTGAACTCCGAGCTGGCGCGGGCCAAGAGCACGGCGGAAGATGCCAGCATCTCCAAGACGCGCTTCCTCGCCGCCGCCAGTCACGACATTCTCCAGCCGCTCAACGCGGCGCGGCTTTACGTCACGAGCCTGGTCGAGCGCCAGCATAGCGGCGAGGAGACGCGGCTGGTCGAGAACATCGACGAGTCGCTTCAGGCGATCGAGGAGATCCTCGGCGCGCTGCTCGATATCTCGCGGCTGGATGCCGGCGCGATGACGACCTCGATCTCGAGCTTCAAGATGGCCGATTTGATGCGTTCGCTGGAGATCGAGTTCGCGCCGATCGCGCGCGCCAAGGGTCTCGAGCTCACCTTCGTGCCCTGCTCGCTGCCGGTCGAGTCCGACCGCCTGCTGCTGCGGCGCCTGCTCCAGAACCTGATCTCCAACGCGATCAAATATACACCGCGCGGCCGCGTGCTGGTCGGCTGCCGCCGCCGCGGCGCCTCGCTCAAGATCTGCGTCTACGACACCGGCGTCGGCATTCCGCAGGTCAAGCGCAGCGAGATATTCAAGGAGTTCTACCGCCTCGAGCAGGGCGCACGGATCGCGCGCGGCCTGGGCCTCGGCCTGTCGATCGTCGAGCGGCTGGCGCGCGTGCTCCAGCACGGCATCGCCATCGACAGCAATGCGAGCGGCGGCTCGGTGTTTTCCGTGACGGTGCCGACGGCGAAAGCGATCACCCACACCGCCGCCGTGACCAGCGCGACGCCGCTCGCACGCACGCCGATCTCGGGCGCCCTGATCGTCTGCATCGAGAACGACGCGGCGATCCTCGACGGCATGCGCACGCTGCTGAAGGCCTGGAACGCGGAGGTGATCGCGGTGGCCGATCCCGAAGGCGCGATCGCCGCGATCGAAGCTGCCGGGAGGCGCGTCACCGGCCTGCTCGTCGACTACCACCTCGACCGAGGTAACGGTATCGCCGCCATCCGCGAGATCCGCCGCCGCTTCGGCGACACCATCCCCGCCATCCTGATCACAGCCGACCGCAGCCCCGCCGTGCAGGTAGCCGCACGCGAGGAAAACGTCGCGGTGCTCAACAAGCCGGTGAAGCCGGCGTCCCTCCGCGCCCTGCTCGGCCAGTGGCGCACGCAGCAGATGGTCGCGGCTGAATAGTGTATGAAGTTGTCATTCCGGGATGGTGCGAAGCACCGGACTGGACCAGGAATCTCGAGATTCCGGATACGCTTTACGCACGCTCGCAAATGACGGATCAGCCCGTCGGGGTGCCCTGCTTCCACTGGCCGCCGGCGATCTTGGCCGCGGCGATCACCGCCTGGGTGCGGCTCTCGACGCCGAGCTTTTGCAGGATCGCCGAGACATGCGCCTTGATGGTGGCCTCGGAGACGCCGAGCTCGTAGGCGATCTGCTTGTTGAGCAACCCTTCCGACAGCATCATCAGGACCCGGACCTGCTGCGGCGTCAGCGTCACCAGGCGGTCACGCAGGCGCGTCATGTCGGGATCGGACGCGGCCGACAGGTCGGTGTCGGCGGGAACCCAGACGTCGCCCTCCATCACCTTGAGGATGGCATCGCGCAACGTCTCGACGCCGAAACGCTTCGGAATGAAGCCGGAGGCGCCGAAATCGAGCGAACGGCGGATCGTGGCGCTGTCGTCCGAGGCCGAGACGATGACCACCGGGATCGCCGGATACTGCGCGCGCAGATAGATCAGACCGGAAAAGCCGGAGATCCCGGGCATCGAAAGGTCGAGCAGGATCAGGTCGACGTCGGAGGTTTGTTCCAGCAGTTTGGTCAGATCCTCGAACGATCCGGCCTCATCGATCCTCGCCGAGGTCAGGACGCTCGCCACCGCCTGCCGCAGCGCATCGCGGAACAGGGGATGGTCATCGGCAATGACGAGATGGGTCGAGGGAGCGTTCATCGTTCTCTTGTGCTGGCAATCGCACCGGCAAGTAGGCCGGCCCCGGGGCCTTGGTCAATTCTTTCCCGACCCGCGGTGGCATGCAAGTGGACAATATCCCTTTGCGGGAACGGGGTTAACCTGCCGTCGAGCACTATTTTGCCGGATCGGGGGTCCGCAGTGTCAGGCGCACGTCAGTGCGAAAGGCCAAAAGTCGTATTGGGGCGGGTTTCACGCCGATGTTACCTTGCGGTTAAGACCCAGGTTGATCCGGCGTGCCCGGACACCCGGGACGCGAGGAAACGCATTTCGGGGAGCTCATTTACAATGTCCACAATGGCTGCAACGTCGGCACGACCGACCGGCATGACGAAGGATGAGCGTTTCGTCATCCTCGCATCATCGCTCGGCACCGTCTTCGAGTGGTACGACTTCTACCTTTACGGATCGCTGGCCGGCATCATCGGCGCGCAGTTCTTCTCGGATTATCCGCCAGCCACCCGCGACATCTTCGCGCTGCTCGCGTTCGCGGCAGGCTTCCTGGTGCGCCCTTTCGGCGCGATCGTATTCGGCCGCGTCGGTGATATCGTCGGCCGCAAGTACACCTTCCTCGTCACCATCCTCATCATGGGCATGTCGACCTTCATCGTCGGCCTGCTGCCGAACGCGGCAACCATCGGCATCGCGGCCCCGATCATCCTGATCGCGCTGCGCCTCGCTCAGGGCCTGGCACTCGGCGGTGAATATGGTGGTGCGGCAACCTATGTCGCCGAGCATGCCCCGAACGGCAGGCGCGGCTACTACACGTCCTTCATCCAGACGACTGCCACGCTCGGCCTGTTCCTGTCGCTGCTGGTGATTCTGTTCACCCGCACCGCGACGGGCGAAGCCGAATTCGCGAAGTGGGGCTGGCGTATTCCGTTCCTGGTCTCGGTGCTGCTGCTCGGCATTTCGGTCTGGATCCGGCTGCGTCTCAATGAATCGCCGATCTTCCAGAAGATGAAGGACGAGGGAAAGAGCTCGAAGGCGCCGCTGACGGAGGCCTTCGCGAACTGGCAGAACGGCAAGCTCGTCCTGCTCGCTTTGCTCGGCGGCACCATGGGCCAGGGCGTGGTCTGGTACACCGGCCAGTTCTATGCGCTGTTCTTCCTGCAATCGATCCTCAAGGTCGACGGCTACACCGCGAACCTGTTGATCGCCTGGTCGCTGCTGTTCGGCACCGGCTTCTTCATCGTGTTCGGCGCGCTCTCCGACAGGATCGGCCGCAAGCCGATCATCCTCGGCGGCTGCCTGATCGCGGCGCTGACCTTCTTCCCGATCTTCAAGATGATCACCACCAACGCCAACCCGGCGCTGGAGAAGGCGATCGAATCAACGAAGGTCGAAGTGGTGGCCGATCCCCTGACCTGCGGCGATCTGTTCAACCCGGTCGGCACCCGCATCTTCAGTGCGCCTTGCGATATCGTGCGCGCCTTCCTGTCACAATCGTCGGTCAGGTATACGACGGCGCCCGGCCCCGCAGGCTCGGGGGTCAAGGTCGTCGTCAACGGCAAGGAAGTGCCCTACGCGAACGCCAAGGACGGCAACCCGGCGGTCCTCGCCGCGGTGCAGGCGGCGGGCTATCCCAAGGCAGGCGACGCCGGCATCGTGAAGATGTCGAACCCGTTCGACATCTTCCGTCCGCAGGTGGCAGCGATCATCGGCCTGCTGTTCATCCTGGTGATCTTCGTCACCATGGTGTACGGGCCGATCGCGGCAATGTTGGTCGAATTGTTCCCGACCCGCATCCGTTACACCTCGATGTCGCTGCCCTATCACATCGGTAACGGCTGGTTCGGCGGCCTTCTGCCTGCGACTGCGTTCGCGATCGTGGCCTCGACCGGCGACATCTATGCCGGCCTCTGGTACCCGATCATCTTCGCGGTGATCACCGCGGTGGTCGGTTTCCTGTTCCTGCCCGAGACGAAGGACGTCGATATCAAGGCGACCTGATCGGACAAGCGATCCC
Organism: Pseudomonadota bacterium; assembly: GCA_023435725.1. Lineage (GTDB taxonomy): Bacteria > Pseudomonadota > Alphaproteobacteria > Rhizobiales > Xanthobacteraceae > Bradyrhizobium. The sequence goes on along the minus strand of JAEYRD010000094.1, from coordinate 15,707 downwards.
TGCCAATACGAGCCGGCCGCGGAGCGATCCGCGGCCGGTTTGCTTTTAAACGCTCACTGATTGCCGCCAATGAATTGCAGCACGATCTCGCGCCGGTGCGGGCGGCTGCGATGCTCGATCAGATAGATCGCCTGCCAGGTGCCGAGCGCCAGCCTGCCGTTCAGGACCGGGACCTGGAGCGAGGTCTGCGTCAGCATGGTCTTGATATGCCCGGGCATGTCGTCGGGCCCCTCGCTGTCGTGGGTCCAGGGCGCACTTTCGGGTGCGAGGCGTGACAGCGCCGTTGTCAGATCGACGAGCACGGAGGGATCGGCGTTCTCCTGGATCGTCAGCGAGGCCGAGGTGTGACGGATGAACAGCGTCAGCGCGCCGTCGCGCGCGTGAGTTTCATCGACGAACTTCACGGCGTCGCTGGTGAGATCGGTGAAGCCGCGGCCCGGCGTCTGCACGGTGAGCAGCGACGATACGATGGTGGTGGCTTGCACCATCGATGGCGCCGAGCGCGTTGTCGATTTGGCTGATGTCATCAAAAGTCTCTCAACTCAGAAAGCCGCCGCGGGGCGGGCAAAGCGAAGCGTGCCCACCAATCCGCGGAACGATATCGAGGTAGTGGGCACGGCACCTCGCGCCTTTGCCCCGCCTACGGCAGTTCGTCACGCGTCAAATTTTCCCAGACACGTCCTTCTGCACGCGGTTGGCCATCTCGATCAGCCGCCGCCATGCCTTTTCCAGGAACGACATCACGCGATCGACATCCTGGTCGCTCGGCAGCGGGATTTCGATCTTGCGATCGCCGTCGGCGACCTTCGGCTCCGCTTTCTTGAGCGGATCTGATTTCGGCAGCGGCTCGTCGATCTTGCCCGACACGGTCGGCCCCGCGGCAAGTTGCTCCTTCAGCTTCTCGACCTCGGCCTGGAGCCTGCCGATCTCGGCGTCGAACGCGGCACGTTCGTCAGGCACCGCGTAGCAGGCCCAGCCGGCGCCGTTCTTGGTGCAGGTCGACATTGCGCCGGTGCGGGTATCGAGCCGCAACACGCCCTCGGGGATCGGCGTCATGCTGTAGCGGCCGTTTTCGCTGTCAGGCGCGGATTGCGCGGCCACCAGGCCGCCGCTGGTTGCTATCACCGCCGCGAGCGCGGTGGTCGCAAGCCATGATCTTGTGGATGACGTCGCAGGTCTCATCGCGCTCTCCGCCACGATGCGCAGGTGGCACGTGCGCAATTCTACACCCCGGCACGAGAATCTGCCGCCGAAAAGCGGTCATCAAATCAACGATCGCGACCGCCCCTTTGATCCCGGCAGCACGGCGAAATGGCGGCCACATCCGCCGATCATGAGAACAGCTGCTGCGGTGCGGCGTCACGCTGTGTGCAGCGCTGCCGCACGCGCCGATATCTTCAAACAAATCAGACACATAACAGAAAGCGACGCAATCGTGACTTGGCTTGACTTGATTATAGGCCATCAGTATGGTCCGCGCGGCTTTTGAGGGTGGCGGGCGTAATTTCCATTCAGCCGCGGCGTTTCGGGTCTTCGTTGCATGACACAGGGCACGGGACACGGCGAGAATGGAGATCGCGATAGAACGCCCGAGGAAGCTGCGCTTTCCGAACGGCTCGGAAATCTCGATCAGCGGTTGTCCGAATTTCGCGACCGCCGGATCAAGACCGAGCAACCCGCAGGTGACGGTGGAGACGGAGCGGCCAGAGCCTCGGCGATGGCGCTTGGTTTCCGGTTATCCTCCGAGTTGGTCGCCGGTGTCGCTGTCGGAGCGGGGATTGGCTGGGGGTTCGACCGCTTGCTGTCGACGTCGCCTTTCGGATTCATCGTGTTCCTGCTGCTGGGCTTCGTGGCCGGCGTGGTGAATGTGGTGAGATCGGCAGGCGCGGGTCAGAACAGGCGCGGTGGTTCGTAGCCGATCCGACACGAGGAGAGGAACTGATCGCGCCGGTTTCGCCGGTGCGGGCCGGCCCGGCCGGTAGACCGAGACCAGCCGGCATTGCCCGGCAGACCAAGAGATGCCGCGCCGATGAAAATCGATCCGATCCACCAGTTCAACATCGAGCCTCTCTTTACGATCGGCCATATCGGCAATCATACGATCGCTTTCACAAATTCATCGCTCTACATGCTGGTGGCGGTCGCCATCATCTCGATCCTGATGCTTGCGAGCGGCACGCAGCTGGTTCCCGGGCGCCTGCAGTCGGTCGCCGAGATCTCCTACGAATTCGTCGCCTCGACCATCCGTTCGACGGCCGGCGCGGAAGGCATGAAGTTCTTCCCGCTGATCTTCTCGCTGTTCATGTTCATCTGCGTCTCGAACCTGGTCGGCATCATCCCCTACACCTTTACGGTGTCGAGCCATCTGATCGTCACCGCAGGGTTGGCGCTGCTGGTCTTCTTTACCGTCCTGATCTACGGCGTCGCCAAGAACGGCCTGAAGTTCTTCTCGATTTTCGTTCCTCACGGTGTTCCCGGCTACGTCCTTCCGCTGGTCATGTTCATCGAGGTTCTGTCGTTCTTCCTGCGGCCGGTCTCGCACAGCATTCGTCTGTTCGCCAACATGCTGGCCGGCCATATCGCGCTGAAGGTGTTCGCGGGCTTCGTCGCCATGCTGGGCTTCTCGCTCGGCGCCATCGGCTGGGTCGGCGGCGTGCTGCCGCTGGCACTCACGATCGCGCTGTACGCCCTCGAGATTCTGGTCGCGTTCCTGCAAGCCTATGTGTTTGCGATCCTGACCTGCATCTACCTCAACGACGCCATTCATCCGGGACACTGAGCGGTCCGGGGAATTTCCACCCACAACCCAATCTTTCTTCCAAGGAGTCAAAAATGGATCCGGCAGCAGCAAAACTTATCGGCGCGGGCATCGCATGCATCGGCATGGGCGGCGCGGGCGTCGGCGTGGGCGTGATCTTCGGCAACTACCTCGCCGCGGCCGTCCGCAACCCGTCGGCCGCTCAGGGCCAGTTCGGCAACCTGATCTTCGGCTTCGCCGTGACCGAAGCGCTCGGCATCTTCTCGCTGCTGATCGCGCTGCTTCTGCTGTTCGTTTTCTAAGAACGACTTCTTTCGCGCCGCTTCATCCGAAGCGGCGCGTGACAGCAACAGGAGTACTCCATGGCCGAGAGTCATGGCGGGGCAAAAGGTCCGGCGGCCGGCGCCCACACCGAAGCCGATGGCGGTCATCACGGCGGTGGCTTTCCGCCGTTCGAGAGCAGCACCTTTGCTTCACAGCTGGTGTCGCTCGCGATCTTTTTCGTCCTGCTTTACGTGATCGTGTCCAAGCTCGCTCTGCCGAAGGTCGGCGGCGCGATCGAAGCGCGTCAGAACAAGATCGAGGGTGACCTCGCCGAAGCGCAGAAGCTGAAGGATCAGTCCGAGGCGGCGCTGAAGGCCTATGAAGGCGAGCTCGCTGCGGCGCGTTCGCGGGCACAGGCGATCGGCAACGAATCCCGCGACAAGGCGAATGCGCAGGCGGAAGCCGAGCGCAAGGCCCTGGAAGAGCAGCTGGCGGCCAAGCTCGCCGAGGCGGAAAAGACCATCGCCTCGACTCGCGCGACCGCCATGAGCAACGTCCGCGGCATCGCGGCCGATGCGGCAGGCACCATCGTACAGCAGCTCACCGGCGTTGTTCCGAATGCGGCCGCGGTCAGTGCTGCCGTTGACGCGTCCTTGAAGGGTTAGTCGAGATGTTCTTCGATCCTGAAACCTGGGTCGCCGTCGCCTTCGTGATCCTGATGGTCGTGTTCGGCTATCTCGGGGTCTTCAAGTCGGCGATGACCGCGCTCGACCATCGCGCCGAGCGCATCAAGGCCGAGCTCGACGACGCGACGCGCCTCAAGCAGGAAGCGGCCAAGGTGCTCGCCGATTACAAGGCACGCAGCGCCACGGCCGAGCGCGAGGCGGCCGACATCATCGCCAACGCCAAGTCCGAAGCCGAGCGCATCGCGACCGAAGCCAAGGCGAAGATGGAAGATTTCGTCGCCCGCAGAACCAAGACCGCGGAGAGCAAGATCGCGCTCGCCGAAGCCCAGGCACTGGCCGATGTCCGCGCCGCAGCCGCGGAAGCCGCCGTCCAGGCCGCCTCCACGATCCTGTCGCAGTCGGTCAAGGGCCAGGTCGCCGACGACCTGCTCACCAAGGGTATCAACGAGGTTCGGCAGAAGCTGAACTGAGGGGTCTTGCCTTCACCAATCAAAAAAGCCGGCGCTCACGCGCCGGCTTTTTTGTTGGTCGATTCATGATCCCCTGAACTTGCTCTCGTGTCCCGGACGCGACGCGGCATGAAATGACGCGACGCAGAGCCGGACCCATGCGCTCGCGACCATGGGCCCCGGCTCTGCGGTGCACCGCTGCGCGCTGCACCGCGTCCGGGGCACGAGACCTACTTCTTCTTCCCTCGCGCCTTCGGCTCGGGCGACAGCGCTTGCGGGTCGAAGCCGACATAGAAGACGTAGGAATCGGCGGCCGCGGCCGAGGGTACCGGATAGGCCAGATCCTCGGCGACGAAGGTGAAGGGCACGCTGCCGCCCTCCGACATCTCGACCGTGGTCCGGTAGGCCTTCGAGGCGATCACCTTCTCGCCGACGCCGCCTTGCACCACCGCGACGCGCAAGGGGACCTCGACCGTAGCAGGCGCGCCAGCGGGACCGGCGATGACGCGGCCCTGGATACCAATTCGAGTCGTGATCTGACCTCCACTCCGGAAGCATTCGCGCGCCATCTTGGTGATCGACGCCTGAAAGCGGACGTCATTGCCGACGGCCTGCTTGCCGGTCGTACCGACGGCATAGGTGGAAGCCCCGGCGCGCACCGTGACCTGCGGGCAATCGACGTCGTCATCGGCCGCCGGCTGGCCCGGCGCAGGCGCCGGGCTGGGCTGGGCCGGCTCGTCGGATTTGCCGCCGAACAGGCTCTTGAACCGGTCGGTCAAGGACTGCGCCGCCACCGGCGAGACGGAGGCGAGCGCAACCGACAACGCCAGCGCGACCGCCGTTCCCCGCCGCAACGCATTCCGCGACGACCGAAGCTCCTTCACCATCAACGCCCATACTCCATGACAATTTGCCGGCCGATCGCTGGCCGGGTTTGCGCGTTATATCGTCAAAATCGGCGAACCCAAGGCAGGAAACAAGGCAGCGAACGAGGCCACATCAACGAGACTTTGGTCAGGTGAATGAACGGGTCAGCCGCGGAAATCCTCGTGCAACAGGCCGAACAGCAGGTGATCCTGCCAGACCCCATTGATGCAGAGATAGCGGCGGGCGAGGCCCTCTCGGGAGAAGCCGCACTTCTCCAACACCCGGATCGACGGCGCATTGGTCGGGATGCAGGCGGCCTCGACCCGGTGCAGATTGAGCTCGCCGAACAGCGTCGGCAACAGCACCCGAAGCGCGGCAGTCATGTAGCCGCGATGGGCATGGGGCTGGCCAACCCAATAGCCGATGGTGCCGGCCTGCACGATGCCGCGCCGGACATTGGCCAGCGTGATGCCGCCGACCATGGCGCTATCGAGCTCCCGGAAAATCAGGAAGGGATAGGAGCGGTCCGCGGCGATGTCCTCGGAATAGCGGCGCAGACGGCGGCGGAAGCCGGACCGGGTGAGATCGTCCGACGGCCAGATCGGTTCCCAAGGCGTCAGGTAGTCGCGGCTGGTCTCGCGCAAGTGGGCCCATTGCAGGAAGTCCGACATCTGCGGGGCACGCAGCAACAGTCCGTTGCCGCGCGGGGCGAGGGCGGCGGGTCCATTGGATGGCAGGCGAAAGAGGGCCATGGTCATGCTTCCCGGGGCGGGTCAGCGCAGCTCCTAATGCAGCCGCGCCTTGGCGCGCGCCCGCGTCAATCCTTCCGCAAAAGATACCGCCGTGTCCAGACCCCTGCCACTGCCTAATGCGACAACCGCGGGCCGGCTCCGCGAAAGCAGCGCACGCGCCGCATCGCGGGTCGATTCGACGCTGACGGCGTCGATCCGGGCCACCAGTTCCTGCACCGTCTGCGGCCGGCCATAGGCGAGCACGTGCCGGGCGAGCTGCTCGGCACGCGAGGAGCAGCTCTCCAGCGCCATCAGCAGGCCAGCCTTCATCTGCGCCTTGGCGCGCGCGATCTCGGCCTCGGTCAGGGTCTCCACCGAATCATTCATGATGTCGACCACGACCTCCATCATCTCCGGCGCATCGGCCGGATCGGTACCGGTGTAGAGGCCGAAGAAGCCGGTGTCGGTGTAGGGGGCGTGGAAGCTGTAGATCGAGTAACAGAGGCCGCGCTTCTCGCGCACCTCCTGGAACAGCCGCGAGGACATCCCGCCTCCGAGGATGTTGGTGAAGACCTGGAGCGAGAACAGGGACAGGTCGGTCTGCGGCACGCCTTCCAGCGCCAGCGTCAGATGCGCCTGCTCGAGTTCGCGGTGCACCACCTTGGCGCCGCCCTTGCCGAACATGGCCGCCTGCGGCTTCGGACCCGAAGTCGCCTCGAAGCTCGCAAAGCGCTTCTCGACCTCGGCAACCACCTGCTCGTGATCGACTGCACCTGCGGCCGCCACCACCATGTCGGGACCTCGGTAATGGGTCGACAGGTAACCGCGCAGCGAGTCGCGGTTGAAGCTGCGCAAGGTCTTCGCTGTTCCAAGCAACGAGCGCCCCATCGGCTGATCGGGGTAGCAGAGCTCATTGAGATGCTCGAACACGACATCGTCGGGCGTGTCCTGCGCAGCTCCGATCTCCTGCACGATCACGTTCTTCTCGCGCTCGAGCTCTTCCGGCTCGAAGGCGGGATTGGCGAGGATGTCGGAGAGCACGTCGAGCGCAAGCGGCACGTCGGCCTTCAGCACGCGCGCATAATAGGATGTCGTCTCGGTCGACGTGCCGGCATTGAGATCGCCGCCGACCGCCTCGATCTCCTCCACGATCTCGCGGGAGGATCGCCTCGTCGTGCCCTTAAAGGCCATATGCTCGAGCAGGTGGGAGATGCCGTGCTCATCCGGCTTCTCGTCGCGTCCGCCAACGCCGGCCCAGACGCCGAGCGCCGCAGTTTCGAGATGGGGCATCTTGTCAGTGACGACGGTCAGGCCGGAGGCAAGCTTGGAAATCTCGACGCTCATCCGGCAACCCCCTCTTTCGCGGCGCGGCTGACCGACAGCACGAACCGCTCGACCTCGGCCTGGTCGTTCTTCATCACCTTCATGTGTTCGGATTTGGTCATCAGCCCGTCGAGCCAGGCCGGCAGTTGCGGCCGCTGGCCGCAGGCTGCCTCGACCGCATCGGGGAATTTAGCCGGATGGGCGGTGGAGAGCACGATGCTGGGCACCGTGGTGTCGGTGGTGTCGCGGTCGGCGACAGCGAGCGCCACCGCCGTGTGGGGATCGACGAGCTCGCCCGCCTCGCGCCAGGCGGCGCGGATCGCAGCCGCGGTTTCGGTCTCGTCGGCGCGGCCGGCGTCGAACTCCTCGCGGATCGCGGCCAGGGTCGCATCGGGCAGCACGAAGCGCCCCGACTGCTTCAGCGAGTCCATGAGACGGCGCACGCCGGCCGCATCGCGCCGGCCCGCCTCGAACAGCAGCCGCTCGAAATTCGAGGAGATCTGGATATCCATCGACGGCGACGCGGTCGCGTGCACCTCGCGCACCTCGTAGATCCCGGTCTTGAGTGTGCGCGCGAGGATGTCGTTGACGTTGGCGGCAATGCGCAGGGTCCGCACGGGAAGACCCATGCGCTTGGCGACATAGCCTGCGAAGATGTCGCCGAAATTGCCGGTCGGCACGACGAAGTCCACCGCGCGCGCGGGCGCTCCGACCGCGACCGCCGACGTGAAATAGTAGACTACCTGGGCAACGATGCGCGCCCAGTTGATGGAATTGACGCCGGACAGCGAGGTCGCATCGCGGAAGCGATGGTTGTTGAACATGGCTTTCACGAGCGCCTGGCAGTCGTCGAACGTGCCCTCGATGGCGAGCGCATGGACATTGGCCGCGCCCGTCGTCGTCATCATCCGCCGCTGCACCTCGGAGATGCGACCGTGCGGGAACAGCACGATCAGATCGACGTTCTCGAGGCCCGCAAACGCCTCGACGGCGGCGCCGCCGGTGTCGCCCGAGGTTGCGACCACGATGGTGGTGCGCTGGCCACGCTTGGCAAGCACATGGTCCATCAGCCGCGAGATCAGCTGCATCGCCACGTCCTTGAAGGCGAGCGTGGGACCGTGGAACAGCTCCAGCACGAATTGGTGCGGCGACATCTGGCGCAGCGGCACCACCGCGGGATGGCGGAAGGTGGCATAGGCCTCGTTGGCCATGCGGCCGAGCTCGGCGTCTGAAATTTCGCCGCCGGCGAAGGGGCGGATCACATCGACGGCGACCTCCCAATAGGGGCGGCCGAAGAAACCGCTGATGGTCTCGGCCGAGAGCCGCGGCCAGATGGCCGGCACATACAGGCCGCCGTCACGGGCAAGCCCAGTCAGCATCACGTCGCAGAAGCCGAGTTCAGGGGCCTCGCCCCGGGTCGAGATATAACGAGTCAAACTGCCCTCCAAAGGCCGGCCGAACCTAAGCTCGTCCCATAAGCCTTTGATTTTACGAAGCTACTTTTTAACAGCCAGAGGCTTTGGGCCACCATAAAGTGTTTTGCGGCATCGGGAAACCGCTTCCCGCCTGCACCCCAGTCAACGCAAAAGGGCTGCGGCGATGCCGCAGCCCCCTCTTGGAAGGTCTGTCGTTGATGTGCAGACCGGTTTGCCTCGTCCGGGTCGCTGACCCGCTAGAAATTGTTCGCGCAAGCTTTCATCGTCTGTCACGGGATCGTCAAGGGCGAAAACGACGAACACGGGAAGACGTTCCTATTTTTCCCGGCGTGTTTTCATCGTTCGCGGCGCTGCTTTGGGAGCGCTCGCCCTGAATTGCCATTTTTTCCCGATACGTGCGCTTGGCTCCGGAACGATTGCCGCCTTGGCCCATTGTGTCGTCGGATGGTGTCGGCGTTGTCCATGCATTGCCTGCGCGCCGAGACTGGTCCGCCCCCGCCGAGCCGGCTGCATCCTGGAGCCGCCGGTTCGGCCCCCCTTGGGCCGCCAGTGCCCGGGGACGTCAGCTCATCCCGATTTCCACCGCGATCCTGATCAGGTCGGAATGGTTCTTGGCGCCGAGCTTCTGCTTGAGCAGGGACGTGGTGTTGGCGACCGTCTTGTAGGAGATGCCGAGCGCCTCGGCGACCTCGACGATCTTGTCGCCGCGTCCGAGCAGGCGGAGAATCTCAAGCTCCCGCGGCGTCATCTGCGAGGCAGGATTGGCCTTGATCGCGGCGCCGGAGAACGTCACGGCCTCCGCAAGCTGCGGCGATATGTAATTGTCGCCCGCGACCACCTTGCGCACCGCCTTGAGCAGTATCCTGGGATCGTCACCCTTGGAAACATAGCCCTGCGCACCGAGTTCGACGGCCCGCACCACGAAGGCCGGATCGTCGTTCATGCTGAACATGATGATCTTTGCGTCGGGATCGTCCTTGCGAATCCGCCGCATCAGTTCGAAGCCGGAGACGTCGGGCAGGCTGATGTCGATCACGGTAACATCCGGCCGCTTGCTGACATAGGCACGATGGCCGGATTTGGCGTCGGTCGCCTCGTCGATCCGGATCGAATGGTCGGACGCGAAAAGGGTGCGGCAACCCGAAAGCACCACAGGGTGGTCATCGACGATCAGGATCTTGGTCGCCGGCTTGGCGGTATCTTGCATCGCGCGCTCTCTGTTTTTCGACTCATAAACCGACGGGAACAAATGGAAAGAGAAAATCCCGCCAATGCGCGTTAGAATTGGCCTAATGTGGCAACGGCTCTCGTTCAGAACTCAGTTGTTTCTACCGCTCGGCATGAGCTTCCTCGCCGCGCTGGTCATGGGCGGCGTGCTGCTCCAGACGTTCGCGACCGGCCAGCTGGCCGACGAGACTGAGCCGGGCCGGCGCTCGGCCCGCACTGTCGCCACCGCCCTCAACAGCGCCCTGAGCGTTTCGGACGATCCGCGGAGGATGCTCGACGCATTTGTCCATGCTTTGGACGTCTCCTCGGATATTCAGTTCCGCCCGGTGGAGGCGGGTCCCGCGCCCTCCGTAAAGGACAGCCTGCGCGATCTGCATGGCGTGCCGCAATGGTTCGTCAACCTGATCGTCATTCCGGACATGGACGTGGCATCTCCGGTAATCATCGACGGCAGGCGCGTCGGCGACATCATATTCATGCCCGATCTGTCCGCCGACCTGTTCGAGAAATGGATCGGCTTCCTTGCGCTGACGAGCCTCATCGCCGTGATGATGGTGCTGACCGGCACGATCGCCTACCTCTTCGTCGGATCTGCGCTACGCCCGCTGCAAAATCTCGGCGCGGGCCTCACGCGAATGCGGCGCGGCGATTATGCGACGCCGATCCCGGTGGCCGGGCCGCCGGAGATCCGGCAGAGCTGCGAGGAGGCCAATGCGCTGGCGACGACGCTCGCGCAATTGAACCAGGACAATCGCCACCTGTTGCACCGTCTGGTGTCGCTCCAGGACGATGAGCGACGCGATCTCGCGCGCGAACTGCACGACGAGCTCGGTCCGTTGCTGTTCAGCATCCGCGCCGGCACGATCGCTCTGATCGAGGCCCCGCCGCCGGCGGGAAATCTCGGCAACTCTGCACAGGAGGTGCTGCAATCGGTCGAGGCGTTGCAGCAGACCAACCGCCGCATCCTCGACCGGCTGCGGCCGCTGTACATTGAGGAATTGGGACTCGAGACCAGCGTGCAGACGCTGCTCCAGAACTTTCGCAGGCAGGCGCCGCATATTGGCCTGACGGCCACGATTGATCCTGATCTCAACGGAATCGACGGGCCGCTGGCCCAGACCGTCTATCGCGTGATCCAGGAGGCGCTGACCAACGTGCTGCGCCATGCCGGAGCGAACAACGTCCATGTGCTGGCGAACATTGCCGGCAAGGTGATCGCCGTCGAGATCTCCGACGACGGCGGCGGTTTTCCCGCCGACAACGTCTTCGGCCGCGGTCTGACCGGCATGCACGAGCGCGTGCGCGCGCTCAGCGGATCGCTGTCATTGCTGCGCGCGGACGAGCGAACCTATGTGCGTTGCCGCCTGCCGGTGGAGACCAAGAGAAACGAGCCGGCAACCACCTAGCACGCGCAGCCGGCGTGCGGGCTCTGTCGTGCCGGTCCGCACAGCGTGCTGTAAATCTTGCCGTCCGGACTAAAGCGAAACGAGGCGTGGATGCGCAGCGAGCCCGCGACGGAATATTCGAGATCGATGCCGTGCGGCCCGGGATTGATCTCCTCCAGGCCGAAGCCCGCCAACGAGAACGTGCTGAGCCGCGGCCCCCAATAGGTTTCGAGTTCGTGTCGACCGCGAAAGCGCTGCGTGCCGTTACAGGCGCATTCGACCTGAGCGTCATCCGTGTAGAGGTCGAGCAGCGTCGCGAGGTCGCCCTTCCGGCAGGCGTCCACCCAGTCGACGACAATTCCCATCTGATCAATATCGCTCACGCCGAAATCCTGACCGCCGCGAAAATTTGGCGCGGCTTAGGCCCACACTCGTGAATCTGCGCCGAATAATAAACCCCGGACGATTCCGGGTTTCGACCGGGAACCCGCGGGCGATTCAGCCGGGCCGCCGTCCCCTCACCCAGACCGCGAATGCGATCAGCACCGCACCGGCGAGCGCGAACCAGGTGATCGCATATTGCAGATGATCGTCCTTCAGATGCACGTCGAGCGGCCCCGGACGCGGAATGCCGTTCTCGGGCGCCGGCCGCTCGAGGTCGACATAGAAAGGCGCAACTTTACCCCAGCCGAGCGCACTGGCGATCGCCAGATGATCGCGCACGAACCAGAGCCGCTTGTCGCGGTTCGCCGCTGGCGTCAGCCAGCCCGGCGCCTCCGGGAAACGCAGATAGCCGGTGAGCGCGACGGGCTGGCCCGTCACGAGCTTCTTCACCGCGCGATCCTCGACGCTGCGATCCTGCATCGTGTTCTCGACGACGCCGGCATCGATCACGACCGTCTCGCCGCCCGGCAGCCGGGCCGGCAGGAACGCCCAGGTGCCGGGGCCGGAAGCATCCGCGCGCACGGCCGAGCCGGAGGAGTAGACCATCGCATCGGCCAACGGGGCGTAGGTCGCGGTGAAGCTGACGCGGCGGAATTCGTCACGCGCCGGATTCAGCGCGGCCCATTGCGCCGGCGGCGGCAGCGCGACGGGTGTGGCCGCAAGACGCTCGGTGAGCGCCGCGATCAGCTCGTGCTTTGCGGCGCGGCGCTGCAATTGCCAGGCGCCGAGCGCGACAAACACGGCGGTCAGGAAAAACGTGAACAGCGCGAAGCCGGCCACACGAGGCTTGCGCACAGTGGCGTTCATTTCTCGCGGTCGACCAGCCGGCCCGGCGCCGCCTTGTGGTGGAATTGCAGCGCGATCAGCAGCGACTTCATGGAGCGCAGCGGCAATAGCGTGGTGGCGAGAATCAGCGGCAGCCAGAGCACCGCATGCAGCCAGAACGGAGGCTGGTACTTGACCTCGACGACGAGCGCGCAGCCGACCACGATCGCGCCGGCCAGCATGATGATGAAGATCGCCGGACCGTCACCGGCGTCGATGAAGGCGTAGTCGAGGCCGCAGCGGTCGCAGCTAGGCGCGAGCGTCAGGAATCCCGCATAGAGCTTGCCCTGGCCACAGCGCGGGCATTTGCAGGCAAGTCCGCGCAACGCGCTCTGCAGGACAGTGGTTTCGGACTCGGATGTTCCGGCGGTTTCGTTCATGACGGCGAACTCTATCACACTTTCCGCCGAAACTTCCGGCGCTCGAAAAGGCGAAAGGGCGGCCCTGTGGCCGCCCTTTCTGATCAATCCGTCGTGGCTCAGTGCGCGCCGTGGGCCATGGTCTCGGCACCGTGTCCCCAGACGTAGATGCAGAGGAACAGGAACAGCCAGACCACGTCGACGAAGTGCCAGTACCAGGCAGCGAACTCGAAGCCGAGGTGCTGCTTCGGCGTGAAGTGGCCGGCATAGGCGCGGGCGAGGCACACGATCAGGAAGATGGTGCCGACCAGCACATGGAAGCCGTGGAAGCCGGTGGCCATGAAGAAGGTCGCGCCGTAGACGTTGCCGGCGAATGAGAATGCCGCGTGGCTGTACTCATAGGCCTGCACGCAGGTGAAAAGCGCGCCGAGCACGACCGTGAGGATCAGGCCGTACTTGAGACCCTGGCGATCGTTCTCGAGCAGCGCGTGGTGCGCCCAGGTCACGGTGGTGCCGGAAGTGAGCAGGATCAGCGTGTTCAGCAGCGGCAGATGCCAGGGATCGAAGGTCTCGATGCCATGGGGCGGCCAGGTGCCTGGAACGGAGCAGGCGCCGGCCTGGGTGCCGAGGCCGCAGCCGAACACCGCGTCGCGGGTGGCGTGGACGGCGTCGGCCGGGAACAGCGCCGCGTTGAAATAGGCCCAGAACCAGGCCACGAAGAACATCACCTCGGAGGCGATGAACAGGATCATGCCGTAGCGGTGATGGAGCTGCACGACGCGGGTGTGGTCGCCCTTGTACTGGGCTTCCTTGATGACGTCGCCCCACCAGCTCGCCATCGTGTAGAGCACGCCGACGGTGCCGATGCCGAACACGATCGGCGCAGCCGCGAACATGTGATGCATCCAGCCGATCGCGCCGACCGCCATGATGAAGGCCGAAAGCGAACCGACGGCCGGCCAGGGAGAGGGATCGACCAGGTGATAGTCGTGATGCTTGGTTTGCGCCGTAGCCATTTGCCGTCTCTCTCCTCAATCCCGTGCCTGTCCGGCACTTATCCCCTTGTTTCCAACCCCTGCGGCGTGAGCCCGGCGATCAGAGATTTCCTTTGCGTTTGTCGTTCTCGCCCGAGGCGAGCGGTTTCACCACCGGATCGCGCACCGGATAGAACGTGTAGGACAGCGTGATCGTGTTCAGTCCGTCGTTCTCGGGATCGTCGACGATCGACGGATCGACATAGAACACGACCGGCATCTCCCGCTTCTCGCCGGGCGCCATGGTCTGCTCGGTGAAGCAGAAGCAGTTGATCTTCTGGAAGTAGGAGCCGACCGTCAGCGGTGCGACATTGTACGCGGCCTGGCCTGCGGTGGTCCGCGCGGCCTGGTTGGTCACGGTGTAATAGATCGTCGTGACCTGGCCGATATTGACCTCGATCTCGTTCTGCTCCGGCTCGAACTTCCAGGGCAGGCCGGGCGCGACGTTGGAATCGAAGCGCACCGAGATCTTTCGCGCGATCGGTCCGCTCGCGGGCGCGGACGTCGCGACCTGGGTCGTACCATTGAAGCCGGTGGCGCGGCAGAACCAGTTGTAGAAGGGCACCGCCGCGTAGGAAGCGCCAACCATCAGCGCAACCACGCCGCCGCAGATCGAGGCGACCAGCACGTCGCGGCCGAGCCCCTTAAAAGGCCCACGCCCCCTCTTGGCCTCCCGGCTCTGATCCCGCGATATGGTCTGCTTCTGATCCATCTTCCCTACATCGGCCGGACTAGCACTGCCGGCCCCTTGACCATGGTGACGGCGAAGAACAGCACCACGAGTACGCCAAGCGCGAGCGCAATCGCGATCGAGCGCTGACGACGGCTCTTCTTCTGCGCCTCGGTGAGGACGATTCCATCTGGCTCGGGTTTGTCAGCCATCCCAGCCCCATGCGCCCCATACCATCGGAGCAAGCGCCCGGAACACGACTTCGGCCAGCAGGGTCGCGAACAGCCCGAACAGATACAGGATCGAGAAAGCAAACAGCTTGCGCGTGGCGCGCAGCGACTGGCTGCGCTCGCGGCGCATATAGACATTGATGGCGAGCACCAGCATGCCGGCGCCCAGGATCAGCGAGACGACGCCGTAGACGGCGTCGAAATAGCCAAGCGCCCAGGGCGCGGCGGCCACCGCGATCAGGACGATGGTATAAAGCAGGATCTGAAGCCGCGTCGCATCGGGACCGGCGACATTGGGCAGCATCGGAATGCCGGCGCGCGCGTAATCGTCGGAGCGGAACAGCGCCAGCGCCCAGAAGTGCGGCGGGGTCCAGAAGAAGATGATGGCGAAGAGAAGCAGCGGCTCGACGTCGACCTTGCCGGTCACGGCGGCCCAGGCGACCACTGGCGGCAGTGCGCCGGCGGCGCCGCCGATCACGATGTTCTGCGCGGTCCAGCGCTTCAGGCCCATCGTGTAGATCACGACGTAGAAGAAGATCGTGAAGGCGAGCAGCGCGCCCGCGATCCAGTTGACGAGAATGCCGAGCGTCATCACCGAGAAGAAGGCGAGCGTCATGCCGAACGCCATCGCCTCGGGGCGGGTGATGCGGCCACGCGGGATCGGCCGGTTCGCCGTGCGCGACATCTTGGCGTCGATGTCGCCTTCGAGCGCCATGTTGAGCGCGCCCGAGGCGCCGGCACCGACCGCGATGCAGAGCAGCGAGGTGATGGCCAGCACCGGGTGGAAATGACCGGGCGCCATCGCCATTCCGACCAGCGCGGTGAAGATCACCAGTGACATCACCCGCGGTTTAAGCAGCGCGATGTAATCGCGAACCTCCGCTTCGGAGATGCGTGGATTGATGTCGATGGCGTTGTGGTCGAGGACGGACACTAATTCAACTCGCTTCGTTATAGAGTCGCGGGGGGGGGGGGGGGGGGGGGGGGGGGGGGGGGGGGGGGGGGGGGGGGGGGGGGGG
>JAEYRD010000016.1 GCA_023435725.1 Pseudomonadota bacterium | reverse complement strand
GTATATCGGCGAGCTCTGCCGCTATCTGCTTAAGGCGCCGCCGTCGGAATACGAGAACCGCCATCGCCTGCGGCTCGTCTGCGGCAACGGCCTGCGCGGCGACATCTGGGAGGATTTCCAGGCGCGTTTCGCCATTCCCCGCATCCTCGAATTTTACGCGGCGACGGAAGGCAATTTCTCGCTGTTCAACGTCGAGGGGCAGGCGGGCGCGATCGGCCGCATCCCGCCGCTGCTCGCGCATCGTTTTCCAGCAAGTCTCGTCAAGCTCGATCCCGACACAGGCGCGCCGCTGCGCGATGAAGAGGGTTTTTGCATCGCCTGCGCCCGCGGCGAGGCCGGCGAAGCCATCGGTCGCATCGGCACCGCGGATGAGGGCGGTGGCCGTTTCGAGGGCTATACCGATGCTGGCGAGACCGAGAAGAAGATCCTGCGCGACGTCTTCGCCAAGGGCGATGCCTGGTTCCGCACCGGCGATTTGATGCGGCTCGATGACAAGGCATTTTTTCATTTCGTCGATCGTATCGGCGATACCTTCCGCTGGAAGGGCGAGAACGTCGCGACGTCTGAGGTGAATGACGCCGTGCGCGATTTCTCCGGCGTGATCGATGCCACCACCTACGGCGTCGGCATCCCCGGCGCCGACGGCCGCGCCGGCATGAGCGCGATCGTCGTGAACGAGGGGTTTGACATCGCGGCGCTGCCGGCCCATCTCGCGCAGCGCCTGCCGGTCTACGCGCGTCCCGTCTTCATCCGCATTTCTCATGAGCTCGATGCGACCGAGACGTTCAAGCAGAAGAAGGGCGACCTCGCGCGCGAAGGCTTCGATCCCGGCGCGATCTCCGATCCGCTGCTTATGCTCGACCCGAAGTCCGGCGCCTATGTCGCGCTCGATTCCGAACTGTACGCGCAGATCGTCGACGGCACGATCAGACTCTAACCGCGCGAAAATGCGGAGATAGGTCCAATTTTATCTGAATTGTCCAAGAAGCCATTTACCTCTGTCGGGTAAACAACACGGCCATGGGAGGCGGTCATCAAGAGCCGCCGCAACACGAACGATCGATAACAAGAAGCGAGCCAGCCATGTCGGTAAGGTCTAAGGTTATTGAAGCGATCAAGCAGATCGCCAAAGAGCAGCACGTCACGCTTCCCGAACTCTCGGACGATCTGTCCCTGCACGAGACGGGCTTCGACTCGCTCGCCTTCGCGATCCTGGTTGCGCGCCTCGAAGACGAGATCGGCGTCGACCCCTTCACCATTTCCGAGGACGCAGCGTTCCCCGCCACCGTGGGCGATTTCGTGCGGGCCTACGAAAATGTCCCCGCGT
The DNA here is from genome assembly GCA_023435725.1 of Pseudomonadota bacterium. Classification (GTDB taxonomy): domain Bacteria; phylum Pseudomonadota; class Alphaproteobacteria; order Rhizobiales; family Xanthobacteraceae; genus Bradyrhizobium. The sequence goes on along the minus strand of JAEYRD010000016.1, from coordinate 4,823 downwards.
GAGATCTTTGCGCTCCGCGACCATCTCGGCGCGGAGCTGACGGGCCGCACGTTGTCGGACGCGCATGATTGCGTTTTGCAGACGGATATCCTCTCGCGGACGGTCCTTGGCGGGCGCCTGCGTGAATTGTCCGGCCGCGCGGTCCTGCTGAAACTGTCCGACCAGCTCCGCTCCGGCCTTGCCATGATCGAGCTCGACGGCATCGCCCGTCGCATGCTGCTGTGTCCGCCGGATCTCAATCCGGCGCATCTCGACGCGTTGATCGCGGATGCCGGGATCGATGCCGTCGTCACCGACGAGCCCGGTCGCTGGGCCGATACCGGCATCGCGCTGGTCGTCACCGCGCAATTGCCTCCCGAAGCCGCTGTGCCGGCCAGGACCGAGCGCGCCACCGATTGGCTGATGCTCACTTCGGGCACCTCAGGCGTACCGAAAATCGTCGGCCACACGTTGGAAGCGCTCACGGGTGCCATCGTCGCCGAAGGTCCTGCGAAGGGACCCGCGCCGGTATGGGCGACGTTCTACGACATCCGCCGCTATGGCGGCTTGCAGATCTTTCTCCGCGCCATTCTCTCTGGCGGTTCGATGGTATTGTCGGACCCGCACGAGGCGCTCGCCGATCACGTCGCACGGCTGAATGCGCGCGCGGTTTCCCACATCTCCGGCACCCCCTCGCACTGGCGCAAACTGCTGATGAGCGGCTCGGCCGCGAAGTTCGCGCCGCGCTATGTCCGCCTCTCCGGCGAGATCGCGGACCAGGCGGTGCTCGACGGCCTGAAGGCGGCGTTCCCCCATTCGTCCGTCGGGCACGCCTATGCCTCGACCGAGGCCGGCGTCGGCTTCGCAGTCAATGACGGGCTCGAAGGCTTCCCGGCCGACTATCTCGGAAATCGCAATGGCGTCGAGATGAAGGTCGTCGACGGCTCGCTGCGCATCCGTTCGACGCGTACCGCGCACGCCTACATTGGCCACAATGCCGCCGCGCTCACTGATGATGACGGGTTTGTCGACAGCGGCGATATCGTCGAATTGCGCGGCGACCGTTACTATTTCGTGGGTCGCCGCGGCGGCATCATCAATATCGGCGGGCTGAAGGTTCATCCCGAGGAGATCGAGGCAGTGATCAACCGCCATCCCGACGTGCGGATGTCGCGGGCCAAATCGCGCCGCAGCCCGATCACCGGCGGCATCGTCGTCGCCGACGTGATCCTCGCCGACGGCACCGATCCGGCGCGGGCGAAGGAGATCCGCGGCCAGATCCTGGATCAGTGCCGCGCGCAGCTCGCCTCGCACAAGGTGCCGGCGGTGATACGCTTCGTCGAAGCGCTCGACGTCACTCCGGCCGGCAAACTGGCGCGCACCGATGCATAATGTTCTCGTCACCGGCGGCAGCCGCGGCATCGGCCTTGCGATCGGAAAGCGCCTCGTTGGCGCCGGCTACAACGTGATCGCGGCCGCGCGGCGCGAGAGCGACGAACTCAAGGCAGCCATTGCCGAGGCCGAGGGCCGCCTGCATTTCCGTGCCTGCGACCTCGCGGTGATCGATGCGATTCCCGCGTTCGCCAAGCTGGTGCGCGACGAATTCGGCGCGATCTACGGCCTCGTCAACAATGCCGGCCTCGGCACCGAAGGCCTGCTCGCGACCATGCACAATTCGGAGATCGAGGCGCTGGTGCAGCTCAATGTGCTGTCGCCGATCATCCTCACCAAATACGTCGCGCGGCAGATGATGGCCGATGGCGCCGGCCGCATCATCAACATCTCCTCGATCATCGCCACCACCGGCTATAACGGTCTCTCGGTCTATGGCGCGACCAAGGCCGCCGCGACCGGCTTCACCCGTTCGCTCGCGCGCGAGGTCGGCAAGCTCGGTATCACCGTGAACGCGATCGCGCCGGGCTTCATCGATACCGAACTCACGCACAATCTCTCCGACGAGGGCCGCAAGCGCATCGCCGGGCGAAGCGCGCTACGCCGCCTGCCGGAGACGGACGATGTCGCGCGCATGGTCGAATATCTCCTCGGGGAGGGCGGCCGCAACGTGACCGGCACCGTGTTCACGGTCGATGCGGGCAATACGGCGTAAGCGGAACTCTGCCGCCACAATTACGTTGATCCGGCTCAATGACATTCAGCCGGATTTGGTCGTAAGATAGTCTGCAATCGGTTGGGTTACGTCAATCGATCTGCCCTAATCGACAGGGTGCAGTCCATGACCACACCAGACATGACCGCCTCAAGCCAAGGCCGTACCGAGCAATCGCACGTTGAGCCGGGTGATGTCCGTTGCCCGCCGATGGCGCATCAGAATTCCGGTGGCCACGGTTACGAGATGTATCCGCAGCAATTCGTTCGGCTGGTCGGCTGTCACGATGCGTCTCTGGATGCCCTGCGCAAGCCTCAGGACGAGAAGCTGCACTAGAGCCAATTCCGTTCCGATGGAACGCTGGATACTGGTCTTGACACATTCTCTTTGCGCCAACCGGTATCCGCCTCGCTCGAAGATGCGCTAAAGCGCGATGAGAGTAGGATGAATCGTCATCGCGCTTTAGGTTATTGTTTGAGCATGATCCTTCCGGAAAACCGCTTCACACTTTTCCGGATCATGCCTTAGAGGCGCATTCACGACCGATGCTTCGGCAGGTCGATCCGTTCGTGTGAAAATTCCGGCGGCCCCTCGGTGAGGCGGCGGATGCGGCGCTCGCGTTCGTCGGCCGGCAGGGCGGGATCGAGCAGCTCCTTGATCTCGTGCACCGCCAGTTCCTCGATCCTGCTGGCATCCGAGACGGTCGGCTGCGCTGACGTGAGTGCCGGGGGTGCGATCCTGAGGCCCAGCTCGACCAGCTTGCAGATCGCATCCGAGCGCGACAGGCGATGGGCTTCGGCCCAGGTATCGACGGCCGCAGTCAGCCCTTCCGGCATCTTGACCGCGCTAACCGGATCAAGCCTCGTGCGGCGCCGCGCCGGAGCGGTGGAGTCCTTGTTGCCGAAGTCGGGCACTTCGATCATCCCGCGTCCCCCCTGAAGATAGCTCAATCATAGCTGCCCCTCCGTCCCTGCATTTGATGCCGATCAATGACCGGCTGCGGCATCGCAGCGCGCATCATCTTGTTGTCGGGGCCGCTTTCGGCCAATGATTGAAAGGGCGCGCCGGCCGGCGAACCCGGATCCATCCTGTCACGTATTTCGAACGCGCGTCCCAACCATCCGGCATTACCCGATGACATCAGGCGAATCCTTTTACGGCGGCATTCCGGTCTTCCGCGGCTTCGCCAGCCTGATGGACCCCGTGCTCTATTCGTCGCTCCCGGACGACTGGAGCATCGGTGTCGCCGACATCGTCGATTCTACCAAGGCGATCGCGGCGCAGCGTTACAAGGCGGTCAACATGGCCGGTGCCGCCGTGATCGCGTCCGTGACCAATGCGTTGGAGGGGCGGGAATTCCCCTTCGTGTTCGGCGGCGACGGCGCGAGCTTTGCGGTCGCGCCTCACGATGTCGTGGCCGCCCGCGAGGCCCTTGCCGCGACCGCGACCTGGGTACGGGAAGATCTCGATCTGAAGATGCGCGTTGCGCTGGTGCCGGTGAACGCCATCCGCGCGCAAGGTCTTGACGTGCGCGTCGCGCGCTTCGGTCCGTCAGCCAATCTATCCTATGCGATGTTCTCCGGCGGCGGGCTCGCCTGGGCTGACGCCGCGATGAAGCGCGGCGAGTTTGCGGTCGCGGAAGCGCCCGCCGGCACTCAGCCCGATCTCTCCGGCCTGTCCTGCCGGTTCGAAGTGATTCCGGCTTCGCGCGGCCTGATCCTGTCGGTGCTGGTGATGCCGGCCCGCGGCGCCGACCCGCGGGCCTTTCGCACGGTGATCGAGGATATCATCCACCTCGTCGAGCGCAGCCCGGATGGCGCCCGCCCGGTGCCCCTGCAGGGGCCGCCGCTGAAATGGCCGCCGCAGGGGCTGGATTATGAGGCCCGCACCAGGCGCGGTGGTTCGCTGTTCACGCGTCGCGTCCGCGTGCTGGCCTACACGCTGTTCGTCTATCTGATCATGCGTTTCGACCTCAACGTCGGCGGCTTCATGCCAAAGATCTACAAGCGCCAGCTCGTCGAGAACTCGGACTTCCGCAAATATGACGACGGCCTGCGCATGATCCTCGACTGCACGCCGGAGCTCGAGCGCGCCCTCAGCGGTCGTCTCGCATCGGCTGCGCGCGACGGCGTCGTGCGCTACGGGCTACATCGGCAGGATGCCGCGATGATGACCTGCTTCACGCCGTCGGCGCTGCGCAGCGACCATGTGCACTTCATCGACGGCGCACGAGGCGGTTACGCCTCGGCGGCAACGGCATTGAAGGCGATGTGATGTAATGTCACTTTCGTGCCCGGCTCTGCGAAGCAGCGCTTCGCGCCGCATCGCGTCCGGGACACGAGAGCCCGTCAGCGCCCCGCGCGCGTCCAGGTCTCGCCGCCGCAGAGTGCGCCGACGCAGCCCTCGACCCGCAGCGAGTCTGCGCCGCTCACGCTGACGCTGCTCGCATAGGTGCTGCCATCATCGGCATTGTAGATCTGGCCCGACCATTTGCTCGGACCGGACGGCTGCATGCCGCTGAACAACGGCAAGCCAATGATCGGACGCCTGGCGAGCGCGGGATTGGGATTTTTGCTGTCGGTGGCGGGCTGGCCGGTCGCGGTGTCGTAGGGTTCGCGGAGCCAGACGATGACGCCGCAGAGGCCGGCGCCGCATTTGCTGATCTTTACGCGCGCGTCGCCCGCCTGGGTGAGCCAGGTGCCGCTGGCATCGGCGCTCTGTGCATGCGCGGCAGTCG
>JAEYRD010000210.1 GCA_023435725.1 Pseudomonadota bacterium | reverse complement strand
CAAGTCGACGCCCTATGCCGCGCAGGTTGCCGCCGAAGATGTCGCCAAGAAGGCGCAGGAGCACGGCATGCGCACCCTGGAAGTGGAAGTGGCCGGGCCGGGGTCCGGCCGTGAGTCGGCGCTTCGTGCGCGGCAGGCCGCGGGCTTCACCGTCACCTCGATTCGCGACGTGACCACGATCCCGCACAACGGTTGCCGTCCCCGCAAGCGTCGGCGCGTTTGATACCAAGTTGCGGGCGCATCGGCGCCCGCGATGACTTTTTGCGAAGCCGCGGGAATGATCTGCGGCCTTTCTCCAACGCCAGTATTTTGAACGGTCAAATTGACTGGCCTGTATGGGTGAAACAGTGACGATCCAGAAAAATTGGCAAGAACTGATTCGGCCGAACAAGCTCCAGGTCACGCCCGGCAGCGATCCCTCGCGTTTCGCGACCATCGTCGCCGAGCCGCTCGAGCGCGGCTTCGGCCAGACCCTCGGCAACGCGCTGCGCCGTATCCTGCTCTCCTCGCTCCAGGGCGCGGCGGTGCAGTCGGTGCACATCGACGGCGTGCTGCACGAGTTCTCCTCGATCGCGGGCGTCCGTGAGGACGTCACCGACATCGTGCTGAACATCAAGGACATCTCGATCAAGATGCAGGGCGAAGGCCCCAAGCGCATGGTCGTGAAGAAGCAGGGCCCGGGCGTCGTCACTGCCGGCGACATCCAGACCGTCGGCGACGTCACCGTGCTCAACCCGGACCTCCAGATCTGCACCCTCGACGAGGGCGCCGAGATCCGCATGGAGTTCACGGTCGCCACCGGCAAGGGCTACGTGCCCGCCGAGCGCAACCGTCCGGAGGATGCGCCGATCGGCCTGATTCCGGTCGACAGCCTGTACTCGCCGGTCCGCAAGGTCTCCTACAAGGTCGAGAACACCCGTGAGGGCCAGATCCTCGACTACGACAAGCTGACCATGACGATCGAGACGAACGGCGCGATCTCGCCGGATGACTCCGTGGCTTACGCCGCGCGCATCCTGCAGGATCAGCTCAACGTGTTCGTCAACTTCGAAGAGCCGCGCAAGGAAGTCGCCCAGGAGATCATCCCGGACCTCGCCTTCAACCCGGCCTTCCTCAAGAAGGTGGACGAGCTCGAGCTGTCGGTGCGTTCGGCCAACTGCTTGAAGAACGACAACATCGTCTACATCGGCGACCTCGTGCAGAAGTCGGAAGCGGAAATGCTCCGCACCCCGAACTTCGGCCGCAAGTCGCTGAACGAGATCAAGGAAGTGCTGGCCCAGATGGGTCTGCATCTCGGCATGGAAGTGCCGGGCTGGCCGCCGGAGAACATCGACGAGCTCGCCAAGCGCTTCGAGGATCACTACTGATCCGCATTTCACCGTCGCGGTCGGATTTGTCTGGCCGCGATTTTTATGGGCGAACGCAGGCAGCCCACCTGAGCAACTGGTCCGACGAACCGTCGCGGCAGTTCATATCTAAGGAATAGACACATGCGTCACGGCAAGGTTCATCGGAAGCTCAACCGCACCGCCGAGCACCGCAAGGCGATGTTCGCCAACATGGCGGCCGCGCTGATCAAGCACGAGCAGATCGTCACCACGCTGCCGAAGGCCAAGGAGCTGCGCCCGATCGTCGAGAAGCTCGTCACGCTCGGCAAGAAGGGCGGTCTGTCGCTGCGCCGTCAGGCGATCGCGGAGCTGCGCGATGTCGACATGGTCAAGAAGCTCTTCGATACGCTGGCGACCCGCTACAAGGACCGCCAGGGCGGCTACACCCGCATCATCAAGGCCGGCTTCCGTTACGGCGACAACGCCGCGATGGCCGTGATCGAGTTCGTCGATCGCGACGTCGATGCCAAGGGCCAGGACTCCGGCCCGGTGCAGGAGAAGGAAGCCGAGGCGGCTTAAGTTCTTCGCGATCTGGAAAAATCAAAAGCGGCGCCCGGTGCGCCGCTTTTTATTTTTGATCATGGGCATTGCATCCGCGCCTTCGACCCGGGGCTTTCTAGCGCCACGACGGGCTTCCATTGAACCTAAGGCGCGATCATTCATCCTAAGAGTCATAGCGCTTTGGACTCATGGAGATGAGATTGAGACTATTCGTTAAGCCACAATACTGGGCTCTTTGTTTTTTTGTGGCGCTGTCGGCCTCGTGGCCACTTTCGACCGCGCGCGCCGACCAGCCGTTTCAACGCCTCCTGCCGCTTTTGATTGATCTGAACGGATGGCAGGGCAAGAAGCCGGAAGGCATGTCGATGCAGATGTCCGAGACGAACATGACCACGGCAACGCGCGACTACGAGCGCGGTTCGGCGCAGGTGCATGCCTCTGTCCTGGTCGGGCAGGGCGCTACCGGAGCCATGCCGCCGATCCAGGGCGGGATGAACCTTCAGACATCCGAAGGTCACGTGATTTCAGCGACGATGCACGGCATGCCGGTGCTCAAGAACTACAACATCCCGGAGAAGTCCGGCTCGCTCATCGTGTCGTTGAGCAAGGACGCCTTGTTCAGCCTGACCTTTGAAGGCCTCACCGAGGACGAAGCGCTGGCGCTCGCCGAAAAATTCGACTGGAAGGCGCTGCAGGTGGCCGCTCAGCTGAAGTAGCGACATAGGTGCGCAATGCGGAAGAGGCGTAAACCTTTCCGGGAATCTTGAAAGCGGCGCCTTCGGGCGCCGCTTTCTGTTTGCCTCACTGATTGGTGAACGGCGATTGCGACAGCCTGAGCTGCGTACGATATGCTGCGTCAGCATCAATGGAGATGACGCATGAAGATCGACCTTTCCGGAAAGACCGCACTCGTGACCGGCTCGACCGCCGGCATCGGCCACGCCATCGCAAAGGGCCTTGCCGGCTCGGGCGCGAGCGTCGTGATCAACGGCCGCGGCCAGGACAAGGTCGATGCGGCCGTGCGCAAGCTGGAGGGCGTGGGGGCCAAGGTGCGCGGCATCGCCGCTGACGTCTCGACCGCAGCGGGTTGCAAGGCGCTCGTGTCTGCGCTGCCGGAGGTGGACATCCTCATCAACAATGCCGGCATCTTCGAGCCAAAAGACTTTTTCGAGATCCCGGACGAGGACTGGAGCCGCTTCTTCGAGGTCAACGTCATGAGCGGCGTGCGGCTGTCACGCGCCTACTTGAAGGGCATGCTCAAGCGCAACTGGGGCCGCATCGTCTTCATCTCTTCGGAGTCCGGCCTCAACATTCCCGTCGAGATGATCCACTACGGCATGAGCAAGACGGCTCAGCTCTCGGTCGCGCGCGGCCTCGCGCAACTCACCCGCGGCACCGGCGTGACCGTCAATTCCGTGCTGCCGGGTCCGACCATGTCGGAAGGTGTCGAGACCTTCGTGAAGGATCTCGCCAGGCAGAATGGGCAATCGGTGGATGAAGCCGCGGCCAATTTCGTCAAGCAGCATCGCCCGAGCTCGCTGATTCAACGCTTCGCCAGCGTCGACGAGATCGCCAACATGGTGGTCTACGTCGCGTCGAAGGAGGCATCCGCGACGAACGGCGCGGCGCTGCGGGCCGAAGGCGGCATCGTCAATACGATCGCCTAGGCGAGCAATCGTAGGGTGGGCAAAGCGAAGCGTGCCCACCATTTCTTTTCCAATGAGAGCGATGGTGGGCACGGCGCAAGTGCGCCTTTGCCCACCCTTTGTCTTGGCCTACCACCCCTCCAGCACAATCTTGCCGCGCGATTTGCCGCTCTCGAGCAGCGCATGCGCGCGCTTGAGGTTGGCCGCGTTGATCGTGCCGAAGCTCTGGTCGAGCGTGGTGCGCAAGACGCCCTTGTCGATGAGGTCGGCGACGTCGTTGAGCAGATGATGCTGCGCGATCATGTCAGGCGTCTGGAACGAGGAGCGGGTGAACATCGATTCCCAGTGCACCGAGATCGCCTTGCCCTTGAATGCGGCAATCGCGAATTCCGGCGGATCGTCGATCAGGCCGAACCGGCCCTGCGGCGCCATGAACTCGGCGATCGACTTGTAGTGCTGGTCGGTGAAGGTCAGGCTCGCCACCAGCGCAACCGGCGGCAGCTTCAGTTTCTCGATCTGCTCCTTCATCGGCTTGCCGTGGTCGATGACCGCGTGCGCGCCAAGATCGAGGCACCATTTCTGGGACTCCGGCCGCGTCGCGGTCGCGAGTACCGTGAGCCCGGTGAGGCGGCGTGCGAGCTGGATCAGGATCGAGCCGACGCCGCCAGCGCCGCCCGTGATCAGCAGCGTGCGCGGATCGACGCTCTTTCCGGGCACCGCGCCGAGACGGTCGAACAGCAGCTCCCAGGCGGTGATGGAGGTGAGGGGAAGGGCGGCAGCCTGCGCGAACGAGAGCGACTTCGGTTTGTTGCCGACGATGCGCTCGTCGACCAGATGGAATTCGGAGTTGGTGCCCTGGCGCAGGATCGAGCCGGCGTAAAACACCTCGTCGCCCGGCTTGAACAGCGTGACCTCGGGGCCGACCGCATCGATCACGCCGGCTGCGTCATAGCCCAGAATCTTCACCTCGCCCTCGGGCGGGGCGGCGCGCTTGCGTACCTTGTAATCGACCGGATTGGCCGAGATCGCCTTTACGGCGACGCGGATGTCGCGCCCCTTGGGCTCGGGCTTCGCGGTCTCGAAATCGATCAGCGCGTCCTGATCCTCGATCGGAAGCGACTTCTTGTAGCCGACGGCCTTCATGGCTTGTCTCCATCAGATGGCGCGTTAACTCGGATGTGCGCCTGGCTTGCTAACTGTCCCGCTGGCTCCGATTTGGCAAGTACTGTAAATTTGGGGATATAGTCCCTGTTTGGATACTATTGGGAAAACACGCATGAAACGGCGGAATTTCGCCCGTCGTCCCGGCTGCTCGGTCGAGGCGACGCTGGACCTGATCGACGGCAAGTGGAAGGGCGTGATCCTCTATCATCTACAGAGCGGCACCCAGCGCTTCGGCGAGCTGCGTCGCCTGATGCCGGGCATCACCCAGCGCATGCTGACCAAGCAGCTTCGCGCGCTGGAGGAGGACAAGCTGGTCATCCGCAAGGTCTACGCGGAGGTGCCGCCGCGGGTGGAATATTGCCTCTCCGAGCTCGGCGAGAGCCTGCGGCCGGTGATTGATATTCTGAAGGCTTGGGGCGAGAGCCATCAGCAGCGGCTGTCCTGCGCGCCGCCGCCGGTCGTCGTGAAGAAGCCGAAGCGCGCGGCCTGAAAGAAGGAAACCGGGAGCGGTCGTGCCGCTCCCGGTTTTTTGGGTCCGGTCGACAGAATGCGACTTCAGGTCAGAAAGCGACCTGGGTGCGCATCGCTATCGCGTCGAAACTCGAGCCCGTGTTCACCGCAGAAGTGGAGCTCGCCTGTTTGGAGATGTCGCCATGCAGGTAGTTCAGCATGAAACGGACGTTGTTGTTGACGTACCAGTTCAGCGCGGCGGTGTAGATGGTTTGCCGTCCACCCGCGATGCCGGCCGCCGTCGCGAGCTGATCGTTCAGGTTCATCGTGCTCACGCGGCCGGCGATTTCCCAAGCACCCCAGCCGCCGCCGGTGAGCGAGAACGGATTCGCCGGCTTGATGCCGCCATAAGCGGCCGCCGCCGGATTGTAGGCACGTGTCTCGCCGGTCAGCGCGTAGCCGACCTGCGCGTAGCCGCCATCGAATTTCAGGTTTGGCGCGCCGAACGGCGGCAGGCCGGTGTTCGCAGTGCGGTCGACATTGAACCAGTAATATTCGCCCTGCGCGAATAGCGGGCCATAGGTCCCGGCCGCTTCGACGCCGTAGACCTGCGCCCCGGAAACGTTGGCGATCGCACCGGTCGATATCAGCGACGTCGGATCGATCCGCAACTCGGGCCGGTCACTGAGCGTGAGCGTCTGCGCCTGCGTCACCAGATTGCGCGGCGGCTGGATCAGCCACTCAGCATCGGCACCGAAATGCAGCGAGTAGCCGTTGCCGCTGATGGGATTGCCGGCGACACGGACGACCGCGCCATATTGCTCGCTGGTCCCGGGCGGAGACACGCTGGACGCAGAGTGGATCTGGCCCGTGGTCGGTCCGGTGACGTAGCCACCGACCCAGAGCTGGTCATTCCACCACCGGGTGCCGACGGCCGAGCGGAAGTCACCGGCGGCGATATTTTGTGCGATGAGGCCAACCGAAGCACGCTCCATGAACAGGATGTCGTTGGAGCTGGTGGATTCGTCGAGCGTCCAGGGTATGTCCATGATGCCGGCTTCGATCGCCATCTTGCCGCCGAATGGCTTGAGGCCGGTGTAGCTGAGATAGGCGTTCTCGACGCCTGATGTCCCGCCGCCCGGCAGCGAGCCGGCCGCCGTGCCGCCGAAGCCATCGGACGAGCCGCCGAAGTCATAGATCAGGGCGTAGTTCCAGTCGCCAAAGAACTTGCCGACGATGCCGATACGTGCACGGCGGAGGTTCTCGCCGCTGTCGAGCTGTTGCGGCACCGTCGATGCCGTGTCGGGACGATAATTGTAACCGCCGATGTCCCAGTGCACGCGGCTCGTAATGGCGACGCAGTTCTGTTCGTCCGCGGTGCAGATGGTCGGTCGGTTGTTCGGCATCGTCACCACGACCCCGGACGCCGGTACGGCGGCTTTGACCGGGATCGCCGCATTGGCGCTGGCGATCGCGGCCTTCGCCTCCGATCTTGCTTCGGCCTTCGCTTCGGCCTTTGCTTCAGCCTTGGCTTTCGCCGTTGCCGCCGTGTTCGCGGCGGTCTGACTTTGGAGCTTGTCGAGCTTCTGCTCCAGCATCTTCAGCTGCTGCTTCAGGAGCGCGATCTCCTGCTCGCTATTGTTTGCCGATTGGGCCTGGGCCTGCGAGGCCGCCAGCGCACCGGCGAGACCGATCGCCGTGGCCGCAATTCTTGTCCTGCTCACATCATGACTCCATCGTTTGACGAACTTCCCCAAGTCGCAACGGAGAGCCTAAGAATGATCGATGACTACCCCGCGACGCTGCGCCCGGTTGCGCGGGTTCCCACTGATGCAAATTCGCCGCAACCGAATCCGCCGTGCGCCAGAATGCAAGATGACGCGCATCATGCCAATCCACCGCCCAGGCAAATTGCCATTTCACACGCCGGGCTTGCATTCGGGAGACACCGGAAGGGGGCCGAATATTGCCGCCCGGCGCCCTTCTATTGGCGGGCGAACGGGCCTATATTCCGTCGTCTTTTCCGAGAGGTAGGAATGTTTCGATCGACCTGGACCACTGTCGTCACTGCATTGTGCGTAGCCTTTACGACCCACTTCAATCCGGCCGCCGCACAGGACCGCCGCGTCCCGTCGTCGCCGGCCGAGCTGCGGCTGTCCTATGCGCCGATCGTGCAGCGGGTGCAGCCGGCGGTCGTCAACGTCTATGCTGCCAAGGTGGTGCAGAACCGCAATCCGCTGCTCGACGACCCGATCTTCCGCCGCTTCTTCGGCGTGCCGGGCCAGCAGCAGGAGCAGGTGCAGCGGTCGCTCGGTTCGGGCGTGATCGTCGATTCGTCCGGGCTCGTCGTCACCAACGTCCACGTCATCGAAGGCGCTGACCAGGTGAAGGTATCGCTGTCGGATAAGCGCGAGTTCGAGGCCGAGATCGTGCTGAAGGACTCCCGCAGTGATCTCGCGGTGCTGCGTCTGAAGGATAGCAAAGAGAAGTTTCCGGCTCTCGAGTTCACCAATTCGGACGAACTGATGGTGGGCGATGTCGTGATGGCGATCGGCAACCCCTTCGGTGTCGGCCAGACGGTGACCCACGGCATCATCTCGGCGCTCGCGCGCACGCAGGTCGGCATTACCGACTACCAGTTCTTCATCCAGACCGATGCGGCGATCAATCCCGGCAATTCCGGTGGCGCGCTGGTCGACATGAATGGCCGGCTCGCCGGCATCAACACCGCGATCTATTCCCGTTCCGGCGGCTCGCAAGGCATCGGCTTTGCGATCCCGGCAAACATGGTGCGCGTCGTCGTTGCCTCCGCCAAGAGCGGCGGCAAGGCGGTGAAGCGACCATGGCTTGGTGCGAAGCTGCAGGCGGTGACGCCAGAGATCGCTGAAAGCCTTGGCCTGCGTTCGCCGACCGGTGCGCTGGTCGCGAGCGTGGTGCAGAACGGGCCCGCGGCGAAGGCCGGCCTGAAATCCTCCGATCTCATCACCGGGATCGACGGCCAGACCGTGGACGATCCCAACGCCTTCGACTACCGCTTCGCGACGCGTCCGCTCGGTGGCACCGCGCAGATCGACGTGCAGCGCGGCGGCAAGCCGGTCAAGTTGACGGTGGCGCTGGAGACCGCGCCCGACAGCGGCCGCAACGAACTCGTCGTCACCGCGCGGTCGCCGTTCCAGGGCGCGAAGGTCTCGACGATCACGCCGGCGGTCGCCGACGAGCTGCATCTGGACGCCGACACCGAGGGCGTCGTGATCACCGATCTCGGCACCGACAGTGCGGCCGCGAGTGTCGGCTTCCAGAAGGGCGACATCATTCTGGCGGTCAACAACCAGAAGATCGGCAAGACCGGCGACCTCGAGAAGGCCGCCGGAGAGCGCCCGCGGATCTGGCGCATCACGCTGGTGCGTGGTGGCCAGCAGATCAACGTCACGCTGGGCGGATGAAGCGACCACAGGAGACGCCGACTCTCTTTGCCGCGGCGGGACTCGATCACGAGGCTCCGCATCCGCTGCCGGACCGGCTGCGCCCGCGCGCGCTCTCGGAGGTCGTTGGCCAGGATCACATTCTCGGCCCAGACGGCGCGCTGACCCGCATGCTGGAGACGCGCACGCTCGGTTCGCTGGTGTTCTGGGGCCCGCCCGGCACCGGCAAGACCACGGTCGCGCGGCTGCTGGCGGATGCGACGGACCTGCATTTCGAGCAGATCTCCGCGGTGTTCTCCGGCGTCGCCGACCTGAAGAAGGCGTTCGACGCCGCGCGGGCCCGCCGCGAGATGGGCAAGGGCACGCTGCTGTTCGTCGACGAGGTGCATCGCTTCAACCGCGCCCAGCAGGATTCCTTTCTGCCGGTCATGGAAGACGGCACCGTGGTCATGGTCGGCGCCACCACCGAAAACCCGTCCTTCGAGCGCAACGCGGCGTTGCTCTCTCGCGCGCGGGTGCTGGTATTTCGTTCGCTTGATGCGGCCGCGATCGAAAAACTGTTCGCACATGCCGAGGAGGTCGAGGGCCGCAAGCTGCCGCTCGATTCGGAGTCGCGCGCGGTGCTGGTGCGCATGGCCGACGGCGATGGCCGGGCCTCGCTGACGCTCGCCGAGGAAGTCTGGCGCGCTGCGCGCAAGGACGAGATCTTCGACGCCGCGCAGTTGCAGGAGATCCTGCAGCGCCGTGCGCCGATCTACGACAAATCGGCGGACGGCCATTACAACCTGATCTCTGCGCTGCATAAGTCGGTGCGCGGCTCCGATCCCGATGCCGCGCTCTATTACCTCGCGCGCATGCTCGATGCCGGCGAGGATCCGCTGTTCCTGGCTCGTCGCGTCGTGCGCATGGCGGTGGAGGACATCGGGCTCGCCGACCCGCAGGCGCTCGTCATCGCCAATGCCGCCAAGGACGCCTTCGATTTCCTCGGCCATCCCGAGGGCGAACTGGCGATCGCGCAGGCCGTGGTCTATCTCGCCACCGCGCCGAAATCGAACGCGGTCTACACCGCTTTCGGCGCGGCGATGCAGGTCGCCAAGCGGGCCGGCTCGCTGCTGCCGCCGAAGCACATCCTGAATTCCCCGACCAAGCTGATGAAGTCGGAAGGCTACGGCGCAGCTTACGAATACGACCACGACGCCCCCGACGCCTTCTCGGGCCAGGACTATTTCCCGGAAGCCCTGGGCCGCCAGACCTTCTACGACCCGCCCGAGCGCGGCTTCGAGCGCGAGATCAGGAAGCGGCTGGATTACTGGGCCAAGCTGCGGAAGGAGCGGGGCGGTTCGCGCTAGAAGCGGCCATTTCGCCGTGACGGCAGCCGGCTTTTAGGGTACGCAGGCATCCATGAGCCGCCGCATCAAAAGAACCGATCCAAAGCCCCGTTCGCGCGATGAGCGCAAGGAAGCGCGCCCGTTCAAGGCGCGCAGCGCAAAGACAGCCGGGCCGCGGCCGGGGGCCAAGCCGGGTGCGAAGCCACCACGCCTTGCGGGCGAGCGCGCCGAGCGGCGTGCGCCCAAAGCTGCGCTGGAAAAGTCTGCGCCGGCAAAGCCGGTTGAAGCGTTGCTGCCGACCAAGGTTCAGACCGTCACCGTGACGGCCGACGAGAACAACATGCGCGTCGACCGCTTCCTCGAAGCGCGCTTTCCGGGGCTGTCGTTTTCCCACATCCAGCGCGTCGTCCGCAAAGGCGAGCTGCGTGTGGATGGCAAGCGCGTCGACAGCAAGGACCGCCTGGAGGAGGGCCAGAGCGTCCGCATTCCGCCACTCAAGCTCGACACACCGAAGGCCGCCGGCCCGCTGTCGGAGGCCGCGCAAAAGACGCTTGCCGCGCTGAAGGAGATGACGATCTACGAGGACGACGACGTTCTCGTCCTCAACAAGCCTGCCGGCCTCGCCGTGCAGGGCGGCTCGGGCATGACGCGGCACATCGACCAGATGCTGGAGGTGATGCGCGATTCCAAGGGACAGAAGCCGCGCCTCGTGCACCGCATCGACAGGGAAACGTCGGGCTGTCTGCTGATCGCAAAGACGCGCTTTGCCGCCTCGCATTTGACCGGCGCGTTCCGTTCGCGGTCGGCGCGCAAGGTCTATTGGGCGCTGGTGCCGGGTCTGCCGAAGCCCAAGCAGGGGCGCATCTCGACCTTCCTCGCCAAGGAGGAGAGCGAGGACGACACCATCATGCGCATCGCCCAGCACGGCGACGAGGGCGCGAGCCACGCGGTGACCTATTATGCGGTGGTCGAGACCGCCGGCAACAAGCTGACCTGGGTGTCGCTGAAGCCGGTGACGGGCCGCACTCACCAGCTGCGCGCCCACATGGCCCATATCGGCCATCCCATCATCGGCGATCCCAAATATTTCAACATCGAGAATTGGGAGTTGCCAGGTGGACTGCAAAACCGGCTGCATCTGCTCGCGCGCCGCATCGTCATTCCGCACCCGCGCGGCGGCGTGATCGACGCCACCGCGCCGCTGCCGCCGCACATGCAGCAGTCCTGGAACTTGCTCGGGCTCGACGCATCCAGATTTGATC
>JAEYRD010000151.1 GCA_023435725.1 Pseudomonadota bacterium | reverse complement strand
TGCCGACGCCGCAGATGCCGTATTGATGGGTCAAATTGTCGGGCACCGCCTCGACCGCGATCAGGTTGGATTTCTCGCCGAGCGAGGACGCCGTCTCTATCATCTGCTTCAGGCAGCCCGGCGTGTTGAGCACGAGCTCGTCGGGCAGCACGACCGCGAACGGCTCGTTGCCGACGATGTCGCGCGCACACCAGACCGCATGGCCAAGGCCCAGCGGAGCCTGCTGGCGGGTGAAGCTGACAGCGCCCGCTTCGGGCTGGTTCTGCGCCAGGATCTCCTGCTCGGCCTTCTTGCCGCGCGCAGCCAGCGTCGTGTCGAGCTCGAACATCTTGTCGAAATGATCTTCGATGACATTTTTGTTGCGGCCGGTGACGAAGATGAAGTGCTCGATGCCGGCTTCCCTGGCCTCGTCATAGACGTACTGGATCAGCGGCTTGTCGACGATGGTCAGCATTTCCTTCGGCATCGCCTTGGTGGCGGGCAGGACACGGGTGCCGAGGCCGGCGACTGGGAATACGGCTTTGCGAATTTTCATGTGATTGTTCGAATTACCTGAGGGCACACGTGAAGGGAGCAATGCATCTTGCTAGCCTGTTTGCAGCCGCTAACAAAGGCGGATGTGGGGCCTAGCCAGCGCAGAGTTAAGAAAAAGGCCGCCACCAAAATTTCACGTTTGTTAAGCTATTGGCAACCGTAGCCGGGCCTCCTGAAGGCGGATTTTCGGCCGGACAGGTGGGATATGATGCAATCGGTGGCAGGGCTGGCAAGACGCGCTGGATTCGCGACCAGCGCAACGATGATTGCGGCCGCCTTGCTGCTGCCGGCGCGCGCGCATGCCCAGGCGCAGAACGGCCTGTCGAACCTGTTCGGCGGTATTTTCTCCGGCTCGAATCCGGCGCCCTCGCAACCGGCACCCGGTGGCGTCCAGACCGGAGCTCAACCCTGGAGCGGCGAGGATGGCGCCTCCGGCCATCCGCTGATGACGGCGACGGCGATCCGCGAGGCGGCTGGCAATTTCGATAATTGCGTCGCGGGAATGTGGCCTGATGCCGCACGCCGCAACATCACGCAGGACAACTTTCAGCGCTTCACCGCAGGCCTTGCGCCCGACCTGCGCATCATGGACCTGATGGATTCCCAGCCGGAATTCTCCAAGTCGATCTGGGACTATCTCGACATCCTCGTGAACGACAACCGCCTCGCCAAGGGCAAGGAAGTCCTCGCCAGATACAAGGCGCAGTTCGACGCCACCGAGAAGGCCTACGGCGTCGACCGTTACATCATCGCCGCGATCTGGGGCATCGAGTCCAACTACTCGACGCAAATGGGCGACCGCAGCGTGCTGCAATCGACCGCCACGCTCGCCTGCGTCGGCCGCCGCCAGGCCTATTTCAAGGACGAGTTCCTCTCGGCGCTGGAGATCCTCAACCGCGGCGATCTGCGCCCCGAGCAGATGCGCGGCTCCTGGGCCGGCGCCTTCGGCCCGACGCAGTTCATGCCGACCGCCTTCAAGCGCTTTGCCGTGGACGGCGATGGCGACGGACGGCGCGACGTCGTCGACAATCCGACCGACCTGATCGCCTCCACCGCCAACAATCTGAAGAAGGACGGCTGGCAGAGCGGCCAGAGCTGGGGCTACGAGGTGGTGGTGCCCCAGGGCTTCAACTACATGCTGGCCGATCGCGCCAAGGCGATGACGATTGCGCAATGGGAGAAGCTCGGGCTCAAGCGCCCGATCAACCAGCCCTTCCCGCACCCGGCTGAGAAGGCCTATTTGCTGGCGCCGGCCGGCGCGCAGGGACCGGGCTTCCTGATGCTGCAGAATTTCCGCGTCATCATGAAGTACAACCCGGCCGAAGCCTATGCGATGGCGATCGGCCATTTCGCCGACCGCCTGCGCGGCGGCCAGCCCTTCGTGCAGCCCTGGCCGCGCCAGGAGCGCGAACTGTCGCGCACCGAGCGGCTGGAACTCCAGCAGCTCCTGGCCCAGCGCGGCTTCTACAAGGGCACCCCGGACGGCCAGTTCGGCGGCCAGACCCGGGAGGCCTTACGTAGCTTCCAGGCCTCGATCGGGGTGCCCGCGGACGGATTTGCCTCCTCGGACGTGCTGGACCGGCTGCGGGGGCGGTAAAATCGCCCCGAAAGCAACCCTGAACAGGGATTTTGGCCGATAGGCTTGACGGGAACGGCCGATCCCCGGTGTATGAACCTGGAATCTGCAAAGAGAATCTGCCCGTTTGCGGCCCGATTCCGTTATTATAACGAGCCTATTCCAAGACCCGTTGTGCGCGCCCGAGATCGCATGTCGAAGCCGAAATCATTCTTCAAGGCGCTGACCGAGACCGGCCCGCTGATCGCGCTGGGGACGGCGCTTGCGATCCTGGTCTCGATCGCAGGACCAGCCTCGGCGCAGTTCTTCAACTTCCCCGGCTTCGGCGGCTTCGGCGGCCCGCCGCAGCGCGCGGCGCCGCAGCCACACCGTGGCGGCTGGTTCGGCGGTGATTTCTTTGCACCGTTCCAGCAGCAGCAACAGCAGCAGCAGGCGCCGCGTCAGGACTTTTCGCGCGCGCCGGCGCCGGCCAAGCGCGACACCACTCCTGAGAAAAACGTGCTGGTGATCGGCGACGCCATGGCCGACTGGCTCGCCTACGGCTTAGAGGACGCATACACCGAGCAGCCCGACATGGGCGTGATCCGCAAGCACAAGACGACGTCGGGCCTGATCAAGTACCAGCCGCGCGGCGAGCCCTCGGACTGGGCGGCCGCGGCGAAGGGCATCCTCGAAACTGAAAAGCCCGACGTGATCGTCGTCATGCTCGGCCTCAACGATCGCATCGCGATCCGCGAGGCTGCGCCCGAAAAGTCAGACAAGGCCGCGGACAAGGATAAGAAGAACGAGAAGAACGACAAGGGCGGGCGCGCCAAGCCGCAAGGAAAGCCAGGAGAGGCCAAGCCCGGCGATGCCAAAACCGGCGATGCCAAGCCCGAGGACAAGCCTGCAGCGGATACCGACCTGCCGCAGGACGACGCCGACAATGCCGATACCCCGCCGGCCGCAGCGCCCGAGAAGACCGCACGCAACCCGAACGGCCTCTACGAATTCCGCGACGACCACTGGGTCGAGCTCTACAGCAAGAAGATCGAGGAACTGACCAACGTCCTCAAGGCCAAGGGAGTGCCGGTGCTCTGGGTCGGCCTGCCCGCGATCCGCGGACCGAAGGGCACGGCGGACATGCTGTTCCTGGATTCGCTTTATCGCGAAGGCGCGGGCAAGGCCGGCATCACCTATGTCGATGTCTGGGACGGCTTTGTCGACGAGGCCGGCCGCTTCCTCCAGAAGGGTCCGGACTTCGAAGGCCAGATCCGTCAGCTCCGCAGCGCTGACGGCGTCTATTTCACCAAGCCCGGCGCGCGCAAGCTTGCGCACTATGTCGAGCGCGAGATCACGCGCCTGCTCGCCGGGCGTTCCGGCCCGATCGCGCTACCGAGCGAACCGGCGACGCCCGACACCAGTGCGGAGCCCGGCAAGCCCGCGCCGCGGCCGCTGGCGGGACCGATCGTGCCGCTGGTTGCAGCCTCGATTTCGACCGATCAATTGCTGGGCGGCCCAGGTTCGCGTCCTGCCGCGGTCGATGCGCTCGCAGCGAAGACGATGGTGAAAGGTGAGCCGCTGACGGCCCCGGCAGGCCGTGCCGATGATTATGCCTGGCCGCGCCGCGAAGTCGGCCGCGAGCAGGCCAAGGGCGATACGCCGATGGCTGCGACGCCCCCCGACGGCGGTGCCCATCCCAGTGCATCGCCCGCTCCCGGTGCGGCCGCCGCGATTGCGCCGCCCAAGCCCGCGCCAAAGAAGCCGCCGTTACAGCTACAACCGCAGCAGCCCGCGCAGGCAACGCCGTCATTCGGCGATTTCTTCGGCTTCGGCTCTCCGCCGCCACCGCCGCGCCAATTGGCGCCGGCGCCAGGGCCGCGTATTCCAAATCCGAACCCCGCGATCCCGCGTCCGCCAGGCAATGTCGGACGCTCGGCGGAAGTGATCCGGTAATCGTTTCTCTGATTGGAGATGTCATTCCGGGGCGCGCGAAACGCGAACCCGGAACGACCTGCAGGGCTGCTCAACCGTAATAGCGCCAGCGCGGCGGCGGGCGGCGTGCAGGCCGCGACATCAGGAGCGCGAGCGCGAAGCCGATACCGCCAGCGATCAAGAGAGCACCGAGCGGATTGTCCCGCACTTTCTTGGACAAGGCCTGCGAGCCGTCGCGGAAGGTGTCGCCGCTGTTCTCGTAGACATCCTTTGCGTAGCCTGCCGCAGTTTCACCGGCATCGCGTACGGCATCCTTGGCCTGGCCGTAGAGATTCTGCACCGTGCCCGCGGCTTCCCGCGCCTTGCCCGACGCCTGTGTTTTCGCATCGCCAGCAATGTCTCCGAGCGCGCCTTCCGCGCGTCCGGCATATTCCTTGGCCGATCCGGCAATCCGATCCGTGTCCATGATGATCCTCCTCGGGGGTCAGCCCAAGTAACCGATCAGGCGCGGCGCAGTTCCCTTTGGCCCTGGATGTTGATCTCAAAGAATGAGGCCACCGTCGACGACGAGGGTCTGGCCGATGATGTAGGACGACAGCGGCGAGGCCAGGAACAGGGCCGCGCCCGCCATGTCGGCCGGCGTGCCCAATCGCCGCAGCGGAATGCGCGCCAGCGCGCCTTCGAGCCGCTTGGGATTGTCGGTCGTCACCTTCGTCATCTTGGTATCGACAAGGCCGGGCGCGATGCCGTTGACGCGGATACCGTCCTCGGCCCAGGCCTCGCCCAGCGTCCGCGTCAATCCGACCGCACCGGTCTTCGAGGCGTTGTAGGCGGGATTGCCCATGGTGGAGTGATACGCCGCGGTCGAGGACACCATGATCAGCGCGCCCTTGGAATCCCGCAACATGGAATGAAATCGCGTGGCGCAGGCCATCAGGCTCATCAGGTTGACCTCGACGACCTTGCGGAAGCCGCTCATCTCGAATTCGCCGCGGCGATAGAGCACCGCGCCCTGCGCGAGCACGAGTACGTCGAGACGGTCGAAGGACGGCTTGAACGCTTCGATTGCACCGGCATTCCTGACATCCAGCTGCGCATAGGAAAGACCCGTGAGATCGGAGCCTTCCTCAACCGAATATTCCGCAGGCTGAGCACGCGTGCCGCACACTGCAACACGTGCGCCCCTGGCACGAAAGGCCTGTGCAATGCCGTTGCCGATACCGCTGGAACCGCCGACCACCAGCACCTGCTTGCCTGAAAAATCGAGCTCGTTCGCCATCGCGGCCTCCCCTTTTGTTTTGCTTGTTTGACCTGTCTGCGGATCGATGCCAGCCTTGTCAATCTCATAACAACAAACAAGACGCCGCGAGGAAACAGCATGTCGGAATTCAAGCAGCTCAGCCGGTCCGTGAAGGGCCTGACCGTTCTCGTCACCGGCGCGGCCAGCGGCATGGGGCGCGCGACCGCGCGCGTGTTTGCAGCGGAAGGCGCGAACGTTGCCGTCACCGATTACGACGAGCAAGGCGCACAGCCGGTCGCGAAGGAGATCGCGGCGAGCGGCGGTTCGGCGAAGGCATGGAAGCTCGACGTCGCTGACGGCGGTGAGATCAAGCGCGTGGTTGGCGATGTCGCCACGCATTTCGGCGGGCTCGACATCATCGTCAACAATGCCGGCATCTCGGTGCGCGTCGCGATCGACGACGAGACTTACGAGGACGCCTGGGCCAGGGGCATCGCGGTGATGCTGACGGCGCATCCGCGCATCATTCGCGCCGCGCTGCCGTATTTGCGCAAGTCGAAGTCCCCGCGCATCGTCAACATCGCCTCGACCGAGGCGCTCGGCGCCACCGCGCTGCATAGCCCCTATTCGGCGGCAAAGGGCGGCGTGGCGAGTCTCACCCGCTCGCTCGCAGTGGAGCTCGGCCGCGAAGGCATCACCGTCAACTGCATCTGTCCGGGGCCGATCCGCACCGCCATCACCGACCGGATCTCGGAAGAGCACAAGACCATCTATGCCAAGCGCCGCACTGCACTCGGCCGCTACGGCGATCCCGAGGAGGTCGCGCACATGACGCTGAGCCTGTGCCTGCCGGCGGCTTCCTTCCTGACCGGCGCGGTAATTCCGGTCGACGGCGGCCTGATGGCGCGCAACGCCTGAGAGCCATTAGAGGAGCGTAGCCCGGATGGAGCGCAGCGCAATCCGGGAAGGTGTCTCCGCGGCGCGACGCCCCGGATTACGCTTCGCTCCATCCGGGCTACGGGCAGCCATGCGCGGCAAGCGTTGACAACACGGGAAGCGGGAGTAGCTTTTTCGATAGCAGAGCGGGACCAACCGCTCGCAGTTCGCGGGAGAAAACACCATGACGATCGCCATCCGGCAGCTTCAGAAGCATTTTGTCGGCGAGGTTTCCGGCCTCGACCTGCGAAAGCCTCTCACACCGGATGAGGCACGCGAGGTCGAGGCCGCCATGGACAGATATGCGGTGCTCGTCTTCCACGACCAGGACATCACCGACGAACAGCAGATGGCCTTCGCGCTGAATTTCGGCCAGCGCGAGGATGCACGCGGCGGCACCGTGACCAAGGAGAAGGATTACAGGCTCCAGTCAGGCCTCAACGACGTCTCCAACCTCGGCAAGGACGGCAAGCCACTCGCCAAGGACAGCCGCACGCATCTGTTCAACCTCGGCAATTGCCTGTGGCATTCCGATAGCTCGTTCCGCCCCATCCCTGCAAAATTCTCGCTGCTGTCGGCGCGCGTGGTCAACCCCAAGGGCGGCAACACCGAATTCGCCGACATGCGCGCGGCCTACGACGCGCTCGACGCCGAGACCAAGGCGGAGATCGATGACCTCGTCTGCGAGCACTCGCTGATGTATTCGCGCGGCTCGCTCGGCTTCACCGAGTACTCCGATGAAGAGAAGCAGATGTTCAAGCCGGTGCTGCAGCGGCTGGTGCGCACGCATCCCGTCCATCACCGCAAGTCACTATATCTCTCATCGCATGCCGGCAAGATCGTGAGCATGAGCGTGCCCGAGGGACGGCTGCTGCTGCGCGACCTGAACGAGCACGCGACGCAAGGCGAGTTCGTCTACGTCCACAAATGGAAGCTGCATGATCTCGTGATGTGGGATAACCGCCAGACCATGCACCGCGTCCGCCGCTACGACCAGTCCCAGCCCCGCGACATGCGCCGCGCGACGGTTGCCGGCACCGAGCCGACGGTGCAGCAGCAGGCGGCGGAGTAGGAGCGTCATTCACCGAAGGTAGTCGTCGCCCGGCTCGACCGGGCGATCCAGCACTCCGAGACGGTTGTGATAGATCTGATCCGCTGCGGCGTACTGGATGCCCCGGTCAAGCCGGGGCATGACAGCGAAGGTGACGCACGCACCGGAGGGCGGCTCTACAGCTACGCGTGCCCCGCCTCGTTCGAGAGCATGCCGGGATCGATGCCAATCTTGCGCAGGGCGCGGTCGTATTTGTCGTCGACGTCGTCGCCGAAGATCAGGTCAACATCCGCGTCGCAATGGAGCCAGCCATTGCTTTGGATCTCGGTCTCGAGTTGGCCCGGCGCCCAGCCGGCGTAACCGAGCGCAAGAATGGCATGCTTGGGGCCCGAGCCGTTGGCAATCGCCCGCAGGATATCGACTGTTGCCGTGAGGCAGACGCCATCGTCGATCCTGAGCGTCGCGTTCTCGATATAGAAGTCGCTGGAGTGCAGCACGAAGCCGCGCCCGGTATCGACCGGGCCGCCGCGCAGCACCTTCATGCTTTCGGCATTCTCCGGCAACTTGATGTGCTCGCCCTTCTTGATGATGCCGAGCTGCTGCAAAAGCTCGGGGAAATCGATACTGCCGGCCGGATGATTGACGATGATGCCCATCGCGCCCTCCGCCGAATGGGCGCAGAGATAGATCACCGAACGCTCAAAGCGGGAATCGCCCATTACGGGCATCGCGATCAGGAGTCGGCCGTCGAGATAACCGGCCGAACTGGGGAGCGCGGGACCTGCGCTGCGGGTGCTTTCGCCCGTCCTCTTGCCTGTGGGAGCCATCGGTAAAGCACTCCGGTTTCAATTCCTATCCTGATGTCGGGCCGGGCTGCTGTCAAATCAAGGCTTGCAGAGACTTGATTCATCGATTCAAGTGAATTCATCACAAGCAATTCAATGGTTTGCCCTGGGGTGACCCTGTAAAGACGTGCCATGCTCACAAGAGTTCCCATGCGTGCGGCGATTGGCGTCGCGACAACCCTGCTTGCGTCGTCGCTGGCGCTTGAAGCCCGTGCCGACGACGCTTCGCCGTGGCAGCGCGACGGACATTCCGCGGTGAGGTTGCTCGCGGGATCGCGCAGCGGTGCGGTCCTGCTCGGCGGTATCGTGTTCCAGCTACAACCCGGCTGGAAGACCTATTGGCGCACGCCCGGCGACTCCGGCGTTCCACCGCGGTTCGACTTTTCCAAGTCGGAGAATGTCGAGGCGGTGACCGTGATGTGGCCGGCGCCGCTGAAATTCGATGACGGCGCGGGCGGGCATTCGATCGGCTATCACGACCA
Source organism: Pseudomonadota bacterium (assembly GCA_023435725.1). Classification (GTDB taxonomy): domain Bacteria; phylum Pseudomonadota; class Alphaproteobacteria; order Rhizobiales; family Xanthobacteraceae; genus Bradyrhizobium. Next base: position 58,610 of record JAEYRD010000151.1, on the reverse strand, counting down.
GATCGTGCTGCCCTTGCGCATCGTCGCCAAGGCGCCCGACAAGCCGGTGACACTGCGCGCCGAGATCAACTACGCCGTGTGCGAGAAGCTCTGCATCCCCGTGGAAGCCAATGCCGAGCTCGGTATCAACAGCGTGGCCTCCACCGAGGACGCAAGTCTGCGTGCAGCCCTGGACACCGTGCCAAAGCCCGCCAATATCGGCGATCCCAATCCGCTCACCATCCGCGACATCAGGCGCGACGGGGCCAAGAATGTGGTCGTCGACGTGGCTGTGCCTGACGGTCGCAACGTCAATCTGTTCGTGGAAGGTCCGACGCCCGACTGGTCGCTGCCGATCCCCGTGCCGGTCGAGCACAGCCCTCCCGGCGTGAAGCGGTTCTCATTCGAGCTCGACGGCCTGCCGCCGGGCGCCAAGCCCGAGGGCGCGGCGCTGAAGTTCACGCTGGTCGGGCCTGAGAAGTCGTACGAGTTCAATACGAATCTGGAGTGATCTCTTCCTGTCGTCCCGGACAAGCGCGGCGAAGCAGAGCGCAGATCCGGGACCCCAGCGCGAGCGCTTGCGCTCGGCGCGGTAGCCTAAGGGAGTGGTTTGGCGAAGATTCGGAGTTGCCAGCCAGCGCAGCAACTTCTCCCTTTGGTTATGGATCCCCGCGTTCGCGGGGATGACAGCAGGAGTGAGGCGACAGCCCCCATCCAACCGAATCTTAACGAATGGTTGCTAAGCCCCAGGCCTGCCGCAGCATGCGCAGAACGCTTGGGAATCTCGACGTGGCCGTGATGGATGCAGAGCCCGCAACGACCGGACCGGCCGGGCTGATCGCGCGGCTGCGCGGCAAGCTGACCGGCGGATCGAGCGAAGCGTCCCTGACACGGCGGCTTGCCGGCACCATCTTCCTCATCCGCGTCATCAGCGCGGGCCTTGCCTATGTCTCGCAGGTCCTGCTCGCGCGCTGGATGGGCACGTCCGACTACGGCGTCTATGTCTATGTCTGGACCTGGGTGCTGCTGCTCGGCAGCATGATGGATTTCGGCATCTCGGCCTCCGCACAAAAGATCATTCCGGAGTACCGCGCCAGCGGCGATCATACGCTGCTGCGCGGCTTCCTCTCCGGCAGCCGCTGGCTGACCTTCGCGGTCTCCACGCTGTTATCGCTTGTGCTTGCCGGCATCGTCAAACTGCTCTCGCCATGGATCGATCCGGCCGAGGAATTTCCGCTCTATATCGGCTGCATGACGCTGCCCGCCTTCGTCGTCGCCAACACCCAGGACGGCATCGCGCGCTCGCACGACTGGATGCAGCTCGGCCTGATGCCGCAATTCATCATCCGCCAGGCGCTGATCATCGGCATCACGGCCTGCGCTTTCCTGCTCGGCTATCATCTCGGCGCCGTGGCCGCGATGGTCGCGAGCGCTGCCGCGGTGTGGATCGCGATGACCGGGCAGATGGTGGTGCTGAACCGCAAGCTCGCCGACCATATCGAGCCCGGCCCCAAGGCCTACGACATCAGCGGCTGGCTTGCCGTCTCGCTGCCGATCCTGCTGGTCGAGAGCTTCTACCTGCTGCTCTCCTACACCGACGTGCTGGTGCTTCAGCAGTTCCGCCCCTCCGAGGAGGTCGGCGTCTACTTCGCCGTGGTGAAGACGCTCGCGCTGGTCTCGTTCATCCACTATGCGATGTCGGCGACGACAGCGCATCGCTTCGCCGAATACAACGCACTCGGTGACAAGGCGCGCCTGTCAGCCTATGTGGCGCACGCCATCAACTGGACATTTTGGCCGTCACTGGCGGCGACGATCGTGCTGCTCGCGCTCGGCAAGCCGCTGCTCTGGCTGTTCGGGCCGCAATTCGTGGTCGGCTACGACATCATGTTCGTCGCCGCGATCGGGCTCGTGGTGCGCGCCGCGATCGGACCGGTCGAGCGTCTGCTCAACATGCTCGGGCAGCAGAAGATTTGCGCGCTGGCCTACGCGCTGGCGTTCCTGATGAACGTGGTGCTCTGCATCGCGCTGGTGCCGCGCTTCGGCGGCCATGGCGCCGCGGCGGCAACCTCGATCTCGCTCACCTTCGAGACCGTGCTGCTGTTCTGGATCGTGCGACAGCGGTTGGGCCTGCACGTCCTGGCGTTTAGCAATTAGGCGCTGCGCGCCTGCTCCGGCTTACTGCCCTAAGCAACGGCTTTTCCCAAAAAATGCCCGGAGCGAGGCGGAACACCTCCCTATCGGGTGCCCGCAGCACAATTTTTCTTATTCTCTCCACACAATTGCACCTCAGGGAAAGTTTATTCTACGTCATATTGCCCAACTGACGAGATAAACTTAAGACTCCCCAACCATGATTGATCCGCTCTACGTCGCCTCCGGATTCGGCGTCGGCCTGCTGGTCGGGATGACCGGCGTAGGTGGCGGCTCGTTGATGACGCCGCTCCTGATCCTGCTGTTCGGCATTCATCCAACGACCGCTGTCGGCACCGACCTGCTCTATGCCGCCGCCACCAAGACCGGCGGTAGCGTGGTGCATGGCTGGTCGCGCAGCGTGCACTGGCCCGCGGTGCGGCGACTCGCCTGCGGCAGCATTCCGGCAAGCGCCCTGACGCTGTTGATATTGTGGAAACTCGATCTCAGAAGCGATGCCGAGCGTATCCTCGTCAACTTGGTACTCTGCTTTGCCCTGACGCTGACGGCGATCGCGCTGATCTTCCGCAAGTCGATCCTGGAGCGTTATCGCAAAAAACTGGAGCGTATCGACGACCGCACCACGGCGATCGCGACCGTCATCACCGGGATCACGCTCGGCGTACTGGTCTCGATTTCGTCCGTCGGCGCAGGCGCCGTTGGCGTCACCGTTCTGCTGCTGCTCTACCCGCGCCTGCCGATGGCGACCATCGTCGGCTCCGATATCGCCCATGCCGTGCCGCTGACGCTGGTGGCCGGGACCGGACATTGGCTGCTCGGCTCGGTCGACTGGAGCCTGATGGGCGTTTTGCTGATGGGATCGCTGCCCGGCATCATCCTCGGCAGCTACAGCGCGACCCGGGTGCCGGAGACGGTGCTGCGCCTGGCGCTCGCCAGCGTCCTCGTCGTGGTCGCCGGCAAGATCATGTTCGCGGAACTGAACCTGTCATCCGCTATCGTCACCGCTCTGGCCTGGAGCCATTGAGCGAAAAACGGCGCCCATTCTCGGTGTCGTCGCCCGGCTTGCCGGCTTCGCTGAAGCTACGCCGGCGCCGGGGCATGACAGAGAGCGGAGCTACTCAGCGGTCCAGCCGCCGTCGATCGAGAGGTTGGTGCCGGTGATCTGCGCGGCGTCGTCGCCGCACAGGAACAGCGCCAGCGCGGCGACCTGCTCGGAGGTGACGAACTCCTTGGTCGGCTGCGCGTCGAGCAGCACGTCGTTGATGACCTGCTCGCGCGTCAGGTTGCGCGCCTTCATCGTGTCGGGGATCTGCTTTTCCACCAGCGGCGTCCAGACATAGCCGGGGCTGATACAGTTGCAGGTGATCTTGTGGGTCGCGACTTCCAGCGCCACGGTCTTGGTCAGGCCCGCGATGCCGTGCTTAGCCGAGACATAGGCCGACTTGAAGGGCGAGGCGACCAGCGAGTGCGCCGAGGCCGTGTTGATGATACGGCCCCAGCCCTTCTTCTTCATGCCGGGGACGGCAGCGCGAATGGCGTGGAAAGCCGATGACAGATTGATCGCGATGATCTGATCCCACTTCTCGAGCGGAAATTCCTCGATCGGCGAGACGAACTGGATGCCGGCATTGTTGACGAGAATGTCGACCGAACCGAAGCTCTTCTCTCCGAGTGAGATCATCCCGGCGATTTCCGCCGGCTTGGTCATGTCGGCGGACGAATAGACTGCTTTCACCTTGAAGTCGGCCTCGATCTTCGAGCGCTCCTTCTCGATGTCCTCCGGCGAGCCGAAGCCGTTGATGACGACATTGGCGCCGGCGCCGGCGAAGGCACGCGCATAAGCGAGCCCGATGCCACTGGTCGACCCGGTCACGACGGCATTCTTGCCTGACAGACTACCCATTTATTCGCTCCTTTTTGCCGGGGGCGCGGTGACGTCCCCCGTGAGATCGTAGGTCACCATGGTCTCGCCGGACTGCGGCTTCTCGAGCCAGTCCTTGTGGCGCATCGACAGATGCACGTCGCGCACGCCGGCTTCCCAATGCTCGACCATGGCCACGTGCGAGAAGTCGTAATCCTTGGACGAGGATTCGTAGTTCTTGCTGCGGTAGATCAGGTGCACCACCGTGACGGTGCTTTCGCGCGCCGCCTTGGACAGGATCTCGACCGACGGATCGTTCTTGAGATAATCCGGCAGCTTGCCGATCAGGTCACGCAGCGCCCTGCGAGTATTGTGCAACTGCTTGTTCTTGTCGGTGTTCATCCGGGTGCGGCTGGAATAGCGGATGTCCTTCTCGCGCTCGGCAGCTTCGAGCAGCGACGTCGGCAAGTCACCGCGCGCGGAAAACAGGTCGACCTGGAAGATCAGCATGTCGCGATCGACCTCGGCGTCGAGCACGTAGTCGAGCGGCGTGTTGGAGGCAATGCCGCCGTCCCAGTAGGGCTCGCCGTCGATCGTGACGGCGGGAAAGCCGGGCGGCAGCGCACCGGAGGCCATGATGTGCTCCGGGCCGATCTTCTTGCCGAGCTTCTTGAACTCGTAATTGTCGAAGTATTTGAAGTTGCCGGAGGTGACGCTGACTGCGCCGACCGAGAGCCGCGTTTTCAAGTCGTTGATACGGTCGAAATCGACGAGGCGCTCCAGCGTCTTCTTCAACGGCGCGGTGTCGTAATAGCTCTCGGCCTGCCGGCTGCCGGGAGGCCAGAGCGGCGCGGGGGGGACGCGCGGCACGAAGAAGCCGGGCACGCCGAAGGTCGCGATCAGCGCCGCGCTGGTCGAATTGAACAGCTCGCGGCTGTGGTCGCTCTTGCCGATCGGCTTCCACGGCACCGGCGCGGAGACCATCTCCCAGAATTCCTTGAGCCGATCGACGCGTGTCTGCCCCTCGTTGCCGGCGATGATGGCGGCGTTGACGGCGCCGATCGAAATGCCGGCAACCCACTCCGGCTCGAAGCCGAAATGGCACAGCGACTGGTAGGCGCCGGCCTGATAGGAGCCGAGCGCACCGCCGCCCTGGAGAACCAGGACGCGCTGCGCCTTCGCGGGGACTGTTGCGACTTCCGGGCTATGATCGGTCATGCAGGGGACATTAACAAAAGCGCAAAACGCGAGCCACCGTGGCGACAGTCTGCCGCGGCGTCAATGCATCCCGGGATCAAGTCTGGCTTATCGCTGGTCCGTCGACGCCAGGATCATGGTCCAGAACACCTTGTACTTGGTGCCCGGAGCGTAGCTCGCCGCTATGCCCAATTTTGTGACACCGCTCTTGAGCATGTTGGCGCGGTGCGGAGGCGAGTCGCGCCAGCCGGAAAACGCTTCCGCCAGCGTATGATAGCCGGCCGAGATGTTCTCGACCGCCACGGTGGCCGGATAGCCGCCGGCGCTCAGCCGCTTGGCCAGGGGCGCGCGGACGTCATGGTCCATCTTGTTGGCCGCCGCCATGGCGCCGGACTGGGATTCGGCGAGCCGCATCAGGTCGGGATCGATGACGACGGTGCCGAGCCCGTTATTCTGGCGGTATTGCGAGATCATGATCGCGGCTGCCTGCGCATCGAGCCTGGAGCCCGGGACCGACATGTCCGCATACATGGACGGCTGCTGGACCGGCGCTTCGTTGCCGGCGCAGCCGGCAAGAAGCAAAGTGATGAGTATTGCGGCCGCAGCGCGCATGTGCAGGAGCCCCCAAAATGAGGCGCCGTTGTTGCATACCAACCGTGGCTGAAAGGTGAATATTTAGGAAAATTTGCCCCGATGGAAGGGCTCAGCCGCCCGCAAATATCCGGTAGCGGCGCGGCTCCAGGCCGACCGTGTCGCCGGCGCGTAGTTCCTTGTCGCGGGGAGCGTCGATCTCGATGGTCTCGCCACCCGACAGTGCGACCTCGGCCCGCTGCACCGGGCCGAAATTGCGGACATGCTGTACGGCGCCCTCGAAGGCGCCCCTGCCGGGCGGGCCGACCAGCATGTCATGTCGCCGCACGAACAGTTTTGACGCGCCAGGCGCAAGCCCGTCTGCCGCGAGGGCGAGCGGCCGGTCGCCGAGCCTGATGACGCCGCCTTCGACCTGGACCGGCAGCTCGATGGACTCGCCGATGAAGCCATGCACGAAAGCCGTCGCCGGGGTCTCATAGACATCATCCGGCGAACCGATCTGTTCGATCTTGCCCTTGTCCATCACCACGACGCGGTTGGCGACTTCCAGCGCCTCCTCCTGGTCGTGGGTGACGAAAATCGAGGTCACGTTGATCTCATGGTGCAGCGAGCGCAGCCATTTGCGCAGCTCCTTGCGCACCTTGGCATCGAGCGCGCCGAAGGGCTCGTCGAGCAGCAGGATGCGCGGCTCGATCGCGAGCGCGCGGGCAAGCGCGATGCGCTGGCGCTGGCCGCCGGAGAGCTGGCTCGGATAGCGGTCGGCGAGCCAGTCGAGCTGCACGAGATCGAGCAGCTCCTTGACCCGCGCACGGATGGTGGACTCGTCCTTGCGGACGGCGCGCGGCTGCACGCGAAGGCCGAAGGCCACGTTCTCGAACACCGTCATGTGGCGGAACAGCGCGTAGTGCTGAAACACGAAGCCGACGTGCCGTTCGCGCGCGCCTTGCGCCAGCGCGTCTTCTCCATTGAAAGAGACTTCGCCAGAGTCCGGCCAGTCGAGGCCCGCGATGATCCGCAGCAGCGTGGTCTTGCCCGAGCCGGACGGCCCGAGCAGCGCGAGCAGCTCGCCATTGTCGACCTTGAGATCGACGCCGTCGAGGGCCGCGAAGCTGCCGAATTTCTTGACGAGATTCCTGACTTCAATGGTCACGGGCGTCTTGTCCTTCGTCGAGATGACGTTCGAGAACGGTCTTTGCGATCAGCGTGATCAGCGCCAGCATCGCCAGCAGCGAGGCGATCGCGAACGCCGCGACGAACTGATACTCGTTGTAGAGAATTTCGACGAGCAGCGGCATGGTGTTGGTCTCGCCGCGGATGTGGCCGGAGACGACCGAGACCGCGCCGAACTCGCCCATCGCGCGCGCATTGCAGAGCAGGACGCCGTACAGCACGCCCCATTTGATGTTGGGCAGCGTGACGCGGAAGAAGGTCTGAAGGCCCGAGGCGCCGAGCGATGTCGCAGCCTCCTCCTCCTGCGTGCCCTGCTCCTGCATCAGGGGAATCAGCGCGCGCGCCACGAACGGGAAGGTGACGAAGGTGGTGGCGAGCGCGATGCCGGGGACTGCGAACAGGATCTGGATGTCGTGATCGCGCAGCCAGCCGCCGAAATAACCCTGCGCGCCGAACAGCAGCACGAAGACGAGACCCGAGATCACCGGGCTCACCGAGAACGGCAGGTCGATCAGCGTGATCAGGAAAGTCTTGCCCTTGAACTCGAACTTGGCGATGGCCCATGCGGCGACCAGGCCGAATACGAGATTGAGGCCGACCGAGATCGCCGCGACCAGCAACGTCAGCCGGATCGCAGCCAGCGCCTCCGGCTCGGCGAGCGCGGCGAGATAAGCGAGAATGCCTTTCGAGAACGCTTGCGCGAATACGACGACCAGCGGCAGCACGACGAAGACGGAGAGAAAAATCATCGCCAGCGCGATGATGACGATGCGGACCGCCCGCGGCTCGGTCCGAAGGTTGTCGTGCGCTGCAGCGGCTTGCGCACGCGCGCGCGCATCCGGCGAGGCCAGCGAAACGGATTCTGCGATCTGCATCGTCATCGCATCCACCTCAACGCGCCGGTATCCGGCTCTGCGCCCAGCGCTGGAGCCGGTTGACGGCAAAGATGATGACGAAGGAGACGACGAGCATGACCACCGCGATGGCGGTCGCATCGGCGTAGCGGAATTCGGAGAGACGGATCACGATCAGGAGCGGCGCGATCTCGGACACATTCGGCAGATTGCCGGCGATGAAGATCACCGAGCCGTATTCACCGACGGCGCGGGCGAAGGCGAGCGCGAGGCCGGTGAGCAGCGCCGGGGCCAGCGAAGGCAGGATCACGCGAATGATGGTCTGCCAGCGGCTCGCTCCGAGGCTGCCCGCGGCCTCCTCGATCTCGGGGTCGAGATCCTGGAGCACGGGCTGCACCGTGCGCACCACGAAGGGGATGCCGATGAAGATCATGGCGATGAAGATGCCGAGCGGCGTGAACGCCACCTTGATGCCGAGCGCCGCGAGCGGCGCGCCCAGCCAGCCCTTCTCCGCGAACAGCGAGGTCAGCGCGACGCCGGCAACAGCCGTCGGCAGCGCAAAGGGCACGTCGACGATGGCGTCGAACAGCCGCCGGCCCGGAAAGCGATAGCGCACCAGCGCCCAGACGATGATGCTGCCCATCACCAGATTGACGCAGGCCGCCGCAAAGGCGAGCCCGAAGGAGACGCGGAGCGCATTCAGGGTGCGGCGGCTGGAGAGGATGGCCCAGAACTGCTCGGGGCTCAGTTCGAACGACTTCAGGAACAGGCCGGCGAGCGGAATCAGGATGATGACGGACAACCAGGACAGCGTCAGTCCCATCGTGAGACCGAAGCCCGGCAATGTCCGGCGTCGTGCTGCGATTACGCTCACCAGGCCCCCTGTTAAAGCCCCTTCGACAGCGCCCGATCAGTTCTTGTAGATCTGATCAAAGACGCCGCCGTCGGCAAAATGTTCCTTCTGTGCCTTGGTCCAGCCGCCGAAAACGTCGTCGATCGTGAACAACTCGACCTTTGCGAAGGAGTTTTCGTACTTTTTGGCAATCTCGGCATCCCGCGGACGGTAGAAGTTGCGCGCGGCGATCTCCTGACCTTCCTTGGTGTACCAGTACTGGAGGTAGGCATCGGCGGCGTTGCGGGTGCCCTTCTTGTCGGCAACCTTGTCGACGATCGCGACCGGCGGCTCGGCGAGGATCGATTGCGGCGGCGCCACGATCTGGAATTTCTCCGGACCGAATTCCTTCAGCGCGAGGTAGGCCTCGTTCTCCCAGGCAAGCAGCACGTCGCCGACGCCGCGCTCGACGAAGGTCACGGTTGCGCCGCGCGCACCGGTATCGAGCACCGGCACCTGCTGATAGAGCTTTCCGATGAAGTCCTTGGCCTTGTCGGCCGAGCCGTATTTCTTCTGCGCGAAGCCCCACGCCGCCAGATAGTTCCAGCGCGCGCCGCCCGACGTCTTCGGGTTCGGCGTGATCACGGCAACGCCCGGCTTGAGCAGATCGTCCCAGTCCTTGATGCCCTTCGGATTGCCCTTGCGCACCAGGAACACGATGGTCGACGTATACGGCGATGAATTCTGCGGCAGGCGCTTCTGCCAGTCGGCCGCGATGAGGCCCTTGGCCGCGATGGCATCGATGTCATAGGCGAGCGCGAGCGTCACCACATCGGCCTGCAATCCGTCGATCACGGCGCGCGCCTGCGATCCGCTGCCGCCGTGCGACTGCTTGATCTCGACGCTCTTGCCGGTCTCCTTCTGATAGGCGGTCGCGAACGCCTTGTTGAACTCGACATAGAGCTCGCGCGTCGGATCGTACGACACGTTCAACAGGTTCACGTCAGCGGCGAGAGCCGAGCTTGCCCAGAGGAGTCCTGCCGCGAGCGGAACGATACGGCGCATCATGTCCATCTCCATTCACCTCGACGGCACCGGCGCCGTCGATGGCATGCCGGCATAACTCAGGGCGAAACGTTCTCAAGTCAACGGAACCGGATTTTCTTGTTTGCGGCGTTGCAGCTCGACTGTGCTACGAAGTCTTCATCGTGTGGATGCCGCATTCTGTCTTCGCTCGCCCGCGCCAGCGACCGGCGCGTGCATCCTCGCCTTCGGCCGTTCTGCTCGTGCAAGGCATACACCCAACCGACAGGAAACCGGACTCCGCCAGCGGATGACGCGGCAATTTGGCGCGGACGAAGATCGCTTCGAGTTCCTCGCGCGTGACGTTGACGAAGGGGTTGAATTTCAACCGCGCGCCGTCGTCCTCGACCACCGGAATTTCGGCCCGCGCATTGCCCTGGAAGCGCTTGCGGCCGTTGAGCCAGGCCGAGAACGGCTTTAGCGCGCGAGACAGCGGTTCCACTTTACGGATACGGCAGCAGGCGTCGGGATCGGAGAACCAGAGGTCGCGGTCGGGATCCTCGCGCGACAGCGTCTCCTCGGCCGGCTTGATCGAACGGACATCCTTCAATCCGAGCGTTGCGATCAGCGTGTCGCGATAGGCAAGCGTCTCCTCGAACAGCCAGCCGGTGTCGAGAAAGATCACCGGGATCGCCGGATCGACATCCGCCATGACCTTGAGAAGCGTCGCCGATTCCGTGCCGAAAGACGACACCAGCGCAAGCTTCTCGCGCCCGACGGTCCTCAGTGCCGCAGCGATGACTTCCGCGGGCGAGGCATCGCGCAAGTCACGATCGAGCTCCTCCGCCGAAGGCAGCACAGAGACGGAGGAGATCTGAGCCGCGATTGCGTTCACGTGCCGACACCTTCCGAGTGACGCAACTGCATGCGTCGGTGCAGCGCCGTGATGCGACCGTCGCCGGTCGGCTGATAGAACACCGAATAGCGCTTGGCAGTCAGCATGAAGGCTTCCGCGTCGGCCTGCTTTTTCACCTCGAATGAGTCGAAGCCGGCGCGCAGCATGAACACGAACTGGTCGCGGAGGATCTGGCCGGTCGCGCGCAATTCGCCGCGGTAATTGTAACGCTCGCGCAGCAGCCGCGCCTGGCTGTAGGCGCGTCCATCACGGAAGCTCGGGAACACCAGCGCAACGGCTGCGACCTTGCCGAGATACGGCACGAGCTCGTCGATATCGCGGTTGTTCGGCCAGATCACGCCGACCTTGCCGGCACGCTTGAGCAACGCATCCGCGTCGCCGATGAAGCGTTCGGCCGGCACCAGGATGTCGCCGCCCTCCGGCAGCGGTGTGTCGACGGCAAGCTTGACGAAGCTGTCGTCGACGATCTTTCCGCCGTTAACGAGTGGCATAGACGCGCTCCTTGAAGGGTTCGACGCCGAGGCGCTTCACCGTGTCGATGAACAACTCCTCCGGGCGCTCGCGCAGCGCGAGATAGGCTTCCACGATGTCCTCGATGACGTCGGCGACTTCGTCGAACTTGACGCCGGGGCCGATCAGATTGCCGAGCGCGGCGCTCTCGTCGGCACGGCCGCCGATGGTAATCTGGTAGACCTCTTCGCCGTTCTTCTCGACGCCGAGAATACCGATGTGGCCGACATGGTGATGGCCGCAGGCGTTGATGCAGCCGGAGATGTTGATGTGCAGCCGGCCGATCAGATTGGCGAGCTCGTGATTGGCGAAGCGCCTAGTCAACTCCTGCGCGATCGGAATCGAGCGCGCATTCGCCAGCGAGCAATAATCGAGCCCGGGGCAGGCGATGATGTCGGTGATCAGATTGACGTTCGGCGTCGCAAGCCCGAGCTTGTCGAGCGCCTTCCACAGCGCCGGCAGGTCGCGCTTGGCGACGTGCGGGAGCGCGAGGTTCTGTTCGTGGCCGACGCGGATCTCACCGAAGGAGTATTTGTCGGCGAGATCGGCCAGCGCATCCATCTGCTCGGCAGTGGCATCACCCGGAGGTGCGCCGATCGGCTTCAGCGAGATCGTGACGATGGAATAGCCCTGGACCTTGTGCGGAGACACCGAGTTCTTGCGCCATGCCTCGAAGTCCGCATCGGCCGCGGCCTGACGCAGCTCGTCCGGCATGTGCGGCAGTTTCTCATACGCCGGATAGATGAAGCGCGAGCGGATGTCCTCGATCACCTCGTCGTCGATCTGAAGCGAGGAGTTGCGGATATGCTGCCACTCCTCCTCGACCTCACGCGAGAATTTTTCGATGCCAAGCTCGTGCACCAGGATCTTGATGCGCGCCTTGTAGATGTTGTCGCGGCGGCCGTACTGGTTGTAGACGCGCAGGATGGCCTCGATGTAGCTCAGAAGATCGCGGCCATGAACGAAGTGCTTGATCGTCTTGCCGATGAACGGCGTGCGGCCAAGACCGCCGCCGACTAGGACCTCGAAGCCGGTCTCGCCCTTCTCGTTCTTGACCAGACGCAGGCCGATGTCGTGAACCTTGATCGCGGCGCGGTCGTGGTCCGACGCGGTGATCGCGATCTTGAACTTGCGCGGCAGGAAGGAGAATTCCGGATGCAGCGTGGTGTGCTGACGGATCAGTTCCGACCAGATGCGGGGATCTTCGATCTCGCCGGGCGCAACCCCGGCCCATTGGTCCGAGGTGACGTTGCGCATGTTGTTGCCGGAGGTCTGCATCGCGTGGATGCCGACCTCGGCGAGATCGGCGAGCGCATCCGGCAGGTCCGAAAGCTTGATCCAGTTGAACTGGATATTCTGGCGCGTGGTGAAATGGCCGTAACCGCGGTCGTATTTGCGCGCGACATGGGCGAGCGCCCGCAACTGGTTCGATGCCAACGTCCCGTAGGGAATCGCGACGCGGAACATGTAGGCGTGCAGTTGCAGATAGACGCCATTCTGCAGGCGCAGCATCTTGAATTCATCCTCGGTCAGCTCGCCCGAGAGACGGCGCTGCACCTGGTCGCGGAATTCAGAGACGCGCTCGTTGACCAGCGTGCGGTCGATTTCGTCGTAAGCGTACATGAAGAATGCCTTACAGCTCTGCCAACAATCAGACCAGCAAGCCGATCGTCACGCCATCGCGGCGGATCTGCTCGCGCAGATTGCCGGGCAGGATCTTGCCTGCTTCGTCGACTTGCACCGGCGCGATGTAGGGACCGATCGCACCCACGTCATCGGCCACGGCCTCGGCAAGCAACGCTCTTGCTTCGTCGGCGTTTCGCACGATCGCAGCATCAGTCAGTTCCACGGACCAGTCCTTGGCGGCGGTGCGATACACGACGACGCCGTCCCAAGTCCGGTTGGCGGTCACAATCGAGGGACCAGTGATTTTCAACTTTTGTTGCAGAGGGGAGGTCATTCGGCAGCATCCAGGAGGTCAGAGATGATTTGCTTGGGTGTTTGGCGGCGAAGCGAACCGGCATGCCGGACCACGTCGCCGATGATGAGAATGGCGGGACCGCCATTGGTCCGCCGCACCAGTTCGGGCAGATCGCGCAGCGTGCCGATCGCACCCTGCGCATCGGGACGCGTGACGCGGGCGAACACGCCGACCGGAGTCTCCGGGGAACGGCCGGCGGCAAGCAGGCCGGAGCGAATTGCGGGCGCCGCAGTCATGCCCATGTAGACCACGACGGTCATCTTCGTATCGGTCAGCGTCGACCAGTCCACCGTCGCGGCGTCGCGCGCCCTGTGCGCGGTGAGGAAAGTAATGTGGGTCGCTTCATGACGATAGGTAAGCGGTACCTCGAAATCGGCGGCGCCGCCGAGCCCTGCGGTGATGCCGGGAACGATCGAATAGACAACGCCTGCTTCGCGCAGCGCTTCGACCTCTTCGCCGCCGCGGCCGAACACGAAGGGATCGCCGCCCTTCAGCCGCACGACACGCCGGCCGGATTGCGCGGCTTCGATCATGCGCTTGTTGATCGCGTCCTGGCCGATACCGGGCTTGCCGACGCGGCGGCCGACCGGGACGCGCGCGGTGTCGCGGCGGATGCGGTCGAGAATTTCCGGCGAGACCAGCTCGTCGTGGAAGACGATGTCGGCATCCTGGAGCGCGCGCAGCGCCTTGATGGTGAGAAGATCGGGATCGCCCGGACCGGCGCCGACCAGCGTAACGGAGCCTTCAGGCTTGTCGGCGCGCGCAAACGCGGATAGATCGGAGATCGCCTTGAGCGCCGCATCGGCCTCGCCCTTGCGGCCGGCGAGCACGGAGGCGCCGATCGAACCGTCGATGATGCGCTCCCAGAAACGGCGGCGCAGCGGAAACTCGGCGATGCGCTCGTTGATGGATTTGCGGAAGCCGCCAATGAACTCAGCGAGCTCGCCGATACGCGCTGGCAGCAGCGCCTCGATTTTCTCGCGCACGCGACGCGCCACCACCGGTGACGTGCCACCGGTGCCGACCGCGACCACCACGTCGCCGCGGTCGACGATCGCCGGGAAGATGAAGCTCGAATGTTCGAGATCGTCCATGACGTTGACGGGCAGGCCGAGCGCCTTGGCACGAACCGACATGGCAACGCCGACATCGCCCGCGCCCGCACAGACAACGGCAATAACGCCGGCAAGATCGGCCGCAAGCGGATCGCCCGCCGCCACTTCAACAATGGGCGCCGCGCCCTCGGAGCCGAGGTTCAAGTCGTGATCGCCGTCGATCGCATGCACGCGAATGCGCGCGCCGGCCGCCGCAAGCACGCGCAATTTCGCGCGCAAAAGCTCGCCCGCGCCGATGAGAACCACCGGACCGGCCTTGAGATCGAGGAACACCGGCAGGAACCGCATACGATACTCGCTTCCCCTACATCCGGGGTTGACTGGAATTATTTTCTATATATGTCTCGTTTCTAGCGCGCAAAGAGAAAATTTTTTCTTCTCTTCCGCTTCGCAACTATAGAAAATTCGCCTCCAAACGCAAAGTGGCAGAGATGCATCTTCTCAAGGACGATTCCGCTGCTGATCGGCTGAGCAGCCCGGCCCTGGCCGAACGCGTGCACGCGCAAGAATTTTCGGCCGACCGTGCCCCGAGCATGGATCATCTCGATCAGCTCGAAGCCCAGAGCATCTACATCTTCCGCGAGGCCTTCGCCCGCCTGAAGAAGATTGCCCTGCTGTGGTCACTCGGCAAGGACTCCAACGTCATGATCTGGCTGGCGCGCAAGGCGTTCTTCGGCCGCATGCCGTTCCCGGCCCTCCATGTCGACACCGGCAAGAAGTTTCCGGAGATGTATCGCTTCCGCGATCATTACGGGAAGGAGTGGGATCTCGATCTGCGCGTCGAGCCCTGCCCGCCCATCGATGCCGTCGACCCAACGCTGCCGCCGGCCGCCCGTTCCGCCGCGCGCAAGACCGAGGGCCTCAAGATGGCGCTCGGCAAATACGGCTTTGACGGCCTGATCGCCGGCATCCGCCGCGACGAGGAGGCCACGCGCGCCAAGGAGCGTGTGTTCTCGCCGCGCGGGCTGGAAGGCAATTGGGATGTCCGCGACCAGCCGCCGGAGTTCTGGGACCAGTTCAACGCTTCGCCGCCGTCCGGTGCACACCTTCGCATCCACCCGATCCTGCATTGGACCGAGGCTGACATCTGGGCCTACACCAAGCGCGAGAACATTCCGATCATCCCGCTCTACCTCTCCCAGAACGGCAAGCGCTATCGCTCGCTGGGTGATCAGGACATCACCAATCCGGTCGCGTCGACCGCGTCGAACATCGACGAGATCCTGATCGAGCTCGAGCAGACCAAGGTGCCGGAGCGCGCGGGCCGCGCGCTCGACCACGAGACCGAGGACGCCTTCGAGCGCCTTCGCGTCGCCGGCTACCTCTGATTAAGGACGCAACGCGGCTATGAACATGATCGTCACCACGGCTTCGCCCGCCACACCGAACGACACCACGTCGATGCCCAATGGCACGACGCGACCGCAGGTCCGCATCGTCATCGTCGGCCATGTCGATCACGGCAAGTCGACGCTGGTCGGCCGCCTCCTGCATGAGACCGGCAGCCTGCCCGAAGGCAAGCTCGATATGCTCAAGGCCGTCAGCGCGCGGCGCGGCATGCCGTTCGAATGGTCATTCCTGCTCGATGCGTTGCAGACCGAGCGCGACCAGGGCATCACCATCGACACCACGCAGATCCGCTTCCGCACCAATTCGCGCGACATCGTGCTGATCGATGCCCCCGGCCACGCCGAATTCCTCCGCAACATGATCACCGGCGCCTCGCAGGCCGACGGCGCGGTGCTGATCATCGATGCGCTCGAAGGTGTGCGCGACCAGACCCGGCGGCACGGCTATCTCCTGCATCTGCTCGGGGTGAAGCAGGTCGCCATCGTCGTCAACAAGATGGACCGCGTCGACTTCTCCGCGGAACGTTTCAAGGAGATCAGCGACGAGATCTCGGCGCATTTGCAGGGCCTCGGTGTGAGGCCCACGGCAGTGATCCCGATCTCGGCGCGTGACGGCGACGGCGTTGCCGAACGGACCGACCGCATCGGCTGGTACAAGGGCCCGACCGTGGTCGAGGCGCTCGACCGGCTCGAACCGGCGCGGCCGCTCGAAGCGCTGGCGCTGCGCCTGCCGGTGCAGGCGATCTACAAGTTCGACGACCGCCGCATCGTCGCCGGCCGCATCGAATCCGGCAGCCTCGTTGCCGGCGACGAGATTGTGATCATGCCGGCCGGCAAGATCGCAAAGATCAAGACGGTCGAAAGCTGGCCGGTGACGCCGGTCGCGGGCCGGCAGGGCGCAGGCCGCTCGGTCGGCATCACGCTCGACCGTGAACTGTT
This sequence comes from Pseudomonadota bacterium, assembly GCA_023435725.1. Lineage (GTDB taxonomy): Bacteria > Pseudomonadota > Alphaproteobacteria > Rhizobiales > Xanthobacteraceae > Bradyrhizobium. The sequence goes on along the minus strand of JAEYRD010000151.1, from coordinate 42,139 downwards.
CATCGAGCGCGGCGACGTCGTCGCTCATGCCGGCACCGCTCCCCGCGAGACGCGGCGGCTGCGCGCGCGCATCTTCTGGCTGCATGACAAGCCGCTCGCCAAGGGCGACCAGCTCCTGGTCCGCTGCGGACCGAAGGAAAGCCGCGCCACCGTCGTCGCCATCGAGAAGGCGGTCGATCCCGGCGAGCTGTCTAGCGTCGAGAACAAGGCGATCGGGCGCAACCATGTCGGCGAGATCGACATCTCCCTGTCCAATCCGATCGCGGTCGATCCCTACACCGAGAATCCGCGAACCGGTCGTCTCGTGATCGAGGTGTCCGGGCGCATCGCCGGCGGCGGCCTCGTGCTGTCGGTCGATTCCGGCCAGCGCGCTGTGCCGGTCGACATCGTGCCGGTGGAATCGGCGCTGCGGCCCGACGAACGCTCGGCGCGCTATCATCACAATGGCGCAGTGGTCTGGCTCACCGGCCTGCCGGCTTCGGGCAAGTCGACGCTGGCGAAAGCGCTGGAGCGACGGCTGTTCACCAATGGCGGCTCGCCGATCCTGCTCGATGGCGACACGCTGCGTGCCGGGCTCAACAGTGATCTCGGCTTCTCCGCCGCTGATCGCAGCGAGAACATCCGCCGCCTCGCCGAGGTCGCGACGCATCTCGCTCGGAACGGCCATATCGCGATCGTCGCCGCGGTCTCGCCGGCTCGCGAGGACCGTGCCAGCGCGCGCCGCATCGCCGACACCGCATTCCGCGAGATTCATGTCGCGACGCCTGCCGAGATCTGCGAGGAGCGCGATCCCAAGGGCCACTACAAGAAGGCCCGCGCCGGCGCGCTGCAGTCCTTCACCGGCATCCTCAACGACTACGAGCGGCCCGAGGCCGCCGAGCTCGTGATCGACACATCGACGCGGACGGTCACCGAAGCCGCAGACGAGATCGAACATATGCTGAAAACGACCGGCGTACTGTTCGACGAACTCGTGGATCTCGCCGCGAATATTTGAATCGCGCTCGCTGGTTCGCTCGCCGCCACCACGCACGAAGTGCGTTCCCTCCCCCCTAGCGGGGAGGGCTAGGGAGAGGGGTTCACACGGGGACTCTCTCCATCAGCGCGAGCTGTTTTTCGTCGTCAATTTCGACACACCTTTTCCTGGGCTACCCCTCTCCCCCACCCTCCCCCGCAAGGGGGGAGGGAGCAGAGTTGCGCGCGTGGCGCGGAGCCGGGCTCTGCCGTTTGTAAAACGAGCCAGGCCCACACCTCGTCTTGACATTTTGACAAACCTTTAGGGGTCTTCTCACCGCCCCGGTTTTGGGGCTAATAGGTCCCGAAAGCTGCCCCCTGTGGGCGCATTTTGCTGCTGTCGGGTCAAAAGCAGCCAAAAACAGCCATTTCCAACAAGAAAGCCCATCATGAAACGCGTCGACGCCCACGGATTGAAGATCGCTCCCGTCCTGTTTGACTTCATCGCCAAGGAAGCGGCCCCGGAAACGGGGATCGCGCCGGACGCGTTCTGGGCCGGGGTTGCCGCCATCATCAAGGATCTGGGGCCGAAGAACCGCGCGCTGCTGGCGGTGCGCGACACGCTGCAGGTCAAGATCGACGACTGGCACCGCGCCAACAAGGGCAAGGCGTTCGACCTCGACGCCTACACCGCCTTCCTGAAGGAGATCGGCTATCTCGTCCCAGAACCGGCGACGCAGAAGGTCGAGACCGCCAATGTCGACGAGGAGATCGGCCGGATCTGCGGTCCGCAGCTCGTCGTGCCTCTCACCAATGCGCGCTACGCGCTGAACGCGGCGAACGCGCGCTGGGGCTCGCTCTATGACGCCTTCTACGGCACCGACGCGATCCCGCACGATCCTTCCGAGAGCGGCAACGGTTACAACAAGGCGCGCGGCGACAAGGTGATCGCGAAAGCAAAAGCCTTCCTCGATGCCGCCGTGCCGCTGGCGACCGGCAGCCACACCGACGTCATCGCCTATAGCGTCGTCGCGGGCCAGCTTGCGGTGAAGCTGAAGAGCGGCAATGCCACTGCGTTGAAGAACGCCGCGCAGTTCACAGGCTTCCAGGGCGATGCGGCTGCGCCGAGCGCGGTGCTGCTCGTCAACAACGGCCTGCATGTCGAGGTGAAGATCGATCGCAGCAGCGCGATCGGCAAGGACGATCCAGCCGGCGTCGCCGACATGATCATGGAGGCTGCGGTCTCCACCATCCTCGACATGGAGGACTCGGTGGCCGCGGTCGACGCCGAGGACAAGGTGCTGGTCTATCGCAACACCCTCGGCCTCATGAATGGCACGCTGTCGGCCGACTTCGAGAAGGGCGGCAAGACGCTGACGCGCTCGCTCAACGCCGATCGCAGCTACAAGACGCCCGACGGCAAGGGCGCGATCAAGCTGCACGGCCGCAGCCTGCTGCTGATGCGCAACTGCGGTCACCACATGTTCACCGACGCGGTGCTCGACGAGAAGGGCGAGGAAATTCCGGAAGGCCTGCTCGACGCCGCCGTCTCCGGGCTTCTGGCCATCCACGACCTCAAGGGCAATTCCAAGGTCAGGAACAGCCGCACCGGCTCGGCTTACATCGTCAAGCCGAAGATGCACGGCCCCGACGAGGTGTCGCTGACCTGCGAGATCTTCGACCGCGTGGAGAAGATGCTGTCGCTGCCTGAGAACACGCTCAAGGTCGGCATCATGGACGAGGAGCGGCGCACCACCGTCAACCTCAAGGCCTGCATCCAGCGCGCCTCCAAGCGCATCATGTTCATCAACACCGGCTTCCTCGACCGCACCGGCGACGAGATCCATACTTCGATGGAAGCGGGCCCCATGATCCGCAAGAACGAGATGAAGGCGCAGGCCTGGATCAAGGCCTATGAGGACTGGAATGTCGACATGGGCCTGATCGATGGTCTCCCCGGCCACGCCCAGATCGGCAAGGGCATGTGGGCCGCGCCCGACAAGATGGCGGACATGCTTCAACAGAAGCTCGGCCATCCGCAGGCCGGCGCCACCACCGCCTGGGTCCCGTCGCCGACGGCTGCGACCCTGCACGCCCTGCACTACCACCAGGTCAACGTCATCGCGCGCCAGCAGGAGCTCACCAAGGGCGGTCCGCGCGCGAAGCTCTCCGACATCCTCACCATTCCGGTGTCGAAGTCGAACTGGGCGCCCGATGACGTCAAGCAGGAGATCGACAACAACTGCCAGGGCATCCTTGGCTATGTCGTGCGCTGGATCGACCAGGGCGTCGGCTGCTCCAAGGTGCCCGATATCCACGATGTCGGCCTGATGGAAGATCGCGCCACCTTGCGCATCTCCAGCCAGCATCTCGCCAACTGGCTGCACCAGGGCGTCATCACCGAAGCGCAGGTGATGGAATCGCTCAAGCGCATGGCCGTCGTCGTCGACAAGCAGAACGCGGGCGACGCGATCTACAAGCCGATGGCACCTGCCTTCGACGGCGTCGCCTTCAAAGCCGCCTGCGACCTCATCTTCAAGGGCCGCGAGCAGCCGAACGGTTACACTGAACACATCCTCACCGCGCGCCGTCGCGAGGCCAAGGCTCTTAGCTGACAAGGCGGCGGGTTAAGCCTGGTCACTGGAGTGTCAAAGGCCCCGGCATCAGCCGGGGCTTTTTTGTTGGGCGAAACGTCGCGGCGCGCTGGGGAACGGCGGCGCGCCGGTCGCGTTGTCGAGCCATCAGCAACAGGAGATGGTCATGGACTGGAACCGCATCGAAGGAAACTGGAAGCAGTTCAAGGGTTCGGCCAAGGAGAAGTGGGGCAAACTCACTGACGATGACCTCAAATTGATCGAGGGTCGCCGCGAACAACTCGAGGGCCGGCTCCAGGAGCGCTACGGCAAAGCCAAGGACCAGGTTCGTCAGGACGTCGATGACTGGCTCAAGTCGCTGCATTAAGGCAGCAGCAACAACGAAGCCCCGGCTCACGCCGGGGCTTTTTTACGGGACCACCTGTAGCCCCGCTAAAACACCGTCAGATATTTCAGCAGCGAGACCACGCCGATGATGATGACGATGACACGCGCGACCTGCTTGGCGCGGCCGTCGATCGGCAGCATGTTGATGAGATAGAGCACGAGAATGATGACGAGAAAGGTGACGAGTACGCCGACCAGCATCGCAAAGCCCCCTTCAGGCAAATTGCCAACGGTGTCCTAACGCTCATCTCCCGTGCTGGTTCCGCGCACGCAACCTCTTACAACTTCTGGTAATTCCGTATTTCTACAGGCCGGCTGGCTGCCTAAAACTTTACCCTTTTCCCTTCAGATGCAGAAACCGTTTGGGTCATGAACCGCAAACGGCATGGAATTGCCGATCTGCGTGCCCCTTCCCTTTCGCGGTTGCCGGGGCGTCTTCACGACATTTGCAATGGGAATTTTTCTGGGGGACTTCGATGCTCAATCGTCTGACCGTATCTGCGCTGCTGAAGGCGGTGATCGCGATCACGTCGGTCTGTGTGGTGATTGCGCTCTCGCTCACCGCCTACGCATCCTGGGATCGCCTTAGGACCGCCAACCGCATCTCGCAGATCGCGGACGCCTCCGCCGATCTGTTCAAGGCGATGCACAATCTGCGCACCGACCGCTCGACCACGTCGCGGCTCCTGAACGCGACCGAGCCGATGGACAGCGAGATCGAGAAATACCTGCGGAACCTGCGCGATGCGCAGATGCCGGCGATGGCACGCGCACTCGAATTGCTTCCCGGCATGGACTTCCCGCAATCGGGCACGCTGGTGCCGGAGCTCGCACGCCTCAACAAATTGCTCATCGAGGAGCAGAAGCAGTTCTGGGAGGACGTCGCCAAGCCCAAGGACCAGCGCCGTGCGGGGCTGACGAAGGAATACATGGAGACGACGCAGGGCCTGCTCGACGTGCTCGACAAGCTGTCGAACACGCTGGCGACCACGGTCAATCACCAGGACGCAGCGATCGACCAGCTGCTGTTGATCAAGCAGAACGCCTGGCTGCTGCGCAACACCGCGGGCGAAGCCTCGCTGATCATCTCGACCGGCCTTGCCGCCGGCAAGATCACGCCGGAGAGCCGCTACAACTATACCCAATATGTCGGCGGCACGAGCGCGATGTGGAAGGCGCTGGAGCTATCGACATCCGGGATGCAATTGCCGCCGGCGCTCGCATCCGCCGTGGCCGCAGCCAAGACCGCCTATTTCGAGCCGCAATATCTCGGCTTGCGTGACCGCCTCGCGGACGCGCTGATCAAAGGCGAGAAGGGCGAGATAACCGCCAATCAGTGGAGCCCGCTCACGGTCGGCCGCATGGCGAGCGCGGTCGCGGTGGCCGAAGCCGCCCTCGACGCCGCAAGAGCCCACACGCTGGAACAGCGCGACGCCGCGCAGCGCGCGCTGATCGTGCAGCTGGTGCTGCTGGCGCTCGCCATCGGACTTGCCGTCGGCGCGATCATGCTGGTCAGCCGCCGCGTCATCAATCCGCTCAACACCATCCGCGACGCCATGCTCAAGGTCGCCGGCGGCGACCTTGCCGTCGACAGCGGTTATCTCGATCGCCAGGACGAGATCGGCGCGCTTGCCGGCGCACTGGAAACCTTCAAGCAGCAGGCCACCGAGAAGCTCAAGATCGAGGAACAGGAGCGCGAACGCAACGTCGGCGCGGCCGCGCGCCAGCGCGCCGTCGAGGCCTATGTCGGCGAGTTCGAGGGCGTGGTGCGCAAGACGCTGGGCGAGCTGAGCGAGGCCTCCGGTGAGATGCGCAAGACCTCGGGCGATCTGTCCGCAGTGTCGCGCCAGACCAACGACCGCGTGCAGGTCGCCGGCAAGGCCTCCAATGACGCCTCCATGAGCGTCGACAGCGTGGCCGCCGCCGCCGAGGAGCTCAGCGCCTCGATCAACGACATCAGCCAGCAGGCCGCCCATGCCGCGGGCATTGCCGGCCGCGCCGTCACGCAGGCGCGCGAAACCGACGGCACCGTGCAGGGGCTGGCGAAGTCCGCCGGACGCATCGGCGAGGTCGTCGGTCTCATCAACACCATTGCGGCCCAGACCAACCTGCTTGCGCTCAATGCCACGATCGAGGCCGCGCGTGCCGGCGAGGCCGGCCGCGGCTTTGCCGTGGTCGCTTCAGAGGTGAAGTCCCTCGCGAGCCAGACGGCGAAGGCGACCGAGGAAATCTCCGAGCAGATCGCCGACATCCAGAAGGTTGCAGGCGAGGCCATCGACGCGATCCAGACCATCGGCGGCATCATCGGCGAAGTGAACGAAGTGGCCACCGCGATTGCCGCCGCCGTGCACGAGCAGGGTGCGGCGACCCAGGAGATCACACGCAGCACGCAGTTCGCGGCGCAGGGCACCAAGAACGTCTCGGACAACATCACCGGCGTCAAAGCCGACGCGGACGCCGCAGCCGCGGCCGCGGACAATGTGAAGCACGCCTCTGAGATGCTGGAGAGCCAGAGCCGCCAACTCGGCCACGAGGTCACCGACTTCCTCGGCAAGATCCGCGCGGCGTAAGGCACGCCGGCGCTTCACCCTCGGCGCCATCCCGGCGAAACAGGGCCCGATAGGTCCCGGATCAGCGCTCCGCCATGCTCCGCTTGTCCGGGACGACGATCTTCGTTGGGCTGCCAGCGCGGCAACTCAGCCGACGCCCATGCCCTACTCCTTGGCCACCACCGGCACATGACGGAATCTGGCACGGATCGATTCCGGGAGTGGGGAGAAGTTCATCGCGACGCCGCGGCGGTCATTGGCGTTGCGGTTGGCGACCACCAAGCCATCCGCGCCCGCGACGATGTCGCCCTTGCGCAAGGTGGGGTCGTCCTCGACCTTGACCTGCGCAAGCCCGACCGGATCCTTGCCGTTGCACGTGCAACCCGCAACGATCTCGTTGCGATAGCGGAAGGCGTTGGGCAGGTCGGAATAGGATTTCCCCTTGTCCGTCGTTGCGTCGTCGATATTGCTGCCATAGACCAGCGAGGTTTCCGCAGCCGGACAGAAGCTCTTGCAGGACTGCGCCTTGCTTTCGGCATCAGCTCCTTGCGCCGGGAAGTAGCGACCGTCGCAACCGCGCACACAATAGGCGGTGCCGCCGCCATAGGAGGCCCGCTGGCGTGGAGCCTCATAGCGCGGCATGTCGTCGTTCGGGAACGGCATCCGGATCTCCGGCGGCGGCCGCATCCGGAAGCCACCGAACAGCGCCGAGAGAAAATCCTCCGCATGCGCCGACGGCATCAGCGCGAGGCCGAGAGAAGCAACGGCAAGCATCGCCGCCGCGCTACCGGCCAGTTTGCTGATCGAACGTTTCTTCATACGACCTCACTCAACTCTTAGTTCACCGTCGACGTCGGGACGCTGAGCGCCTGCCGACCCGAAGGGAGAGGCGTCACGGCCGGGCGCTTGCGCACGGGGTCGCCGCCTTTCGCCAGCAACGGGGCATTCTTCGGCAGCACCACCACCTTGGCGCCGATATTGACGCGGTTGAACAGGTCGGTGACGTCCTCATTGGTCATGCGGATGCAGCCTGACGAGACGAACTTGCCGATCGTGGTGGGATCGTTGGTGCCGTGAATGCGGTACTCGCTCGAGCCGAGATACATCGCTCGCGCGCCGAGCGGGTTGCCGGGGCCGCCGGCGACGAAGCGCGGCAGATAGGGCTGGCGCGCAATCATCTGCGCCGGCGGATGCCAGTCCGGCCATTCCGCCTTGCGGCTGACGTTCTGCACGCCCGCCCAGGTGAAGCCCTCGCGGCCGACGCCGACGCCGTACCGGATCGCGCGGCCATTGCCGAGCACATAGTAGAGGTAGGTGTTGCCGGTATCGATCACGATGGTGCCGGCCGGCTCGCTCCGGTCGAAGCTGACGATCTGCTTGCGCAACCGGTCGGGCAGCTGAGCATCCTCGTCGGCCGCCTGCGGCGCTTCACTTGCATAGCCCTGCGAGTAACCGGGGTCCTGCGGATAGGCCTGCGGCTGCATCGGCGCGTAGAGCATCTGTGCGCTCGCGGCGCCAAAAGGTACGCCAAGCAGAGCGGTTGCGAAGGCAAAAGCGGTGACGGCGCGCAGCGAGAAGCGGCGACGGACTGCAGAGGACTTTGTCATGTGCTGCCCCGTGGGATGTGCATCAGGGTGATGCGGCCTCCCAACAAACGCAGCTGGACCGACTCAAGTTCCGGCACGGCGTGCAGCATCGACGTCACAGTCAAGCGAGCGTCTTTTCACGAAACCGCGATGGAACCCGCCGGCGGCTCGCACGTTTTCCGGTCATCAAATGGGCGCGCGGACCTCAGGCCTCCGTGCGAGAGAGGTATTGTGCGCGTCCTTCCCAGCGAACGTCTGATCCCCGGCAACAGCGAAGGCGCCCCGCTTCCCGACAGCCATGCCGAGCTGCCGCCGGTCATCCGCCGCACCGAGTTCGTCGCCTTTGCGCTCGCCGGCCTGCTCCTGATTGCCGTGGTCGCGGTACTCTACGTCGCCAAGGCGTTCTTCCTCCCGGTCGTGATGGCCGTTGTCGCCGGTACCATGCTATCGCCGGCCGCATCCTTCCTGGAGCGACGGCGTGTGCCGCGTGCGGTCGGGGCGGTCCTGATCGTGGTCGCGGTTACCACGGTCGTGGCCTTCGTGGTCGCGCTGATCGCCGCGCCCGCAATGGAGTGGAGCTCGCGCCTGCCCGAGCTGGGCGCGCAGTTGAAGGACAAGCTGCACGTGTTCGACCGCCCGCTGGCACTGTGGCGGGAGCTGCAAACCATGGTGGGCGGTTCGGAGGGGCTGCCGGGCTTCCAGCTGCCGAAATTCGAATGGGTGCAGCCCACGCTGGAATTCCTGTCGCCGACCTTCGCCGAATTCCTGCTGTTCTTCGCCACCCTGATCCTCTTCATCGCAAGCTGGCGCGACCTGCGGCGGGCGTTGATCATGACGTTCAGTGACCGCGACGCGCGGCTCCGCACGCTGCGGATCCTCAACGAGATCGAGGTTCATCTCGGCAACTACCTCTTGACGGTGACTGTCATCAATATCGGCGTGGGCGTCGCAACCGGGATCGTCTGCGCGCTCACCGGCATGCCGAATCCGGCCGGGCTCGGCGCGCTCGCGGCTGCGCTCAACTTCATCCCGATCATCGGGCCCATCGCGATGTTCGTCGTCCTGGTCGTGCTGGGGCTTGTCGCCTTCCCGACCCTCGGCGGCGGTCTGATGGCAGCGCTCGCCTTCGGCGGCATCACCTTCATGGAAGGGCACTTTGTCACGCCGACCATCATCGGCCGCAGGCTGGCCCTGAATGCGCTCGCCGTCTTCGTCGCGCTGGCGTTCTGGACCTGGTTGTGGGGGCCGATGGGCGCGTTCCTGTCGTCACCGCTGCTGATCGTCGGGCTGATCCTCAAGGAGCACCTGATGCCGGAGAATTCGCCGCAGCTGCCGCAGGCCTGACCGGTTTCCGCAAGCGGAACTTACCCGAAGACGAAACGTTTTCCGGCTATCCAGCCGCCAACAATTCGGAGCCCCAGATGTCGACGAGCAATGCCGAAGCCGGGATGAGAGACTGGACCGACAAAGCCACCAGCGAACGCCTCGAGAAGGATGTAGCAGCCGTGAAAAGCGATATCGCCGCCCTCACCGATCAGATCACTGACGCGCTCAACACCTTTGCCAATTCCACCAGCAAGCAGGCCCGCCGCGGCTATCGCCAGGCCCGCGAGAACGTGGATTCCGCGATCGACGACATGTCGGAGCGCGGCAGCGCGATGATGGGTGCGGCGCAGGACGCCTATGGCTCGATCGAAGAAACGCTGGAAGACGCCATCACGCAGCGACCGCTCGCCACCGTCGGGCTCGCGCTCGGCATCGGCTTCCTGATCGGCATCGCCTGGCGCCGGTAAGATTGCGGAGCGCATATTGAGACGGCGGCGCTGCGGCGCCGCCGATGTTGGCTTGTGACGATCTGGCTTGTGGGGATTTGAGGAGCAAGGCCATGTTTCAGCGCATCATCGATAGCATCAGTGCATCCACCGGCACGACTGTCCGGCTGACCTCCCTCGCCGCGGGCGCCGCATTCGCACTGTTCGTCACGACTTGCTTCCTCTGTGCCGCCGCCTTCATCTCGGTTCTCGAAAATTACGGTCCAGTGCAGGCCTGCCTCGCCGGCGCCGGCATCTTCTTCCTGCTGACACTCACCGCGGCCGGCACCTATTGGGGCTACAAGCGGGAGGTACAGAAGCGCGCCCGGATTGCGGCCGAGCGCGCGGCGAAGTCGGCGGCGCAGAGCATGCTCGCCGACCCCGTGCTGATCGCGACGGGTCTCCAGATCGTGCGTGCCATCGGAGTCAAGCGGCTGTTACCGATCCTGGCGATCGGAGGCGTCGCACTCGGAATCATGGCGAGCCGCGCCGGCATATCCGACGAAGCATCGGCTGAGCCTGCCGAGTAACGGACGCGAGAGCGTTAAGAAAGTTGCGCCCCGGTAAGTTCTCGGAAATTCAAGGGCTGGCCTTGCGCAATTTTTCGCCGCCAGCGACAAATCGTGCCCCCCCTCACGCAAACGCTACTCGGATGGGCAGGCGGTTGCCGCTAAAAGCGACGCCCCTGATTCCAAAAGTCATTTTCCGCGATGAAACCGTCCGTTAAGGCGAATCTTGCCGCATTCCATCACGACGCCAGGCTGTATTTAACGCTCGGCATCGCCAACTGGTCGGTTTTCGTCGACCATATCCCGAACAACGTCGTGAACCTGCTGACGCTGAGAAACTTCGGCTTCAGCGGCGCTGCTGATCTCTTCGTATTCGTGGTGGGTTATGGTGTCGCCATCATCCACGGCAGGATGGCGCTGGAGCGCGGCTACGTGGTCGCTGCGACGCGCATCTTTCGCCGCGTCTGGCGGCTTTACGCCGCCTATGTCGTGCTGTTCGTGATCTATATCGACACCATCGCCTATGTCGCCTCGCAATCGATGGCGCCGGAGATCATCCACGAATACAACATCTCGGGCATCCTCGAGCACCCACTGCGTATTCTGGTCCGTGGCCTCGTGCTCCAGGAAGAGCCGCTGAACCTCGACCTGCTGCAGCTGATGATCCCGCTGATGGCGTTCTTTCCGTTCGCGCTATGGGGGCTGCTGCGACGGCCGAACCTGACGCTGGCAGCATCGGTCGCGCTGTACGTTGCTGCGCGCTGGTTCGACTGGAATTTCCGGGTTTATCCGGACCAGGAATGGACCTTCAATCCGCTGTGCTGGCAGATGCTGATGGTGCTGGGCGGCTGGTTCGCCGTTACCGGCGCCTCCGGGCGCGCGCTACACGGCATGTCGTGGCTGCGGATCCTTGCGGGCGCTTATCTCGTCGTCGCGATGGCCGTTACCTTGATGCGCCATTCGCCGGAGTTGTCCGCCTATTTACCGGACCTCTTCCTCAACAGCATCACACCGACCGACAAGGAAAATCTCGCGCCGCATCGCGTGGTCCATTTCCTCGCGCTCGCCTTCATCGCAACCCATCTCATTCCGGCCGACCATCCCGGACTGAAGTGGAGGCCGCTCCAGGCGGTGATCACATGCGGCGAGGAATGGCTCGCGGTATTCTGCATCGCCGTGTTCCTGTCCTTTGCCGGCCATCTCATTCTGATCACCGGGCCGAACCTGGTGGTGATGCAGATCGCGGTGAGCCTGGCTGGCTTCGCGGCGATGACCGCGGTCGCCTATTACATCTCCTGGTCGAAGCGGCAGGACCTGCCTGCCGCCTTGCGGCAGCAGGCCTAGATCCTCGCGATTTCGCTAGGCCCGGCGCTGCGGCTGCGCTATGCGAGCAGGGTTGCTTCTGCGCGAGGAGATCGGACGTGACGATGGCGAAGAGCGGGGCTGAAGAGGCTGACAGCGCGCCCCGGCGCGGCCGTCCGCGGTCGATCGAGACCAGCAACGCCATTCTCGAAAGCGCCTATGCGCTGATGGCGGCCACAGGCCTTGCCGCCACCACCATCGACGCTGTCGCGCGCCACTCCGGCGTCTCCAAGATGACCATTTACAAATGGTGGCCGTCACGCGAAGCGCTGCTGATCGACGCCTTCCTCCACCATGCCGCACAGATGCTGCCGCTGCCGCCTGCGAATTCCGGCACGCCCGCGGCGCGCGCACGCCGTCATGCCGCAGCCTATGCCGAGGCGCTCCAGGGCGAGTTCGGCAAGGTCCAGCTCGCCGTCATTTCCGAGTGCATTTCAAAGACCGGCTCGGCGGAGCTGTTCTACGCACGCTACTTACAATTCCGCCGCGACGCGCTGGTCGAGATGATCGCCGCGGGCCAGACGGACGGCAGCATCCAGGCGGAGGGACCGCCCGAAAATCTCTACGACGCGATATATGGCAGCCTGTTCTATCGCTACGTCTTTGGCATAGCCCCGATCACGCCGACCTACGCGCGCAATCTGGTCGACCTGGTGTTGCGACCGAAAGGCTAAAGCATGATCCGGAAAAGTGTGAAGCGATTTTCCGAAAAGATCATGCTCAAACAATAACCTAAAGCGCGATGACGATTCATCCCAATCTCATCGCGCTTTAGAGCCATTTCCGTTCCGATGGAATCGGAACTGGCTCCGGATCCTTGTTTCGACGCGTCTGCTTTACCCGAACCGGAATCCACTTCGCTCGAAGACGCTCTGGAAGCGCGATGGTTATCGCGCGGGCCTCACGGGCGCCGAGATCTTATCCGTGCGGTCGCGCTCGGTCATGTCGACCACCGTCTCCATCGGCGCGATCAGCTCGTAGACATAGGAAACGTCGGTGAAGTAGCGCTTGGCCGTGCCGCCGAGCGCCTCGGGCGCGACGCGGTCGAGAAGGATCAGGCCGAAATCGGAATCGGGCCGCCGCGTCGCCTCGCTGGTGTTGAATTCCTCCCAGCGGAAATGGAAGACATCGTCTGGCGCCTCCCCCGTCACCGTCCAGTTCGCGGTGATGTGAGGATGCTTGCCGACCAGCGACAATCCTTCGTCCGAATGCGAGGCGAGCTCGAAGAACAGCAGCGACAGGCTCTGCGCGGCGCGTGCACTGACCGCGATATCCGGACCGGAGACGGCGATGCGATCGGCATGCGGGATGGCGCGTGCCTCGAACAGGCCCTTCAGCTTGACGCCCTGCCACTGGCTCTCGCTGAGCAGCGACACCACGTTGGACATGGCATGGATGCGGCCGATCAGCAGCTCGCGCGCGACGTCGATGTCCGAGCCGTGGCGCAAGGTGCGCGTCACGATCGACTGGATCACCGCCAGGATGTTCTTGACCCGGTGGTTGAGCTCGTCGATCACCGCCGTCAGCCGCCGCTCGAAGCCGATCCGCACCTGAATTTCCCGGCTGAGCCGCAGATTGTTGTAGGCGACATAGCCGAACAGGCCGCACACCATGGCAGTGATGGCAAAACCGATCGCGCCAACGATGATCGCGGTCTGCTCCGCACGCCGCGCCGAATTGGTCTTCGCGTAATAGCCGAGCTGCCAGTCACGACCACCGAAGCTCACTGTGCGCGTCGCCGACGGCACCGGCCCGTCTGCCGACGCCATGCGTGCCGAGACCACGCCCTGATCGTTGGCGACGAGCTCACCGCCCTCCCTGCGCGGATCCTTCAGCGCGACCGCAAACAGCGACAGGTCGTCGTTGGTCAGCATCAACGAGGCGAGCTCGTACGAGAATGTGACGAAGCCGGCCGGCTCCGTCGCCCCTTCGGGAATGACAGGAGCGGCCAGGATGATGCCGACCGGCCCGACGCCGCGCAGCAGCTCAACCGGATCGGAGGCAACCGAGCGTTTCTCAACCCGGGCACGCGTCAACATCGCGCTGCGAACCTGGTCCTGGTCGTAGCTGCGGCCAGGCAGCGCCCTGGTCTCGTTGCTGCGCGGCTCGAGGTCCATCAGCACGTCGATCGGTTGGGTCACGCTGGCAAGATCGATCGGCTTGTCGTCGTAAGAACGGATCTGCGGATTCGGGAAGCCGGCCCCGGCGATCACAGTCTGAGCCGCCGCAAGCTCGTTCGGCTTGAGCCGGGCGATCCACCCGGCCACCACGAAATCGGTCTTGAAGGCATAAATGGCCGAGCGCAGCGGCTCCAGCATGTTCGGCTTGAGCACCGACGGCGCGCGGAACAGGCCTGAGGCGACGCGCGCAAGCAGCTCGCGCTCGGTCAGCCGGTCCTGGACGAGGCTCGCGTGAACGTCGATCGCGCGCGCAAGCGCGATCCGGTCCAGCGCTAGCTCCTGGTCGTGGACGCGATAGGCCGCAAGCCCGGAGAGCAGAGCTCCGAGCAGAGCGATGAAGCCGATGATGAAACCCAGCCGGACCACGCGACTACTCAGGCAAAAGCAGCAGGTCGGCAATAAGCACGGAGCATATAAACGCCGCTCGAACGGCCATCTGCCGAAACAGGGTGAACTCCAGTGGCGGCGATAATGGAGGAGGAGGCATCGGTACGCAACTTGGGTCGCCTGAAAAGCTTAATTCGCCCGGCCGATGGTCTGACCAGGACGGCTTTGCTCCGGGCACCGGAGGTGGTTAATTGCCTTGTACGAAATTTGTTCCGCAGGTCGCAGCTTTGCCCCAAGCGTTAACAGCGGAAAGCGCCTGCGCCACGACGTCGCGCCCGTCAGCCTGCCCGTTTCAGGCCACCTTTCGCCTCGATGAAACCGACGATGCGGTCGAGCCCCTCGCTCTTCTTCAGGTTGGTCATGACGAAGGGACGCTCGCCACGCATACGCCTGGCGTCCGTATCCATCTTCTCAAGGGAGGCGCCGACATGGGGCGCAAGATCGATCTTGTTGATGACGAGAAGGTCGGACCGGGTGATGCCGGGGCCGCCCTTGGACGGGATTTTGTCGCCGGCCGCCACGTCGATGACGTAAATGGTGAGGTCGGCGAGCTCCGGGGAAAAAGTGGCAGCGAGATTGTCGCCGCCGGATTCGATCAGAACGAGGTCAAGCCCGGGAAACTTGGCGCGCATATCCGCCACCGCGGCCAGATTCATCGAGGCGTCCTCGCGGATCGCAGTGTGCGGGCAGCCGCCGGTCTCGACACCGGCGATGCGGTCCGGCGTCAGCGAGCCGGAGCGCACGAGGAATTCCGCATCCCATTTGGTGTAGATGTCGTTGGTGATCGCGGCGATGTCGTAGTGCTCGCGCATGGTCTTGCAGAGCAGATCCATCAACGCGGTCTTGCCCGATCCGACGGGGCCGCCAACACCAACACGCAGGGGGCCGTGAGATTTCGACATGTCGCTCGCTCTCTCTTAACGTCGTCCCGGGCAAGGCTGGGACGACGACTGGTTCAATGCCGCACCGCTCACGAGCGAAACAGCCGCGTATATTGCGTCTCGTGCCGAAGGCTGGCGAGGTCGGCGCGGAACGTCGCGCTGCCGAGATCGTCCAACGTCGCATTCAGCGCAAGATTTGCAGTCGCGGCGACGGCAGCTTCCAGTCTCACCAGCACGCGCTGGCTGTCGGTCTGGCCGAGCGGAATGAGCCGGCTGGCCGCAGAAATCCAGTTCGAGACCAGCGCATGCAGGAAGGCATGCAGCGTCGGCGCCAGCGGCACGCCGTGCATCGCCGCAACCACACCGACCGCCACAGGATAGACCAGCGGCGAACTGCACGCCGCAACGATGGCGTCCAGCCCATCGGCATCCCACGCGGCACGCGCGATATCGATGAAGGCGCGCCCCTGCGATGTCGTCTCGAGCTGCCGCTCGCGCGACGGCACGAAGGCCGCGGCGAGTTCGGCGATATCGTTTAAGGCGGCCTCCTCGCCGGCCTCGGCGGCGCGAAAGGCGTGGACGAGGAACGTCGCATCGCAAAAGCCCGAGCCGTCGCCGAGCATCGCGTCGAGCCAATCAGCGAGCGTCGCGGTGTCGGTGATGTCGTCCGCCTCGACCGCCCACTCGATGCCACTGGAATAAGAGAAGCCGCCGACCGGAAATGCCGGCGACAGCCACGTCATCAGCCGGTACAGCGCCGCCGCCTCGCGCTCGGCGAGGTCACCGGCGCTGTCCCGCTCATTTGTGGTCATGAGCATGCTTGTGGCCGTGGTGATGGTCAGGATGGTCGCAATGCTCGTCGTGGTGATGGTGGTGATCGTGCTCATGATCATGCGCGGCATGGTCGTGGTGCTCATGGCCGTGATGATCATGGTGACCGTGGCCATGATCGTGGTGATGCCCGTGATCGTGATGGGCATGCTCATCGTGCCCGTGCGCGTGCCCCGCATCGTCATAGGCGCCGCCTTCGGGATCGAACGGCGCCTCGATCTCGATTACGCGCGCACCAAGGCCCTTCACCATGGCCTCGATGACGTGATCGCGGCGAATGCGCAGGCTCTTGGCCATGATCTGTGTCGGCAGATGACGATTGCCGAGGTGCCAGCCGACACGGATGAGGTGATGCGGATCGCGGCCGCGGATCTCGAGCAGCGGCTCTGGTGCCGCAACCACTTCGACCAGCCGGCCGTCCTCCAGCACCAGCGCATCACCGCCGCGGAGCGCAACGGCGTTTTCCAGGTCGAGCAGGAATTCGAGTCCCCGCGTCCCCGTCATGGCCATGCGACGGCGGTGCCGATCGTCGAAATCGAGCACGACCGTGTCGGCCGGCGCTTCCGTGAAACGGTGCTGTCCCCTAACCTGCGTCGCCCGGATCATGTGCGTCATTCCTCAGAGCTTCTCGACCTTGCCGTCGCTGATGATCTCGATCACGGTCGGCGCCGTCTTCATCTGCGCGGAATACTCCCGCCACACTTTCATGTGCGGCGCCCTCGCATGTGCGTTGAGGTCCTCGCGTGTCTCCCAGCGCTCGACCACCACATAGAGGTTCGGATTGTTGACACTGACGTGGCCATCATAGGAGAGACAGCCCTTCTCCTTCAGCGTCTCGACGGTGCAGGCCTTGTGCCCCTTGATGAAGTCGTCCTTGTTTTCCGGCTTCATGGGCGTGGTGGCGATGACGTAGATCATGGGGATGTTCCCTCTTCTTGCTTAACGGACGTCGACCTTCTCGGGCGTGATCACTTCGATCTTCGGCGGCGCCGTGAAGCACTTCACCGCGACGCGGCCGAACGTCTTCATGTGTTCCATGGTCCGGTGCGGCACCAGAGCCTCGGCATTTTCCCACTGCTCGACGAACACCATCTTGGCGGGATCGGTGACGCTCTCATGCAGGTCATAGGCGATATTGCCGGGCTCCTTCCGCGTCTCCTTGATGCAGGCGGTGGCGGCTGCAATGAATTCGGCGCGAGTTTCGGGCTTGATGGTCAGGGTGGCAACGACGTAGATCACGAGAAATCCTCCCGGCTTTTCTTTTGAGGCAAGATACCGGGCGGGACATTAGACTAGGCTGGATCGAACGCAAAACCGGAAAAGCCGCCCTGCGGTTATGCGCTCGGAACATACTCTGGGGACACGCTCTCGGGACATGCGTCGAGACGCTATTTCAGTACATGAAATATCGTTGCGCCATCGGCAGCACCTCGGCGGGGGCGCAGGTGAGCAGCTCGCCGTCGGCCCGCACCTCGTAGGTCTCCGGATCGACCTCGATATTGGGCGTGGCGTCGTTGTGGATCATGCTCTTCTTCGAGATCTTGCCGCGGGTGTTCTGGACGGCATAGAGCTTCTTGTCGATGCCGAGCTTGCGCGCCAGCCCGCCGGTAACCGCAGCCTTCGAGGTGAAGACGACGGAGGAGGCCGTGCGCGCCTTGCCGAAGGCGCCGAACATCGGCTGATAGTGCACCGGCTGCGGCGTCGGGATCGAGGCGTTGGGATCGCCCATGGGCGCGGCGACGATCATGCCGCCCTTGACGATACAGTCCGGCTTGACGCCGAAGAACGCCGGCGACCACAGCACGAGGTCGGCGAGCTTGCCCTTCTCGACCGAGCCGATCAGCTTCGACACGCCATGGGCGATCGCCGGATTGATCGTGTACTTTGCGATGTAGCGCTTCACGCGGAAATTGTCGTTATCCTTGCCCTTGTCCTGTGGCAGCGACCCGCGCTGCTTCTTCATCTTGTCGGCGGTCTGCCAGGTCCGGATGATGACTTCGCCGAGGCGGCCCATGGCCTGGGAGTCCGAGGACATCATCGAGAGCGCGCCGAGATCGTGCAGAATGTCTTCGGCGGCGATGGTCTCCTTGCGGATGCGGCTTTCCGCGAACGCCAGGTCTTCCGCGATCGAGGGATCGAGGTGGTGGCACACCATCAGCATGTCGAGATGCTCGTCGATGGTATTGCGCGTGAAGGGGCGTGTCGGGTTGGTCGAGGACGGCAGCACGTTCTTCAAGCCGGCGACCTTGATGATGTCGGGGGCGTGACCGCCGCCGGCGCCCTCGGTGTGGAAGGCGTGGATGGTGCGGCCCTTGAACGCCTTGATCGTATCCTCGACGAAGCCGGATTCGTTCAGCGTGTCGGTGTGGATCATCACCTGGATGTCGTGATCGTCGGCAACCGACAGGCAGTTGTCGATCGCTGCCGGCGTGGTGCCCCAGTCCTCGTGCAGCTTCAGCGCACAGGCGCCGGCCTTGACCATCTCGACAAGCGCTGCGGGGCGCGAGGCGTTGCCCTTGCCGGAGATGCCGAGATTGACGGGAAATGCGTCGAACGACTGGATCATCCGCGCGATGTGCCAGGGGCCGGGCGTACAGGTGGTCGCAAACGTCCCGTGCGAAGGGCCGGTGCCGCCGCCTAGCATCGAGGTGACGCCGCTCATCAGCGCGTGCTCGATCTGCTGCGGGCAGATGAAATGGATGTGGCTGTCGAAGCCGCCGGCGGTGAGGATCTTGCCCTCACCCGCGATCACGTCCGTGCCGGGGCCGATGACAATGGTGACGCCGGGCTGAATGTCGGGATTGCCGGCCTTGCCGATCGCCGAAATCACGCCGTCCTTGATGGCGACGTCCGCCTTCACGATGCCCCAGTGATCGACGATGAGTGCATTGGTGATGACGGTGTCGGCCGCGCCCTGTTTATTGGTGACCTGCGACTGACCCATGCCGTCGCGGATCACCTTGCCGCCGCCGAACTTCACTTCCTCGCCGTAGGTAGTGAAATCCTTCTCGACCTCGATGATGAGATCGGTGTCGGCGAGCCTGACCTTGTCCCCGGTGGTCGGCCCGAACATGTCGGCATAGACAGAACGCTTCATCTTGACGGACATCACAAGCCCCGTTTGCGTTTGAATGTTGTGTGAGGGCTCAAAGCGAGGCCCTCGCTCGTTGCACCGCTTCGTCGAATGTCTGATCGAGCCATGGATTGCCGCCGCGGCAACCCGCGACCACCTGCTCCGACCAGCCGGTGTAGTCGACCAGATCGTCGCGCTCCTCGGCGGTGGGGTCGGAATGAATGCGCGCGCCGATGTTGCTGATCTTGTCGGCGATCTTGATCAGCTTGGCCGCGGCTGACTTTTTCGGCGCATCGAGCACCTGCCGCCGCCGCCGTTCGGCCTTCGGCAGACTCATATCGTCGGTGCACTCGACGACGAGGGAGGCGACACGTTGGGACATTTTCTGCGCGAGCTCCTCGCGCGTGGTGTCGGTGTCTTCGATCGTATCGTGCAGCCAGCCGGCTGCGACGAGCTCGGCATCCGCACCATCCGTCGCTGCCGCAAGCAGGTTCGCGACCTCGGCAAGATGGTTGATGTAAGGCTCGTTCCCCCGCCCCTTGCGCGCCATGCCGTTGTGCCGGCGCGCGGCAAGATCAGCAGCTTCGGAGATGAGGCGGATAGCGGACAGCATGGCAAATACCTTCGTTTTCGCCTCAACCGTGCCAGGCCGCGCTCGTTCCCATTATGCTCACAGCTTCCCCATCACGTCGCCGCGAAAGCCGTAGATGGTCTTCTTGCCGGCCATGGCGACGAGCTGGACGTCGCGGGTCTGGCCGGGCTCGAAGCGAACGGCGGTGCCGGCGGCGATGTCGAGGCGCATGCCGCGGGCCTTCTTGCGGTCGAACGTCAGCGCGGGGTTGGTCTCGAAGAAATGGTAGTGCGAGCCGACCTGGATCGGACGGTCACCAGTGTTGGCGACCGTCAGCGTCACGGTCTTGCGGCCGGCATTGAGCTCGATCTCGCCGTCCTGAATGAAGAGTTCGCCGGGGATCATGTCGCTCTCCTACCTGATCGGTTCATGCACGGTGACGAGCTTCGTCCCATCCGGAAAGGTCGCCTCGACCTGGATGTCGTGGATCATCTCGGGGATGCCGGGCATTACCTGGTCGCGGGTGAGCACCTGCGCGCCGGATTGCATCAGCTCGGCGACGGTGCGGCCATCGCGCGCGCCCTCGAGGATGAAGTCGGAGATGATCGCGACCGCCTCGGGATGATTGAGCTTGACGCCGCGATCCAGCCGGCGGCGGGCCACGATGGCCGCCATCGAGATCAGGAGCTTGTCCTTTTCGCGGGGAGACAGGTTCATGCGAAATCTCTTCCGTTCAACGCATCAATTCAGCCAGTTATCAATTCAGCCAGAGCCGCGGCAAAACCGCACCGGTGCGCGCCAGCACAGCCATCATGTCGGCGCGCAAGTGCGCCGCATCTTGGGCACAGAACCGCGCCATTGCAAAGCCGTTCCAGGCAGATATCCCGACCTCGCCGGAGAATGATTCCGACGCCTCTCGGATGCGCTCGACCAGGGCCTCGTCGCCGGGAACGATCAGCGCCGTGCCGATCGCCGCGCCGCCCTTCGCGACCGCCGATCGCGCAAGTTTCGCGCCGATGTTGCCATCGAGCCTGACGGTTTCTGCGAAGACCAGCTTGCCGCCGCGGGAGAGCCGCCAGCGGTCGACGAACTCACCCTGCTCCATCCGCTCGCCCATGGCGGTGCGGCCGAACACGACGATCTCGCAGAGCAGGAGCGAGGCCGCTTCATCGAGCGCGATGTCGAAGCAGCGTTGCACGCGAGCCCGGTCGAACAGGATGGTCTCCTGCGGGAGCCAGGATAGACGCGCCCCGGCGCCGACCTTCAGCGCGATGTTGAGCTGCGCCGCCGGTCCAGGCGCACGGTAGATCTTCTCGGCCGCCGCCGTCGTCAGCGTCAGGCGTGCGGCGTCGGCCGCCGCGATCTCGATGTCGAAGCGATCGCCGCCGGCGACCCCACCGGCCGTGTTGACGAACACGCCGGACAGACCTTGACCTTCCGGTGAGGGAAAGCGCACGCGAAGCGAGCCGGATTCATGCAAGACGCCGCGCCGGGTCACGCCGTCGCGCGCATGCACGTCGAACCGAACCGCACCGCGGGCGCGGTTGGCCTCGAATACGGTGGAAGTGACTGACAGTTCGCTGCGCATCCGCCTCCCCAGCCGGTCGCGGCAAGATTTCCTGGCTTACGATTTCTTGGCTTACAGCGCCATCTGGCGGCTGATTTCGCTCGCGTCGAGATTGGAGCGGTCGCAGGCGAATTTCACCGCACCTCGATCCATCACGGCGAAACTGTCGCCGAGTTCGCAGGCAAAGTCGAGATATTGTTCGACCAGCACGATGGCGATATTGCCGAGGTTGCGCAAATACGAGATGGCGCGGCCGATGTCCTTGATGATCGAGGGCTGGATACCTTCGGTCGGCTCGTCGAGAAGCAGCAGCTTCGGTCGCATCACCAGCGCACGCCCGATTGCGAGCTGCTGCTGCTGGCCGCCGGAAAGATCGCCGCCGCGCCGGCCGAGCATGGATTGCAGCACCGGAAACAGCGAGAACACGTCGTCCGGAATGTGCTTGTCCTCGCGCTTGAGCGGGCCGAAGCCCGTCTTCAGATTCTCTTCGACGGTCAACAGCGGAAATATCTCGCGGCCCTGCGGCACGAAGCCGATGCCCTTGCGAGCCCGCTCATAGGGCTTCAGGCCCGTGATGTCGTTGCCGTCGAGCACGATTGCGCCCGACGAGATCGGATACTGGCCGACCATGGCGCGCAGGAGCGAAGTCTTGCCGACACCGTTGCGACCGAGCACGCAAGTCACCTTGCCCGGCTCGGCCGAGATGGAAACGCCGCGCAGCGCCTGCGCCGCGCCGTAGAACAGGTTGATATCCTTGACCTCAAGCATCGCTCAGCGTCCCAGATAGACTTCGATGACCCGCTCGTTGGACGAGACCTGGTCGATTGTGCCTTCCGCCAGCACGGTGCCTTCGTGCAGGCAGGTGACCTTGACGCCGAGCTCGCGCACGAAGGTCATGTCGTGCTCGACCACCATCACGGTGTGGGTCTTGTTGATCTCCTTGAGCAGTTCGGCGGTGAGGTGCGTCTCGACGTCGGTCATGCCGGCGACGGGCTCGTCGACCAGCAAGAGCTTCGGATCCTGCGCGAGCAGCATGCCGATCTCAAGCCACTGCTTCTGGCCGTGGCTGAGGCTGCCCGCCAACCGATTGCGCGCCTCGGTGAGACGAATCGTTTCCAGCACCTTGTCGATGCGCTCCGACTCAACCTTGCTGCCGCGCCAGAACAGCGTGCCCTTGACGCTATGATCGACATTGAGCGCCAGCAGGACGTTGTCCTGCACGGTCTGGCTCTCGAACACCGTCGGCTTCTGGAATTTGCGGCCAATGCCCAGCTCGGCGATGCGGGTCTCATCCAGGCGCGTCAGGTCGGTGACGCCGTCGAACAGCACCGTGCCTTCGTCCGGCTTGGTCTTGCCGGTGATGATGTCCATCATCGTGGTCTTGCCGGCGCCGTTCGGGCCGATGATCGCGCGCATCTCGCCGGGCGCGAGCGTCAGCGACAGATTGTTGATGGCGTGGAAGCCGTCGAAGGAGACGTGCACGCCGTCGAGATAGAGCATCGCAGAAGTCGCGCGGGTGTCCATGACGTTCATTACGCCTACTCCGCCATCTTCGGTTCGGTCACGCCGTCTTCGACCGCCGCGCTCGCGATGGCCGCCGCGGTGCTTTTTTCCTTCGACGATTCCCACCAGGCGTTGAAGGTGCCGACGATGCCCTTCGGCAGCAGCAGCGTCACCAGGATGAACAGCGCGCCCAGCATGAACAGCCAGTAGGGCGCGAGCACACCCGAAGTGAAGAACGTCTTTGCGTAGTTGACGACGACGGCACCGAGCGCCGCGCCCACCAACGTGCCGCGGCCACCGACCGCGACCCAGATCACCGCCTCGATCGAATTACCCGGCGCGAATTCACTGGGATTGATGATCCCGACCTGCGGCACATAGAGCGCGCCGGCAACGCCGGCCATGCAGGCCGAGACCGTGAACACGAACAGCTTGTAGGATTCGACGCGGTAGCCGAGGAAGCGCGTGCGCGATTCCGCATCGCGGATCGCGATCAGCACCTTGCCGAGCTTTGACGAGACGATGGACCGGCAGATCAGGAAGCCGACGATCAGCGCCAGGCAGCTCAACGCGAACAGCGCCGCGCGGGTGCCTTCGGCCTGAACGTTGAAGCCCAGGATGTCCTTGAAGTCGGTCAGGCCGTTGTTGCCGCCGAAACCGAAATCATTGCGGAAGAAGGCGAGCAGCAGCGCATAGGTCATCGCCTGCGTGATGATCGACAGATACACGCCGGTGACGCGGGAGCGGAAAGCGAGCCAGCCGAAGCAGAAGGCGAGCAGGCCGGGCACGAACAGCACCATCAGCGCCGCGAACCAGAACATGTCGAAGCCGTACCAGTACCAGGGCAGCTTCTGCCAGTTCAGGAACACCATGAAGTCGGGCAGGATCGGGTTGCCGTAGACGCCGCGGGTGCCGATCTGCCGCATCAGATACATGCCCATCGCGTAGCCGCCGAGCGCGAAGAACGCACCGTGGCCGAGCGAAAGGATGCCGCAATAACCCCAGATCAGGTCGATCGCGAGCGCGAGGATCGCGTAGCAGACATACTTGCCCCACAGCGCGACGAGATAGGTCGGCACCTGCAGGAACGACCCCGCGGGCAGCAGCAGGTTCGAGAGCGGGATCAGGATGCCGCAGGCCGCGACGACGGTGAGGAAGATCGTGGCGCCGCGGTCCAGCGATCGGGTCAGCATGTGGGGGCTCATGCTTCCACCGCACGGCCCTTGAGCGCGAACAGGCCGCGCGGCCGCTTTTGAATGAACAGGATGATGAGAACCAGGATGGCGATCTTGCCGAGCACGGCGCCGGCGACCGGTTCCAGGAACTTGTTGGCGATGCCGAGCGTGAAGGCGCCGACCAGCGTGCCCCAGAGATTGCCGACGCCGCCGAACACCACGACCATGAAGCTGTCGATGATGTAGCTCTGGCCCAGATTGGGGCTGACATTGTCGATCTGCGACAGCGCCACGCCTGCGATGCCGGCGATGCCCGAGCCGAGACCGAACGTGAGCGCGTCGACGCGCGAGGTGGCAATGCCCATCGAGGCCGCCATGCGGCGGTTCTGCGTCACTGCGCGCATCTCGAGACCGAGCGCGGTGTAGCGCAGCATCGCAAGCAGGATCGCGAACACGGCCAGCGTGAAGCAGAGGATCCAAAGCCGGTTATAGGTGATGGTGATCTGACCGAGTTCGAACGCGCCGCTCATCCAGGAAGGATTGCCGACCTCGCGGTTGGTCGGACCGAACATGGTGCGCACCGCCTGCTGGAGCACCAGCGACAGACCCCACGTCGCGAGCAGCGTTTCCAGCGGACGGCCGTAGAGGAAGCGGATGATGCTACGCTCGATCAGCACGCCGATCACACCGGCGACCAGGAAGGCGAGCGGCACCGCAATCAGTAAGGAATAGTCGAACAGGCCGGGATAGCGGGTGCGGATCACCTCCTGCACCACGAAGGTGGTGTAGGCGCCGATCATCACCATCTCGCCATGCGCCATGTTGATGACGCCCATCACGCCGAAGGTGATGGCGAGCCCGATCGCGGCGAGCAGCAGCACCGAGCCGAGCGAGAGGCCGTACCAGGCATTCTGCACGGTGGACCAGACCGCGAGCGAATTCTGAATCGAGCCGATCGCGCCCGCGGCAGCCTTGGTCACAGAGGGGGGCTGGTCGCCCATTCCGGTGAGCAGCGCCAGCGCCTCCTGGTCGCCGCGTGCCCGGAGGGTGGCGACCGCCTCGAGCTTCTCGACCTCGGTGGCGTCGGACTTGAACAACAGGATCGCCGCGCGGGCTTCGCCCAGCGCCGCCTTGACTGATTTGTTGGTTTCCTTGGCGAGCGCGCCATCGACGGCCTCGAGCGCGGTCTCTTCATGCGACTTGAAGACCGATTGCGCGGCCTGCAGCCGCGTTCCGATATCCGGCGACTGTAGTGTCAGGCCGCCGAGCGCAGCGTCGACGCTGCGGCGCAGGCGGTTGTTGAGGCGAACCGCACTCGCACTGTCCGGGACGCTGGCTACGGGCTGGCCGGTCGCGGCATCGATCGACTTGCCGTCGGCGCCGGTGACGTAAACCTTCTTGCTGTCCGGATCGGCCATGAGGCGGCCGTCCTGGAGCGCGCTGATGATCGGAAACGCCAGCGCGTTGCCGCTGCTCGCGACCACGCCGATCGCCTCTTCGGTGTCGGAAAAATCGTCATTGGCGAATTTGGCGACCGCATCCTCGAACGGACCGGCGAAGGCGGGCAGCGCGAACGCGATCAGAAACAACGAGAGGACGAAGGTGCAGAAACGGGCGGACAAATTGGTTGGCACTGTGAAACACCCCGGCAGAAGTGGGGGAGAAGGCGGCGGAATAGCCGCCTTCTCCCATCGTGCAATGAGCCGTCAGATCCGGATCAGGAGCCCGAACCGAGACACTTGTTGGTCTTGGTGTTGAAGTTGCCGCACTTCTTGCCGACCCAATCGCCGATCAGGTCCTTGGAGCCGTCGAGCTCCTTCGACCAGGCATCGCCGGCGACGAGTCCGGGGGTCTTCCAGACCACGTCGAACTGGCCGTTGCCCTTGATCTCGCCGATGAACACCGGCTTGGTGATGTGGTGGTTCGGCAGCATCTTCGACACGCCGCCGGTCAGGTTTGGCGCCTCGATGCCGGGAAGCGCGTCGATCACCTTGTCCGGATCGGTCGACTTCACCTTCTCGACGGCCTTCACCCACATGTTGAAGCCGATCACGTGCGCTTCCATCGGGTCGTTGGTCACGCGCTTCGGGTTCTTGGTGTAGGCCTGCCAGTCCTTGATGAACTTCTCGTTCGATCCATCCTTGGTCTTGATCGACTCGAAATAGTTCCAGGCGGCGAGATGGCCGACCAGCGGCTTGGTGTCGATGCCGGCGAGTTCTTCCTCACCCACGGAGAACGCGACCACCGGGATGTCCTTCGCCTTGATGCCCTGGTTGCCGAGCTCCTTGTAGAAGGGAACGTTGGCGTCGCCGTTGATGGTCGAGACCACCGCGGTCTTCTTGCCGGCCGAGCCGAACTTCTTGATGTCGGCCACGATCGTCTGCCAGTCGGAGTGACCGAACGGCGTGTAGTTGATCATGATGTCTTCCTGGGCGACACCCTTCGACTTCAGATAGGCTTCCAGGATCTTGTTGGTGGTGCGCGGATAGACGTAGTCGGTGCCCGCGAGCACCCAGCGCTTCACCTTCTCTTCCTTCATCAGGTAGTCGACGGCCGGGATCGCCTGCTGGTTCGGCGCCGCACCCGTGTAGAACACGTTGCGCTCGCTCTCCTCACCCTCGTACTGCACGGGGTAGAAAAGAATGTTGTTCAGCTCCTTGAACACCGGGAGCACCGACTTGCGCGACACCGAGGTCCAGCAGCCAAACACGACCGCGACCTTGTCCTTGGTGATCAGCTCGCGCGCCTTTTCCGCGAACAGCGGCCAGTTCGAGGCGGGATCGACGACGACGGCTTCGAGCTTCTTGCCGAGCACACCGCCCTTCTTGTTCTGCTCGTCGATCAGGAAGAGGATAGTGTCCTTCAGCGTGGTTTCGCTGATGGCCATGGTACCCGAGAGAGAATGAAGGACGCCGACCTTGATGGTGTCGTCCGCAGCCTTCGCACCGGAAATGGAAGCCAAACCGAGCATCAGTCCGGCGGTCGCGGCGAGCACGCCGCGGCGGCTAAATGACGCCGCTATATCGTGAATGGATTTGGTAGGCATGAGTGTATCATCTCCCTGACGCAGACGTGAAAAACGCTGCGAAACGGCCCCCACGGCCGCCTGCGATTAATGGAATCGCAAGAACCATGCCATGGGCTGGGCACGTGCCAACCTATTGGTCAGAATAGATAATTTTACCGCAATCTAGATTCGATCGCGGTCCAACTGCCCAAAATTTGAGCGAGCAAAATGTATGCTAATGCGGCAAGCAGATTATTTTTTGAGCAAACTTGCGCTTCTGTCTAAATTTCCGGCATAACTATTTCTGCACCGCAATCGCTGTTTGAGGCGGGCTTGCCTTGAAAGCGCCCCCTCAATGTTCCATATGACCAAGCGAGACCTCTTGCGAATCAAGGGGTCGTAGCGAGCCGCGTGTTCTTAAGCCCTTTCGGGCCTCTGGCTTGCCCCATCTCACCAAGCCATCCGACACCCCAAACACGCAGGTGTCTTGTCGACACCCTTTTGCGCGCACCCCACGGACTGCGTCGGGCGCACGCTTTTGACATGGAAAGAACCCATCTTTTGACTTCGTTTCAGGACTTCGGCCTCGCCGAACCCATCGCGCGCGCTCTTCGTGAAGAGAACTACGTCACCCCCACCCCCATCCAGGCCCAGACCATTCCGCTGGCGTTGACCGGCCGCGACGTCGTCGGCATCGCCCAGACCGGCACCGGCAAGACCGCATCCTTCGCGCTGCCGATCCTGCACCGCCTGCTCGAGCACCGCATCAAACCGCAGCCCAAGACCACCCGCGTCCTGGTACTGTCGCCCACCCGCGAGCTGTCCGGACAGATCCTCGACAGCTTCAACGCCTATGGCCGCCACATCCGCCTGTCCTCGACGCTCGCCATCGGCGGCGTTCCGATGGGCCGCCAGGTCCGCTCGCTGATGCAGGGCGTCGAGGTGCTGGTCGCCACGCCCGGCCGGCTGCTCGACCTCGTGCAGAGCAACGGACTTAAGCTTGGAAGCGTCGAATTCCTCGTGCTCGACGAGGCCGACCGCATGCTCGACATGGGCTTCATCAACGACATCCGCAAAATCGTCGCCAAGCTGCCGATCAAGCGGCAGACGCTGTTCTTCTCGGCCACCATGCCGAAGGACATCGCCGAACTCGCCGACGCCATGCTGCGCGATCCCGCCCGCGTCGCGGTCACCCCGGTCTCCTCGACCGCCGAGCGCATCAACCAGCGCATCCTGCAGGTCGACTTCTCGGCCAAGCCCGCCTTCCTGACCAAGCTGCTGCAGGACGAGCCGATCAACCGTGCGCTGGTCTTCACCCGCACCAAGCACGGCGCCGACAAGGTCGTGAAGACGCTGGCCAAGGCCGGCATCGCCGCCAACGCCATCCACGGCAACAAGTCGCAGAACCATCGCGAGCGCACGCTCGCCCAGTTCCGCTCCGGCGAGATCCGCACCCTGGTCGCCACCGACATCGCCGCCCGCGGCATCGACGTCGACGGCATCAGCCATGTCATCAATTTCGACCTGCCCAACGTGCCCGAGACCTATGTGCACCGCATCGGCCGCACCGCGCGCGCCGGCGCCGACGGCACCGCGATTTCGCTGGTCGCCGGCGGCGAGGAGCTCAGCTATCTCCGCGACATCGAGCGGCTGATCCGCGTGGCCCTGCCGCGGGAGGACCTCCGCACCGACGCCGGCCGTCGTGATGCCGGCCCTCCCCCGCCGCAGCAGCGGCAGGGCCGGCCGGGCCGCCAGGGCCAGCGTCCGCAAGGCGCGCGGCACGGTGATGGAC
Organism: Pseudomonadota bacterium; assembly: GCA_023435725.1. GTDB lineage: Bacteria > Pseudomonadota > Alphaproteobacteria > Rhizobiales > Xanthobacteraceae > Bradyrhizobium. Next base: position 13,420 of record JAEYRD010000151.1, on the reverse strand, counting down.
GGCGTCCCGACGACAGGCATAGCGACGGACGCCACCATAGCGCCGGCAAGCAGGGCGACGGGCGGTCCGGTGAAGGACGGCATGGCGAGGCCAGGCATGTTGACGGAAGGCCCGGCAACGGCCAGAAGGCCTCTCGCCGCCGCCGCTCCGGTGGTAAGATGCATTCTCCGCCGGCCGATCGCCCGGAACAGCGTTCCGCGCATGGCGCTGGCACGTCTGATGGGATACAAGGCGTGGCCTTTTTGCGCCGTGAGAGTCGGCCGAACGGCCAATCGAACCGCAAACCCTATTCGCACTAGCCGTCCACGACCTGGAGAAATTCATGGCTAAGGAAGAGCTGATCCAGTTCGAAGGACTGGTCACCGAAATCCTCCCCGACGCACGCTACCGCGTTCAGCTCGATGCCGGACACGAGATCGTCGCCTACACCGCCGGCAAGATGAAGAAGAACCGCATCAAGACGCTGGCGGGAGACCGCGTGACGGTGGAAATGTCGCCCTATGATTTGGAGAAGGGACGGCTGATTTTCCGCCACAAGGACGAACGTCCTGCGACGGCCGGCGGACCTCCGCGACCCGGACAGCGCGGTGGCCAATTCCGCCGCCGTTGATCTGGATCAAGCGCGGCATTGAAATTCCGACCTGTATGCTGGTCCGCCGTGGACACCACGGCGGATCAAAATTTCGTGCACGTCAGGATTGTTTTGAGTCCCTATTTCCAATAAAATGCACTAATCGATTTTCGGCCGGACGATATTAGCATCCACCGGTACAGCCGGTTCAGACACGCTGACGACCCTTCCAGAAATTCGATCTAACCGCCCGCGAAAGTGGGCTTCGACACTACGTATCTGAGAAGGACTACCCCCGTGAGCATGGGAACCGTGAAGTGGTTTAACGCGACCAAGGGCTTTGGCTTCATCCAGCCCGACGATGGCGGCCAGGACGTCTTCGTTCACATCAGCGCCGTTGAGCGCGCCGGCCTCGGCACGCTGCGCGAAGGCCAGAAGATCTCCTACGAGATCGTCGCCGACCGCCGTTCCGGCAAGTCGGCAGCGGACAACCTCCGCAGCGCCGGCTGAGCCTGCCGGGCTTGGCCCGGATCGGCTCGAGCGACCAAGCTAAACGACCAAAGGAAAAGGCCGTGCGCTAAGCGCGGCCTTTTTTTCTGTCTGGTGTCCTGAGATCGATGACTTCAGCCATCGACGCGGCGGTGGACCAAGTCAGTTCAGCATGTCTGCGATACGGGGGTGTAGGCAATACAGCTGACCTGGCGCGGCCGTGTATAGGAGACGTCGCTCAGCACCAAGTCCGACTTCAATACGTAGTAGAGCGTGGGCTTATAGGTATAGCTGACCTCGCTCAGTATCAGATAGGTCGACGGCACCAGAAGCGCCGAGGGGATCGACGAGGTGATCTTGTCGCCTGGCTTGCGAAGCGATGTCGTGAGGGTCGCCTGCGTCGCGGAAGAGCTCGCAACGGTGGCAGACCTGCTCCACTGGACCGTCGCGATGCTATTCGCATCGATTGCGATTTGGGAGATCGTGCCTACCGTGTTGCTCGCATCGTAAGGCGTGACGATCGAGATGCTCGCCGTGAACGTGTTCTGCAGACTCGGATCGGTCACCGCTCCCGAGGATTGCGACGTCAGGTCGGACAGCGTTCGCGCAATCAGCGTGACCTTGCGATCGATCGCCACCGCGGTCGAGACTTCGATGGTGCCGAAGAACATCACGAGCATCAGCGGCACGATCATCGCGAATTCCGTGGCAGCGAGCGCCCTGCTGTCGGCGAGGAAATCGCGTGCAGAGGTCCGGCCGGCGCGTAGGATTTTCACGATCATCAGCATTTGTTCTGCTCGGATCCAACAGTGCTAGTAGGGCTCGTTCTGGAATGCAGCCGTCGCGACAAGCAGACGCTTGTTGCCGTTGAGATTGGCGATGTTGTAGCCGAGGCCGGTGACGAAGAGCGGCCACTGATAGTACATCCGCACCACGACGACCTGGCCGGCGCTGCCGGGATTGTACTGCATGCCGGTGGCGACGAAGTTGTTGCTCGCGTCGATGTGGCTGGACAGGGTCACCGACGCAAAGGAATTGGAATAGCTCTGGACGTCGACGTAAAGGCTGTTGCAATCGAACAGCGCCGGGATCTGGCTGCAGACATAGGCCTTGAACGTCCCCTGCGTGCAGGGCGTGCCCACACCTGACACCGCGCAGGCCGCCACCGAGCCGGACTGGGCCTGGCCGGTCAGGACCACGCGCGCCGAACTCTGGGTGATGGTCTCGAGCACCTGGCTCGCGAAGAACATCAGCGCCGTCTCGATGATGGCGAACAACAGCGCGAAGAACATCGGCGCGACCAGCGCGAACTCGACAGCTGCGGAGCCGCGGCCGTTGCGGCGAAACCGGCGCAGCGCGGTCCGGAGCGTGAACCTCTTAGGCGATGGCATCGCGTCGAATTCCCTGGCAGCGGCGATCATCTGCCCCGTTCAATAGTGGAAACTGATTGTTTAAGTGTTTCAGGCGATCAGCACCCGGCGGCCCGCACCGTTAAGGGTGCGTAAACCACGAACGACCCACGGCGCGTGGAGAGCGGACGTCCTTCGCGCATGCGTGCGTGCGCGGGCGGACCACGCAGATCCTGCCCGGGCACACCTGCCAATCGGTCTTGCTAGTTGGTCTTGGCGTCCGTGCCGGCGCTGCCGCTGGCATTGCTGTTCAACGAACTGGCCTGGTTCATCGTGGTGCTGAAGTATTTGTCGCTGTCGCCGAGCGTCACGCGACGCTGGCAAAGCGGCACGCAGCTGTAGGACTCGCGCTCGATCCCGCGATAGACGGTGACGAGCCTGTCGCTCGGACCTTCGACCTGGATCTGGCGGTCGACCAGGATTTCACCGCCCCGGTCGAGCGCGATGAAATTGGTGGCGCCATAGCCCTTGCCGGTCACGACGATCATGCCGCCGGGCTGAAGCGTGACATCGGCGATCAGGGGATTGCCGACCACGATGGTCGCGACCTTGCCTGGCAGCCGTACCAGCTTGGCCTGGTCGACATTGACGGCGATGGTATCGACGGTGGACTCGGCAAGGCCGGCAGCCGGCGATGCCAGCACCGCGGCCGCAACCAGAAGACAGATGCGCGCATGACGGCGCAGCAATTCTTTACGCATACTCTTACCCCCGGGACGTCACAAACCGGCAGAAGCGATTCGATACGGCGGAGCCGGTGCCCGACCCGTCTAACCTGCCCTCAATTCGTGAACGTTCCGCAAATTCGCCGACTATTGTTTGAACGGACTTGCGCTTTGCGGCCCTGCCTCCGGTCCTAGCGGCGGAATGGATAGGCAAGCTGGCCCGCGATCTCCTTCGGCATGGTCGCTTCGTCCTTGCCGTAGTCCTGCGGCAGCTTCCCCTCCGGCATGCGGAAGGTGCCGAACAGCACGTCCCAGACCGGGAACGTCCCGGCAAAATTGGTGTCGCCGCCCTCTTCGAGCGGGGTGTGGTGCCAGCGGTGGAACACCGGTGTCGCCAGCAAATATCTGAACGGTCCGAAGGTCCAGTTCAGGTTGGCGTGCACGAAGGCCGAATGGAATGTCGTGAACGGGGCGACCCAGATCATGACGTTCGGGGAAATGCCGGCCATCAGCAGCACGACGTCGACGCCGATCGTGCCGAGCACGAGATTGACGGGATGGAAGCGGGCCGCCGAAATCCAGCTCAGCTCCTCCGAGGAATGATGGATCGCGTGGTACTTCCAGAACTCGCCGCCATGGAATAGCCGGTGCAGCCAGTACAGCATGAAATCGCTCAGGACCAGGAACAGCATCGCCTGAACCCAGAGCGGCAACTGCGCGAGCGGGCCGTGGCCGTTGTCATAGAAAGCGATGAGGTCGTCGGCATCGTGGATGCTGAAAACGAGGCTGGTGCCGACGATCAGGAGCCCAATCCGCATGGCGCGGGCGAACACCGGAACGAAGAACCAGTAGCAGATGTCGGTGATGATCTCCCGCTTGCGCCACCACGGCGTGCCGGGGTTACAGGCCCAGAGATACTCGAGCACCGTGAAGACCAGCGCGAGCACGAAGGTAACCGGAACCACCTTGGCGACGGTCTCTCCGAGCATCAGGGCGACTTGCATGGACGGGCTCGACATCGTCGCCTCTCTTCCGGACAGGAGGTCCGCCTACGCCTACTCCGCGAAATTTAAGGGACGGTGAAGCCGGCGGCGCGCTTGCGATGCATCCGGAGCCGGAGCGAACGATACTGCCGCCTTAAGTCGAAATTCACCTTGGGTAAAAGGCATCGGGCGGGAAGCGGGTTTGCGCCATCGAATTAACTCCGCCGAAAGAGCTCGGTTCACAAGGTCATCGCGTCAAGCGCGGCGCCGAACGAGGCGATCACGCCCCTGATGGAGCTTTGTTCATCATGAAGAACCTGATTGCGCGTTTCGCGAAGGATGAATCCGGCGCCACCGCCATCGAATACGGCCTGATCGCTGCCGGCATCGCGCTGGCCATCATCACCGTCGTCAACAACCTCGGCAGCACGCTGAACACCAAGTTTGGTTCGATCAGCTCGTCGCTGAAGTAAACGATCGACGAACGCCGCAATAGCCCCGGACCTCCGGGGCGTTTGTTTTCTTGAGTACAGCGAGTTCCAGTGGCGTTGCGCAAGTACACAACCGATGCCGCGATTGCGGCGAGCGAGGCGGAGCAGACCCAGGCCCAATCGCCGGCTTACTGGGTCTGCCTGGCACTGCTGCTGGCAACGGTCGCGCTCGCCGCGCGCATTGCCAGCCTGTGGTGAGCCTGTCCGCGTCGGTTTCCACCAAGCCGGCTGCCGCCGTTGTCGGTTTGTTTAGCACTGCCGGCTAGCGTGCGGCGACGCCAGATCCCGCGATAAACCAGGCCTCAAGACGCAGCCCATGATCCTCGACCTTGCGCGCCTTCTGCTCTTCCCGGCCCTGATGGCGTTCGCCGCCGCGAGCGATCTCTTCACGATGACCATCTCGAACCGCGTGTCGATGGCGCTGGTCGCGGGCTTCTTCGTGCTCGCCCTCGCTGGCGGCATGGCACCCTATGAGATGCTGAGTCATGTCGGAGCCGGCGCGCTTGTCCTGGTCGTTGCCTTCGCCTGCTTTGCGATGGGCTGGGTCGGCGGCGGCGATGCCAAGGTCGCGGCCTCCGTCGCGCTCTGGTTCGGTTTCGCGCAACTGATGAACTTCCTGCTCTACGCCTCGCTGTTCGGCGGGGCGCTGACGCTGCTGCTGCTCCAATTCCGGCAATGGCCGCTGCCCTACGGGCTTGCGGGCCAGGCCTGGCTCGCACGGCTGCACGCCAAGGAGAGCGGCATTCCCTATGGCATCGCGCTCGCACTGAGCGCGCTGATGGTCTACCCGGAGACCGAATGGGTGAAGGCGATCGACCTCGCTCACCTCGCGCTGCGCTGAACACACCGGGTAAACCCGGCGTTAAGCCGATTTAGATACGCCTCATTAACCATGCTTTGACGAATAGCTGGTCAACTGCCGATTACGGCGGCGGCAGCGTCGCGGCGTCTCGTTGGAAAGTGAAGCGTATGAATAGGGCACGCATTGTCGTCCTGGCGGTCGCCATCTGCGCCGGCGGCGTCGCCGCGTATCTGGCGAGCGGCTCGGACCGTTCTGCGCCGCCCCCGGCTCCGGTCGCGCAGCTTCCCACCGTCGACGTGCTGGTAGCCAAGAACGACATCGGCCTCGGCCAGACCGTCAAGCCGGAAGACGTGCAATGGCAGACTTGGCCGACCGCGACCGCAAGCGCCACCTTCATCCGCCGCAACGAACGCCCCGACGGCGTGACCCAGGTCACCGGTTCGATCGCGCGCGCCCCTTTCATTCAGGGTGAGCCGATGCGCGACCAGAAGCTGGTCAAGGCCGAGGGCTCCGGCTTCATGGCGGCAATCCTGCCCACCGGCATGCGCGCGATTTCGACCGAGATCTCGCCGGAAACCGGCGCAGGCGGCTTCATCCTGCCGAACGATCGCGTCGACGTCCTTCTGACCCGCCGCCTCAAGAATCCCGACCAGAGCAGCGGCGCCCCGGACATCGTCACGTCCGAGATCATCCTCGCCAATGTCCGCGTGCTGGCGATCGACCAGGCTCCGAAGGAGAAGGACGGCCAGAACGCGGTGGTCGGCAAGACCGTCACCCTCGAGCTCAATCCCACCCAGACTGCGACGCTCTCCGCCGCACGCCAGAGCGGCACGCTGTCGCTGGCGCTGCGCAGCATTGTCGACGTCAAGATGAGCGAGATCACGCTCGATGACTCCTCGCAGAAGCGCGAGGGCGTTTCGATCATTCGCTACGGCATTCCTAGCCAGACGGCGAAAGCACGATGAGGACAGTCGATATGAAATGCAGGGCAGATTGGGCGACGATGCGAACCTCAGCGGTTCGCGCCCTGTCGTTTTCGGCCGCCCTGGCGCTTGTACTCGACCCGATGCTCACTCCCGTGTTTGCCGCCGACTACCGTCCCGTGGCGCCGGTCGCGGCCGACGGTCAGATGAACGCGCGCTTCCTCTCGCTCGGCGTCGGCAAGTCCATCGTGATCGACCTGCCGCGCGACATCAAGGACGTGCTGGTCGCCGATCCCAAGATCGCCAACGCGGTGGTCCGCTCGGCGCAGCGCGCCTACATCATCGGCGCCGCAGTCGGCCAGACCAACATCGTGTTCTTCGATTCCGCCGGCCAGCAGATTGCGGCCTATGACATCGCGGTCAAGCGCGACCTCAACGGCGTGCGGGCCGCGCTGAAGCAGATCTTGCCCAACTCCGACATCCAGATCGACGGACTCGGCGACGGCGTCGTCCTGTCGGGCACGGCAGCGAACCCGATCGAAGCCCAGCAGGCCAACGATCTCGCCGCGCGCCTCGCCGGCGGCCCCGACAAGGTGGTGAACTCGATCGTGGTCCGCGGCCGCGACCAGGTCATGCTGAAGGTGACGGTGGCGGAAGTCCAGCGCAGCATCATCAAGCAGCTCGGCATCGACCTGTCCGCTAACCTCAACTACGGCACCTCGGTGGTGAGCTTCACCAACTCCAACCCGTTCACGGCTCTCGGCCGCAACCTCGTCGACGGCAACAACTTGACGACGAAGTTCGGCGCGACCCCGTCGGTGCAGGCCACCCTGCGCGCGATGGAATCCGCGGGCGTGATCCGCACGCTGGCCGAACCGAACCTGACCGCGATCTCCGGTGAATCGGCAACGTTCATCGCCGGCGGTGAATTCCCGGTGCCGGCGGGCTATGCGTGCGACCCCACCACCCATGTCTGTACCACCCAGATCAGCTTCAAGAAGTTCGGCATCTCGCTCAACTTCACCCCCGTGGTTCTGAGCGAGGGCAAGATCAGCATGCGGGTGATGACCGAGGTCTCGGAGCTATCAAATGAAAACTCCGTCACGCTCTCCCAGGCCGTGACCTCGAACTCGGTGAACTCGCTGACGGTTCCCTCGATCAAGACCCGCCGCGCAGAGACCTCGCTGGAAATTCCCTCCGGCGGCGCGATGGCGATGGCCGGCCTGATCCAGCAGCAGACCAAGCAGGCAGTCAGTGGACTGCCGGGCCTGATGCAGCTCCCGATCCTCGGCACGCTGTTCCGCAGCCGCGACTTCGTCAACAACGCGACCGAGCTGGTCGTGATCGTGACGCCCTATATCGTTCGCGCCGTGGCGCAAAAAGACCTGTCGCGGCCGGATGACGGCTTCTCCGCGCCCGCCGATCCGCAGGCCGAGCTGCTCGGCAACATTAACCGCATCTACGGCGTACCAGGCCGGACCGAGCCCGCGAAGAACTACCGCGGCACCTACGGCTTCATCACCGACTGAGGCGGAACGGGGACTTCACGATGATCACAAGACCACCCCAGATTCGCAAACGCGCCATAGGCTTTGGCGGCGCGCTCGTCGGCATCGCGCTTGCGCTCGGCGGCTGCCAGCACGACGAAGCGGTCACCGCCTCCATTCCGGACGACTACAAGCAGCGTCATCCGATCGCGATCGCGGAACAGAACCGCTCGATCGTCGTCTTCGTCGGCCACGCCCGCGGCGGGTTGACGGCCGCCCAGCGCGCCGACGTGATGGGCCTGGCGTCGACCTGGGTGCACGAAGGCACCGGCGCCATTCGCATCGACGTGCCGTCCGGCACACCCAACGCACGTCCGGTCGCGGACTCGATGCGTGAGATCCAGGCGATGCTGGCGGCGGCGGGCGTTCCGCCGCGCGGCGTCACCGTCCACCCCTACCAGCCGGAAGACAAGCGCTTCCTGCCCCCGATCCGGCTCACCTATTCCAGGATTGCCGCGGTCGCGGGTCCCTGCGGCCTGTGGCCGGAGGACATTGGTCCCTCGATGAAGAACAAGAGCTGGTTCGAGAACAAGGACTATTACAATTACGGCTGCGCCTATCAGCGCAACCTCGCGGCAATGGTCGACAACCCGTCGGACCTCGAGCAGCCGCGTCCTGAAACGCCGTCCTACACGCCGCGGCGCACCGCCGCCTTCGAGAAGTATCGCAAGGGAAATCCGACGGCGGTTTCTTATCCTGATGCCGAGAAGGCCAAACTCAGCGACACCGGCAGATGATCAGCTACGCTCGCCAGACTCAAGAAGAACAGCCGGAAGCATCTCTCCCGCCGGTCGAGGAGCACATTGCGCCTGCCCCGCGCGTTTCGGTCCAGGCCTTCTGCGAGACCGTAGAGACCGCTGCCGCGGTGCAGTCGGCCGGCGAGGATCGCCGTCTCGGCAAGGCTCATCTGAAGATCCAGATGGGCGGCATGGCCGCCGCGATCGAAGCCTACCGCTCCGCCCCCACGCCGAACGTGATCGTGCTCGAGAGCGACGGCCGCAACGACCTTCTGGGCGGGCTCGACCAGCTCGCCACCGTCTGCGATGCCGGCACCCGCGTCGTCGTGATCGGCCGCATCAACGACGTCATGCTCTACCGCGAACTGGTACGCCGCGGTGTCAGCGATTACGTGCTCGCGCCGGTCGGCGCGATCGACGTCGTGCGCTCGATCTGCAACCTGTTTTCGGCGCCGGAAGCCAAGGCGGTCGGCCGCATCATCGCCGTTGTCGGCGCGAAGGGCGGCGTCGGCGCTTCCACCATCTCCCACAACGTCGCCTGGGCGATCGCGCGCGACCTGGCAATGGACGCGGTCGTCGCCGATCTCGACCTCGCCTTCGGCACCGCCGGGCTCGACTACAACCAGGACCCGCCGCAAGGCATTGCCGACGCCGTGTTCTCGCCCGACCGTGTCGATACGGCCTTCATCGACCGTCTGCTGTCGAAATGCACCGACCACCTCAGTCTGCTGGCGGCGCCGGCGACGCTCGACCGGGTCTATGATTTCGGCACCGACGCCTTCGATGCCGTGTTCGACACGCTGCGCTCCACCATGCCCTGCATCGTGCTCGACGTCCCGCACCAATGGTCGGGCTGGACCAAGCGCGCCTTGATCGGAGCGGACGACATCCTGATCGTGGCGGCGCCTGACCTCGCCAACCTGCGCAATACCAAGAACCTGGTCGATCTGCTGAAGGCCTCGCGCCCCAACGACCGGCCGCCGCTCTACTGCCTGAACCAGGTCGGCGTCCCGAAACGGCCCGAAATCGCCGCCGCGGAGTTCGCCAAGGCGATCGAGAGCCAGCCGGTGGTCTCGATCCCGTTCGAGCCGCAGATCTTCGGCTCGGCAGCAAACAACGGCCAGATGATCGCGGAGATCTCCGCCAACCACAAGTCGATCGAGATGTTCCTTCAGATCGCCCAGCGCCTGACGGGCCGCAGCGAAACGAAGAAGCAAAAGTCGTCCCTGCTTTCACCCCTGATTGACAAGTTGCGGGGAAAATAGCCGCCGCATGGAGTTGTTAAGTGTTCGGTAAGCGTAGCGGAACAGACACCGACTTTCGGGCTCCGAGGCCCGGCGCCGTGTCGCCAGAGCCTGCCCCGGCTCCGGCGCCCGCCGTGACGCGCGCGCCGCCGCCACCGGCCATGGCCTCGCCGCCTCTCGCTCCGGCGAAGCCTGCGCCGGCCATGGAGACCCGCCGCTCGGACAATTACTACGAGGTCAAGGCGACGATCTTCGGCGCGTTGATCGAGGCCATCGACCTCGCCCAGCTCGCCAAGCTGGACTCCGAGTCTGCGCGCGAGGAAATCCGCGACATCGTCAACGAGATCATCGCGATCAAGAACATCGTGATGTCGATCGCCGAGCAGGAAGAGCTGCTCGACGACATCTGCAACGACGTGCTCGGCTATGGTCCGCTCGAGCCGCTGCTCGCGCGCGACGACATCGCCGACATCATGGTGAACGGGGCCGGCACCGTCTTCATCGAAGTCGGCGGCAAGATCCAGCGCACCGGCATTCGCTTCCGTGACAACCAGCAGCTCCTCAACATCTGCCAGCGCATCGTCAGCCAGGTCGGCCGGCGCGTCGACGAATCCTCGCCGATCTGCGACGCGCGCCTCGCCGACGGCTCCCGCGTCAACGCCATCGTGCCGCCCCTCGCGATCGACGGTCCTGCGCTCACCATCCGCAAATTCAAGAAGGACAAGCTGACACTCGATCAGCTCGTCAAGTTCGGCGCAATCTCGCCGGAGGGCGCGGAGATTCTGCAAATCATCGGCCGTGTCCGCTGCAACGTGCTGATCTCCGGCGGCACCGGTTCGGGCAAGACCACGCTGCTCAACTGCCTGACCAATTACATCGAGCACGACGAACGCGTCATCACCTGCGAGGACGCGGCGGAACTGCAGCTGCAGCAGCCTCATGTGGTGCGGCTCGAGACCCGCCCGCCCAACATCGAGGGCGAAGGCCAAGTCACCATGCGCGAGCTGGTGCGAAACTGCCTGCGTATGCGTCCCGAACGCATCATCGTCGGCGAAGTCCGCGGCCCCGAGGCTTTCGACCTGCTGCAAGCCATGAACACCGGCCACGATGGCTCGATGGGTACGCTGCATGCCAACAATCCACGCGAAGCACTGTCGCGCTGCGAATCCATGATCACCATGGGCGGTTTCTCGCTGCCCTCGCGCACCATTCGCGAGATGATCTGCGCCTCGATCGACGTCATCGTCCAGGCCGCGCGCCTGCGCGACGGCTCACGCCGCATCACCCACGTCACCGAGGTGATGGGAATGGAAGGCGACACCATCATCACCCAGGACATTTTCCTCTACGACATGGTCGGCGAGGACGCCAACGGCAAGATCATCGGCCGGCACCGCTCGACCGGCATCGGCCGTCCGAAGTTCTGGGAACGAGCCCGCTATTACGGCGAGGAGAAGCGCCTTGCCGCCGCGCTCGACGCGGCGGAAGTGGCGCCGAAGACATGAGCAGGTCGGCGACGCCATGAACATGCAGGTCCTTGCCCTCGCCTTCCTCGCCACCGCTGCCGTCGGCGGCGTCGCCTGGGTCTTTCTCTATCCGTTGCTGTCGGGCGAGCGAAAGGCGGAAAGCCGCCGCGCCTCGATCGCGCGTGCCGACGCGCCTGCAGCCAAGCAAACTGAGAAGAGCCAGCGATCGCGCCGCGAGCAGGTCGAGACCTCGCTCAAGGATCTAGAAGCGCGGCGCCAGCAGGAGAAAAGCGTTCCGCTCAGCGTCCGCCTGTCGCAGGCCGGGCTAGACTGGACACCGCAGAAATTCTGGATCGTGTCGGCCGTCGTGGCGGGCGTGCTGGCCGCAGCCGCTCTGTTCGTCGGGGGCGGCCTGCTCGGTGCCGCCGGCCTCGCCTTTGCCGGAGGCCTCGGCCTGCCGCGTTGGGCACTCGGCTTCCTGAAGAAGCGTCGCGAAGCGAAATTCCTGGCGGCGCTGCCGGACGCGGTCGACGTGATCGTCCGCGGTATCAAGGCGGGCCTGCCGCTGTTCGAATCGATCAAGGTCGTCGCGGCCGACGCGCCCGAGCCATTGCGCGGCGAATTCCTGAACATCATAGAGACGCAGGCGATCGGCATGCCGCTCGGCGAGGCCTGCTCGCGTCTCTATGAGCGCATGCCGCTTCCGGAGGCCAACTTCTTCGGCATCGTCATCTCGATCCAGCAGAAATCGGGCGGCAATCTCTCCGAAGCGCTCGGCAACCTTTCCAAGGTGCTGCGCGATCGCAAGAAGATGAGGGAAAAGATACAGGCGATGTCGATGGAGGCCAAGGCCTCCGCCGGCATCATCGGCTCGCTGCCGCCGATCGTGATGTTCCTGGTCTATCTCACGACGCCGCACTACATCTCGCTTCTGTGGACCCACCCCACCGGCCAGCTCATGCTGGTCGGCTGCGTCGTCTGGATGTCGATCGGCATCATGGTGATGAAGAAGATGATCAACTTCGATTTCTGACGGTGCCGTATGGTCGAATTTCTCGTCTCGAAACTGCATGACGTCCGCTTCATGACCATGCTGCTGGCGGCCATCGCCGCCAGCGCTACCGTTTATACGCTGGTGATGCCGATGTTCGCCGGTGAAGGCCTCTCCAAGCGCATGAAGGCGGTGGCGAGCGAGCGCGAACGCATCCGGCAGCGCGAGCGCGAACGCCTCAACAAGGGCGAGAAGGTCTCGCTGCGCCAGACGCCGAAGCAGCTCGTGTCCAAGGTCGTCGAGGACTTCAACCTCACCAAATGGCTCGCCCAGGAAGCCGCCCGCGACAAGCTGATCATGGCCGGCTATCGCGGCCAGGCGCCCTACATCACCTTCCTGTTCGCCCGCATGGTGGCGCCGCTCGTGCTGTTCGTCGGCGCGGTCCTCTACGTGTTCCTGATCGCGCATATGGAAAAGCCGATGCCGGTCAAGATCGGCATCTGCATCGGCGCGGCCTATCTCGGCCTCCAGGCGCCGATGCTGTTCCTCAAAAACGCGATCTCCAAGCGCCAGCTCTCGATCAAGCGCGCCTTTCCCGACGCGCTCGACCTGCTGCTGATCTGCATCGAGTCCGGCATGTCGGTCGAGATGGCGTTCCGGAAGGTGGCTACCGAGATCGTGGGCCAGTCGATCGCACTGTCGGAGGAGTTCACGCTGACCACGGCCGAGCTATCCTATCTGCAGGACCGCAAGGTCGCCTATGAGAACCTGTCGCGGCGCACCGGGCTCGAAGGCGTCAAGTCGGTGTGTCTCGCGCTTCAGCAGGCGGAGCGTTACGGCACGCCGCTCGGGCAGTCCTTGCGCGTCATGGCGCAGGAAAATCGCGATATACGCATGAACGAAGCCGAGAAGAAGGCCGCCGCACTGCCGCCGAAGCTGACCGTGCCGATGATCCTGTTCTTCCTGCCGGTGCTGTTCGTCGTCATTCTCGGACCGACCGGTATCAAGATCTCCGAGCTGCACTAGAGCATTTTCGAGCGAAGTGGATACCGGTTGGCGTCAAGAAAACGCGCCAAAACAAGAATCCGGAGTCCCGTTACGA
>JAEYRD010000119.1 GCA_023435725.1 Pseudomonadota bacterium | reverse complement strand
ATCGTGCGCACCGCTAGCCACGAGGACAGCGGTGCGAGGTCGATGGTACGGCTCAGCCTGTCCGGGGGCCCTGCCGCAAACAACTGGATCTCCGGCGGCGCGCCCGACAGCCCGGTCATGATCGGCGTCAGGCTGGCGCGAATGTCGGCCTGGTCGGCGGGAATATCGTAGCCGCCGGAGACGATGGCGCGGGCGTTCTTCGCCTCGAGCGGCGTCGCGCCGACGCGCAGACGTCCGTCGCGGATCGTGAACGGAATCTGCGCCGAGGCGACTGCAATGTGACCTGCCAGCAATGCGGGTTCGACGAGCTGCCGCAACCGGTTGTCGTCAGTGACCTGACCGTTGTCGCTGGCACGGATGGCGATCTCGAAGGCGCGCGGATTGAGGCCGGCAATTTCGGCGGAGTCCAGCGTCACGGTGCCGTTGCCGGCGAGCGCGCCGGTCAAAGCCGTAACGCTGCGACCCTGGCTGGTCAGCGCCATCTGCACCGAGGCGCGTCCCTTGGGCAGCGCGAGGTCGCGGTAGCGCAACGTCGTCGCATCGACATTGGTGAGATCGAGATGCAGGTTGAGCGCGACGCCGTTGGCGCCATTGCGTGCATCGAGGCTCGCCGACATCTCACCGCCACCAATGCCACCCTTGAGCGCATCGAGCGCGAGCGACTGGCCGTCGCTCCTGATCGTGCCGCCAACGGGGCGCAGCTCGATGCCATCAGGCAACGTGCCGTGCAACGCCTGGAAGACGATCCGGCCGCGCCAACCGCCGAGAAGCCCCGCGCTCAACGGCTCGCCGGCGTCGCGTCCCGCAGCACCGATCGCCATCGCGAGCGCAGGCATGAGATCGAGCGAGTCGAGGCCGACCTCGCCGTCGACGCTCTTGTCCTGATCGAGCGTCACCGCCAGATGGCCACGCAAATGCGAGCCGGCTGCGCTGCTGTCGAGATCGTTGAAGGTCAGGCGATTGCCGGAGAGGCCGACGCGCGAGGACAGGCTGACGCTCTGCACCGACTTGTCGGCCGGGCTGGTTCCGAACAGAGGGGCCAGATTGGCGTTGCGCACGCGCAGGTTCACGCTGCCCTTTGGCTCAGGCGATTTGGGCTCGGACGATTTGGACTCGGACAATTCGACATTGCCCTGCGCATCCGCGTCCAGTCCGCCGCCGCTGAGCCTTGCGGTCAATTGCAGAGGCCGGCGCCAGGCGCCGCTCACCTTGCCTTCGAACTGCGAGGCGCCCTCGCCTGCGGCCACCACGCGATCGAGGCCGAGCAGCGCCAGCAGCGCGCCGGCCTGCGGCGTCGAGATCTTCGTGTCCAGCGTGAAGTCGCTGTTGCGCAGGCGGTCGATATCGATGCCGTTGACCGCGGCCGCCGCCGTCTGCGCGGCCAGCGTCGCGGTGGCCTTGAGTTGCGGCGCGTCGAGATCGAACACGGCGCGGGCGTCACTCCGATCGGCATGCTCGGCGTTCTTGTCGAGGCTGAGGTCCAGCTTCAGGCGGGTCGCGCCGGGCGACGATTGGATCGCATCGAATCGCGCGCGGACCGCAGGCGCGATCGGCTCCAGCAGCGCCGCGAGTTCGCGAAGCGAATTGGCCGAGGATTTCAGCGCGAGCTTGCCGGTGACTTTGGTGCGGTCGAAGTTCCCGCTCGCCTCCGTGGTCACCCCGCGCGCCTGGCCGAACCGCAACTGCTCCAGCGACAGCGTCGCGGAATTGTAGCCGAGCTTCGCCGTGAACGGCCGCAGCTCCTGACCGGCGGAGATCGCGCGGCCGATATCGAGCGAGAGCTTTGCTTCGTCCGGCCATTCGCCTTGCGATCCGGCGAGCGCGCGCACGAAGCTCGCGGCGGCATCGAGATCGAGGCGGTCGGCCTTCAGCTCCGCTTCGATTCGCGAGCCCTTGCTCGCGCCGGTCTGGACGAAGGCAATGCGGCCCTCGACGGCGCCGCCCTCGATGTCGGCCTTCAGCCTGTCGATAGCCAGATGGTTGGCCGCGATCGTCACGTCGCCGGCAAGGCGCAGCGGCCTCGTGCTGCGGCGGTGGACCTCGCTGCGGCCCTGGAGCCAGGCCACCAGCGTATCGGGGTCGGAGGATTCGACGCTGAGGCGGCCGCTGAAACTGTCGGCGCCAGGCGTCGCGCCATTGAGCGAGAGCTGCGTCATGCCGGGCGCGCGCAGCTCGAGCCGCTGGAAGGTCCAGGATCGGCCATCGGTCTGAAGCTCGGCCGTGATGTTCTGGAGCGGACGGCCACCGAGCATGATCTGGTCGGAGTTGAACTCGATCTGCGCCGGGATCGGCGCCTGCGGGATCGCCGCGAGACCCGCGCGCAGCGCCGGCAGGATGCGCAGCGGCTCCGCATCGTTCTTGCCGGCCAGCTTGTCGGCATCGACCTGTCGCGCCGACAGCACCGCGCGCAGCAGCGGCGATGCGCCGAACCTGAGGTCGCCGACGCCGCCGAGCTTCAGGGCGGTGTCTTCAGTGCCGAAGCTCGCATCGATCTGATCGAACTTGGCGCCGGCCGGCTCCGCCTTGAGTTTTGTCGTGAGCTTCCAGGGTGTCGGCCCCGGCTCGCCCGCCTTCCTGACCGCGGGCACGGCCAGCGTCAGCGCGCCGTCGAATTTCGGCAGACGGTTGTCGAAGGCGAGCACGCCTTCGAGATCGGCCAGAATGGCGCGCTCGCCGGGATCGATATTGAGGTGGAGGCGGGTCGCGCTGCCGTCGGCGCTCGGGCCGGAGGAGACGCGGAACGGATAGCGCACCCCGGCGGCGGTGAAACGGCCGTCGCCGCGCACCGAGCCAGCGAGCGAGCGCACGTCGCCGGAAAAAGCGATGTCATTGAGCTCCAGCGTCGAGCGGCTGGCGGCGTCATGCAGGGCGATGCGGCCGGTGAGGTTCAACCGCTCGATCGCCAGCGAGGCCAGGTTGAAGGTGCCGCTCGCGGTGGACGGCAGGTCGACCCTCCCCTTGGCGTCGAGGCCGAGATCGACCGCCATGCCGCCAATCGTAAGCTCGGTGGCGCGCCATTCGCCCCGCATCAGCGAGCCCAGGCTGAACTCGACGTCGAGCTTGTCGGCGCGCAGCCGGCCGAGATCATTGTTGCCGCCGAAGGTGACCGAGCGCAGCCGCAGCGTCGGCGCCGGCAGCAGCCGCGCATCCAGCTCGCCCGCCACCCGCACCGGCACGCCGATGATCCGCGTCGCTTCCGCCTCAAACTGGGGCCTGAACTGGTTCCAGTTGATGAAGTAAGGCCCGATGAGCGCGGCCAGAAGCGCAATGATGAAGGCAATCGCCAATCCGAGCAGCGTCGTCTGCACGGGTCTCCCCTCGGCCAAACCGGCGTCACGACCAAACCTTGGCCAGACCCAAGCCTCAGGGGACTTCAGGTGCGCCGGAACAGCCCCTTTATAGAGGGAAGTGTGGCGAAGTCACAGCGACTGTTGCGCGCGGAGGTTAACGCTGAGCGCCCTCACCAGCTCGCCGGCAGCCGCTTCAGGCCACGCAGCACGAAGGTCGGCCGCCATTCCGGGTTCGCGACGTCGTCGATGCGCAGATCCGGCAGACGGCGCAAGAGTGTGGCAATGGCGATCTCGGCCTCGATGCGCGCCAATTGGGCACCCAGACAGTGGTGGATGCCGCCCCCGAACGACAGCGGCCTGACGTTCGGACGCGTGACATCGAGGCAGTCCGGCCGGTCGGGATAGACGGCGGGATCGCGGTTGGCCGAGCCGAGCAGGCAAAGCACGGTCTCGCCCTTGGGAATCCTCTTCCCGCCGAGATCGTCGATGTCCTCCAGCGTGACCCGCCCGGTCATCTGCACCGACGAATCGTAGCGCAGGAATTCCTCGACCGCGCCCGCCATCAGCTCAGGCCGCGCCTTGAGGACCGCGAGCTGGTCCGGATTGCGGTGGAGCGCCAAAAGACCGTTGCCGACCAGATTGACCGTGGTCTCGTGGCCGGCGCCGAACAGCAGGATGATGTTGGCGGTCAATTCCTCGTTGGTGAGCTTGTGGCCGTCTTCCTCTGCCTGCACCAGCTCTGTGATGAGATCGTCCCCGGGAGTGCGGCGGCGCAATTCGAACAATTGCTGGAAATACATCTGCGCCATCAGGTTGCCGGCGTTGCCTTTCTTGATCTCCTCGGGAGAGAGGGGCACCGGGTCGAGCAGCCGTCCGCCGTCGCGCGAGCTCTTGTAGAAGGTCTCACGATGCTCCTCGGGGATGCCGAGCATGTCGCAGATGATGGTGACCGGCAGACGGAAGGCGAAATCCTCGATCAGGTCCATGTGGCCGCGCTCGATCACGGCATCGATGGCCTGGTCGACGATCTCCTGGATGCGGGGCCGCATGTCCTCGACGCGGCGCGCGGTGAAGGCCTTCACCACGAGGCCGCGCAGGCGGGTGTGATCGGGCGGATCGGCATGCAGCATCCAGTGGCTCATGCTGCGGAACACCGGCTCGTCCATGATCTGCGCGCCGTAACGGCGCTTGGTGCGGTCGACGTAGTCCTTGCCGAAGCGCTTGTCGCGCAGCACGAGGCTGACCTCGGCATGCCGACTGGTGAGGAAGGAGCCGAACGGCGTTACATGGACCGGATCGATCGCGCGCAGCCGGTCGTAATGCGGATAGGGATCGCGGATGAAATCCGGCGACAGCGGGTCGAACAGCGGTCCGGCGCCGGCGGGCTGCACTTGCTCGTTCATGGTGACCTCAAATCGGTTGCCGCATGACACACGCAGGCAGCCCCGATGCCCGGCGTAACCATCCCCAAGATTTTTGAGTCGGATCTACCAACTCGATACATTGTTGTATCGAGTTGCATTCTGCCCTAACCTGCCCCGATGTCAAGGGTGAGAACCAGGCCGACCAGGGACGACACGCGCGACAAGCTGTTCGAGGCCGCCGCGCGCGTGTTCGAGGAGGACGGCATCGGCGGCGCCAGCATCGAGGCGATCGCGGCCGCGGCCGGCTTCACCCGCGGCGCGTTCTATTCCAACTTTGGGAGCAAGGACGAGCTGATCATCGCCATGCTCGAAGACCATGTCGAACAGTCGATCCGGCGCAACCTCGACATCCTCGCGCAGCACAAGAATCTCGACGACTTCATCGCGGCCCTGAAGGCGATGGATCGCGCCCGCCAGGATCCCCTCACCCGCTCGCCGCTCCTGCACATCGAGATGATCCTCTATGTCGCGCGCGCCGAGAAACGCCGGCCCGAGCTTGCCAAGCGCCTGCGCGCCCGGCGCAAGATGATCGCCGATATCATCGAGGCGACATTGAAGCGCAACGGCCAGAACGACGCGCTGAACCCGGCATGGATCGCCTCCGTCGCGCTGGCGCTCGACGACGGTTTTCGCCTGCACCGGCTGATCGATCCGGAGACCGCTCCGGCCGACAGCTTTTGGCGCGCGATCACCGATCTCCGGCGCAGCACGGGGCTGGCGTCGGACCGGGGCGGCTCTTCACAACAGTGACAGGCCAGATCGACCGTCGACAAACCCTGAACCTTTTCTTCATCGCGTAGACTCACGGTTGTGTCCCGGCCTGCATGCTGAGCACCGATGACTTCAGCCGCCGGCTGGGTTCGCTGAGCGCTCCCTGTCGTGCCGCAGCGCAAAAGCTGGGGCATGTCGCCCGCTGTGCATTCCACGATTGATTTCACAAAGCGCAGGAGGAACCTATGCGGAAGTCTCTCGCTTTTCTTTCTGGCATGGCAGTCGTCATTGCGGCGTCAACCGCCGTAGCCGGTGAGAAGGTGCTCGAGTTCAAGCTCGTCACGAAGCCGATCGATGCCAAAGTAATGGAGGCAGCGAATATCGAGGGACAGACGGTCGTGTCCGGCAAGTATTTCGGCGTCGCTGTCTTCAAGGATGGCCGCATCGGGGTGAAAGAGTTCGTCAACACCTCGGACCTGCTCAAAGGTTCCGGCCCTTTCTTCGGCTATAGCACCTATACGTTCGAGGACGGTTCGATAACGGCGCGTTACACCGGCTCAGCGAAAGACGGCAAGTCAAAGGGCGAATACACGATCCTTTCCGGCACCGGCGCCTATGCGAACGCTACGGGCACGGGAACTATCGAAAGCGCACCGAACCCGTTCAAGGGCGTCAATCTCCTGGATATAAAACTGGTCGTCAAAACGCCCGGCACCTAAAGCGCGATGAGATTTGGATGAATTGTCATCGCGCTTTAGGTTATTGTTTGAGCATGATCTCCGCGCAAACGCGTTCCGCGTTTGTCGCGAGGGAAAACCGCTTCACACTTTTCCGGATCATGCTCGAGCAATAACGCCCGAAAGGCCTGCACATCGCAGCATCGGCGCTGACCCGGCGCGTGCACGTTGCGGCACCTGGCCGACTCCGGAGCGCGGGGCGGATCATGGCTTTCGGCCGGCTGACTGAATGGCGTCAGAGGTCTGCCTCGGATCACGAGCGTCGCCCTCCGCGATTGACGGCGGCTGCCGCCCTCGGTCGCCGGAGTTTCGCGAAAGAAGCTTACGATGCTACGATCCGGCCTTCGAGATCGGCGTAGCAAGCGCTGATCTGCGATCATGGATAAGATTCTCAAGACGATGAGCGGCGACATTCAGGGTCGCAGCATCAAGTGCGTTCTCGTCGTCCGTTGCCGCTCTGGCGCGTTGCGCGCGCAGAACCTCGTCGATTTGATTTTCGATCTCCAGCAAATCCGATTCCGTTTCGGCGTTCCGGATCCTCCGTCCCAGCGCGTAAAGGGAATCCAGCGCCGCTTCCTTGGTCTGGAAATCGTCCGATCGGAGAAATCTCCAGGCCGTCGCCAGTACCGTGGCGAGCGCGCCCAATGCCATTGGAGCCAGGAAAATCAAGTTGCTCCACTTGTCCAGAAAGCTCTGCTGCGTGCCGTTGTAGTACTCTGCCGCACCCGCATGAACCGGAAGATATGCGCCGGGATCGGTGTCCGGCGCCTTGACCTGCGCGAGGATGGGCTCCTCACGCAACAGGTCCCTGCGTGCACTCATCAGGGCCTGCGTAAAGTCGGCAACCAGATCGTTGTCGAGGCTCTTCTTGGCGACGAGGTAAAACGAAACCCTCAGCGTCGTGACATCGTCTTCCGGAATCGGAGGGGAGCCGCGCAGAGTGCCCTTGGGGATGTCGAAGCTCTCATAGGCGCGTTCCTCCTCCGCAATCGCTCCCGCATTCTCGATCGGGATCAGTGTCGGCACCGCTTTCGCGTTTTGGAGGAAAAGCCCCCGCACCATCGCCAGATATTTCTCGGTCAGTGGCAGGACGAGAAGAACGGCACGCACCTCCTTGGTATCAAGCGCTCGACGGATGTCCGCCGGCGCAAAGTTCTTGAACACGACGTTGGCGCGATCAAGGTTGTACGCCCTTGTAAGCACGCTGACGATCTTCTGATTGACCTCGCCCCCGACCACGCCGACCGTCACACGCTTCAGGCCGGCCATGTCCGTAATGGAGGATCCCGGGGGCGTGACGAGCAGCGCTACAGCCTGAGCGAGGACAACGACAGCCTGTGCCTGCGACAGGTCGCCGACGTCTCCACGAACAACCGCGAGATCCGTCTTGCCCGTCGAAAAGGCGCTCGCGGATTCGGCTGCGCCGGCGGTTTCGACGATTTTGAGCCGTACCGGCGCGTTTGTTGCGGCAAGCCGGCTCGCAAGCGCTGACAAAACCCTTGGAGCTTCGCCATCCAAAGATCCAACCGCGATCGATAACGTCACCGGCCGGACGTACCACCGGTAAGCGGCGTAACTGGCGCCCGCAGCCAAGGCGACCAGCCCTGCAACCACAACGATGCGCAGCCAGATCGGTAGCCTGATCACACCCATGCGCGTTCCCGACAAGCAATCGAAATGCCGAATCTCGATGACCGGGCAGCTTCGAGGTGCCCAGCACCGCCGATTGTATTAGCTTGCCAATTGGGCGGAGAAGCAATTGATGTAGATCAACGAGCTTGCTCCTCTGCCGGTCCCTAAGGCAACGATTGCGCCCGGAGTCGAGAGCAATGAGCCCAATAGTGGTATCCTTGATTGCGCTCGTGGTTATCTTAGCAGGCGCGCTCTTTGGCGCCTTGCTGCGCAACACCTTGCCCGAGCACCATCTGGCGGACGACACGAGGGATTACGTACGGCTCGGGACCGGGCTGATCGCCACCATCGCCGCGCTCGTGCTCGGCCTGCTGATTGCCTCTGCGAATAGCTCGTACGATACCGAGAGCAGTCAGGTGCGCCATTTGACCGCCGACGTCATCCTGCTCGACCAGCTCCTGGAGCAATACGGGCCGGAGTCACATGATGCCCGCGAACTTTTGCGGCGTGCGGTCGACCCCCTTGTCGAAAGGATTTGGCGCCAGGACAGTTCGGAATCCGCGAAGGGAACATCCTTCCGGGCGACCGCCGTGGCGGAGGCTGCCTTTGCAAAAATTCAGGCGCTGTCGCCAACAACCGATGCTCAGCACTCGCTCAGGGATCGGGCGATACAGGTCGCCACCGATACGGCACAAGCGCGCCTGCTGCTGTTTGAACACGCTGACAACTCGATCCCCATGCCCTTTCTGGCGGTGCTCGTATTCTGGCTTGCCGTCATCTTCATGAGCTTCAGCCTGTTCTCGCGGCTTACCCCGATCAACATCGCTGCAATGCTGGTGTTTGCGGTTTCCGCTTCCGCAGCGCTTTTCCTGATCCTGGAGCTGAGCCAGCCGTTTGTCGGGCTGATGCAGCTATCCAGCGCGCCGCTGCGCAACGCTCTTGCGCCGCTCGGATCCTAGCCAGACCCCGGACTGCCAGCGATCGAAGCCGTGCGCCGTCCGTGCAAGAATGGAATTGCCGATGAGGCAAGATCGACGCCCGGATCATTGCACGGATCGCCTGAACTAGAGAATCGAATTGCCCGCCTGCGAGCCTAAAGTTGCGGGAGTGCAAAGGTGGGCGGACGATGAACGGCATCCGAACTGGTTTCGTGGACTCCATCGGCAATACGCCATTGATCAGGCTGCGAATGCCGTCGGCGGCCACAGGTTGCGAGATCTACGGCAAGGCCGAATTTCTCAATCCCGGGGGTTCGATCAAGGATCGAGCCGCCCTGGCTATGATCGACGACGCCGAACGACGCGGCAAGCTCGGGCCGGGCGGCGTCATCGTCGAAGGAACGGCCGGCAATGTCGGCATCGGCATTGCGCTCGTGGCCAATGCACGCGGCTATCGCAGCGTGATCGTGATGCCCGAGACGCAAAGTCAGGAGAAGAAGGACATGTTGCGGCTGTGCGGCGCCGACCTGCGCCTGGTGCCCGCCGTGCCGTATTCCAATCCCGGTCACTACGCTCGCTATTCCGGTCAGCTCGCCGAGGAGCTCGGTGCTTTTTGGGCCAATCAGTTCGACAACGTTGCCAATCGCGAGGGCCACTATCGCACGACCGGGCCGGAGATCTGGGAGCAGACGGGCGGACGAATCGACGGTTTCACCTGTGCCGTTGGGAGCGGCGGTACTTTGGGCGGGATCGCGCGGGCCCTCAAGGAGCGAAATCCCAATATTCAAATTGCGCTCAGCGATCCCATGGGGGCCGCACTCTACAACTGGTTTACGAAGGGCGAGCTGACCACCGAGGGAGACTCGATCACCGAAGGTATCGGGCAGGTCCGCGTGACCAAGAACCTGGAAGGCGCGCCGATCGATACGGCCTACCAGATCACGGACGAGGAAGCCTTGCCTGTCCTGTTCGACCTGATCGAGCATGAAGGACTGGCGCTTGGTGGCTCAAGCGCCATCAATGTCGTCGGCGCCATGCGACTCGCGCGCGACCTCGGTCCAGGCAAAACCATCGTGACCATCCTCGCGGATGGCGGCCAGCGCTATCAATCCAAGCTGTTCAACCCGGAATTCCTGCGCAAGAAAAATCTGCCCACGCCACGCTGGATGGCATAGCAAGCCGCCGGTAGCCGGGCTGTCATCCGTGTTTCAATTGATCAGAGGCCGACACCATCCCGATGCTTCGACAGTCTCTGCCGTGGGTCAATCGCGTCGTTTGCAACCAATCTCGATGGCGTCCGATTTAACCTTCGATAGCGAACATGCCAAGGGCTTTCGCTGCACCTCGGCTCAGGGCCATAAACGGCCGTCGTCCAGTCGGAATTGGAGAAGACCAATCGTAGCAGCCGTCGCTGCTGCACACTCACCACTAAACAAACTCATCGCCGCCGGTTCACGAGCCACACCGCGCCCGACGATCCCGCGAGCGCGACGACCATCATGAGGGCGAGCGCGACAGACATCACGCCACCTCCCGCGGCCGCCAGCGAGCTGCTGCCCCCGCCCGCGAGCATCAGGAGTGGGATGGCCACAAGCGGGCCGCCGAACTGGGCGGCAAAGAAGGCGCCGAGAAACGAGACGACGATATTCGCGATCCAGCCGAGCACACCCCGTCTCTTCGTCCATGCCTCGTGGACGGCGATAGCCAGTGCGGCGGCAAACATAGCCGCCACGATCACCAGCCCCCCACCGACGGCGTCCATCGGAATCACGGCGGTCATTTGCAGAACCACGATGCCGATCACGGCAATCAGCACGATGATGTATGGCATGAGGTTCGTCCTTGCTGCTCTGTCGGAGGCAACCAATACCGCCGGCATGCTCGCGCAGTGCGCAGGCTCGCCGCCTCTCGCGATTAGTTGCTGGGGCTCCTTGTCTGGTTCATTTCTTGGAGCCCGAACCGTCGTCCAAACCCGCAGGTCGGCTTTGGGGCAAAATGACGTTCGTCACGAGCCACAAGGCGACATCAGGATTGCTCAGGGACGGACGGGTCGCCCGAGACAGAAGCGTCTAATCGTCTCGCTGCACTAACTCGAAGGTGATACCCTCGGGACCCTCGAACAGCCGCAGCTTTCGGCCGATGTAGTCCATTTCGTCGCTTAACATGACTACGCCGTTAGCTACGAGGTGCGCGGTGGTCGCCTCGATGTCGTCGACGCGGAACGCAAGGTGATTGAAGCCCAGTTTTCGCAGATTCGTCGGGTGTGCCCCGGGATCGGTCCCCGAGAGCGGGTCGAACTCAAGCAGCTGGATCTCGAAATGCGGCTTCGATCCTTCAAGTACGAGGGTTATGTGCTGTGCTTTCATGCGCGGCATACCCATGTACTGGGCGGGAATGCCGCCGTCGATCGTTGCGACGTGATCCTTTCTGAAACCAAGGAGTGCGAAGAACTCGATCGCCGTGCCGGCGTCTGCCACTGCGATCGTAACGTGATCCGGATTGAGTATCATCTTATCACTCCAACCATCAAAGCAGCGCGCTCGATCGCGCCGGCTTACCACAGTCCCGGCCACCGTCGTTCCCGCCTTGGAAAGCTACCAGCTCGCGCCGGCGTACGATAGGCGTCATGACTCACGATGGAATCTGCTCCGGGTCAAACTGAGAAAGACTCACGTTGAGCAAAGAGAGACCGCTCTTGCCTTGAATGCTGACGAGCGAGCGGACATAGATTTCGGTCGCTGAGGGCCATTCGCAGCCCCCAACAGATCTTGCGTCAGAATAGCAGCGAGGGTGACGCAGTCGTGGTGAGCCTTTGCCTGATTTATGCGGACTCACTTCTGTGGGGCATGGGAACAGGATTTTCCCATGTTGGCAGGGAGACGTGCGGCATTGCTGCTCGGCTTGGTCGTGCTCGTGACGCCAGCACTCGGACGAAATGACGGTCGGTACGATGCCTCGCCGCTAAAGTCGCGGTTCGAAAGCCTGCAAAGCGAATTGGGAAAGTGCTGTACCGATGCCGATGCATACATAGTGCCCGATGCGGATTGGGAGTCCGACCACGGCGTTACCGCGTCAATGCTTGTATCGGCCGGGACCCTGCGGCGCGTGAACGAGGGCACTGTCGCGGACCAAAACGACTTGCTCCGCGACAATGTCGGCTCATGCGACCGTATCCCTAGTCGTCATCATCGTCAGATTCCATACGATGTTCAATCGCATCTCGCAGCCCACTCGCGGCCGCATATGTCGCGAAGGCCATCCTCCTCTTCTGATCCGAGGTTAGCGTTTTGTAGAGCGGCTCCCACGCGTCGGCGAGCTTCTTGAGGTCGGCCGCACGTTGGCTCAGTACCTCCGCTCGACGTTGCATGAGCTCGACAGGATTGCGTTCACCAATCGCTTCCATTGGACCGCCATCACGCATTTCCGCCCGCCGTTGGAATCGGGCTTGTCGGTTCTTCGCTCTCGCGCGTTCCGCCTCCTCCACGGCCGGCCAGTATTTTTCCTGGTCGGGCGTCAGCTGCAACGCGGCCTTGATTATGCCAACGCGCGCATCCGTCAAGGCGTTGAGGTCGGCGCCAGTAATAGGATGCCGCATTCCGGTAGTGGAGGACGTCTCTGCTCCGTAGGCAAGAGGCGATGTTGTTATGAGAGCTGCAGCTGCTGCAACGGCTATCTTCTTGATCATCGCGAACTCCTGAGTTTAGTGTCGCTCGCCCCCCAATAAGTCTAGTGTCGTTCGCTCCCAAGAAGAAGCGACATGCGGGGCGGAAGTAGGTGATTTAAGTCGAGAGGACGCTCACACGTCGGTGAGTTCCGTCGGCTGCCGCGGGCCAAGGAATCCCTCGCCTACACGCTCGCGTCAGGCAGAGCCGACATGCACCTCGAAAGCCGATTCACCGCATTTTCAGAGGTATTTTTCGAAGCGGTGCTTGAAGCTCTGGGTATGTGGCTCTCGACGTTTATCGCCATGAAGTCCTTGAACCGATGATCGTTCTTACGAGCTTGCGTGACCGCCAATGTCGGTTCAGCGGCGATGAGTGGCGTTGGTCCGATGTGATCCGTCCCGCGAGATAGTTGCGGGTCTCATGCGGGTCCGTGAATTGAACGTGGTCGCTGCACAGGACGGCAAAGCCGATGCGAGGTGCCCACGCAGGGCCGATCTGTGCTAAGCTTCTTTCGGTTCGGTCTTGCGGAGGCGATTGTGAGGCGACGTGACTTCATCGTGCTCCTCGGCGGCGCGGCAGCAGTCCGACCACTTGGCGCGCACGCGGAGCGCCCGCGAGAACGCATCCTCTATTTCACGTACTCGGCTGGCTTCCGGCATGACGTCATTGATCTTTCGAAGGCAATCCTGACCCGGCTTGGACGCAGTTCGGGTGCTTTCGAAGTCACCGCAACGGACGACACGTCCGAATTTTCCGGCGAGAACCTCGAGCGCTACGCCGCCGTGATGTTCTACACGACCGGAGAGCTTCCGATGAGCGACGCGCAAAAGACAGCTCTTCTCGACTTCGTGCGCTCGGGCGGCGGCTTCGTCGGTGTTCATTCGGCGACGGACACGTTCTACACTTGGCCGGATTATCTCGATCTGATCGGCGGCTACTTCGACGGTCATCCCTGGCATCAGGCCGTGACAATCGAGGTGCCCGATCCCAGCAATCCCCTGGTGGCTTTTCTCGGAAATTCGTTGCAAGTCGAGGACGAGATCTACCAGATCAGGGACTTCGACTATCGTGGATCGCACGTGCTGCTGCGCCTCGACCCAAGTTCGGTGGATCTTGGCAAGACCGGCGTGCGTCAACGGTTCTATGGCTGGCCTCTCGCATGGACCCGAACTTACGGCAACGGACGAGTATTCTACACGGCGCTAGGCCACGAGCCGGCGGTTTGGCAGGATGCTCGCTATCAGCGCAGCCTCACGAACGCCATCCTCTGGTCCATGCGACGATCGCCTTAGCAACTTTGCATCCGCGCCCCCCAAACGCGCGGGCGCCCGTGCCGGAGGTTCGGACCGTCTTGGTCTGCGGCTTCCATTTCGGGTCCAAGACGCTTGAGCGCGGGAGAAGAAGTTATTCGTCCAAGACCATTGTAGGGTCGCCAACCGAGCTGGCTTCAATTGAGGAGACGCTGACGGAGCTTCTTGATGATCTCCCGCAGGCTGTTCGTGTACTCTTCGATAGCCCGCAGGGCCTCCTCCGAGCGCGAAGGCTTGGATGATCTTTGCTCACCCTGATCTGGTGCGTCGGGCTTGTTCATGGCCCCGATAGTTCGGCGAGGGCCATCGGGACCATTGAGCTAGATCAAGTCTGGATCAGTGAACTTTGAAAACATGGAAGAGGCAGTGGAAGCGCGTGGTGATGACCGGTCTCCGGTGTGTCACCCGTATTGACTTGATAACGGCTCAGCGTGCCTGCCGCAGCGCGGCCCAGATCGGACACAACCGGTGCGGCAGATGCCCCCAACGATTGGAGCAGTATTACTGCACAAGCCGAGCGCGCAGTCGCGTAAATTCGGCATCGCTGATCGACCCCGCCTGTTTCAGCCGATTGAGCTTTTCGATTTCATCTGAGACGCTGAAGCCGATTACTTTCCTGAGCTCATCGCGCGCCTGCTCGGCCTGTTGCACCTGGCGCTCCGCCATGCCTCTTCCCTGAAAGATCAGGTATGCAAGCACGACGATGAGTGGGAATACGATCCATCCTATCACCCACAGTGCTTTAACCCAGCCGGAGATGTCGTGGCGTCGGAACAGGTCGGAAGCAACAGTAATGAGCAGCCAGAACCACACGATGAGGAAGAATATCGTGAGGGCATCCAGCAGGAAATTTCGATAGGTGAAGCCCTCCTGAAAGAAGAACATTACGGTCCTCCCCTTGCCTGCCACTGAGCGTACGAACGCCAGACTGACCTAGTTATTGCCCTTAAGGCGCGATTTCGCTGCTGCTTTTGATCTAGATCAACGCATGGCAGCTTGGGGGCACGTGGCGACATTGCGAATGCGGGTGCCCAGGTCTGCTTTGGGCCCCCACAAGCGCTCCTCGGCTGAGAACGCTCGGCAGGTCGGCTTGGTAGATGCTGACTTCATCGCCCTGCCTTGATAGCATCCGCTCGTCATAGACCCATGAGATTGTCTCAACAGCGGACACAAGAGCGTGTCGGGAGAGCCAGTGCAATGTCTTGGGGAACGCTCTGCGGACGGCCCGGACGCGGCCTACTGTTTCTTCCTGTCACTCTCCTTTTTGCGGTCTGGGCGCCGTCAGCATACGCACAGGACGCCCTGAGCTCGCCCGGCGCGGGTGACGCAACCAAGGTCGGTCCCGTATTTTCGGACAGCGGCCCCGATGCCGCGACCTACGGCGCGGCAGCCGGCTATCCCGTCGGTCCCCGAGCGACCGTCACCCAGCCAGATCAACTCGTGGGGGTCTACAGCCATTTCGACGAGGTCTACCCGTCCCGCCGGATACCCAGAGCGACGGCGCCTTGGCATTTCAAGAGGAAGCCGGAGCCATCGGTCACCTACGAGTTTGACTCGCAACGCCTGACGATCGACGATTACCTCAAGCGCAATCCGGTGACAGGTCTCCTGATCGCCAGGGACGACACCATCCTCTACGAGCACTATCAATATTCGCGCACCGACCACGACCGCTTCCTTTCGCAGTCCATGGCCAAGACAATCGTTGCGATGCTGATTGGCATCGCCGTCTCGGAAGGTCGCATCAAGTCGGTCGACGAGCCTGTCTCGACCTACGTCCCCGGTCTTGCGGGAACGGAATATGGAAACACCTCGATCCGGGCCTTACTCAACATGGCCTCGGGCGTGGCGTTCTCCGAAGTTTATGATGGGCAGGACGATATCGCTCGGCTTGGGAGGGCGCTGTTCGGAGGAGAAGAAAGAGATGCCGCGGCCATCGTCGCGCGATTCAATACGCGTAGCGCGCCGCCGGGCACCAAATGGCACTATGCCAGCATCGAGACCGAGATCCTAGGATTGGTACTGCGCTCTGCCACGGCTATCCCGGTTGCCGACTATCTCCACGACCGGATCTGGGACGCGATCGGCACCGAAGCCGACGCCTCGTGGGCCATTGACGGCGGCGGGCAAGAGATTGCGTTTTGCTGTGTGAACGCAACCTTGCGCGACTATGCTCGCTTGGCCAGATTGCTCGCTCACGACGGCGCGTGGGAAGGCCGCCAATTGATCCCTCAGCAATGGCTGCTGGATGCGACAACCGTTAGGCCCGCCGATAGTCACCTCGCTCCGAAAGTGGCGACGCCTTACTTTGGATATGGCTACCAGATATGGCTTCTCCCCGGTGCGCAGCGAAGATTTGCGCTGCTCGGTATCCGCGGCCAGATCATCCTGGTCGATCCAGCGTCGAAGCTAGTTATGGTTCACACTGCCGTTCGCCAAAAGCCATCCGAACCGGGGTCGCTTTCGGAGCCACTTGCACTCTGGTTCGCCGTACTTCAGCAACTCGGAAAATGATGATCCGGCGCTTGTTCGACTTATCCGCCTTGGGCCCAGAAAGCTGACCGCGACGACCAAAAGCGGTCGCTCGCGTATTTTGGCCGCCACACCAATTATTATGGAAAATAGCGTCCCGCGGGGACGCAGCGAAGTCGCTGCGTCCCCGCGCTATGAACCACCTGCCGCCTGTCTTCAGCGCGATACGGTGCTGAGG
>JAEYRD010000095.1 GCA_023435725.1 Pseudomonadota bacterium | reverse complement strand
TCGGCGTGAAGACCGACGCCGAGCAGCCGCTGTTGCAGCTCGCGGTCGGCGGACAGCCGTACCGAGTCGATGATGCGGTTGATACGGCCATTGACCATGATCGCGACTTTGCGCGAGACCGCGGTTGCGACGCCGATGTTCTGCTCAATGACGAGCACGGACATGTCGCCGTCCTCACCGAGTTGCAGCAGCATTTCCTCGACCTGGGAGACGATGACGGGCGCGAGCCCCTCGGTCGGTTCGTCCATGATCAGAAGGTGTGGGTTCGTGAGCAACGCGCGCGAAATCGCGAGCATCTGCTGCTCGCCGCCGGACAACTGGCCGCCGCCATGATCCTTGCGTTCGGCGAGCCGCGGAAAGGTGTCGTAGATGCGCTCGACGGTCCAGGCGCCCGAACGCAGGCCGCCGGCGAGCCGCAGATGCTCATCGACGCTGAGCGAGCGCCAGAGACGGCGTCCCTGAGGGACATAGCCGACGCCGAGCCGCGCGATATGGGCCGGCGGCCATCGCGTGACATCCTCGCCGCGCACGCGGATAGAACCGCCGCTCACCGGCACGAGGCCCATGATGGCCTTGCACAGCGTGGTCTTGCCCATGCCGTTGCGGCCGACGACGGAGAACACGCCGGCGTCGAGTGAGAGGTCGACGCCCTGCAGCGCATGCGAATGGCCGTAATAGACGTCGAGCCCTCGGACCTCGAGCGCGGCAGGAGAGCGGCGGGCCTCATTCATGACCGCCTCCGAGGTAAAGTTCCTGCACCTCGGGATCGGACTGGATCTCCTGCGGCAGGCCCTCCTTGAAGATCCGGCCGTTGTGCATCATCGTGACGCTCTCGACGACGCGCAAGGCGACGTCCATGTCGTGCTCGATGATGATGTAGCCGATATGCGACGGCAGCGAGGTCAGGATTTCGACCAGCTCGACCCGCTCGGTGGGCGAGAGGCCTGCGGCCGGCTCGTCGAACAGCACGAAGCGGGGCGCGCCGGCGAGCGCCAAGGCGATCTCGAGCTGGCGCTGCTGGCCGTGCGCAAGCTCGGCGACGCGCTGGTCCTTCACCGCCGTTAGATGCACGGCCTGCACGAGTCCGTCGGCCGCGTGCATCAGCGCATCGTTCTGCCCGGGACGCAGGAACGAGAAGCGTCCGCGCGAGACGCCGCAGCAGGCGAGGTAGACGTTGTCCTGCACGGTAAGGCCGGGAAACAGCGCGGATATCTGATAGGTCCGCCGCAGTCCACGGCGGATGCGCTCATAGGGTGGGAAATGGGTGACGTCCTCGCCGAAGAAGCGGATGGTGCCGGAGGAGGGCGGGAAGTCTCCGGTGATGCAGTTGAACAGCGTGGTCTTGCCGGCGCCGTTGGATCCGAGCACGGCGCGCCGCTCGCCGGGGCGCACGGTGACGGTGACGTCGGTCAGCGCCGCGAGCGCGCCAAACAACCGCGTCACGCCGCGCAGCTCCAGCGCTGCACCGGCGCCGACGGCCGAGAGGCGTTGTGCGACGCTATCCATGGCCGCGCCCTCCGCCCGGACGGTTCTCTTCGCGGAGCTGGCTCTGGCGCCAGCGCTGCCACAAGCCGATCACGCCATCCGACGACCAGAACACGATGGCGAGAAAGCCGAGCCCGATCAGGAGGCGAAAGCGATTGCCGTCGAGCCCGATCTTGACCAGGAAATCGAGCGCGAAGGTGCGCAAGAGGACGAAGACCAGCGCGCCGATATAGGGACCGACCGGCCGCGTAATGCCGCCGACGACAGCGATGATGAGGACGTCGATGCAGGCTCCGACGCTGACCGAGCCCGGCGAAATCTGGCGGTAGTTCCAGACCTGGAGCACGCCGGCGAGACCTGCGATGAAAGACGCCGCCGCATAGGCCGCGACGCGATGCGCATTGACGTTGAAGCCGAGCGCGGCCATGCGGCGCGGATTGTCGCGCACGCCCTGAAGCGCGAGGCCGAACGGGGCGCGGGAGATGTATTCGACGGCGAAGTAGCAGAGGGCGGCAGTCGCGAGCACGACATAGTAGAAGGGAATATCGGCGCGCCAGTCGACGCCCCAGAAATGCGGCGTGGCTACGTTGTTGATGCCGGTATGGCCGTTGAAGATCGCCCAGTTCTGGTTGGTGAAATAGTAGAAGGCCGCACCGATCGCGAGCGTGATCATGATCGTGTAGATGCCCTCGGTGCGGACCGCGAGCGCGCCGCCGAGCGTGCCGAAGATCGTCGCAAGCGTCAGCGCCATCGGCACCGCCAGCCACCACGGCCAGCCCAGGCTGATATTGGCGTTGCCGCTGACGCCGAACACCGCGACCATATAGGCCGCAAAGCCCGCGATGGTGAGCTGCATCAGGCTGACCATGCCGCCATAACCGGCCAGGAACATCAGGCTGAGTGCGATGGTGCCGAGGATCAGCGTCGTCGCAAAGATCTCGATCAGGAAGAAGCCATTGGCGATCAGCGGCATGATCAGGAGAATGACCGCCACGATCCAGGCCGCGGGATTATTGATGTCGGGCCATCCGCCCACGGCCGGGCGCTGCGCCGCCGAGGCGGGCTTGCGGACCTGGACGTGAGCTTGGATGCGGGCACCGTGGGTGACGGACATGTCAGCGCCTCGCGAGCAGGCCCTGCGGCCGAATCGCCAGCACCAGCACCATGATCAGGAACGTCACGACGATGGCGTAGGTCGGGATGTAAACCGAGCCGAGCTGCTCGGCGAGGCCGATGATCAGCGCGCCGAGTGCGGCACCGGGGATCGAGCCCATGCCGCCGACGATGACGACGACGAGCGAGGCAAGCAGGAAGCGGATGTCCTCGCCGGGCGAGAGCGACTGGAAGGTGCCGCCGACCACGCCTGCGATGCCGGCGAGGCCCGCGCCGAGCGCAAAGACGAGAACGAAGACGATCTGGATGCGCACGCCGGTCGCGGCGAGGATGTCGCGGTCATCGACGCCGGCGCGGATGATCATCCCGATCCGGGTGCGATTGAGCGCGAGCCACATAGCGATGCCGATGATCGCGGACGCCAGGAAGATCACGAGCCGCACCAGCGGGTAGCGCAGATAGACCGGATCGCCCGAGGATTTCACGGCGGTGATCAGCGGCAGCTCGATCGGGCCGATCAGCCAGTTCGGGGTCTGGATCTGATAGAAGTCGCCGCCGCAGGCCCACAGCATGAGATCGGCGAACACGATCGAGAGGCCGATCGTCACCATGGTCTGGCGCAGGTCCTGGCCCTCCATGCGGCGGAACACGAGGACCTGGAGCAGGACGCCGACCAGCGCGGTCAGGATGAAAGCGACGATGAAGCTGAGGATCCAGGAGCCGGTCGAGGCGCTGATGGCGTAGCCGACATAGCCGCCGAACAGATACAGCGAGCCGTGCGCGAGATTGACGTTGCGCATCAGGCCGAAGATCAGCGTGAATCCGCTGGCGACGAGGAAATAGAGGCCGCCGAGGGTGATGCCATTGAAGAGCGCGTTGAGGAAGACCCGCTTGCGGCCGATCGCCTCTTCAAGGCCCGGTGGCCACACCGCGAAGATGAGCCACAGCGCCACCGCGATCGCGATGATGATGATCAGCGCCCAGGCGGGATGGCGTTCGACGAAGCGGGTCATGATCGCTGCTCCGTCGTCACGTCGCTCCGACCCTTTCCCCGCAAGCGGGGCAAGGGGGCACGCAGACCGTCGCCGGCTGCAAGCCTTGCCATGAACGTGCGCTCCCTATCGAGCGCGATCCTCTTTTCGGGACCGCGTTGCGGACATCCTAATCGGGCTGTAAGGGGGGCGTTTGATCGTGAGTATCTTTTCGCGCGCCAGTCAGGCTCGCAAAACCTTGGCGGCGCGGCGATAATCGGTCGGGGCCATCCCGACATTGGCGGCAAAGAAGCGGGTGAAGCCGCTCTGCGAAGAGAAGCCGAGATCGAAGCCGATGTCGGCAATCGGTGCCTCGCTCGCCACCAGCGCTTCCAGCGCCTGCTCCATGATCAGGGTGTTGAGATAGAGGTGCGGGGTGACGCCGGTCTGGATGCGGAACAGCCGGTAGAAATGCGGTCGCGACAGGCCGGATTCGCGCGCGATTGTGTCAAGCTCGATCTCGGCGCCCGGGCTCTCCGACATCATCTTGATGCACCTGCGCACGCGAAAATCGGTGACGGAACCGTTCGCTCGCGGATCGCGCGTGGTCTCGGCCTGCTGCCAGCTTTCGTCATAGCAGATGTCGATCAGTGCTCTCAGCTCACCGTCGAGGGTGTTGAGCGACGGCGCGCCGCAGACCAGTGCGGCGGCGTGCCTGATGTGCTTGTCCAGCGCCGCCGACCGCTTGAACTGGGTGCGGCCGAAGCGCAGGCGATCGGCGCCGGGCGCATCGGGCGCGAACCATTCTCCATTGACATAGAGCACGAAGAAGATGGCGCCGCCTTCAAGATCGGATGGCAGGAAATTGTGCGGTTCCCACGGATTGACCGCGACGACAGACTCCTCGGTGAGCTCATAACGTCCATCGTTGACGTCGATGCACGCCTGACGCCCCCCGACATGGAAGATCAGATGACCTTCGCGATGCGCGTGGATGTTGAAAGGGCGGTTCAACTGGTAAACCGTCGCCCGACCAAAGCGGCCGTGGAAGACGGCGAGCGCCCGGCTCATGCCTTCCCTCCCGAATGCTCTTGTCTTTTTTTATAGCGTTCAACAACCGGGGAGAGAATACAAGGGCGCACGATGTCCGCGCCTTGCAAATCTCTCCCCGGTCAGTCATGGCGTCGCGAACGCGACTACGTCAGTACTTCTTACATTCCGGTACTGTACGACTTGGCAAACCGATCTTGGCAAAGACCGCAGGATCGTAACCCAGCGTCTGGTTGACGTTCGGGATCACCTTCACGACCTTCGAGAACAGCGCGCCCTTGCCGTCGTCGACGACCTCGGTGACGAAGTTGGTGCCGATCGCCTGGCGGTTGGAGTCGAGCTTGATCTTGCCATTGGGGGCGTCGAGCTCGATCTTGGCGAGGGCTTCCTTGTACTTGGCCTGGTTGTTGGAGAGATCGCCATTGACCTGACGCAGCGCCAGGATCAGGGCCATGGTCGAGCCGTAATAGTTGGTGGCCAGCAGCGACGGGCTCGGGAAGCGCTTGTTCGGCGGGAAGGCGTCCTGATAGTCCTTGACGAACTTCTGCCAACCCGGATCCTCCCAGGTGTCGGCCTGGCCGCTTGCGGCCAGCGTGCCGACCAGTGCGCTCTTGGCGTTGCCCTTGGACGACAGGATGGTCTGGTCGATCATGATCGAACCGCCCATCAGATGCGCCTTGCCGCCGGCCTGCTGGTACTGGTTGAGGAAGTTGACGGCGTCGGCGCCGCCGAGGCCGAGATAGATCGCGTCGACGTCGTCGGGCAGCGCCGCGATGACCGAGGCAAAGTCCTTGGTGCCGAGCGGCACCCATTGCCGGTTGGTGACCTGTCCGCCGGCGCCGCAGAACTCGAGCACGAGGCCGAACACCTGTGTATAGATGAAGGAGTAGTCCTCGCCGACGGTCGCGATCTTGCGATACTTCTTTTCGTCATAGGCGTATTTGCCGAGGCCCACCTGCCACTGCGCGCCATCCATGTTGTAGCGGAAGAAGTTCGGGGCCGGATCGACATAGGTCGTTTCCTGGGCACCGGAGGCGGCGTTGATGAAGGTCAGTTCCGGATGGGTTTTCGCGAAGTTCTTGACCGCGATGCCTTCGTCGCCGGACAACGGCGACAGCAGGATCTGCACCTTGTCCTGCTCGATCAGCTTGCGCACGGCGCGCACCGCGGAGTCCGGCGTCGCGTCGGTCGAGGCGATGACGAATTCGAGTTCCTTGTCGCCGACCTTCTTGCCGAGCACGTTGAGCGCCGTCTGGAAGCCGCGGATGCCGTCCTCGCCGAGCACGGTGTAGGTGCCTTCGAGCGTTGCGGTGACGCCGACCTTGATCTTCTCCTGTGCGAAGGCCGTGCCCGAAAGTAACAGGCTGCTCAACGCGATCAGTCCTAGACTGCCTTTCAACATTGCTCTCCTCCCTGGGGCGTTCTTGTCGCTGTTCTTCACCGCTACCCGGCGCGTCCGCCGCGCGGTGTGGCGTTCGGGCAAGGCGGACGGTTCTTGGGAGGAAGGCTAACCGAACTCGGATGCAGAGCACGCGTCGGAGCCATGTGCCGCTTAACGGGCAGTCTCATTTTGAATGTTGCGCCGCAAATCGTTCCGCGGTGCAATAGACTTGATCGCACGGAGCGATCGCGCGGGAAGTCGAGAAGCGTAACACGCGGCAAAAAGCCTGATCAGGCGCAAGGGGCGAGTGGTGATCCATCTGCGTGACGTCGCCCGCCATTGCGTGCGCTCGTGCGAAGTGCAGTCCCATGTTGCCCGGACGATCGTGGTCGTTCTGGCCTTCGCCGGCGTGCAGCCCGATGTGGTGTTGGCCGCCGCTGACGCGGATCCGGTCGACGTTCGGGAAGCCTAGGTCGATCCAGCACCTCTCTTGGCTCTCTCCTGCGCCTTGGCATGCACCGGCGACGATTGTCGCGCGCCGGGACCCGGATGCACATGAACGGCCTTGGCCGTCAGCGGCTCGCCGCATTCCGAGCAGACCATCACGGGATCGAACATCTTTCCGCAATTCTTGTGCTCATGCAGCATCGGCCTTCCGCGCGAGTCGACCATGTGGATGTTACCCCAGTGCACGATCGACATGATGATCGGATAGAGGTCGAGGCCCTTCTGCGTCAGGATGTATTCGTAACGCTTTGGCGATTCCTGGTAGGGAATCCGGCGAAGCACGCCGAAGCGGACCAGCTTTTTCAGCCGATCGGCGAGAAGATGCCGGGTAATTCCTAGCGACGCCTGGAATTCATCGAACCTGCGGATGCGCAGAAAGCATTCGCGCAGGATGAGCAGGCTCCAGCGGTCGCCGATCACTGCTACGGTGCGGGCGAGCGAACATGGTTCGTCCTCGAGCGCGTCCCATTTCATCAATGTCTCCAATGGCCTGCAAGAGGATCAACGCGACGAATTCTAAATCAGAACTGATTATATTTCAACGATTCACAGCCAAATTCAGAAGAGTTTATCCGAATTGATGTTTGTGGTTCTAAAAGAGAACTAATTTAGCAGAAGACCTCGAGTGCCGGTAACATGTCGCAAGGCCGCCAATTGAGGCGGATGAGGGGACCTCGGATCGAGGGTTCCAAACGAGGCCAGCGAGCGATCAAGAGAGGATCAAGAGAGGGAGAGATGTGAAGGACCTCACACGGCGGCCTGGAGTTTTGCCGCACTGATCAGAGCTTACACACTCTCAGAACCAACGGAGGTTCGCGTGAAGCTCTTAATGATCTCCGGCCTTGCGGCCCTCGCGCTCTTCATAGCCGCGACGAGCGTGCCGCGAGCACACCCGCCATTGGCGCCTCACACAGCGGAAGCAGGGTTGCCGCAACAGATGCAGAAGGTGGCGCAACAAGGCAAACTGGCTGTTGAAGATTTCGAAGATCGATCCCTGGTGTTTCCAAGGGAAACACAGCGCTAGGAGAATGCTGCGGGCGCGTCCGAACGAACTATGGTTCGAGGTGTGGTCCGCTTGCATGACTTCGAACAGCTCGAGCGTCGGGCGGATGATCCGCTTATGGCGGTGCCTCAAGGGCTCATGAAAATGGGGCTGATCTCGACAGGATCATTGGGCAGGCCGAAGGATTGAAGCAATGCCCGGTGGAGGTCGACTTCAAGGACAGCCAGCAGTAGCGCCAGCACGGCAACGACGAAGATCAGCAGCGGCGACGCATCCTGGGTGGCGGGATGACGGCTTCGCGGCAGCAAAGCGCGAAAGCGCCACAACCGCGCGATGAGCTGCAGATATGCTTTCGGTTGTATTTGCATTTCGGCCTCCGCTTCGTGAGGGGCCTTCGCTAAACCTGCGATCGCGCGGGTCACCCTTCAAGGCGCCGATTGTCGCAACGGGAACCTATTACGCGCTCCCTTCGTTGAGCTGGATCAATTGGCTGGTGTTTTTGTCAGGCAGGTCTGCCTGACATGCGAGCCTTGGGGTGCCTCCGACGGCGAATGGGTTTGGCCTTGCGTCTCGCTACTGCGCTTCTGACGGCATTGCCGTTCCTGGCGCCCGCGCAAGCGCAATTGGCGGGACACGGCGGACCTGTCCGCGCAATCGCCGTATCAGTCGATGGCAAGACGGTTCTGTCAGGCAGCTTCGACACCGCAGCGATCCGATGGTCCCTGGCAACAGAGTCCGCCGAGCAAGTTCTTCGCTTCCATTCGGATGCGGTGAATGCAGTTGCCTTCCTTGGAGACGGAAGAATGGCAACGGCCGGCGCGGACGGCAAGATTGCTGTCTGGACGCCAGGCCGCCCGCAGCCCGACCAGGTTCTCGAAGGCCATACAGGCCCCATTTCCGGGCTCGCCGTTTCGCCCGATGCAACGAAGCTCGCATCAGCTTCGTGGGACCATACCGTGCGGCTCTTATCGTTGTCCGACGGTGAGACGCGCGTGCTGGAAGGTCACTCGCAAAACGTGAATGGCGTGGCCTTTGCTCCCGATGGACAATCGCTGGTGAGCGTGGGCTACGACCTGACGGTGCGGATCTGGCGCCTGGCGGGCGGCCCTCCCGAGATCGTTACGATGGCTTCGCCGTTGAATGCCGTGGCCATTTCGCCTGATGGCGAGATCGTCACCGGCGCAGCGGACGGCAAGCTGCGCATGCTGACTGCAGATGGCAGGGAGAACGGCGAGGTCATGGCCGGGGCAGCGTCGATCGTGGCTTTGACCATCTCGCCGGACGGCGCCTTGATCGCCGCCGCGGGAATTGGCGGCACCGTGGCGATCATCGATCGCAAGGCGCGCAGTGTGCTGCGCACGCTCGTCGGGCCTGGCACGCCGGTCTGGTCGGTTGCATTCCTGCGCGACGGAGCGACGCTCCTGACCGGCGGCGCTGACGGCAAGATCAGGCGCTGGAATGCTCTGACCGGCGCGGCGGTCGGCTCGAACCTGCTGGGCACGCCGGCGGACCCGCTCGCCGCCTATGCCGGCGATCACGGCGCCGAAATCTTCAGGGCCTGCGTCGCCTGCCACACATTATCCGAGACGGAGGTGCAGCGTGCCGGTCCGACGCTTGCCGGACTCTACGGCCGGAAGATCGCTTCGGTGCCCGGTTATCGCTTCTCCGACGCACTCAAGTCGATGGATATCGTCTGGACGCCGGAGACCGTCTCAAGACTGTTCGAGATCGGACCGAACGCCTATACCCCCGGCACCAAGATGCCGGAGCAGCACATCGGCTCAGCGGAGGATCGCCGCGCACTCACGGACTTTCTGGGGCGCGCGACGTCGAAGTAGCCCGATTTGGTGGCGAACGCTTCGCGGCATCCTCGGGTGAAGATCAGCTCGCGCGAAGAAAACCCCGACAGCGCTCCAGAACCCCAGCCATTGCGTCACGGGAATATCTGTCAGCTCCGGGGGCTCGTTGAGCATTGGCAGGTGGCTAATCCTTGTTCTCGCGCCGGCGCAAATAATCATCCGTCGTTCGAGGCGGGGCGCGCTCGGAAACGCCCTTGAAGGGATCGAACTGTTGCTCGCTCATTGCAATAACGCGGCAGTCGGCGCACATCCGCAAGGCCTCGAGCCGCCTGGCCCCGGCAGGATACATCCAATGCCGGCCCTCGAGCCTTGCCGCGACCCGATCGATCGTGCTCTTGACGCCGAAAGGCGTGCCGCAGCGAATGCACAGGGCCGGTTCTTCCTCCTTGATCACCTGCGCCGGCGCGCGCCTTGCCCGGAAGTCGACCTGCGGTTTGAGGCGGATGACCTTTTCAGGGCAGGTGCTCTGGCAGAGTCCGCATTGGACGCAAGCGTCTTCGACGAATTTGAGGACGGGACGCTCGGGATCGGCGCGCAGCGCGCCCGTTGGGCAGGCCGAAACACAGGACAGGCACAGCGTGCATCCGCCGGTGTCGACGGTGATCGCACCGATCGGCGCGCCCTGCGGCAACGCGATTACGTCAACGGGCTCGGGCGCGAGGCGATGCAGCTCACTCAAGCTGAAGCGAAGAAGATCGCCCCGCTTGCCGACCGTCCGGAAAGTCGGGGGCTCTTCGACGCCGGCAAGGGTTCCAATCCCCGTCAGTTGCTCAGCCAAGGCGTCGGGATCGTCAGTTTCGATCGCGGCCACTCGGCGTCCGTCAAATCCGAGCCCCGCAAGAATGGTCTCTGCCATTCCGATCGTCAGCCATAATCCGGTCACGCCGTGTTGCGACCTGGCGCGCAGCAGGAAACGCACGGCAGCCGCGCCATACGCGAACGCCCCGGTGATGACCTCCAGGCCAACCTGCGTCAGCTCGTTGACCGCAAGAGGAAGCACGTTGGCCGGCAGACCTTCGCCGTGACGGGCGAGCGCATCGATCAGCGGCGTGCCATGCCGGCTGTCGTGCAGCAGCAGCACTGGATGCGTGCCGCCGGCCGCGTGATAGGTGAGCAACATGGCGCGAAGGATCTGCAACTGGGTGTCCGCGGGCGGCAGCGCATAGGATGCAGCTCCTGTGGGGCAGGCGGCCGCGCATTGCCCGCAGCCCGCGCAGACTTCTGCGTCGACGGCGACATGGTCGCCGGCGGGCGTGATCGCGCCGGTCGGGCAGAGATCGAGGCAGCGATGGCATCCGGTCAGCCCCGAGCGTGAATGGGCACAGAGGCTGGGCGTGAAGTTCACATATCGCGGCTTGTCGAAACGGCCGACGAGATCACGCGCGGCGAGGACCGTGCGCAGCACGGCCGCAGGATCTTTGGGATCTGCGCGGAGATAGCCGTCCCGCAGGTCATGCGCGGGAAATAGCGGCGCCTCGCCGGTGAGGTCGAGCACGAGATCGCAGCGTGAGGTCGCCCCATTGTGGGGGGCGTCGAACACGAATCGGTCGCGCGAAGACGGGTGGGGGCGGGCATAGTCGTCGATCGTGAGTTCGAAGGCGCCAAAATGTCCCCGCGCGTTGCGGATCGTACCCTTCACGATCGGGAACTCTGCCGCGGCGGGCGGCGGGACGTCGGCGGGCTGCTTGAGCATGACCGTGACATCGAGGTGGTCTGCGAGCAGTCGCCCGGCTTCGATCGCGGCCTCATCGCGTCCGTAGATCAGGATAACGCCATCGCTCGACAGTGTGACCAGCGGATAGTCCGGATTCGGAATCGCAGCGGCCGCAAGCAGCGCCGCCATCTTCGCGCCCGCATTCACGCCGTCGCGGGACCAGCCTGCCGTCTCGCGGATGTTGACGAAGGTGATCCCGCCAGGGCGCTCGCCAATCTCA
Source organism: Pseudomonadota bacterium (assembly GCA_023435725.1). Taxonomy (GTDB): domain Bacteria; phylum Pseudomonadota; class Alphaproteobacteria; order Rhizobiales; family Xanthobacteraceae; genus Bradyrhizobium. The sequence continues at coordinate 10,699 of JAEYRD010000095.1, read as the reverse complement.
TTGGTGAACTGCGCAGCCTGCTGCGTGCAGGCGACCGTCAGCGGGCCGTCCGCCTTCGCGGCGTTCCGGAAATGGTCGAGCTCTGCGCCGCACAGATGACGAAAGCTCTTGATTTCGCAGTCGGGGCATCCGCGCCGGATCGCGGCCGTATCGAGGCGCATCGTGTCTTCGCACGAGCAGATCAGGACGGTCTTTGCGGGCTGCTCCAGGCGAATCCCTCCGTCAGTGCGGCGCGGACTTGCGGACTCGCGCCAGTCCTCCACCTCATATAGATATTCACTATCGGGCAGAAAAGGAAAGTGGAGGACGGCCTTGCGGTCGACCCCAACCAGCCATGTCTCCCACGCGGAACAGATCCAGCTGCCGCCGCCATTCACGCTCGTCCGGTTACGTGAGAGCGGAGACGCCTTCACCCACGCTTGCCGCATTGCACCCAGGAGCGGCGCCGGCACGCTGGTGTATGTCGGGCGGTTCGATCTTGCCGAATTTGCCGTGGTGCTCGAGCCGGGCGAACCATTGAGCACCGCGCGGCGCGCGTTTTACGCCGGCATGGTCGCCCTCACTGACGCGCTTCGCGCCTACGCGCCGCCGAATAAGACGGTCGCGGTCGGCTGGCCTGACGCCGTCACGATTGATGGCGGCCTGGTCGGCGGCGGGCGGATGGGATGGCCGTCGTCCGCGCGCGAGGACGAGCCGCCCACCTGGCTGGTGTTTGGCGCGATGATCCGGACGGTCGCAATGAGCGAGCAGGGACCCGGCATTCATCCGCTCGCGTCTGCGCTGGATGAGGAGGGGTTTGGCGAAGCGGGGGCCGTGCAGGTGACCGAGAGCTTTGCGCGGCACCTGATGCGGGTGATCGACAGCTGGCAGGTCGATGGCTTCGACGGCGTCGCGCGCGACTATCTCAGCCGGGTTCCCCGCGAGCGGCAAACCGTCCTGCGGATCGACGATCGCGGCGGCCTCCTCACGCGCCGCATCGGTACCAGCAGGACTGAGCGGACCGACCTGGTCGAGGCGCTCGCCAGGCCCTCCTGGCTCGATCCGAAGCTCGGAGGACCGCGACTATGAAACTCTTGCGCACCATCGCGCTCGATCCCTCCGACACCTTCGTGTTCGACATGCCGGCCATATCGAGCGAATGGGCCGTCTCCGGCGCCTTCCGCTTCTGCGATCAGAACCCGGCGGAGCTTACCGGAAAGCCTCGCGCTGCCTTCCGCAGCGGCTTCCTCGGCGTGAAATCCTGGGGGTGGTCGACGCTGGTGCAGATTGTGCCGGCAACGGAGGACGACTGCCAGACGCTGATCGAACTTCTTGCCGGGCAACTCGTCGATCGTTTCGGCGCGCCGGACCTGGCAACCGCGCGGATGGCCGCGCAAGAGGAGGTCGCCTTCGCGCGGTCGCTCTGCACGCATCCGGTCAGTTCGCTGATTGCCGTCCACCGCTCGGTGCGCGACGGCGAAGTCCACGAGTCATTCCGCAGGCTGCAATTGCGGCCAGGGCAGGGACACAGCAAGGCGTTCTCGTTCATGGAGGTCGAGGAAGATGTCGCGCCCGACAGCGATCTCAGCCTTGCTGAGATGAGCCAGGAGCCTCGGCAGCGATGAACGATTTCTGGATCGCGTGCGGCCACCATCTGCTCGATCGCGACGAAAGCGGCGGGCTGTGCGTCACCGACGAGTTCCTGAAGGCCTACTTCGCCCGTCCCGAGCTGAGGCCGCCGGACGACGCATGCCCGGTCGAGCGCCGGCTGCATCGCGAGTTGCTCTCCGCACCGCGCCAGCCGGTCCGCGCGGACGAGATTGCGGCGATCGTCGATGCGGATGCTCGGGAGAACTGGCGGCTCGTGCTCGCCTTGCGCGATCTCCTCCTGCGGCATCCGACGCTGGAGGCTGCCTATCTCGCAATCGTCCGGTCGGGCGCCAATGATTTTCCGCCGCTGTTCGTCAATCAGCTCGTGCACGTGATCCTGCGCAACGCGCTGGATGGCTGCGATGATCCGTTCGTGCTGCGCGCAGCCGAGCTGTTCTTCCGCACGCAGCGTATCCTGCCGCACGAGCAGGCCTTGCTGCTTGGCGATGAAGAGGTCGTCGGTGGGCTGAGCCCGACCGCGGTGCTCTCGCTGATGTCGATGCTGGGGGTAACGACCGATGCCCAGCTGGACGTATTGAGCGAGGACAATGCCGACGACTATTGGCAGCGAAGCGACCAGTTCGACATGGCCTTCGACCTCACTGCGGGCGGATGCGGGCCGAGGGGGCTGGCGCAGGCGATGGCGCGCTGGATTTCTCATCTGCTCGGGATCGACGTCACCATCGAGGCGTTGCGCGAGCTGCGCGACGCGCGGCTCACCTGGTATATCGGGCTCGACGCGGATGCGACCGCGCTCGGCGACCGTCTGTGGCATGGCGAGCGGCTCGACAATCGCAGTACCGGACGCGTGCTCTCATTGTTTCGCCTGACGTTTGCGGACACGGGCACGATCTCGGACGAGATGCAGGGCGAGCCGGTCTATCTCATTCTTTCGATGACCTCGGATCAGAAGATCCGGATGAAACCGCAGAATCTACTGACCGGGCTGCCGATCAAACATCCGGAGATGGTGACGTGAGCCCGGTCGCGCTGCCGCTCGTACGCATTCCCGTCGGCATCGTGGTCGAGCGACAGAAGGCGGACTCGCCCTGGGCCGACTTCGTCTGGCGCGCCGTCGCTGTATTGCCCGACGAGCCGAACACAAGACCCTGGACCGTGCTTCGCGAAGAGGGCGGAACCACACTGTTCTATGCCGGCCGCGCCACGGTCGATCTCTATCCTTCCGAGACGGCGCGGTATCGCGATAATCTCGTTTCGGGCAGTCCGAGCATCTGGACCGTGTTGTCGCCTGCGGAAGGCGCTCTGTCCTATTCGGTGGCTGCCGCCACTGCCGATCCTGCGGAAGGCGAGGCGTTCACCGAGGCCGGGGCCAATCTTGTCGAGGCCGTACCCATGCCGGCGGTGCTGCGCGAGGCGATTGAAGCTTTCGTTGCCGAGCACCACGTCGAACGTGAGTTCTTCAAGCGCCAGCGGCGGCAGGCCGATCCGGAAGCGATGGCGCGCCGACAGCATGAAGGCGGACACGAATGAGTAAGGACGAGCGGAGCGACGACGAGTTCTTGGCACGCTGGTCCCGCCGCAAGCGGGAGGCGAGGGCGCAGGCCACGCAACCGGATCCCGCAGCGCATGACGAGGTGCAGTCTGCACCGCCGCCTGCCGTGACTGACGACGCGGCGGACTTTGATCTCTCTGGCTTGCCTTCGCTCGACGCGATCACGGCCGCGACCGACATCAAGGCGTTCCTGCGCAAGGGGGTTCCGCAGGAGCTGATCCGTGCGGCGCTTCGTCGCGCGTGGAGCACCGATCCCGCCATTCGCGATTTCGTCGGGCTTGCTGAGAACGCCTGGGACTTCAACGATCCGACAGCGATGCCGGGCTTTGGGCCGCTGGATTATTCCGAGGGAGAACTGGCCGGGCTGGTTGACCGGATTGTTGGTGGCCTGCGCCAATCGGCCGAGCTGCTGCCTGAGACATCGGTTGAAGCTGCGGATTGTTCGCGGGAATTGCCGCAAGCCGAGACGTCGAGTGCCGCAGTCGTCGGCGAGGAATCCGAGACGATGGAATTCGCCCCTGTTCCTGTTGCGCCGCAACCGGCTGTGGCCGAAACCATCGAGAGCGAAGATCAGCCCATTCGACGCCGCACGCATGGCGGCGCGCTGCCCCGCTAGAGACCCCGACGAAAGCAATAGCCTCGGGCTATGGGCAGCCGATTGACCCTCCGCCGGGCCGGGACTAGGCTTCATTCGAGCGCTTTGTAACAAAAGCGAAATCAAGCACCTGGGACCTGGATGGGAGATCCACGTGCGTGATGACGGCCTTGAACGAGCCATCGACGCCGCCGGCGGCGTTGCCCAGCTTGCGCGCAAAATCGGCATCAGCCAGCCCTCCGTTTCGAACTGGAACAAGGTGCCCGCACAGCGGGTGATTGCAGTCGAAGCGGCCACCGGCGTATCGCGCAATGATCTGCGGCCTGATCTGTACAGCGAGCCGCTCGTGTCCGAAGCGATTGATCCGCTGGACGCGGCGCGCGCGCAGGAATATCTGCTGCTCGCCTCGCTTCTCTCCGCCGCGCCGTCGAAAGAGTTCCTTGATCAACTGGCTGGATTGACCGGCGACGCGACGCCGCTTGGGCGCGCGCATGCGGCGCTGGCTGACGCTGCTGCCGGTGCGGTCGCGGCGAAGGTCGAACGCGAATATTTCGATCTGTTCACGGGTCTCGGCCGCGGCGAGGTCTTGCCCTTCGCGTCCTACTACCTGACCGGATTTCTCAACGAGCGGCCGCTGTCGCGTCTTCGCGCCGATCTCGCCGCATTCGGGATCGAGCGCGTCGCGAGCAATTCGGAGCCGGAAGACCACGCGGCCATCCTGTGCGAGATCATGGCGGGCTTCGCTGGAGGCCGCTTCGAGGCGTCGCCTGCCGCGCAGCGCGCCTTCTTCGAGAAACACCTCGCGCCCTGGATGGGGCGGCTGTTCGCCGACATCGAGAACGCCGAGGGCGCCAGAGTCTATCGCGCGGTCGGCACGCTCGGTCGCGCCTTTATCGAGATTGAGACGGAAGCATTCACATTCGCCAACTGACCTGCACGCGCAGGTCCAGGAGAGACGCGATGAGTGAAGACAAGAAATCCACAGTCGGGCGGCGCGACTTCCTGCGCAAGGTCGCCGTCGGCACGGCCGGTGCCGGCGCGACGCTCGCGACACCTCTGGTCGGATCGGCCGAAGCCGACAGCGAGACCAACGATGAGAAGCGCAAGGCGCGCTACAAGGAAACCGATCACGTGAAGGCCTATTACCGCGTCAATCGTTATCCGACCTGAAGGGAGGCTTCCCGTGCTGATCAAGCGAACACAGCAGCATTCCCTGCGCCAAGGCTCCGTCGCCGAGTCCCTTGCGGGTCATGCCGGCGGTCTCGACCGCCGCAGCTTCTTGCGCAAATCCGGTCTTGCCGGCGGCGCACTCGCCGCGCTCGGCACTCTGCCGCTGGGCGGCGTGCGCAAGGCGAAAGCGGCGACGGCTGGTCCGCTCACATCCGGGGCGACCGTTCGCAAGAGCATCTGCACGCATTGCTCGGTCGGATGCACGGTGACTGCGGAGGTGCTGAACGGGGTATGGATCGGCCAGGAGCCGAGCTGGGACTCTCCGATCAATCGCGGCTCGCATTGCGCCAAGGGCGCCTCCGTGCGCGAGCTCGTGCACAGCGAGCGGCGGCTGCGCTATCCGATGAAGCTGGTGGACGGGCAGTGGACCCGCATCTCATGGGATACCGCGATCAACGAGATTGGAGACAAGCTCCAGACCGTGCGCGAGAAATCGGGACCCGACTCCGTCTATTGGCTCGGCTCGGCCAAGATGACCAATGAAGGCGCCTATCTGTTCCGCAAGCTTGGCGCATTCTGGGGAACCAATAACACCGATCATCAGGCCCGCATCTGCCATTCAACCACTGTCACCGGCGTCGCCAACACCTGGGGCTACGGCGCGATGACCAACAGCTATAACGACATTCGCAATGCCAAGACCCAGGTCATCCTGGGCGGCAATCCGGCCGAGGCCCATCCGGTCTCGTTGCAGCATCTGCTCGAGGGCAAGGAGTTGCAGAAGGCCAACTTCATCGTCATCGATCCGCGCCTGACGCGAACGGCGGCGCATGCGACGGACTACGTGCGTATGCGGCCGGGCACCGATATCCCGGTGCTCTACGGCATCATGTGGCACATTCTTCAGAACGGTTGGGAGGACAAGGAATTCATCCGGCAGCGCGTCTACGGGTTCGACGACATCAAGAAGGAGGTCGAGAAGTGGCCTCCGGAAGAGGTCGAACGCGTGACCGGCATTCCCGGCGAGCAGCTCAAGCGTGTTGCCCAGAAGTTCGCCACCGAGAAGCCGGCGACGTTGATCTGGGCCATGGGCCAGACCCAGAAGACCGTCGGCACCGCCAACGTGCGGGCCAGCTGCATCGCGCTGCTGATGACCGGCAATGTCGGCGGACCGGGCAAGGGCGCCAACATCTTCCGTGGCCACGACAACGTACAAGGCGCGACCGATGTGGGGCTCGATATCGTCACGCTGCCGTTCTACTACGGCCTCGCCGAAGGCGCCTGGAAGCACTGGTCGCGGGTTTGGGAGGTCGACTATGACTTCCTGAAGTCGCGCTTCGACTCCAAGCAGATCATGGAAACCCCCGGCATTCCGCTGACCCGCTGGTTCGAAGCGGTGACGCTGCCGAAAGAGCAGGTCGCGCAGAAGGACAATGTGAAGGCAGTGTTCGTGCAGGGACACGCCAGCAACAGCATCACCCGCATCCCTGAATCCCTCAACGGTCTGAAAGCGCTCGATCTGCTTGTCATCGCCGACCCACACCCGACGACCTGGGCTTCGCTCTCCGTCGAGGCGGGACGGAAGGATGGCATCTACATTCTCCCGGTTGCCACGCAATTCGAGTGCAAGGGCTCGCGCGTCGCCTCCAACCGCTCGCTGCAGTGGGGCGAGCAGATCGTCAAGCCGATCTTCGAGTCGAAGGATGACCTCGAAATCATCTACCTCCTGGCGAAGAAGTTCGGATTCGCCGACCAGATGTTCAAGAACATCAAGGTCGAGAACAATCTGCCGGAGGCGGAGGAGGTGCTGCGCGAGATGAACCGCGGCAGCTGGTCGACGGGCTATTGCGGACAATCGCCCGAGCGCCTCAAGGCGCACATGAAGAACCAGGCGAAGTTCGACATGCTGACGATGCGGGCGCCGAAGGACGATCCCGAGGTCGGCGGCGACTATTACGGTCTGCCCTGGCCGTGCTGGGGATCACCGGAGATCAAGCATCCCGGCACGCCGTTGCTCTACAACACCAATCTGCATGTGATGGATGGCGGCGGCACGTTCCGGCCGCGCTTCGGTATCGAGCGCGAGGAGAAGCTCCCGGACGGCACAACGCGGAAAGTGAGCCTGCTTGCGGACGGCTCCTACTCGAAGGGTTCGGCAATCCAGGACGGCTATCCGGAATTCACGCTGGCAAGCCTGAAGAAGCTCGGCTGGGACACCGATCTCACGGAAGCCGAAATGGCTGTCATCAACAGGATCAACCCGGCCAATCCCGACACGGTCTCATGGGCGCTCGATCTCTCGGGCGGCATCCAGCGTGTCGCGCTGGCCCATGGCTGCGTTCCCTATGGCAACGGCAAGGCGCGCATGAATGCGTTCGGTCTGCCCGATCCCATTCCGGTCCACCGTGAGCCGATCTACACGCCGCGCGTCGATCTTGTTGCCAAGTACCCGACGCTGCCCGATGCCAAGCAGTTCCGAATGCCCAATATCGGCTTCTCCGTACAGAAGGCTGCGGTGGAGAAGGGAATTGCAAAACAGTTCCCGCTCATCCTGTCGTCCGGTCGTCTGGTCGAATATGAGGGCGGCGGCGAGGAGACACGCACCAACCCCTGGCTCGCCGAATTGCAGCAGGATATGTTCATCGAGATCAATCCTGCCGATGCCGCCGACCGCGGCATCAGGGACGGCGGCTGGGTCTGGGTCACGGGTGCCGAGAACAATTCCAGGGCGAGGATGAAAGCGCTCGTCACCGAGCGGGTCGGCAAGGGAGTCGCCTGGATGCCCTTCCACTTCGGCGGCTGGTTCGCGGGCAGAGATCTTCGCGGCCACTATCCGAAGGGCACCGATCCGATCGTGCTCGGCGAAAGCGCGAACACGATCACCACCTACGGCTACGATCCCGCGACGGGCATGCAGGAGCCCAAGGTCACTCTCTGCCAGATCGCGGCCGCATAAGGAGCAACGACGATGGCACGTATGAAATTTCTCTGCGACGCCGACCGTTGCATCGAGTGCAACGCCTGCGTCACGGCGTGCAAGAACGAGCACGAGGTGCCCTGGGGCATCAACCGGCGCCGGGTGGTCACCATCAATGACGGCAAGCCGGGCGAACGCTCGGTCTCGATGGCCTGCATGCACTGCACGGATGCGCCCTGCGCGGCGGTGTGCCCTGTGAACTGCTTCTACACCACCGCCGACGGCGTGGTTCTGCACTCCAAGGATCTCTGCATCGGCTGCGGCTACTGCTTCTACGCCTGTCCGTTCGGCGCGCCGCAATACCCGAAGATCGGCAATTTCGGCTCGCGCGGCAAGATGGACAAATGCACCTACTGCGCGGGTGGCCCCGAGGCCGATGGCAGCAAGGAGGAATACGAGAAATATGGTGCGAACCGTCTCGCCGAAGGCAAGCTGCCGCTTTGCGCCGAGATGTGCTCGACCAAGTCGCTGCTCGCCGGCGACGGCGAGATCATCGCCCAGATCTACAAGGAGCGCGTGCTGAAGCGCGGCTACGGCTCAGGCGCGTGGGGCTGGAAGACCGCCTATCGCGAGACGATCGAGTCCTGAAGCAGGCCGCGGTGACGCGGCACAAATGCCGAGGAGGAGTTCATGCCGTCATTTGGAAGGTTCGTTCGGACAGCCATCGGCGCGTGGGCGTTGTGTCTACTGATCATGGCAGGTCCGGCGCCATCATCTGCCCAGCAGATCAATCCGACGGCGAGCTCGGTCAGCGAGCGCCAGTTGCTCCAGGAGATGGACCGGATCCAGGGGCGCGTCAGCATTCCCGACCAGCGCTCCGGCGTGCTGATGCAGCCGGCCGGCCGCGAGTGGCGTGAATTCCGCACCGTTCTGTTGCGCTGGATCGGCGGTATTGCCATCCTCGGCATGCTGGCCGTTCTCGTGATCTTCTATTTGACCCGCGGCATGATCCGCCTCGAAAGCGGACGATCCGGCCTTACCGTCGTGCGGTTCAACCTCTTCGAGCGCTTCGTGCACTGGATGACAGCAACCTGCTTCGTCATCCTCGCGATCTCCGGCCTGAACATCACCTTCGGCCGGCCGCTGCTGCTGCCGCTGATTGGATTCGACGCCTTCTCGGACTGGTCGCAATGGGCGAAATTCGCCCACAATTACCTGAGCTTTCCCTTCACAATTGGCGTCGTTCTGATCTTCCTGATGTGGATCGGCGGCAACATCCCGAACAAGGTGGATGTGGAGTGGATCAAGCGGGGAGGCGGCCTGATCGGACATGATCATCCGCCCGCACGCCGCTTCAACGCGGGACAAAAGGGGATCTACTGGATCGTTGTGATCGGTGGAGGTCTGGTTGCGGCAACCGGGTATCAGCTCATGTTCCCGTTCTTCCTGACGGGAATCGAGGGTATGCAGATTGCCCAGATCATTCACTCCATCGTGGGCGTGCTGTTCGTCGCGGCAATGATCGCTCATATCTACATCGGCACGATCGGGATGGAAGGAGCCTTCGAGGCGATGGGATCAGGTGAGGTCGATGTCAACTGGGCGCGCGAACACCACAGCCTGTGGCTCGACCAGCAGCTAGCGGGGAGCGGCCCGAACGATTCTCAGCCGCAGCCTCGTCATGCTGCATCCGCAGCCCGATAGAGCTGGCGCAGCCTCGTCTACAGACGCACGCCCGTCGTTGAAAAAGCTTCGGCCACGGGTTGCTGTACGCGATCGAGCGCGACGACCCCAATCGCTGCGAATACGACCGTCGCAACGCAGGCAAGGATGAAAGCCTTCATCGCGATCCTCCAACAAGCTGACTTACGACATGTTATACAAAACTCGCCGCCGGCCACAGTGGCGAGCTTCCGCCGCGCCCACCGGCGCCGCGCCGGCGACAAACGGGACGCAGTAAGGTGATCCGGCCCTGCCGGACGCGTTTTTTGCGAAAGCCGGGCTTGGCGGGGACCGACGAGGACAGGGGGAAGGGTAGCCCATTCAGGGCCAATTGCGTCTCAAACGCACGAAACATCAATCATTTCAATGGGACGGCGCAATCAGATTTGAGTCCGGTTTAGCGGAATTTTCGGGCTGCAGTAAATTCAGTGAGCCCAAAGTTGAGTCTCCGGAATCTCGATAAGATGCTGATAAACAGAAAAAAATAGCGCCCTTTGGAGAGCGCCGGGAAGCTGCGGGCTGGCCGATTTCCGTGCGTGTCGCGAACCTCATGCGCCGTCAAAGGAGATGCATCAGGTCGAGGCGGCCAAATGCGACCCCACAACCATTTACCTTATACGCGCAGAGGGTAGCCCGGCATTCTACGGGTATGTATGATGCTTTGCGGCATCCGGTCTGGCGCCAGCTAGGGACCGTGTTTGCTGTTCGGGAACGAGCTGGCCTCGACAGCGACGATGAACACGCAGACCCGCGATTCGAAAGGCGAACGTCATCGATTGACGGTGCTTTTCTCTGACCTCGTGGGGTCCACCGTCTTGGGCCGGGACATGGAGTCGGAACAGCTTTCCGAGCTCCTGGGCCAACTGCGGGAGATCTGGCGTCGCGCGGTGGCCAAGCACGGCGGTCGCATTATCAGAACGCAGGGCGACGGCGCCCTCGCTGTATTCGGCTATCCCCGGTCGGGCGAGGATGACGGTCGTCGTGCCGCAGAAGCGGCAATCGATATTCACCTGTGGGTCGAGCAGTTGCGCCACGATGGCGTGTCGCCGGCCCTGATGCCGCTTCGCATGCATTCCGGTATCCACGCCGGCACCTTGCTCATGACGGAAGGGGATATCGAGTCCGGCCGGTTTGACCTGATCGGCGATGTCGT
>JAEYRD010000186.1 GCA_023435725.1 Pseudomonadota bacterium | reverse complement strand
CGAGGTAGGGCGGATGAATATCCACGAGTACCAGGGCAAGGCGGTCCTGAAGGAGTTCGGGCTTCCGGTCTCGAAAGGGCGGGCGATCTTTTCGCCGGATGAGGCCGAGGCGGCCGCGCGCGAGCTCGGCGGCCCGCTCTGGGTCGTGAAGAGCCAGATCCATGCCGGCGGACGCGGCAAGGGCAAGTTCAAGGAAGCCGCTGCGGGCGAGAAGGGCGGCGTCCGGCTCGCCAAGTCGATCGACGAGGTCAAGGAATTCGCCAAGCAGATGCTCGGCTCGACGCTCGTCACGCTCCAGACCGGGGCGGCCGGCAAGCAGGTCAACCGCCTCTACATCGAGGACGGCTCCGACATCGACAAGGAATTCTACCTTTCGATCCTGGTCGACCGCGAGACCTCGCGCGTCTCCTTCGTCGTCTCGACCGAGGGCGGCGTCAACATCGAGGACGTCGCGCACAACACGCCCGAGAAGATCGTCACCTTCTCGGTCGATCCCGCGACCGGCATCATGGGCCATCACGGCCGCACCGTCGCCAACGCGCTGAACCTCTCCGGTGATCTCGCCAAGCAGGCCGAGAAGCTCACCGCGCAGCTCTACGCGGCGTTCGTCGCCAAGGACATGTCGATGCTGGAGATCAACCCGCTGGTCGTGACCAAGCAGGGCCAGCTCCGCGTGCTCGACGCCAAGGTGTCGTTCGACGACAACGCGCTGTTCCGTCATCCCGAGGTGCTCGCGCTGCGCGACGAGACCGAGGAAGACGCCAAGGAAATCGAGGCGTCGAAATACGACCTCAACTACGTCACGCTCGACGGCAACATCGGCTGCATGGTCAACGGCGCCGGCCTTGCCATGGCGACGATGGACATCATCAAGCTCTACGGCATGGCGCCGGCGAACTTCCTCGACGTCGGCGGCAGCGCCAGCAAGGAGAAGGTTGCGGCCGCGTTCAAGATCATCACCGCGGATCCCAACGTGAAGGGCATCCTGGTCAACATCTTCGGTGGTATCATGAAGTGCGACGTGATCGCCGAGGGCGTCACGGCCGCCGTGCGCGAGGTCGGCCTCAGCGTGCCGCTGGTGGTCCGCCTCGAAGGCACCAACGTCGAACTGGGCAAGAAGATCATCCGTGAATCCGGCCTGAACGTGGTGCCGGCCGACAATCTCGACGACGCCGCGCAGAAGATCGTGAAGGCCGTCAAGGGAGGCTGAGGCCATGACCCAAGACCATCTCGCCGCATCATCTCCGCTTGCAGAGCACGCGCGCCTCGCCGCGTTCGCCGGCGAATGGAATGGCGAAGAGGTGGTCTTCCCGTCGCGCTGGACCGAGGGCGGGCCGGCCACCTCGCGCACCGTCGCGCGCATGGATCTGAATGGATTCTATCTGATCCAGGACAGTGTCCAGATGCGCGACGGCAAGCAGATCTTCGCCACCCACGGCATCTTCACCTACGATCGTGACGACCGGACCTACAAATTGTTCTGGTATGACGCGCTCGGTTACACGCCGCCCTCGCCCGCTTCCGGCGGGTGGGTCGGCAAGACCCTTACCCTGGTGCGCGGCTCGCTCCGCGGCAATGCGCGCCACGTCTACGAGATCATCGACGACAATTCCTACTCGTTGAAGATCCAGTTCTCGCCGGACGCGGAAGGCTGGGCCGATGTGCTCACCGGCGTCTATCGCCGCATCCACTGACCTCTCACTCGTTAGTTCGCGAAAGCAGACCTCATGTCCATCCTGATCGACAAGAACACCAAGGTCATCTGCCAGGGCTTCACCGGCAAGAACGGCACCTTCCATTCGGAGGCCGCGATTGCCTATGGCACCAAGATGGTCGGCGGCACCTCGCCGGGCAAAGGCGGCTCGACGCATCTGGGCCTGCCGGTGTTCGACACCGTGCGCGATGCGCGTGAGAAGACCGGCGCGGATGCGTCCGTGATCTACGTGCCGCCGCCGGGCGCGGCCGACGCGATCTGCGAAGCCATCGATGCCGAGATCCCGCTGATCGTCTGCATCACCGAAGGCATCCCGGTCATCGACATGGTGCGCGTGAAGCGCTCGCTGATCGGCTCCAAGTCGCGCCTGATCGGGCCGAACTGCCCGGGCGTCATGACCGCCGGCGAATGCAAGATCGGCATCATGCCCGCCAACATCTTCAAGACCGGCAGCGTCGGCATCGTCTCCCGTTCGGGCACGCTGACCTATGAAGCGGTGTTCCAGACCTCCCAGGAAGGCCTCGGCCAGACCACCGCGGTCGGCATCGGCGGCGACCCGGTCAAGGGCACCGAGTTCATCGACGTGCTGGAAATGCTCCTGGCAGACCCCAAGACCGAATCGATCATCATGATCGGTGAGATCGGCGGTTCAGCCGAGGAGGACGCCGCCCAGTTCCTCAAGGACGAGGCCAAGCGCGGCCGCAAGAAGCCGATGGTCGGCTTCATCGCTGGTGTCACCGCGCCTCCCGGCCGCCGCATGGGCCACGCCGGCGCGATCATCTCCGGCGGCAAGGGCGACGCCGGCTCCAAGACCGAAGCGATGAAGTCGGCGGGAATCACGGTGTCTCCGTCGCCCGCCCGCCTCGGCCATACGCTTGCCGAAAAGTTGAAAGGCTAATTCACTCCTTCGTGCTTTTCCGGGCGAAGTTTCGCAGCAAATAGGATAAACGGTGCCTGTCGCGTCGGGCCTCTGCCGGGGAGCCTGACGCCAGCGCCGTTTGTTATGCGCGAACCGAAATCGCCAGGAACTCAAGTATGTCTCGCCAGGACGCGAACGCAGCCTTTGCCCTCTCATCCTTTTTGCAGGGCACCAACGCCACCTACATCGACGAAATCTACGCCCGCTACGAGAAGGACCCGTCCTCGGTCGACGCCGAGTGGCAGGAGTTCTTCAAGAGCCTCAACGACCAGCCCACTGACGTCCGCAGGAACGCCGAAGGCCCGTCCTGGGAGCGCGCCAACTGGCCGCTGACGCCTCAGGACGACCTGACCTCCGCGCTCGACGGTAATTGGGCTGAAGTCGAGAAGGCTGTTGGTAGCAAGATCGCCGCCAAGGCGCAGGCGAAAGGTGCGGACATCTCCTCCGCCGACGTGCTTCAGGCGACGCGTGACTCCGTCCGCGCCCTGATGCTGATCCGCTCCTACCGCATGCGCGGGCACTTTCATGCCAAGCTCGATCCGCTTGGCATCGAAGCGCAGCGCAACCGCGAAGAACTCGACCCGCGCACCTACGGCTTCACGGAAGCCGATTTCGACCGCAAGATCTTCCTCGATCACGTGCTTGGCCTCGAATACGGCACGCTGCGCGAGATCACCGCGATCTGCGAGCGCACCTACTGCCAGACGCTCGGCGTCGAGTTCATGCATATCAGCAACGCAGCGCAGAAGGCCTGGATCCAGGAGCGCATCGAAGGGCCGGACAAGGAGATCTCGTTCACCCGCGAGGGTCGTCGCGCCATCCTGATGAAGCTGGTCGAGACCGAGGGCTTCGAGAAGTTCTGCGACACCAAGTTCACCGGCACCAAGCGCTTCGGTCTCGACGGCGGCGAAGCGCTGATTCCGGCGCTCGAGCAGATCATCAAGCGCGGCGGCAATCTCGGCGTGAAGGAGATCGTGCTCGGCATGCCGCATCGCGGCCGCCTCAACGTGCTGACGCAGGTGATGGGCAAGGCCCATCGCGCGCTGTTCCACGAGTTCAAGGGCGGCTCGGCCAATCCCGACGCGGTCGAGGGTTCGGGCGACGTCAAGTATCACCTCGGCGCCTCCTCGGACCGCGAGTTCGACGGCAACAACATCCATCTGTCGCTGACCGCCAACCCTTCGCATCTCGAGATCGTCGATCCCGTGGTGCTCGGCAAGGTCCGCGCCAAGCAGGACCAGCACGGTGATCCGCCGGACATGCGCATCTCGGTGATGCCGCTGCTGATGCACGGCGACGCCGCGTTCGCCGGTCAGGGCGTGGTCGCGGAATGTTTTGGTCTGTCCGACCTGAAGGGCTACCGCACCGGCGGCTCCGTCCACTTCATCGTGAACAACCAGATCGGCTTCACCACCTATCCGCGCTATTCCCGCTCTTCGCCGTACCCGTCGGACGTCGCGAAGATGATCGATGCGCCGATCTTCCACGTGAACGGCGACGATCCGGAAGCCGTGGTGTTCGCGGCCAAGGTCGCGACCGAGTTCCGGCAGAAGTTCCACAAGCCCGTCGTCATCGACATGTGGTGCTATCGCCGCTACGGCCACAATGAGGGCGACGAGCCGGCCTTCACCCAGCCGGTGATGTACAAGCGGATCGCCGCCCACCCCTCGACGCTCACGCTCTACTCCAAGCGCCTGATCGCCGAAGGCGTGGTTACCGAGGGTGAGGTCGACAAGCTGAAGGCCGACTGGCGCGCGCGGCTCGATGCCGAGTTCGAGGCCGGCGCCTCCTACAAGCCGAACAAGGCCGACTGGCTCGACGGCAAGTGGTCCGGCTTCAAGATCGCCGACCAGGAAGAGGACGCGCGCCGCGGCGTCACCGGCGTTGATCTTCCGATCCTCAAGGACATCGGCCGCAAGATCACCAAGGTGCCGGACGGCTTTCGCGTCCACCGCACCATCCAGCGCTTCCTCGAGAACCGCTCGAAGGCGATCGACAACGGCGTCGGGATCGACTGGGCAACCGGTGAGGCGCTGGCGTTCTGCACGCTGCTCAATGAAAACCACCACGTCCGCCTGTCCGGACAGGATTCGGAGCGCGGCACCTTCTCGCAGCGTCACTCGGTCCTGATCGACCAGGAAGACGAGAGCCGCTACACGCCGTTCAACCATCTCGGCCACGAGCAGGGCCACTACGAGGTCATCAACTCGCTGCTGTCGGAAGAAGCCGTGCTCGGCTTCGAGTACGGCTATTCGCTCGCCGAGCCGAACACGCTGACGCTGTGGGAAGCCCAGTTCGGCGACTTTGCCAACGGCGCGCAGGTCGTGTTCGACCAGTTCATCTCCTCGGGTGAGCGCAAATGGCTGCGCATGTCCGGTCTCGTCTGCCTTCTGCCGCACGGCTATGAGGGCCAGGGACCGGAGCACTCCTCGGCGCGTCTCGAGCGCTATTTGCAGATGTGCGCGGAAGACAACATGCAGGTGGTCTATCCGACCACGCCGGCGAACTACTTCCACGTGCTGCGCCGCCAGCTCCATCGCGAGATCCGCAAGCCGCTGATCCTGATGACGCCGAAGTCGCTGCTGCGCCACAAGCGGGCGGTGTCGCGTCTCGAAGAGCTGGCGAAGGGTACGACCTTCCACCGCATCCTCTACGATGACGCCCAGATGCAGCCGAGCGAGGCGCTCAAGCTCGTTCCGGACGAAAAGATCCGCCGCATCGTGCTCTGCTCCGGCAAGGTCTATTACGACCTCTACGAGGAGCGCGAGAAGCGCGGCATCGACGACATCTATCTGATGCGCGTCGAGCAGCTCTACCCGGTGCCTCTGAAGGCGCTGGTGGCCGAGCTGTCCCGCTTCAAGAAAGCGGAATTGGTGTGGTGTCAGGAAGAGCCGCGCAACATGGGTGCGTGGCACTTCATCGAGCCCTATCTGGAATGGGTGCTGAACCAGGTGAACGGTGCGAGCCGGCGTCCGCGTTATGTCGGCCGCGCCGCTTCCGCCGCGACCGCCACTGGTCTGATGTCCAAGCATCAGGCGCAGCTGAAGGCGTTCCTGGACGACGCACTGAGCTGAACTTTTTGAGCTGCGTCATGCCCCGCCCCAGCGCGCAATTGCGCACAAGGCGGGGCATCCGGCGTGTTGTGTCGTCGTATCGCGTGCGACCGTCACGGCCTGCTGGAGCGCCTGCTTTTCGTGGGCGATGACATCGGAATTCATGACCGCACTGGCGATCTCCTTAAGGAAAAGACCATGACTGAAATTCGTGTGCCGACGCTCGGCGAATCCGTCACCGAGGCCACCATCGGCCGCTGGTTCAAGAAGGCCGGCGATCCCGTCGCCGTCGACGAGCCCTTGGTGGAGCTCGAGACCGACAAGGTCACCATCGAGGTCCCGGCGCCCTCCGCCGGCACGCTGAGCGAGATCATCGCCGCCGACGGCGCGACCGTCGCGGTCGGCGCGCTGCTCGGCCAGATCACCGACGGTGCCGGCGCTGCAAAGCCCGCCGCCGCGCCTGCCAAGCCCGCCGCTGCTGCTCCGGCTCCCGCCGCGGCCGCTCCCGCACCGGCTGCGGCGAAGGCGCCGCCGGCCGATGCGCCGCTCGCTCCGTCCGTGCGCAAGCTCTCCGCCGAGACCGGCATCGATGCTTCGACCGTTCCGGGCTCCGGCAAGGACGGCCGCGTCACCAAGGGTGACATGCTCGCCGCGATCGAGCGTGCGGCCTCCGCGCCGACTCCGATCAACCAGCCGGCCGCCGCCGTGCAGGTACGTGCTCCGTCGCCGGCCGATGACGCCGCCCGCGAAGAGCGCGTCAAGATGACCCGCCTGCGCCAGACCATCGCGCGCCGCCTCAAGGACGTGCAGAACACCGCGGCCATGCTCACGACCTTCAACGAGGTCGACATGACCAACGTCATGGCGCTGCGCGCCCACTACAAGGATGCGTTCGAGAAGAAGCACGGCTCGAAGCTCGGCTTCATGGGCTTCTTCACCAAGGCCGTCGTGCAGGCGCTGAAGGACATCCCGGCCGTCAACGCCGAGATCGACGGCACCGACCTGATCTACAAGAACTACTACCACATCGGCGTCGCCGTCGGCACCGACAAGGGCCTCGTCGTGCCCGTCGTGCGCGACTGCGACCACAAGTCGATCGCCGACATCGAGAAGGGCATCGCCGATTTCGGTCGCCGCGCCCGTGACGGCCAGCTCAAGATCGACGAAATGCAGGGCGGCACCTTCACCATCACCAATGGCGGCATCTACGGCTCGCTGATGTCCACCCCGATCCTGAACGCGCCGCAGTCGGGCATCCTCGGCATGCACAAGATCCAGGAGCGGCCGATGGTCGTCGGCGGCAAGATCGAGGTCCGCCCGATGATGTATCTGGCGCTGTCCTACGATCACCGCGTCATCGACGGCAAGGAAGCCGTCACCTTCCTGGTTCGCGTCAAGGAGAGCCTGGAAGATCCCGCACGCCTGGTGCTCGATCTCTGATCCCTGATGCTCTGCGAGCGCCGTCGCCCCCAAGCGCGACGGCGCGTGTCGAACCATGGAGGCGCGCGTGACGGATAAGGTCGTTGTCATCACCGGCGGCAGCCGCGGCATCGGGCGGGCGACCGCGATTGCGGCGGCCGCGCGCGGCTTCCGCGTCGTCGTCGGCTACGCCAGCAACAAGAAGGCTGCCGACGAAGTCGTGGCGCAGATCGAAGCCATGAACGGCAAGGCCATCGCGGTGAAATGCGACGTCGCCGAGGAGAAAGACATCCTTGCGCTGTTCAAGGCGGCGGACAAGTTCGGGACGCTCGGGGCGCTCGTCAACAATGGCGGCATCGTCGGCAAGAGCGGCGTGCGCGTCGACGAGATGTCGGCCGAGCGCATCCAGCGCGTGATGGCCGTCAACGTCACCGGCTCCATCCTCTGCGCGCGCGAGGCAGTGAAGCGGATGTCGACCAAGCATGGCGGCAAGGGCGGCGTCATCGTCAACCTGTCGTCGGTTGCGGCCAGGCTCGGCGCACCCAACACCTATGTCGACTACGCCGCGTCCAAGGGCGCGGTCGATTCCTTCACCGTCGGCCTCGGCTATGAGGTCGCGGGCGAGGGCATTCGCGTCGCCGCGATCCGGCCCGGCCTGATCGACACCGAAATCCACGCCGCCGGCGGTGAGCCCGACCGCGCCCATCGCCTGGCCCATATGGTGCCGATGAAGCGCGTCGGCACCGCCGACGAAATCGCCAACGCCATCGTCTGGCTGATGTCGGACGAGGCGTCCTACGTCACCTCAGCCATTCTCGATGTGTCCGGCGGACGCTGACACATCCTCATCACGCTAAACTAACGGGACTTTCTCTCATGGCTACCTACGATCTCGTCGTCATCGGCACCGGACCTGGCGGTTATGTCTGCGCGGTGCGCGCAAGCCAGCTCGGCATGAAAGTCGCCGTGGTCGAAAAGAACGCCACGCTCGGCGGCACCTGCCTCAACGTCGGCTGCATGCCCTCGAAGGCGCTGCTGCACGCTTCCGAGATGTTCGAGGAAGCCGCGCATTCCTTCGCCAAGATGGGCGTGTCCGTTTCCGCGCCGAAGCTCGAGCTTCCCGCGATGATGAACTTCAAGCAGCAGGGCATCGACGGCAACGTCAAGGGCGTCGAGTTCCTGATGAAGAAGAACAAGATCGACGTGCTCAAGGGCACCGGCAAGATCATCAGTACCGGCAAGGTCGAAGTCTCCGCCGACGGCAAGTCGCAGGTGGTCGAGACCAAGAACATCGTCATCGCCACCGGCTCGGACATCGCGCGGCTGAAGGGCATCGAGATCGACGAGAAGCGCATCGTGTCGTCGACCGGCGCGCTGTCGCTGGAGAAGGTGCCGGGCAGATTGCTGGTCATCGGCGCCGGCGTGATCGGGCTCGAGCTTGGCTCGGTGTGGCGCAGACTCGGGTCCGAAGTCATGGTCGTCGAATTCCTCGACCGCATCCTGCCCGGCATGGACGGCGAGATCGCCAAGCAGTTCCAGCGCATCCTCGAAAAGCAGGGCTTTGCGTTCAAGCTCGGCTCGAAGGTCACGGGTGTCGAGAACAATGGGAAGGCGCTGCTCGCAAAGATCGAGCCGGCTGCCGGTGGCGCGGCCGAGACCATCGAAGCCGACGTCGTGCTCGTCTGCATCGGCCGCGTGCCCTACACCGACGGGCTGGGCCTGAAGGAAGCCGGCGTTGCGCTCGACAATCGCGGCCGCGTGCAGATCGACGCTCACTTCGCCACCAGCCTGAAGGGCGTCTATGCCATCGGCGACGTCGTCGCAGGCCCGATGCTTGCGCACAAGGCCGAGGATGAAGGCGTTGCGGTTGCGGAGATCATCGCGGGCCAGGCCGGCCACGTGAACTACGATGTCATTCCGGGCGTGGTGTATACCACGCCGGAAGTGTCCTCCGTCGGCAAGACCGAGGAAGAGCTGAAGCAGGCCGGTGTGGCTTATACGGTCGGGAAGTTTCCCTTTACCGCTAACGGCCGCTCCAAGGTCAACCAGACCACTGACGGCTTTGTGAAGATTCTCGCAGATGCGAAGACCGATCGCGTGCTCGGCGTGCACATTATCGGCCGCGAAGCCGGCGAAATGATCCATGAAGCATGCGTTCTCATGGAGTTTGGCGGCAGTGCGGAAGATCTCGCGCGCACCTGCCACGCGCATCCGACCCGCTCGGAGGCCATCAAGGAAGCCGCGCTTGCAGTCGGCAAACGGGCCATCCATATGTAGGCGACGCCCCGAGCTGGATCGGGCGGGACATCACATGCTGCGCCGCCTTCTTCAACCGGTCTGGGTCCTGCTGGCGATCATCTTCCTGATCGAAGCCTGGCTGTGGGACCATCTCGAGCCGATCGTCGCGCGGGTTGTCGCAATCATCCCGCTGGCCCGGTTCAAGCAATGGCTGACGGAGCGTGTCGATGCGCTGTCGCCGGCGATGACGTTGATCGTCTTCGCCGTCCCCATCATCCCGCTGTTTCCGTTGAAGCTGGTCGGGCTGTGGCTGCTCGCGCACGAATACTGGACCAGCGCGGTCTTCACCATCCTGTTCGCAAAGCTGGTCGGTGTCGGCGTCACCGCCTTCGTCTTCGACGTGACGCGCGACAAGCTCCTGGAGATGCACTGGTTCGAGCGGCTCTATGAGCTGGTGTTGAAGGTGCGCGCCAAGGCCTCCGAGCTGGTCGACCCAATCAAGCAGCGCATCAGGGAGCTCATCATCGGCAACGGCGAAGGCTGGTCCTCCCGCACGCTCCGCCTGATCCAGCGCTTTCGTAGGAGCGTGCACCAGGCGCGGTGAGCTTTCGAGCGGGCTCGCCTCTGTCCTCCGCAATGACGCGGTGAGAACCGTGTCCTCAGTCCCTCAATGCAAATGCAGCAGGTGCGGCCACCACAAGCCGAGCCCGGTCATGAAGAGGCCGGCGAGCGTCAGGATGCCGCCGACATAGGCCAGCGCGATCATCCCGGTGATGATGGTGGCCGAGGCCAGCACGATGCCGATCTGGAAGGCGGCCGACGCCAGCTCGAAGTGATGATATTTCGCGGTCGCCTCGTCGCGCTCGTGCTCGGCATGCTTGGCCTTTTCTGCAAGCTGCTCGGTGCCCTCGCCGGTCTCGGGCTCGGAGCGGTAGCGCGCCGCGGTCTTGGTCCAGTCGTCGATCTGCTTCTGCACGGCGGCCTTGACGGCGTCGTCGGTCGCAGATCCCAGCGTCAGCTTGCCCTGCTCGGCCGCGGTCGTCACCACGGTGCGGCGAACGCTCTTGGCCTGGAAGAACGCCCAGAGATTGGCGGCCTCGACGTTCTTGCTGATGGCTTCGGTCTGGGCGCCCTTGCCGAGCGTTTCCGAGATCGCCAGGAACAGCGCCAGCACGGCGATCAGAAGCGCGATCTTCTTGTTCGAGCCGGATGCGTGCTCGGCATGCTCCGCATGCTCCATGCTTTCATGTGCGCTCATGATTCCCCTTCCTGTCTCGGTTCCCCACGATTGACCGAACCGCGGGCGGCGCGCAAGAGGCATGCGCGCCAGAGAGCTTGCTATGACAGCTTCATGTCAGGCTTCAGCGCCAATTCAGCGTCTCGGATGCGCGCTCGCATAGACTTCCAGCAGCCGCTCGGAATCGATGCCGGTATAGACCTGCGTGGTCGAGAGCGAGGAATGGCCGAGCAGCTCCTGGATCGCGCGCAGATCGCCGCCGCGCGACAACAGATGCGTCGCGAAGGAATGCCGGAGCGCGTGCGGCGTGGCGCTGTCGGGCAGGCCGAGCGCACCGCGCAGCCGCTCCATCGCGAGCTGGATGATGCGCGGGCTGAGCGGGCCGCCGCGCGCTCCGACGAAGATAGGTCCTTCCGGCGGCAGCGCATACGGGCACATCGCAACGTACTCCTGCACCAGCGCGAGCACGTTATGCAGCACCGGCACCATGCGGGTCTTGTTGCCTTTGCCGGTGACGACGAGCACGTCGCCTTCGCCGGGACGCGGCACCTCGCGGCGCTTCAGGCCGAGCGCTTCGGAGATGCGCAGGCCCGAGCCATACAGCAACGCCATCACCGCCGCGTCGCGCGCCAAGATCCAGGTCTCGCGTTCCTCGCCGGCACGCTCGTCGGCGTCGGCAAGGCGCTTTGCCGACGCCATCGGCAGCGGCTTCGGCAGGCTCTTGGCGACCTTGGGCGCGCGGATCGCCGAGAGCGCGCCGACCTTGCCCTTGCCCTCGCGCTCGAGGAAGCGGCCGAAGGAGCGCAGGCCTGCAAGCGCGCGCATCAGGCTGCGGCCGGCAATGTCGTCGGCACGGCGCATCGCCATGAAGGCGCGAATGTCGGTGGCCTCCAGCGCAGCGAAACGCGCCAGCGTGACGCGCTCGCCCCAATGATTGCTGAGGAAATCCAGGCATTGCCGCAAGTCGCGGCCATAGGCCTCAAGTGTCTTCGGCGACAGCCGCCGCTCGGCGCCGAGATGCGACAGCCAGCGCGCCATCTCCTGCGCGATCGAGGGATCGGCGCTGGCGAGCTCGATTGGTGGGGCGGCCGCTTTGCTCATGAGCTCTGGACGTGGTGATTCCGCACAGTATATCGCATCACACTCGTTTATCGTTCGCTAAGGCCGCCTCACGGCGCTAGCCTCGAAGGCCCCGGGTTCCGATTCTCTGTCCATGGATCATTCGCCGCGCAGCACGATCGCCTCCGCCAACGCGACCCGCATGGTCGACGTGCTGGTGCCGGTCGCGCTCGACCAGACCTATTCCTACAAGGTGCCGCGCGGGATGGAGCTGAAGGCGGGCGATCTCGTCGGCGTGCCGCTCGGCCCGCGCGAGGTGCTCGCGGTGGTCTGGGCGGAAAACGCCAATCCGGATCCACGTCTGCACAATCGTCTCAAGGAGGTCAGCGAGAAGCTCGACCTTCCGCCCTTGAAGCCCGAGCTGCGCTCGGTGGTCGACTGGGTCGCCAATTACACGCTGAGCCCGCGCGGCATGGTGCTGCGCATGTGCCTGCGGATGGGCGAGAACCTCGGCCCCGAGCGGGTGCGCCCCGGCGTGCGCCTGGTCGGCGATCCCCCCCGGCGGCTGACGCCGGCGCGGCAGCGCGTGATCGAGGTGTTGTCGGACCGGCTGCTGCACGGCAAGTCCGAAGCGGCCAGGGAAGCGGGTGTTTCGGCCGGCGTGATCGATGGCCTCGTCGACGAAGGCACGCTGACGGTCGAGCCCATGCCGCCGCCGTCACCGCCGCCGGCGCCCGATCCGGATTTTGGCCGGCCGGATTTTTCCCCGCTCCAGCGCACTGCTGCCGACACAATGCGCGCGCTCGCGGCCAACGGCACGTTCCACGTTGCATTGCTCGACGGCGTCACCGGCTCGGGCAAGACCGAGGTCTATTTCGAGGCCGTCGCGGAAGCGATCCGTCGCGGCAAGCAGTCGCTGATCCTGATGCCGGAAATCGCGCTCACCGGTCAGTTCCTCGACCGCTTCGCGCAACGCTTCGGCGTGCGGCCGCTGGAATGGCATTCGGAGCTGACGCCGCGCACCCGCGCGCGCAATTGGGCGGCGATCTCCGAAGCCAGCGCGCCGGTCGTGGTCGGCGCGCGTTCGGCGCTGTTCCTGCCCTATGCCAATCTCGGGCTCATCGTCGTCGATGAAGAGCATGACCAGGCCTACAAGCAGGACGAGGGCGTACATTATCACGCCCGCGACATGGCGGTGGTGCGCGCGCATATCGCAAAGATTCCGGTGGTGCTGGCCTCCGCGACGCCCTCGGTCGAGTCCGAGGTCAACGCGCGCAAGAACCGCTATCAGCGCATCGCGCTGCCCTCGCGCTTCGGCGGCCAGCACATGCCTCATATCGAGGCGATCGATCTGCGCCGCGAGCCGCCCGCGCGCGGCCGCTTCATCTCGCCGCGTCTTGCCGGCGAGATCAGAACGGCGATCGAAAAGCGCGAGCAGGCGTTGCTGTTCCTCAATCGCCGCGGCTACGCGCCGCTGACCCTGTGCCGCGGCTGTGGCCATCGCTTCGCCTGCACCATCTGCGATGCCTGGCTGGTCGATCACCGCTTCCGCCAGCGGCTGGTCTGCCATCACTGCGGCTTCTCGATGCCGCGTCCGCATATCTGTCCGAACTGCTCGGCCGAGGAATCGCTGGTCGCGGTCGGGCCCGGCGTCGAGCGCTTGCAGGAGGAGGCGGCGGCGCTATTCCCCGAAGCGCGTACCATGGTGCTGTCGAGCGATCTCATCACCTCGATCGAGACGATGCGTTCGGAACTCGCCGAGATCGCGGAGGGCCGTGTCGACATCATCATCGGCACGCAGCTCGTGGCCAAGGGCCATAATTTCCCGCGGCTCAATCTCGTCGGCGTGATCGACGCGGATCTCGGCCTGTCCAATGGCGATCCGCGCGCCTCGGAACGCACCTGGCAATTGCTCAACCAGGTGATCGGCCGCGCCGGACGCGAACAGGGTCGCGGCGTCGGCTATCTCCAGACCCATCAGCCGGATCATCCCGTGATGAAGGCGTTGATCGCCTGCGACCGCGAGGCCTTCTACGACAGCGAGATCGACTTGCGCGAGCGCACGCTGTATCCGCCGTTCGGACGGCTCGCGAGCCTGATCATCTCGGCCGGCGACCGTCCGAGCGCCGAAGGTTTCGGGCGCAGGCTCGTTGCGCTCGCGCCGCGCGACGAGCGCGTGGTGGTGCTGGGGCCGGCGGAGGCGCCGCTCGCCGTCATCAAGGGCCGCTATCGTTTCCGCATCCTGGTGAAATCCGCGCGCGGTTTCGATCTGTCCGATTACTTGCGCAACTGGCTCGCCGTCTGCCCGAAGCCGAAGGGCAATCTGAAGCTCGAAGTCGACGTCGACCCGCAGAGCTTCTTGTAGCCCTCGCCGTCATTGCGAGCGAAGCAAAACAGAAACTTGTAGCGCAG
>JAEYRD010000161.1 GCA_023435725.1 Pseudomonadota bacterium | reverse complement strand
ATCGAGGACTGGAAGTCGAGCGAGCTCAGCGCACGCTCGTCATGCTCGGCGCGGGCGAAGGCGTCGAGATTGGCGGCGATCACTGCGCGCAATTTGGCCAGCGACATCTTCGCGGCCGTGAAATGCGCGGCGGCCGGCGGCATTTGGCCGCCCGAGCTGCGCGCCGCCTTGCGGATGAAGGCCTGCGCGCGGGTCACGGCCGCGGCGGCGATGCCGGCCCAGGCCGACGACCAGCACAGATGCGCGAACGGCGTCATGGTCTGGGCGTGGATCTTGTCGTAGGCTTCCGGGAAGACGCGGTCGGCGGGGCAATCGACTTTGAGCTCGAAGCCCGTCGAGCAGGTGCCGCGCATGCCGAGCGTTTCCCAGCCCAGTGTCTGCTTCAGCGAATAATCGTCCTTGGCGAGCGCCAGCAGTACCTGATCGGAGGCTGCGGCTTCGGTGGCGCGGCGGGCGATGGTGACAAGGCCGTCCGCCTCGGCGCCGTAGGAGATCACGGTGGCGTCGCGCACGAGCGAGACGGTATCGCCGGCTTGGTCGACGGCAGCCGCGCTGGCGCGTATGTTGCCGCCGTTCTGGCCTTCGGTGGTGGAGGAGGCGAGCAGCCACTGGTCGCGGGCGACCCGGCGCATCATGGTCTCCATCCAGGGAATGCCGTGGCCATGCCTGACGACGCAGGCGACCTTGGTCTGGTGCATCGCGTAGATCATCGCGGTCGAGGCGCAGGCGCGCCCGAGCGTGTAGCAGATGTCGGTGACGTCGTAGATCGAGGCACCGAAGCCGCCGTACTCGACCGGGATCATGACACCGAGCAGCTTCTGCTCTCGCGCGACCTCGAAAGCCTTGTGCGGGAAGCGGGCGTCGCGATCGACCCCGTCCGCGTCGGCAGCCGCCGCCGCAGCGGTGCGGGCTGCACGTTCGATCAAGGATGGACCTTGCTCGAGGAAGCTCGCCTGCGTTTCGTCAACAGTGAGGACTGCTTCACGCACGTTCATACTCGTCCGCCTCCGGTTCGTCGTTCAGGATCGCCGGCATCATTCGCGATGCCGCGTAAGCGATCCTCCGATCATCTTTGCTTGTGAGACGAGGCTACGGATTTAATTCAAATTCGTCGATGAAATAGAGGGTAAACAAAACGCAATTCTGGACGAACAGTTAAGGTCCGGTTGTTCGAAACGCCGGAGTTTCCACGATGGCGTTAGTGATCTGGAAGAGGCCTGAATTTTAGTCAATCTGAGTCATCGTTTACTAAGAAAGGCGAAGTAATCCTCGCGCCCATTGTGGGACCGGCTGCCCGTGCACATCCTAGCCGTCAGTCCGGTCCGACCCCGATAGATAAATGGGAATTTTGCCGATGCAGGCCTTCGATACCGACGTTCGCGATCGCATCATCAACCTGGTGAAGAGCATCCTCGAACAGAACTCGCTCACCGCGGACATCACGCCGTCGGCCAAGCTTGTCGATGTCGGCCTGACCTCGATGGACATGGTCAACCTGATGCTGGGCGTGGAGGCCGAGTTCGACTTCACCATCCCGCAGTCCGAGATCACGCCGGAGAACTTTCAGTCCGTCGAGACGTTGGAGCGGATGGTCGCGACCCAGTTGCAGCCGGCGACGGCGGCTTAGCCGGGTTCCTTCCTCCGTCATTGCGAGCGAAGCGAAGCAATCCAGAATGCCTCCGCGGCGGCGATCTGGATTGCTTCGTCGCTTCAGTGCAAAATTGCTTCGCAATTTTGTCACGCGCTCCTCGCAATGACGCCAATCGCCTACCACCCCCGTTCCAAAACTGCCGTAAAGCTGGCATAGCTCTTCCACGGGATCGCGCATCGCGAACGGAGTGGAGCAGGCATGACGCAGGCGGTATTGGGCATCATCGGCGGCTCCGGCATCTACGACCTGCCGGGACTGCAAGACGCTCGCGAAGAGGTGATCGAGAGCCCCTGGGGCGAGCCTTCTGCCCCCCCGCGGCGCGGCACCATCGCCGGCCTGCCGATCGTGTTCCTGCCGCGGCACGACAAGGGCCACCGGCTGTCGCCCTCCGACATCAACTACCGCGCCAATATCGACGTTCTGAAGCGGGCCGGCGTCACCGACCTGATCTCGCTCTCGGCCTGCGGTTCCTTCAAAGAGGAACTGCCGCCCGGCACCTTCGTGCTCGTTGATCAGTTCGTCGACCGTACCCACAAGCGCGAGAGTTCGTTCTTCGGCAGGGGCTGCGTCGCGCATGTGTCGATGGCGCATCCGGTCTCGCCGCGTTTGCGGATTCATCTCGCGGCCGCGGCTGAGGCCGAGGGCGTCGCGTTCGCGCGCGGCGGAACTTATGTCTGCATGGAGGGACCGCAATTCTCCACCTATGCGGAAAGCATGACGTACAAGACGCTGGGCTATTCGGTGATCGGCATGACCAACATGCCCGAAGCGAAACTCGCCCGTGAGGCCGAGATCTGTTACGCCACCGTGGCGATGGTGACGGATTTCGATTGCTGGCATCCCGATCACGATGCCGTCACCGTCCAGGACATCATCCGCGTGCTGACCTCGAACGCCGATAGGGCGAAGGCGCTGGTGGCGCGACTGGCAAAGGATTTCCCGCGCGAGCACGAGCCGTGCCCGATCGGCTCGGACCGCGCACTCGATACCGCGCTGATCACGGCGCCCGAGGCGCGCGATCCCGAGCTTCTGAATAAACTCGATGCGGTGGCGGGACGCATCCTGCGGGGTTGAGACGAAAGGCAGAACGCCATGAAGGTCGACGGCAGGCATTTCCGCAGCATCTGGCGCGAGCGTGACGGCTGGTCGGTCGGTGCGATCGACCAGCGCCGGCTGCCGCATGAGTTCGTTGTTGCGAAGCTGACCTCGTGCGAGGACGCAGCGGTCGCGATCCGCGACATGCTGGTTCGCGGCGCCCCGCTGATCGGCGCCACCGCGGCCTACGGCATGGCGCTCGCGATGCGCGAGGATGCGACCGACGCCGGCCTGAAACGCGCCTACGAGACGCTTGTCGTGGCGCGCCCGACCGCGATCAATCTGAAATGGGCGCTCGACGAGATGCGCACGACGCTCGCGCCGATCGATCCGATTGAAAGGGCGGAGGCGGCGTATGCGCGCGCCGACGAGATCGTCGAGCAGGACGTCGAGATCAACCGCGGCATCGCCGGCAACGGCCTGAAGCTGATCGAGGCGATTGCGACGAAGAAGAGGCCGGGCGACACGATCAACGTTCTGACCCATTGCAATGCCGGCTGGCTTGCGACCGTCGACTGGGGCACCGCGACGGCACCGATCTATCTCGCACACGAGCGCGGCATCAAGGTTCATGTCTGGGTCGACGAGACCCGCCCGCGTAATCAGGGTGCCTCGCTCACCGCCTGGGAGCTCGGCCATCACGGCGTGCCGCACACGGTGATCCCCGACAACACCGGCGGGTACCTGATGCAGCACGGCATGGTCGATCTCGCCATCGTCGGCACCGACCGCGTCGCGGCCAATGGCGACGTCTGCAACAAGATCGGCACCTATCTGAAGGCGCTGGCGGCCCACGACAACGGCGTGCCGTTCTATGTGGCGCTGCCGTCCCCCACGATCGATTTCGCGGTCGATGACGGCATTCGCGATATTCCGATCGAGCAGCGCAGCGGCATTGAAGTTACCGACATGACCGGCCGTACCGCCGATGGACGGCTCGAGACGGTGCGCATCGTGCCCGAGGGATCGCCGGTCGCCAACTACGCTTTTGATGTCACGCCGGCGCGTCTCGTCACCGGCCTGATCACCGAGCGCGGTGTGCTGAAGCCCGACCGTGCCTCGCTCGCTGCGGCCTTTCCCGAGCGTGTCGCCGCCGCGGCGAAGTAGTTAGTTCGCCAGGCGAGATCGTTCCACGCCGTCATTGCTTCGTCGCACCAGCGCAAAATTGCTTCGCAATCTTGTCGCGGGCTCCTCGCAATGGCGAGCTGGCTAACCGAGCTTCAGCCCCGTCGCCACCTCGAGGTCCCGAATCGCTTGAGCGCCGCTGGCGACCTTGATCGTGGTCATGCCGATCTCGCGCGCGGGCTTCAAATTGACGCCGAGGTCGTCGAGATAGACGCAAGTCTTCGGATCGACCTTCAGCGTCTCGACCATCATTTGATAGATGCGCGGATCGGGCTTGCGCAGGCCGATCTTGGCGGACTCGATGACGTGGTCGAACAGCACCATCACCTCGGCGACGTAGAGTGAGCGCCCGGTCATGCTGCCGATCGCGTTGGCTGGCAGGTTGTTGGTGATGCAGCCGGTCTTGAATTGCGCCTTGATGCGCTTCAAGGCCTCGACCATTTCGGGACGAAGATCGCCCTGGAGCAGCGGCAGCACGTCGCGGCCGCGTACCTCCGCGCCCAGCGCACGTGATTCTTCGGCGAACAGTTCGTCGAACGTGTCGATGTCGACCTCGGCACGCTCGAACTTGGCCCAGGCATTTTCCAGATGGTTGGCGGCATTGGTGCGCCGGATGATGTCGATGGGCAGGCCGCGCTCCGTCTCGAATCGCGCAAACGCCTCAAACGGCGAGCTCGTCAACACGCCGCCAAAATCAAAGATCACAGCCTCGATCGCCAATGTCCTGCCCTCGTCAATTGCTTTCCAAGAGGGCTAGCATGCGATATCGGCAAGGACCAGTCCGAAGCAATCCCCCGCCTTCACCGATGCCGGCGCCAGAGCGTGTTCCCATGAAGAAGCTTGTAACTCTCACCATGACGGCGCTGCTGCTCGCGACCCCCGCCCGTGCGATCGTCGGTGGCGGCACGCCGCAGGCCGACGGCATCGCGCGGGCCGTCGTCACTATCGTTGGCTCGCGCGGCAATTTCTGCACCGGCAGCCTGATCGCGCCGAAGCTCGTGCTCACGGTCGCGCACTGCGTGCAGCCCGGCGCGGACTACAAGATCGTCGATCGCGGTGCCGACGGTCAGCCGCAGCTGTTGAACGTTCGCACCGTCGCGATCCATCCGAACTTCAACATGCAGGCGATGGAGGCGCATCGCGCCACCGCAGACGTGGCATTGCTGCAACTCGAAATTCCACTCAAGGGAAAATCGACGGTGCTCGTCGGCATGCCGAATATTCCGATCCGGGTCGGCAGCCGCTTCGTCATCGCCGGCATTGGCGTCACCGTGCGCGGTGATGGCAAGAGCGGCGGCGCGACGCGCGTTGCCGCGCTCATTGCCACGGGCCAGCCCGGCACGCTGCAGATCCGGCTGGTCGATCCCGTAACCAACGGTGTTCGCGACGGAATTGGCGCCTGCACCGGCGATTCCGGCGGCCCCGTGTTCGAGGACAAGCCCAATGGCACCGTGCTCGTCGGCGTCGTCAGCTGGTCCACCGGGCCGAACGGCGCCGCCGGCTGCGGCGGATTGACCGGGGTCACACCGCTCACGCTCTATCGCGACTGGATCTTGCAGACCGCGCGGAGCTGGGGTGCGGCGCTGTGATTTGACCGTAAATTGATCTATGTCATTTTGCAGTGGAAGCGCGATGGGCGACCATGCCCGTCGCGGAGGAAACGCGCCGTCCGGTCAAGGGCGGCCACAAAAACAAGCAAGGCATAGAAAAACAATGAATGTCGCTGTTCGCAGTCACGCCATGGCCAAACAGGCTTCTGAACATTTCGACGTGCTGATCGTCGGCGCCGGCATCTCCGGCATCGGCAGCGCCTATCACCTGACCAAGCAGCTTCCGGGTACGAGCTACGTGATCCTGGAAACGCAGGAGACGTTTGGCGGCACCTGGACCACGCATCGTTATCCCGGCATCCGTTCCGACAGCGATCTCCACACCTTCGGCTATCGCTTCAAGCCCTGGGTCGGGCCGCCGATCGCGACCGCCGAAGAGATCCTCGCCTACATGAACGAGGTGATCGAGGACAACGATATAGCGCGGCATATCCGCTACAAGCACAAGATCAATTCGGCGAGCTGGTCGAGCGAGCAGAATCTCTGGACCATCGAGGCGGTGACGACCGACACGGGTGAGCCCAAGACGTTCACCACCAATTTCCTCTGGATGTGCCAGGGCTATTATCGCCATTCGGAAGGCTACACACCGGAATGGAAGGGCATGGACCGCTTCAAGGGGCGGATCGTCCATCCGCAGACCTGGCCGGATGATATCGACCTGACGAACAAGAAGGTGGTCGTGATCGGATCGGGCGCGACGGCGGCTACGCTGGTGCCGAACATCGCGGACAAGTGCGCGCACGTCACCATGCTGCAGCGCTCGCCGACCTATTTCCGGCTCGGCCGCAATGCCATCGAGATCGCGGAGGAGCTACGCCGGCTCCAGGTCGATGAGGAATGGATCCACGAGATCGTCCGGCGCAAGATCCTGTTCGAGCAGGACGCCTTCACCAAGCTCTGCGTGTCCAAGCCAGAGCAGGTCAAGAAGGAGCTGATCGGCCAGATCAGCGCGGTCCTCGGTCCCGATTACGACGTCGAGACGCACTTCACGCCGACCTACCGGCCCTGGCGCCAGCGCATCGCCTTCGTGCCGGATGCCGATCTGTTCAAGGGCATCGCCAGCGGCAAGGCCTCTGTCGTCACCGACGAGATCGAATGCTTCGTCGAGAACGGCATTCAGCTCAAGTCGGGCGATCTGCTCGAAGCCGACGTCATCGTCACCGCGACCGGTTTCAACCTCGCCGCCCTCGGCGACATCGCCTTCGAGATCGACGGCAAGCCGCTGGCCTTCGGCGACACCGTCACCTATCGCGGCATGATGTTCACGGGCGTGCCGAACATGGTGTGGGTGTTCGGCTATTTCCGTGCGAGCTGGACGCTGCGCGTCGATCTCGTCGCCGATTTCGTCTGCCGGCTGCTCGGCCACATGAAGGCCAAGGGCACGAAGAAGGTCGAGGTCAGGCTGCGGGCCGAAGACCACAACATGCCGATCCTGCCCTGGATCGATCCGGAGAACTTCAACCCCGGCTACATGATGCGCAACATGGACCTGTTGCCCAAGCGCGGCGACAAGCCGGAATGGCAGCACAGCCAGGACTACTGGACTGAAAAGGACGAGATCCCGAAGACGGATCTGGATGACAAGGCGTTCGTGTATCGTTGACGCGAACTCGTCATGGCCGGGCTTGGCCTGGACAAGCCCGGTTATGACGCTGAGCAAGTGGCTCTCTCTCGTCGAGACTCACGAATTCCTTCGTGTCGCATTCGTGGCAATCGCCGCAGCTGCCGTCCGGTTCTCCACGCCAAGCTTGGCGTAGATCTGCTCCAGATGCTTGTCGACGGTGCGCGGGCTCAATCCCAAGATCTGCGCGATGTCGCGGTTGGTCTTGCCCTTACTGAGCCAGGCCAGCACCTCGCCTTCTCGGGTGGTGAGGCCGAGTTCGCTGGTGAACTCAGGTGGCAGCGCCGTGCCGGACTCCTTGGAGAGCCGCAGCAGGAACTCGTTCGGCGCCGTTTCGCCCATGTAATAGAGCCGGAGTTGCGTATTGTCGGGCAAGGAGGCGGCCTGAGACTTCGCGCTGCCTTTGCCCTTCGCCTGTTCCAGCCATTGCAGCAGCGATGGCGGCAGGACGAAATCGTCGTCGGCCTGCGCGCCGTGATGATCGGCCAGCAATCTTTGCGCCTGCGGCGTCGCCCATAGGATATGGCCCTGACGGTTGACGGCGAACAGGAAGCGGCCGGAGACGTCGAGCGCGGTGCGCGCGCTCTGGGTCAGCCGCGCATTGCCGAGATGGACGCGGATGCGCGCCAGCATCTCCTCGATCACGATCGGTTTGGTCACGTAGTCGACGCCGCCGGCTTCAAGCCCGCGCACGATGTGCTCGGTCTCGGCCAGTCCCGTCATGAAGATCACGGGGACATTGGCAAGGCCCGTGTCGCGCTTGAGCCGGCGGCAGGTCTCGAATCCGTCCATGCCCGGCATTACGGCATCGAGCAGCACGATGTCGGGCGTGATCTGGTCGACAATGCGCATTGCGGCTGCGCCGTCGAGCGCCACCATCACCGTCATACCGGCGCCGTCGAGCGCGTCGGTGAGCAGCCGCAGCGTCTCCGGGGAATCGTCGACAACGAGCGCGACGTCGCGTTTCTTCGGCTCAGTGTTCATACGCATGCAACGTCTTCAATGTGGTCATGTATTGGTCGAGGTCGAAGCGGTCGAGCAGCGATCGCATCTGCGCGACGAAGTCGGCGTGTTCGGGGTGCTCGTTGCCGATCTCGTCCAGCTTCAATTGGATGCCCTTGACGTAGCCGATCTGTCCGAGCCCGATGAGTGCCTCAATGTGCCGTACCGGCGGCCGCGAGCCGCCCTCCGGCCGCCACAGCGGGACCGCGATCTCGTCCAGGCCGTACTGCCATTCGATCTTGAGGAGCTGGCGGATCGTCTCCAGCAGCCGGGGGATGTCGATCGGCTTCATCAGATAGCCGTCGTGGAAGGGTTGCGCCAGCGGCGTACCATGGGCCTCCAACGCGCTCGCCGAGACCATCAGGATTCGCGCCTGGTGATGGCCGCTCGTACGCAATGCTTCCGCCACGGTCCAGCCGTCCATGCCCGGCATCGAGATGTCGAGCAGGAACAGGTCGGGCCGGCAATGCTGGGCCAGCGCCAGGCATCCCGGTCCGTCGGTGGCGCTGAGCAGGATGAAGCCGAGCGGCGTCAGCACCTCGCGCAGGAGGTCGCGATGAACAGGGTCGTCGTCGGTGATGAGGATGGTCTTGCGCGCGCCATGATAGCCGGAGACCGGGGCCTCCACCGGCGCGATGCGCTGCGGATTGGTGACCTCCGACAGGAGAATCTTGACCTTGAACGTGCTGCCGGCGCCGACCTTGCTCAGGACCTTGATGTCGCCGCCCATCACGCCGGCCAGCAGCCGGCTGATGGTCAGGCCGAGCCCGGTGCCGGTCTGCGGCTGCGAGACGCCGAGCGCGCCGCGTTCGAAGGGGGCGAAGATGCGTTCGAGATCGTCGCCCTGGATGCCGGGGCCGGTGTCGATCACCTCGAACTCCGCAACAGGGCTGCGGTAGTGCACGACGAACTGGACGCTGCCGGTTCGGGTGAACTTGATGGCATTGGAGAGCAGGTTGATCAGCACCTGTCGCAGCCGCTTCTCGTCCGCATAGACCACGACCGGCAGCGACGCCGGTCGCCTGAACACGAAGTCGATGCCCTTGGCCGCGGCCTGAAGACGGAACATGCCGACGAGCTGATCCAGGAACTCGCTGAGCCGCACCTCGTCGCGTGAGAGATAAAGCCGTCCGGCCTCGATCTTGGAGATGTCCAGGATGCCGTCGATCAGGCCGGAGAGGTGGTCGGCGCTGCGGCGGACCACGCGGACCTGGTCGCGCGGCTTGGTGCTCAGCGTCGCATCCTGCTCGAGGAGCTGGGCATATCCGCTGATCGCATTCAGCGGCGACCGCAGCTCGTGGCTGAGGCCCACGACATAGCGGCTCTTGGCAAGGTTGGCGGATTCCGCGACCTCCTTGGCCCGCTGCAATTCCGCGTCGGTGCGCTTGTGCGCGTCGATCTCCTGGATCAACAGCGCGGTCTGCCGCCGCGTCTCTGCCTCCGCCGCGCGGCGGCTCTGCTGCGCCAGCACGAACAGCCAGGCGACGACGCCGATGATGATGCTGAGCGAGAAGAACACCTTCCACAGCACGTTCGAGACGAGCATGTTCTCGCCATGCGCGCTCGCCGAGGTCTGGAGATAGATCAGCCCCAGCACCAGCGCGACGAGGCCGGCTGAGACCACGAACACGCCGACATACTGGCCGAACTGCGAATTGATCCGCTCATAGATCGGCTGCGGCAGGATCTTGCCGAGCGTTTCGGAGAACTGTACCTGCGCGCGTGCATGCGGCTTGCAGAGATCGTGGCAGCGTGCATCGAGCGAGCAGCACAGCGAGCAGATCGGGCCGGCATAGGCCGGGCACGATGTCATGTCCTCCGGCTCAAAGCTGTGCTCGCAGATGCAGCACTGGATCGCCTCGATATTGGCCCAACTCTTTTTGGGTTTGCGTGCGATGTAGAATTTTCCATCGGTGAGCCAGGCGATGACCGGCGCGGTGACGAAGGCCACCGTCAGTGCGACGAAGGCGGCGAGCGCCTTCATGGTCGGGCCGAACAGGCCGTAAAATGCTGCGATCGAAACGATGGTGGCGATCGTCATGGCGCCGACGCCGACCGGATTGATGTCGTAGAGATGGGCGCGCTTGAACTCCATCTGCGACGGACGCAGGCCGAGCGGCTTGTTGACGACGAGATCGGACACCAGCGCGCCGACCCAGGCGATGGCGACGTTGGAGTAGAGCGCGAGCGTCTGCTCCAGCGCCTTGTAGACGCCGATCTCCATCAGCAGCAGCGCCACCATCACGTTGAACACCAGCCACACGACGCGGCCGGGATGGCTGTGGGTCAAGCGCGAGAAGAAGTTCGACCAGGCGATCGAACCGGCATAGGCGTTGGTGACGTTGATCTTGAGCTGCGACAGGATGACGAAGGTGCCGGTCAGGGCGAGCGCAAGGTCCGGCTGCGACAGCACGTATCGGAACGCCTCGAGATACATGTGCGCGGGCTCGGCGGCTTCTTCGGGCGGTACGCCGTGGCTGAGCGCGAAGAACGCGAGGAACGAGCCGGCCAGCAGCTTCATTGCGCCGAGCACGATCCAGCCGGGCCCTGCGCTCATCAGCGCGATCCACCACGATACCTTGGAGGCGCGGCGATCGCGCGGCAGGAAGCGCAGGAAGTCGACCTGTTCGCCGATCTGCGCCACCAGCGAGAACACCACGGACGAGGCAACACCGAACAGCAACAGATCGAAATGACCATTGAGATCGCCATGCTCGCCGGAAAACTTGCGCCATTCCGTGAACGAATAGGGATTGGCCCAGGCGATCGCGGCAAAGGGCAGGAGGTGCAGGATGATCCAGAGCGGCTGCGTCCAGAGCTGGAAGCGGCTGATCAGTGTGATGCCGTAGGTGACGAGCGGAATGATCGCGACCGCGCTGATGAGATAACCGATCGGGCGCGGAATGCCGAAGCACATCTCGAGCGCCGTTGCCAGGATCACGGCCTCGATCGCGAAGAAGATGAAGGTGAAGGAGGCGTAGATCAGTGAGGTGACGGTCGAACCGATATAGCCGAAGCCTGCGCCGCGGGTGAGCAGATCAATGTCGATACCGCATTTGGCGGCGTAATAGGCAATCGGTACGCCGCAGCAGAAGATGATGGTGGAGACGACGAGGATCGCCGCGCTGGCGTTGGTGACGCCGTAGTTCAGGGTGATGGTGCCGCCGATCGCCTCCAGCGCCAGGAATGAAATCGCGCCGATCGCAGTGTTGGCGACGCGCGCGGCGGACCAGCGGCGCGCGCTCTTGGCCGTGAAGCGCAGCGCATAGTCTTCCAGCGTCTGGTTGGCGACCCATTGGTTGTACTGGCGCCTGACGCGGTCTATTCGCTGCCGCCCTGCCACTTGCCCCCCCCTCCCGATTCCGACCCGGAGCCCTCGCAAATCCCGTACCAAAAGCCTACGTCGGTATTTTGCGGTGCAGTATACGCGATCTTGCGTATGCTTGCGGTGCACAAATCCGAGCCATCCTCACGGGACCAATCGCGTGTCCTCGAACAAAAAAGTGGGGTGCTCATGTCAGACGAAGCCAACAAGGGCCTGAATTCGCCGCTCCGGCGTAAACTGCTGATGGGAATGGCGGCGCTGCCCGCCATCACGATGTTGCCGCGGACGTCGTTCGCGCAGGCGCCGGCGACCTCAGTGGTGAACACCACGGGTCTTGCGGTCACCGACACCGAGGTGACGGTCGGCATCCTCCACTCCGTCACCGGCACCATGGCGATCTCCGAGACCGGTTCGGTCGAGGCCGAAAAGCTCGCCATCGAGCAGATCAATGCCTCGGGCGGCGTGCTCGGCCGCAAGATCAAGTTCATTCAGGAAGACGGCGCCTCGGACTGGCCGACCTTTGCGGAAAAGGCCAAGAAGCTGCTGGTCAACGACAAGTGCGCGGCCGTCATGGGCTGCTGGACCTCGGCCTCGCGCAAGGCCGTGCTGCCGGTGTTCGAGCAGTACAACGGCATGCTGTACTACCCGACCTTCTACGAAGGCCTCGAACAGTCCAAGAACGTCATCTACACCGGCCAGGAAGCCACCCAGCAGATCATCGCGGGCCTCGACTGGGTCAACAAGACCAAGGGTGCGAAGACCTTCTACCTGCTCGGCTCGGACTACATCTGGCCGCGCACCTCGAACAAGATCGCGCGCAAGCACATCGAAGGCCATCTGCAGGGCGCCAAGGTCGTCGGCGAGGAATACTTCCCGCTCGGCCACACCCAGTTCAACTCGGTCATCAACAAGATCAAGCTGACCAAGCCGGACGTGATCTATGCGATCATCGTCGGCGGCTCCAACGTCGCCTTCTACAAGCAGCTCAAGGCGGCCGGCATCGATCTCTCCAAGCAGACGCTGCTGACCATCTCGGTGACCGAGGACGAGATCGACGGCATCGGCGGTGAGAACATCGCGGGCGCCTTCGCCTGCATGAAGTACTTCCAGTCGCTCGACAATGCCAACAACAAGGCTTTCGTCTCTGCCTTCAAGAAGATGTGGGGCGAGAAGACGGTGATCGGAGACGTCACCCAGGCTGCCTATCTCGGCCCGTGGCTGTGGAAGTTGACGGTGGAGAAGGCGGGCTCCTTCGACATCGACAAGGTCGCGGCGGCTTCGCCCGGGGTCGAGTTCAAGGGCGCTCCGGAGGGCTATGTGCGCATCCACGAGAACCATCACCTCTGGTCGAAGACGCGCGTCGGCAAGGCCAAGGCGGATGGCCAGTACGAGCTGGTCTACGAAACCGCCGATCTGGTCGAGCCCGATCCGTTCCCGAAGGGCTACCAGTGAGCCCGGCGCTCGCCTGAGCTCTTCTCATTCTCCGACATCAGGCGTGGACCTCGCTGGCCCACGCCCTCCATTCCCGCGCGTCGTTTTGTGCGCTCGGGCCTGAATTGGAATTCCGGAGGGCGGTTCATGTTCGGTGACTATTCGCTCGGTGATCTCGGCGCCATCTTCGCGATGCAGGGCTTTGCCGGGCTGATCCTGTTCTCCGTCTACGTGCTGATGGCGCTAGGGCTCGCCATCATCTTCGGCCAGATGGGCGTCATCAACATGGCCCATGGCGAGTTCATGATCCTGGGCGCCTATGTCACCTGGATGACCTCGAACGCCGTCCAGCAGTTCGCGCCCTGGCTGTTCCCCGGCTACTTCTTCATCGCCATGACACTGGCGTTCATCGCCTCGGGCGCGCTCGGCATGCTGGTCGAGTGGACGATGATTCGGCATCTCTACAAGCGCCCGCTCGATACGCTGCTTGCGACCTGGGGCCTCAGCCTCATCCTCCAGCAGGCCTATCGCTCGGTATTCGGCGCACGTGAGGTCGGCGTCGATTTGCCGGAGTGGATGATGGGGTCCTGGCAGGCGACTGATTCCATCCAGATCCCGATCAACGGCATGTTCGTGATGGCGCTGACCATCCTGATCACGCTTGCGGTCTCCTACGTTCTATTCTGGTCGAGCTGGGGCAAGCAGGTCCGCGCCGTCGTGCAGAACCGTGTGATGGCCGGCGCTGTCGGCATCAACACCGAGAAGGTCGACCGCTACACCTTCGGTCTCGGCTGCGGCATCGCCGGTGTGGCGGGCTCGGCCTTCACCATGATCGGCTCGACCGGGCCGACTGCGGGCCAGCTCTACATCGTCGATACGTTCCTGGTCGTCGTGTTCGGCGGCGCCGCCAGCCTGTTCGGCACCATCGCCTCGGCCTTCTCGATCTCCCAGACCCAGTCGACGCTGGAGTTCTTCCTGTCGGGATCGATGGCCAAGGTCATCACGCTGCTGACCATCGTCGCGATCCTGATGGTGCGGCCGCAGGGGCTCTTCGCGCTCAAGGTCCGCAAGTAGGAAGCAAGTAGGAACAGGCAGGCATCCCAGTCATGATCAACGCGCGCTTCTTCAATCGCTCAGAGCTGATCGGCTTCCTTGCGCTCGCCGTGCTGCTCTTCGTCATCCTGCCGCTGTCGCTGGATATCTTTCGCCTCAACCTGGTCGCCAAATACCTGACCTACGCCTTCGTCGGCATCGGCCTCGTGATCTGCTGGGGCTATGGCGGCATCCTGAGCCTCGGCCAGGGCGTGTTCTTCGGCCTCGGGGGCTATTGCATGGCGATCTATCTGAAGCTGGAGGCGTCCAGCGTCGAGAACACCAAGATCCAGTCGACGCCGGGCATTCCCGATTTCATGGACTGGAATCAGCTCACCGCGCTGCCGTTCTTCTGGAAGCCGTTCCACAGCTTTCCCTTGACGCTGGTCGCGATCCTGCTGGTGCCCGGGATCTTCGCCCTGATCATCGGCGCCGCCATGTTCAAGCGCCGGGTCGGCGGCGTCTACTTCGCCATCATCACCCAGGCGATCGCGGCGATCCTCACCATCCTGATCATCGGTCAGCAGGGATATACCGGCGGCGTCAACGGCATCACCGACCTGCGCACGCTGCACGGCTGGGATATCCGCACGGACCACGCCAAGTTCATCCTGTATTTCGTCGAGGTCGTGCTGCTGTTCGCCTGCATCGTCGCGGCGCAATTCATCCGCCTGACCAAGCTCGGCCGCATCCTGGTGGCGATGCGCGAGCAGGAAGACCGCGTCCGCTTCTCCGGCTACAGCGTCGCCAATTTCAAGATTTTCGCCTTCTGCGCCGCCGCGATCTTTGCGGCCATCGGCGGCGCGATGTTCACGCTCGAGGTCGGCTTCATGTCGCCCTCCTTCGTCGGCATCGTGCCGTCGATCGAGATGGTGATCTACACCGCGGTCGGCGGCCGCATGTCGATCTTCGGCGCGGTCTGGGGTTCGCTGCTGGTGAACTTCGCCAAGACCTCGCTGTCGGAATCCTTCCCGCAGCTCTGGCTGTTTGGCCTCGGCGCGCTGTTCATCGCGGTCGTGCTGGCCTTCCCGAACGGCCTGTCCGGCATCTGGGCCGATTACGTCCAGCCGCGCATCGATCGGCTGTTCGGATCGCGCAAGTCGGGCTGGAACGGCAATTCGGTCGCCGACGGCGCGCCGGCAGAGTGAGGAGATCGTCATGCTCGTTGGACATCAGCCCAAGGACTTCCTGCTCGCGGTCAGCGGCCTCACCGTCTCCTTCGACGGTTTCAAGGCGGTGAACGATCTTTCCTTCTACGTCGAAGAGAACGAGATCCGCGTGATCATCGGGCCGAACGGCGCCGGCAAGACCACGGTGCTCGATCTGATCTGCGGCAAGACCAAGGCGACCTCGGGCTCGATCCAGTTTCGTGGCCAGGAACTCACGAAGATGAAGGAGAACGAGATCGTCCAGACCGGCGTCGGCCGCAAGTTCCAGACGCCGTCGGTGTTCGAGGATCTCACCGTATTCGAGAATCTCGAGATCTCGTTTCCACGCGGCCGCACCGTGTTCGGCTCCCTGACCTTCCAGCGCGACCAGCCGGTGAAGGACCGGGTCGCGGAGGTCGCCGAGATGATCTTCCTCAAGGACAAGCTCGACACCTACGCCTCCGAGCTCAGTCACGGCCAGAAGCAGTGGCTCGAGATCGGCATGCTGCTGATCCAGGACCCTGACCTGTTGATGCTCGACGAGCCAGTCGCGGGCATGAGCGTGTCCGAGCGCGCCAAGACCGCGGAGCTGCTCAACCGCATCATCAAGAACCGCTCGGTGCTGGTGATCGAGCACGACATGAAGTTCGTCGAGGACATCGCTCACAAGGTCACCGTGCTGCACCAGGGCCAGATCCTCTCGGAAGGGACCATGGAGAAGGTGAAGAACGACCCCAAGGTCATCGAAGTCTATCTGGGGCACTGAGACATGACCAAAAATGGTACCGCAGCGATGGTCCACCTCTCCCGGAGGGAGAGGTCGAATTGCGTCTCGCGATGCGAAGCATCGTCGAGAGCAATTCGGGTGAGGGGCTTCGCTCTCTCGTGGGACGTGGTCTCTCTCACCCGCGCCTTCGGCGCGACCTCTCCCCGACGGGGAGAAGTGAAGAAGCACCAAGCTTAGGAGCGCGACGATGCTGGCAATCTCCGATCTTCACGTCGCCTACGGTCAGAGCGAGGTGCTGCATGGCCTCAACGTCAAGGTCGCGCCCAACGAGATCGTGGCGATCATGGGCCGCAACGGCATGGGCAAGACCACGCTGATGAAGTCGCTGATGGGCATCCTGCCGGCAAAGAGCGGCTCGATGACAATGGACGGCGCCGAGCTCGGCGCGCTCAAGAGCTACGAGCGCGTCGCCAAGGGCCTCGCCTACGTGCCGCAGGGCCGCATGATCTTCTCCACCATGACGGTGAAGGAGAACATCGAGACCGGGCTCGTGGTCCACGGCGAGTCCGAGGTGCCTGGCGACATATACGAGCTGTTTCCGGTGCTGCTCGAGATGAAGGGCCGTCGTGGCGGCAATCTCTCCGGCGGCCAGCAGCAGCAGCTCGCGATTGCGCGTGCGCTCGCGACCAGGCCGAAGGTGCTGTTGCTGGACGAGCCGACCGAAGGCATCCAGCCCTCCATCATCAAGGACATGGCGCGGACCCTGAAGCGCATCCGCGACGAACGCGGCCTGTCGATCGTCGTGTCCGAGCAGGTCCTGAGCTTCGCGCTCGATATCGCCGACCGCGTGCTGGTCATCGAGAATGGCGAGATCGTCCGCGACGATCCGCGCGACAGCGTCGATGCCGCGCAAGTCTCGAAATATCTGTCCGTCTAACCAACCGTGTAAAAAGGGGAGCATCTCGATGCCAGAGACACTGATCAAGGTCGATCTCACCAAGTCGGCTTATGAAAATGACATGGTGCACAACCGCTGGCACCCGGACATTCCGATCGTGGCATGGGTCAATCCCGGCGACGATTTCATCATCGAGACTTATGACTGGACCGGCGGCTTCATCAAGAACAACGATTCCGCCGACGACGTGCGCGACATCGATTTGTCGATCGTGCACTTCCTGTCCGGCCCGATCGGCGTCAAGGGCGCCGAGCCCGGCGACCTCCTCGTCGTCGATCTGCTCGACGTCGGTCCGCTCAAGGAGAGCCTGTGGGGCTTCAACGGCTTCTTCTCCAAGCAGAATGGCGGCGGCTTCCTCACCGATCATTTCCCGCTGGCGCAGAAGTCGATCTGGGACATCAAGGGTCTCTACACTTCGTCCCGCCACGTGCCGGGTGTCAACTTTGCCGGATTGATCCATCCCGGCCTGATCGGCTGTCTGCCCGATCCGAAGATGCTCGACATGTGGAACAAGCGCGAGGCCGAGCTGATCTCGACCAACCCGACCCGCGTGCCCGGTCTTGCCAACCCGCCGTTCGCGCCGACTGCTCATGGTGGCCGCGCCAAAGGCGACGTCAAAGCCAAGATCGGTGCGGAAGGCGCGCGCACCGTGCCGCCGCGCGAGCATGGCGGCAATTGCGACATCAAGGATCTGTCGCGCGGCTCGAGGATCTACTTCCCGGTCTACGTGCCCGGTGCGGGTCTCTCGATGGGTGATCTGCACTTCAGCCAGGGCGACGGCGAGATCACCTTCTGCGGCGCCATCGAGATGGCGGGCTGGCTGCATCTGAAGGTCGAGGTGATCAAGGACGGCATGTCCAAATACGGCATCAAGAACCCGATCTTCAAGCCGTCGCCGATCACGCCGAACTACAAGGACTATCTGATCTTCGAAGGCATCTCGGTCGATGAGGCCGGTAAGCAGCACTATCTCGACGTCCACATCGCCTATCGCCAGGCCTGCCTCAACGCCATCGAGTATCTGAAGAAATTCGGCTACTCCGGCGCCCAGGCCTATTCGATCCTCGGCACGGCGCCATGCCAGGGCCATATCTCCGGCGTGGTCGACGTACCCAATGCTTGCGCCACGCTGTGGCTACCGACGGAGATATTCGATTTTGACGTGATGCCGTCGGCGGCGGGGCCCATCAAGCACATCAAGGGCGATATCCAGATGCCGATATCGCCGGACAAGTAATCCCTGCGCGACGGGATGCGGGACGGCGTGTATTTGCCGCCCCGCATCCGCTGCGAGGTGTGTTGAACAGGCAAGAGCGTGGGGATGATGTGATGCCGGTTTATGAATATCTCTGTGATGACTGCGGGCCTTTTAGGGATATGCGCCCGATGGCGGAATGCGACGATCCGCAGGCGTGCCCGCAATGTGAAAGCATGGCGCCGCGCGTGATCCTGACCGCGCCGAATCTCTTCTGCATGCCGGCGGAGAAGCGCAAGGCGCACGCCGTCAACGAGCGCAGCACGCACGCTCCGCAGACGCTCGCGCAATACAAGGCCTCCCACGGCCCC
This sequence comes from Pseudomonadota bacterium, assembly GCA_023435725.1. Taxonomy (GTDB): domain Bacteria; phylum Pseudomonadota; class Alphaproteobacteria; order Rhizobiales; family Xanthobacteraceae; genus Bradyrhizobium. Next base: position 27,803 of record JAEYRD010000161.1, on the reverse strand, counting down.
GGTTGCGGTTGCTGCTCCACCGGCAAGAACTCGTCAGGCAAGAAGAAACCGGCGCGGCTGGTGACCAAGACCAAGAGCGGCGCCAAAGGTTTTCCGACCGCGCGGCCCTGGATGATCAGTCACTGATGTGAATGATCGTACACATGGCCGGGCATTCTAACGGGTGTGCGCGTGCACGGATTGAGAGCCGGCGGCGGCAAACCGTGGCGCGGTTGCAACATCGCAACGGGATTCTGCCTCGGTTGTGCGCCAAACGGACGCATTCCGGCGGCGCTGTAGTTCTGCGGAGCCTTCCCATGGCCTAAGTTCACCAGCGGACTGCCGGGAATGGGGGCATGACGTGAGGGGCGAGGGGCTAAGGAGGCGGCAGGGTCGACTGCGCCGATACGGCGTCGCGTCGCTCGTCAGCGCATCTGCGCTTTTCGTCGGCTTCAGCCTTTGGACGACGCCGGCGAGCGCGCTCTGCGCCCCCGATCCGGCCTCGAGCGGCCAGACCGTCACCTGTAGCGGCACCGACACGGACGGCTTTGCTGCCGGCCCCGGCGTCAACAATCTGACCGTGAATGTGCTCACGGGCGCCATCGTCAACGACAATGGCACGGAGTCGATCGCCGTCAACGACGTCAACATCGTTACCAACAACGGAACGGTCTCGGCAGGCTCGGGTCTCGACGGCATCAATGTCGGAAATTTCAATACCGTGACCAACAACAACACCATCACGGTGCTCGACAACGGCCTTGGCATCTCGGCACTGAGCAACAACATCATCGCCAACAACGGTACGATCACCACGGGTGACGGCGGTGCCGCGATCTCGGTCCACGACAATAACACCGTCACCAACAGCGGCGCGCTGTCGGTCGGAGCGGGAGGCCGGGGCATCTTCGCAGGTCAGAACGACACGATCACCAATGCCGCGACGGGCACGATCGTGGGGGGCGACGGTTCGACCGGCATTTTTGCGGCCGGCGGCACGACGGTGACCAATGCGGGCGCTATCACGACCGGCGATTCCGCCGGTCTCTCCGGCGGCATCCTCGCGATCAACGACAACAACATTGTCACCAATACGGCCATGGGCAGCATCTCGGTCGGGCAGAATGCCGCCGGCATCTTCATGCAGGGCAATTTTCAAACCGCCAGCAATTTCGGCACGATCACGGCCGGCGACGTCGGCGTCGGCGTTGCCGTGATCGGCGACGATGCCAAGGTCACCAATGGCGGTACGATCACGGCCGGAGACAGCGGCTCGGCAGGCATTTCGGTGCAGGGTGATCGCGCCACGATCAGCCAAAGCGGCACGATCAATGTCGGCTTGGGCGGGGCGGGTGTTGCCTATGGCGGCTCGTCCGCCACGATCACCAACAGCGGACGGATCACGGGTGCCGATTTTGCCGAAGGCATGTTGGTGTTCGGTGATTCAAACATCGTCACCAACAACGGCACGATCGTTGTCGGCGCTGCTGGCATCGGCCTGGACGTGACCGCGTTCACCACGACCAATCAGATCGTCAATACCGGCACCATCACCGTCGGGGCCAGCGGTGTCGGCATCAGCGTGAATGGCGGGGCGAGCGTCTTCAACTCGGGAACCATCAATGCCGCGACCGGCTTTGCCGCGATCGAGTTCTGCAGTTGCGGCCCGAACACGCTGACGCTCGGGCCCGGCAGCGTCATCAATGGCCTCGTGCTTGGCGCCGGCACCGACACGTTCCAACTGGGCGGCACCGGCAAGGGCACGTTCGATCTTAGCCTGATCGGTTCCGGTCTCCAGTATGATGGCTTCTTGATCTTCAACAAGGTCGACAACTCGACATGGACGGTCACCGGGACCGGCGATCAGGACTGGAACGTGCTCGGCGGCACGCTCGTGCTTGCAGGCACCATCAACGGCACCGTGACTGTCGCCGCCGGTGGCACCTTCGGCGGTGTTGGCATGGTCGGCACAACAACCGTCAATGGTGGTACGCTGGCGCCGGGCAATCCGACCGGAACGCTCACCGTGTCCGGCGACCTCTCGTTCACGAGCGCGTCGAGCTACATGGTGCAGGTCTCGGGCGCCAGCAACGGCCTCACTGTCGTCACGGGAACGGCAACGCTCGGCGGCGCCATGGTCGTTGTCGTTCCGACCGGCTCGATCGCGAAGCACTACACGATCCTGACCGCGGCGGCGCTCCCCGATACGTTCAATCCGGTCGTTGGCGGGCTCTCGCCCAACCTGAAGGCCAGCCTGAGCTACGACCCGAACAACGTCTTCCTGGATCTCGCGCTGAGCTACGGTTCGGGCCTTAACGTCAACCAGCAGAACGTCGCCAACGCGCTGACGAATGTTTTCAACAGCACCGGCAGCCTTCCCGTCGTGCTCGCGAACCTCTCGCCGGCCGGCCTGACGCAGGCTTCCGGCGAGTCGGCGGCGGGATCGCAGCAGACGACGTTCAATGCGATGAACCTGTTCCTTGGCCTGTTGACCGACGTGTTTGGCTCGGGGCGCAGCGGCTCGCCGGGTGCGACGCCATTCGCCGACGATGCAGCTGCCTATGCCGCGACCGGCAAAGGCGCGCGTGACAAGGCTGCGCGCGAGGCCTTCGCCTCGATCTACCGCAAGGCGCCGGCCGCGACGTTCGAACAGCGCTGGGATGTGTGGGCGGCCGGCTACGGCGGCTCGCAGACTACTGACGGCAATGCGGCGCTCGGCTCCAACAACACCAGCAGCAGCGTCTATGGTACTGCCGTCGGTCTCGACTATCGTTTTTCGCCGTCGACGATTGCGGGCTTTGCGCTTGCCGGCGGCGGCACCGGCTTCAGCGTCAACGGGCTCGGCTGGGGCCGTTCGGATCTGTTCCAGGCCGGCGCCTTCGTTCGTCACACGACGGGACCTGCCTACATCGCGGCGGCGCTCGCCTATGGCTGGCAGGACGTCACCACCAACCGCATCGTCACGGCTGCCGGAGCCGATCAGTTGCGTGCGCAGTTCAACGCCAATGCGTTCTCGGGCCGCGTCGAAGGCGGCTACCGCCATGCCACGCAATGGATCGGCCTGACGCCGTATGCGGCGCTTCAGGCCACCATGTTCAGCCTGCCGAACTATTCGGAGTTCGCTGTGGTCGGCAGCAATGCCTTTGCGCTCAACTACGCCGCCAAGGACGTGACCAGCACCCGCACCGAGCTCGGCCTGCGCGCGGACAGATCGTTTGCAGCAGCCGGCGGCCTGATAATCTTGCGCGGCCGCGTCGCCTGGGCGCATGACTACAATCCGGACCGCACCGTCGGTGCGGTGTTCCAGACGCTGCCGGGCGCGGCTTTCGTCGTCAACGGCGCCGCGCTGGCACGTGATTCCGCGCTGACCACGGCGTCGGTGCAGATGAACTGGATGAACGGCTGGTCTGCGTCGGCAACCTTCGAAGGCGAGTTCTCGAACGTTACCCGCTCCTACGCCGGCAAAGGCGTGGTGCGCTACGCGTGGTAAGGCGTAGCCCATAGGCCAGCGCGGGACTGCTATCCTCCCCTGGAGGGGAGGATAAGGAAGAGGTCACTGTGTGGGCTTGCGAGGCGGGCGCGGGGGGGCGGCGACGGGCGTACCGGCCATCTTGTTGGCGGCCTCGCTGACGTCGAGCAGTGAGCGACGGATATCCTCGATGTAGCTCGCCGATTTCTTCTTCATGGTGTTGGCGAGCTCGCGCAATCCCTTGATCTTCTCGAACAGCTCGTCGGCCTTGCCGTCGACGAAGCCGGGGACCACGCCTTCGATCTTGGTGACCGCCTTGTCGAAGCCTGCAAAAGCGCTGTCGACCTTGGCCATGACGGAATCGATCTCGTCGCCCTTGGCCTTGAAATCGGCGGTGTAGTTCTCGAATGTGCGCAGACCCTCCTTGATCGCGGGGGCGTTGCTCACGATCGTGCGGTCAACACTGTGCAGGGTCTCGACGATGGATTCGGCGGCGCTGAGATCGGCGGTCAGCACCGGGATGCCGTCAGAATCCAGGGGCACCGGCGGCGCGGAGGGGGCGCCGCCGACTAGCGAGATCGCGGCGACGCCGGTGAGGCCCTGGAATTCGATGCCCGCTACGGTGTCCTTGCGGATCGGCGCGGTGTTGTCGAGCATCACCAGCGCGACGATCTTGCGCGGATTGTCCAGCTTGATCGACAGGATCTGGCCGGCCGGCACGCCGTCGAAATTGACCGGACCGCCGCGGCGCAGCCCGCTGGCGGAACCGCCTTCGAACACCACGCGCAACTGGCTGCGGCTCTGGATGGTGCGCCATTTCTGCACGCCGAGCAGGCCGCCGAACGCCAAGGCGATCACCGCCAGCGTTGCCGTTCCAATCACCAGATTGCTCGCGCGTGCCATGCGGGGCGATTCTACGGCCAAAGCGGGGAAGTTGGAAGGATGATGCTTCGGTCGCGATGTTTAAGCTGGGCGGGTTAGCGAAGCGTAACCCGCCACCGTCTCTCGTGTGCGTGACGGCAAATTGGCGGATTACGCGACGCCAATCCGGCCTGCGCGACATCAATGCCCGGCCGCGCGTTTTGCGGCAGCATTATTCAGAACGATCAGGGCATCGACAGCCACGCCCGTCTTCGTGTTGATCAGGAACGGGTTGATATCGATCGAGGCGATCCGGTCGCCGGCATCCGCGATCAGGTTGGACAGGCCGACCAGCGCCTTCACCGCGGCGGCCTCGTGCAAGGCCGGCTTGCCGCGATAGCCGCGCATCTTGATGCCCGCCTTGGTACGGCCGACCAAAGCCCGCGCCTCGGCCTCGTCCAGCGGCGCGCCGGCGAGCGCGACGTCCTTCATCAGTTCGATGTCGATGCCGCCGGTGCCGAACAGCACGACGGGGCCCATCTCGGCGTCGAGGGACGCGCCGACCACGAGCTCGAGGTCGGCCTTGACCTGTTGCGCGATCAGGATGCCGTCGAGCTTCGGCTTGCCCTTCAGCTTCTTCACCCGCGCGGTGATGTCGGCGAATGCCTTCTTCACATCGGCGGCATTGTTGAGGTTCAGCACCACGCCGCCGATGTCCGACTTGTGCAGGATTTCGGCGCTGACGATCTTGGCCACGACCGGAAAGCCGATCTGCCTGGCGATCTTCACGGCCTCCGGCGCCGTCTGTGCGATCGCCTCCTTCGAGATCGGAATGCCATAGGCCTTCAGAAGCTTTTTCGAGGCGACCTCGTCGAGCGCGGCGCCGCTCGCCGATTTCAGCGTCTTTTCCAGCACGGTGCGCGCGGCCGGCTTCGAGCTCGACACGATGTCGGGCACTTCTTTGCGCAGCTTCGCGTAGTCGAGCAGCGACTTGATCGCGGTCACCGCGCGGTCCATGCCCTGCATGACCGCAAGATGCGGCAGCGATTTGCGCAAGGTCTTGGTGAACTCGGTAAAGCCGATCGACATCGCGCTGATGTAGATCACGGGCTTCGAGGCCTGGCTCGCCATCTCGTTGACGATGCGTAAGTTGCGTTCGCGCTGCTCGTGCGGGGCCTTGGGCAGCTCGGAATCGACGATGACGATGTCGATATCGGGATCGTCGATCATCAGCTTGATCGACTTCATGTAGACGGAGGGGTCGACCACCGCAGCAAAGCCCGCGTCGAGCGGATTGCCGACGATTGATCCCGGTCCGAGCATCTTTGCCAGTTCGCCGCTGACATGCGGGCTGAGCGGCGCGAAGTTCAAGCCCTCCGCATAGAAGGCGTCGATCAGCATGCCGCGCTTGCCGCCGGACAGCGTGACCGCGGCGAGCCGGTCACCCATTGGTACCTCGGAGTGAACGAAACACTCCGTGGTCTCGATCAGCTCGTCGAGCCCGCCGACCCGGACGACGCCTTCGCGCGTCGCAATGGCGTCGAAGGTCTCGATCGAACCTGCGAGCGCGCCGGTATGCGCCATCGCCGCCGCGCGGCCACCCTCCGATGCCCCGAGCTTGAGCGCGATCACGGGCTTGCTCGCGGCGTGCGCCGCCTTGCAGGCATCGCGAAAGGCCTTGGTGTTGCGCACGCCTTCGAGATAGACGACGATCACCTTGATGCTCGGATCCTCGGCGAAATAGCGCATCAGGTCCGGCGTCTCGAGCCCGGCCTCGTTGCCGGTCGTCACCATGTAGCCGACTCCGACACCGCGATCCTCCAGCGCCTGGCGGATCGCCATGACGATGGCGCCGGATTGCCCGGCGATCGCCACCGCGCCCTGCTCCATGGTCACGACACGGTCGTCGATATTCGTGAAGAGCTTTTCGCCGGCGCTCAAATTGCCGAGACAGTTCGGGCCGGTGACGGCAAGGCCGGTTTCGCGCACCGCTGCCTGCAACTCAGCGGCGAGCTTCTGGCTCTCGTCATCCTGCAACTCGCTGAAGCCCGAGGTGACGATGGTGGCCGAACGCGCGCCGGCCGCAGCGGCGTCGCGGATCACCTGCACGGCAAAGCGTGCAGGCACCAGCACCAGCACGTGGTCGGGCTTTTCGGGGAGGCTCGCAAAGTCCTTGTAACAGGGGACACCCCAGATGGTCTCGCGCTTGGCGTTGACCGGATAGAGTCCGCCCTCATAGCCGTACTTGACCAGATTGTTCCAGATGCGCTCGGCATAGTTGCCGGGCTTGTCGGTTGCGCCCACCAGCACGATGTTGCGCGGGTGCAGCATGGCGTGGATGCCCTTGACGATGTCGCCGGCGTCAGGCGGTGGAGACCATGGGCGCGGAGAAACGGACGCAGCAGACACGTGGGCTTCCATGGCGTGACCTCACTTATTGTTTTTGTTTCAGCGCGTGGTTCTGTTCTTTGGAGAGTTCCGGCGGGGCCATCGCGACAAGCACAATGCCGCCAGACGGAATGGGCGGGACTTCATGCGAGAAGGCTAGCATCACCGGGGTTTGGGCGAAAGTGCGAACGATCCGGCAGCGTGGCAGCGATCGTCAACGCCGTGCTCCGGCAATCGCCGTTCTCACGCAGTGTCGAATTGCTTGATCCGCTACCACACCTCACGCGGCCGTGGCGGCGAGGCGAGGCCGGCGAGCAGCACGGCGAGAATTCCCGTGAGGAAAATGCCGTCGAAGGTTCCTGCGCCGCCGATCGACGCGACGGGCGCGCCGAGGCCGCCGATCTTGTCGAGGTTGAGGAGATCGGCCCCGATCAGAGTTCCCATCGAGCCGCCGATATAGGCGAGCGGCGCGGCATACTCGCGCGACAGCAGGAACGCCAGGATCGCGGTGGCGACGACAGGCACAAATACGGGCACCGCGATGCCAACCCCCTGCACGGGCGTTGCCATCATGTGGATGATGAATGCAATTGCAATCACGGCGATCGCTGACTTCACCCAGAGCTGATACCTCAGCACCAGATAGGTCGACATGATCGCCGGGATGACCGCGCCGCCGACATTGACCGCGAGCACCGTGCCCGGCCATTGCGTCACCAGCGGCACCACATAGCGCATGCCGAAGAAGTCGACGATCTCGCCCGAGCGCACCACCTTGGCCGGCAGAACCGTGATCGGAATGTTGAAATAGCTGCCGACCAGCGAGCCGAACAGCAGGAGCAGCGCCATGCCCGGACTAACGCCTAGCCGCATATAGGCGTAGCGCAGGATGCGGAGCTGAATCAGGATGATCAGCCCGGCGAACAACAGCACCAGGATGGAGAACAATCCCGGCGTGATCGGAAGGTACTGAACTTCGCCATTCATGGTCGGATCCGATCGCAGACGATTTCGACCGGCACCATCCCACGGGACGGCAGGGATGACAAACCTATCCGTCAGCCTCGATCAATGTAGCATGCAGGATGTAGCGCTCCGGACCGGACGTGACAGCGTCGAACGGCCAACAGGTCGTGAGCACCAGCTCATAATCCTGTGTTGCTGGATCGATGCCTGAGGCGTCGAAACGGACCACGGCCGAGGAGTCCGCGCGATAGCGAAAGTGTTTTCCGTCGCTGCGCGTGATCTCGATCACGTCGCCGATCGCAACATTGGGCAGGAAGCGAAAATGCGTGTCGCGATGCGCGGCATAGACTGCAACGCCGCGTTCGCCGGCATCGGTCGTTCGTTCGACATGGCCGGGTCCGAAGGCGAGCGCCTGGCCGCTTGAACCGGCCAGCACAATGGCGCTGGCGCCGATCCGCTTCACCTCGATCCGTGCGACCGGCCAAGTGTCGGCCCATGACCATGGCTTCACCAGCTCGCCCGTCGCAAGGCTTCTGTCGAACGCGCGCTCCAGCAGCACCTGCGCGAGCCACGCCTTGGCGTGGATGTAGGCGCCGTCGCCGAACAGGATGACGCCGACGAGCGCCAGAACCACGGGGGAGATGAAGCGGGGCATGATAGGTACTCTCGTCATTGCGAGCGAAGCGAAGCAATCCAGACTGTCTCTACGGCAGCAGTCTGGATTGCTTCGTCGCTTCGCTCCTCGCAATGACGGCAAGAGGAAACAAAAGGCGCGCGCGGCTGTTGGTGTGGGACGGGCAGCCGCGCGCGCTGAAGTAGAGGAGTTCGGGGGCTCCTCTCTCAAGCGGCGTCAGTGAGCAAGGGCTGACGCCGGTTGAACACGAACAGGATCAGGGCGAGCACGATCAGGATCAGCCCTGTGATCATTTTCAGCTCAGCCGAGGTTGCGGTCTTGGGCAGACGGATCGCATCGGGTGCGGCGGGCGCCGGCCTTCTCGCCGCCGGCTGATCGCGCGCATCGGCATGGCGTTCGCGCAACTGCGCAGGCACTTGCGGCCGTTCGCCGAACACTTTCTCGAAATCCCAGCCGGCCGGCAGGTTGAGCGGCAATTCGCTGAGCTTCAGCGGCTCGCCTTCGGGTCGGCTCGGCGTCTTGTCGACGGCGACGAGGCTGGTCAGGCGCGTGACGATCTGATGGTCGAGCGCCAGCGCCAGGACCGCCTTGTCGGCATCTTCCGGCGTCATCTCGCGCATGGTGCGCGCCACCTCTGCATCGCCGATCTTGCGCCGGGCCCAGAGTTTCGACAGGCCCCTGCCTTCGGCCGCATTCTGCAGCGGCAGCGTCACCGACCAAGGGCGGTCGCCGACGCGTCCCTTGATCTCGAGCGAGCCCGCGAGCTTGTCGAGCCTGGCCGCCAGCACCAGCGGCTCGTCGCGATAGACGTCGGGAATGATCGCGGGGGTCACGTCGGCATTCGCTTCGGAGAACTTCGCGCTGAGGCCCGTCACCGCCGGGTTCTCCAGCTTGGCGAACAGGCCGCGCATGCGCTCCTCGACCTGCTCGACGGAGCCGATATGGGTGAAGGCGCCGCGTCCGAGCTCGGCAGCGCGCGCCATCAGATAGGTGTTGGGCGCGGATCCGATGCCGACCATGAACACGCGCGAGCGGCCGCGCATTGCCGTGATCGTCTCGAACAATTGCTGCTCGTTGCCGATCGCGCCGTCGGTCAGGAACACGACCTGGCGAACCATGTTGGTGTCGCCGAGCTTGTCGGTCAGTGCGGCGCGCATTGCCGGCACCATTTCGGTGCCGCCGCGCGCCTGCAAGGCGCTGACGAACGAGGTGGCTTCACCGACATGCGCGGCGTCCGCCGGGACGGAGGTCGGAAACAGCACGTCCATGGTGTCGTCGAAACGGATGACGTTGAAGCGGTCGTTGGGCTGGAGGCGGCCGAGCGCGTAGGTCAGGCTCGCTTTGGCCTGGACAATCGAGGTGCCGCCCATCGAACCGGAATTATCGATCACGAACACGACCTCGCGCGGCAGCGGTTTCTGCGTCGCCTGCTCGGCGGTGGGCGGTGTGACGAAGGCGAGCAGGTAATCGGCATCGCCGACATGCTCGCGGAACAGCCCGACCGACGGCGCTTTCTCTGCGGCCGGCTTCCATGTCAGTTCGAAATCGCGGTCGGCCGGCACGGCGCCATCGGCGAGCGTGACCACGCGCGTCGCGCTGTCTGGGCTCTCGATCTTGACGTTATGGTGATGGCTCTTGACCTCGCCGAGCGCAAAGCCCGCCTTCAGGCGCACCGTGATGCTGGTCGGGTTAACCGGTGCGTTCCTGGCGGGATCCAGTACCGGCGGCGAGATGCGGTCGCGGTCCGGCACCGGGTCCGATGTCGTCGCACCCCAACCGGAGCCGTCCTGGCGGAAGTCGACGCTCTGCACGATCGGCGCCGGATTGTAGCGCGGCCCGACCACCATTGGTACGCGCAGCGAATATTCATTGCCGGACTGATGCACCGGCTCCTGATATTCGATCTGCACCAGCACGGTTTCGCCGGGGCCGATATTGGCGACCGAGTTGGTGAAGATGTTCGGGCGCTCCTGCTCGGTGAGCGCGGCCTTCTGGCCGGCGCGGCGGGCCTCTTCGTAGATCACGCGCGCCTGCTGCCGCTCCTTGATGTCGCCGACGATGACGCGGTCGCCGACCACCATCTTCAGCGTATCGACGGCGCCGCCGGTGGGGAGCGGATACACGTAGGTCGCCTCGACCCAGTCCTTGGTCGGGTTGCGGAAGACCTGTGTGACCCTGGCGCGCAGCGTCGGGCCTGATACCGTGATGTCGACATCGATGCCGAGGCGGATCGCTTCCGTGTAGGCGCCGTCCTCTTTCAGAAGAAGACTGCCGGACCGGGCGTCGCGTGGCTGGAGCAGGCTCGCCTGCTCTGATGTCGCCGACCAGCCCGGCGTGAAGCTCACCAGCAAGGTCACGAAGGCGACAAGCATCACCGCGATGCCTTGCACGAGAAGAAACAGTCCGAGCCTGATCAGCCGGCCCAGCATAGGGTGTTCGTCACTGTCGGCCGCGTCGTAGGTATCCATTTCGTCTGCTCCCGAGGGATGTTTGATGGCCTTGAGCATCGGCCCGGAGAGACTGATTTCGCGAGCAGAATGATCAGCAATGTTCCGCCGTGGCCGTCCGGGGTGGCCCGTCGCGGAGGCTGCCATGTGCGGTTTTGTGCTGACTTGTCCGCCCTGCTAGAATGACCGCTCTTGAGCAGGGGTGACGATGCAGACGCAGGATAAACTCACCGACAAGCAGCTATCGGACGAGCAGAGCCGCGAAATCGCGGAGACCATTCGCGAGGAGCTGGCCAGGCGCCGGATCTCGCGGCAGGCGCTGGCCGAACAGGCCAAGCTCAGCCTGTCCACGCTGGAAAAGGTGCTCGGTGGCCGCCGGCCGTTCACACTCGCGACAACCGTGCGGCTGGAGCAGGCTCTGGGCGTGTCGCTGCGCAAGGGCGCCGTCGCAGTGGCGCCTCCGGCAGCAAGCGATGTCGCACCCGACAGCCTCGGTTCCTATTCGCATCGGGCGGTGACCTGGCTGGAAGACGTCTACATCACGCTGCGGCCGTCTTTCGGTGATAAGGACGCGATCTTCGCCTATCGCACCGAGATCGTCTGGGAGCCGAAGGTCTCTTCACTGGTTTTCCGCGAGGGAGAGCGAACCGATGCCGCCTATGAGCACACCGGCGAAGTCGCGGTCCCGCATCAGTCCGGCTTTATCTACCTCGTCATCATCAAGCACGGCCAGCATCGCGTGATCACGGTGTCGCGGCCAACGGTTGCCGGTGAGATGTACGGCATCATCTCGACGCTCCGTGCCGGCCCCGGTTCGCAGCTGACACCGATCGCGGCGCCGATCGCGTTTGTGCCGCTCAGCAACGTTCCGCAACCGTCCCTTGGACGGATCGCGCCCGACGATGCCAACCACGCACTATATCGCAGTCATCTGCGCCGCACGGTCGACGATTCGTTCGCGTTATTCCTGCCGGGATAGATTTGCCTTGGCTTCGTGCGTAGAAAAAAATAGCGGCCTCTCGGCCGCTATCTTGTTCAGGCGTGTTCGGTTGTCGCGGGTCAGCCGCCCACTTCAGCGCTAATGATGTCGCCGAACAGGTCCCATTTGCCGCCCTTGAACTGCATCATCTTGAGCTGCTCGATCGGGGCGAAGTCGTTGGGCCCGGTGCTGATCGTAATGCCGGGAATCAGCGTGTCGGGCGCGAAACCCTTCAGGCTCGCGGCCTGCTTCATCACGTTTTCCCGGGTCAGTTCGTCGCCGCACTGCTTGAGCGTCTGAACCAGGGTCTGGGCCGCGGCATAGCCATAGACGAGATTGGTGTCGGTCACATCGGCGCCGGGCATGTATTTGTTCACGAAGGCCATGAACTTCTTCATCCCCTCGTCGTCCTTCCACTGCGGGTCGGCAGCGTCCTTCAGATAGCCGGCGGAGAGCACGCCTTCGGATGCCTGCAGTCCGGCCGGCTGCATCACCGCGCCGATCGAGATCGACACGTCGGTCATCACCTGCATCGGCTTCCACTCGAGTTCGGCGATCTTCTTGATCGCCTGCGCCGCGAACTTGGGAGTCGCGATGTTGACGAAGACGTTGGCGCCGGTGCCCTTCAGCTTGACGATGTGGGAATCGATCGACGGTTCGGTGGTCTCGTAGCTCTCTTCGGCGACGATGAGCGAAGACGCCTTGTCGCCGAAGATCTCCTTGATGCCGGCGACGTAGTCCTTGCCGAAATCGTCGTTAGCATAGAAGATCGCGACCTTGGCGTCGGGCTTCGCCTTCATGATGTATTTCGCGAAGATCCGCGCCTCGACCCGGTAGCTGGGCTGGAAGCCCATGGTCCAGGGAAATGCTTTCGGATCGTTCCACTTGCTGGCGCCGGTGGCGAGGAAGAGCTGCGGCACCTTCTTGGCGTTGTGATATTTCTGCACGGCGGTCTGGGTCGGCGTGCCCAGCGCGTTGAAGACGAGGAACACCTCGTCGCTCTCGATCAGCTTGCGGACCTGCTCCACGGTCTTCGGCGGCGAATAGCCATCGTCATAGGAAATGAAGTTGATCTTGCGGCCATTGATGCCGCCCTGCTCATTGATCATCCTGAAATAGGCGTCCTCGGTCTTGCCGATGATGCCGTAGGCGGAGGCCGGACCGGAATAGGCCTCGACATTGCCGATCTTGATTTCGGTGTCGCTCGCGCCCGTGTCGTATTTCTTCTGCGCATAGGCGCCCTGGGCCGTGAACAACGTCAAAGCCGCTGCGGCGGCAAGCAGGGAGAGTTTCCTGTTCATGAAAATTCCTTGGGGTTCTTCTGGGTTGGAGCAGGCACGTCGAAAAAGAAGAGCGCCCGCGAGAGGGGCGCTTTGATCAGGCGTTGGCGACTTTCTTGTCGACTTCGGAAGCCACCGAGAAATCCTTGCGCAAGGTCGGCTTGTGGATCTTGCCGGTGGCATTGCGGGGCAGCGCATCGACGAAGCGGACCTGGCGCGGGCATTTGAAGCGCGCGAGGTTGGCCGCGCAATGCGCGAACACATCGGCCTCGGTCAGCCTTTGGCCCGGCTTCACCGCGACGATGGCGAGGCCCACCTCCCCCCATTGCGCGTCGGGAACGCCGATCACGGCGGCTTCGGCGATCGCCGTGAGCTGGTGCAGGACGTTCTCGACCTCGGCCGGATAGACGTTCTCGCCGCCGGAGATGTACATGTCCTTCCAGCGGTCTACGATGTAGTAGAACCCCTCCTCGTCGACGCGCGTTGCATCGCCCGTGTGCAGCCAGCCGTCGGTGAAGGAGGATTTGTTCGCCTCCGGCCTGTTCCAGTAGCCGGGCGTGATGTTCGGTCCCTTCACCCAGAGCTCACCGAGCTCGCCGACATCGGCGTCGCTGCCGTCGGGCCGCACGATGCGGACTTCGGTGTGGAGCACCGGCTTGCCGGCGGATCCCGCTTTGCGCGCGGCGTCCTCCCGGTCCAGCACCAGCACGGCCGGCGAAGTCTCGGTCATGCCGTAGCCCTGCTGGAGCGCGACGCCGCGCGCTTCCCAGACCTTCAAGAGCGGCACCGGCATCGGTGCGCCGCCGACACCGCCGACGATTAGTCGGGTCAGATCGGTGGTCGCGAAGGAAGGATGCTGCGCCATGAACTGGTAGATCGCGGGCACGCCGAAGAACACGTTGATGCCCTGTGCGGGATCGTTGATCAGGCCGAGCGCCGTGCCGGGATCGAAGGCGCGCATGATCATCACGGTGCCGCCGGCATGCAGCACGGGGTTTGTGTAGCAATTCAGCCCGCCGGTGTGGAACAGCGGCAGCACCGTGAGCAGCACCGAGGACGGCCCGATGCAGGCCGGGCCGCCGAGATTGACGCAATTCCAGAAGGTCATGCCATGGGTGATGGTCGCGCCCTTCGGATGACCCGTCGTGCCCGACGTGTACATGATGGTCGAGACGTCATCGAGCGTGACCTCCTCGATGGCCTCGAGCGGCTTGGCGGCGGCGATGCCGGCCTCGTAGGCGCCGCCGGGGCCGAGCAGCAGGCTGGTGGCGACACCGCAGAGCTTTGCGACGCTCAGCGTCGTCTCGGCGAGATCGGCGTCGTGGATCATCACCTTCGGCGCGCAGTCGCCGGTGATGAACTGGAGCTCGGGGACGGTGAGGCGGGTGTTCAGCGGCACGAAGATGGCACCGAGCCGCCCGCAGGCGAACTGCACCTCCAGCGTATCGGTGGTGTTTAGCGCGAGCACCGCGACACGGTCGCCGCGCGAGACTTTCAGCGTGTGGCGCAGGAAGGAGGCGAGGCGCGAGACGCGGGCGTCGAGCTGCAAATACGAGAAGCGGCGCTCGCTCGCGAGGTCGATGACCGCGACCTTGCCAGGCGTGCGTCGGGCATGATGAGCGATCCAGTCGTAGTAACGAACGGCCAAAAATCCCTCCCTCGGCGGTCGTGTGCCGCCTGCATTCTTATTGCCGTGCACCATGCCCGGCGTGGCCCCGTGAGGCCAGCCGGAGTTTTGTGCATCGACGTTTTTGTTTCGGAGTTGGCCCGCGAGGGACGAAAATCGTCTTGCGTTGAGTTGCTAGGCCATGGCCTGCGCGGAGCAGTTCCCCCAGCCAGCCACTCCGCGCAAGTGAGCCGCCCATATTTACGGCCATGGTGGATGAGACGAATCCGTCTGCGAGGCGAGAGTTGCGATGAAGAGCCCGTTCTATACCGCCGAGCACGATGCCTTCCGCGACATGATGCGCCGCTTCGTCGAGAAGGAGATCGCGCCTTTCGCCCATGAATGGGACGAGGCCGGCGAATTCCCCCGCGCGCTCTATCGCAGGGCGGCCGAGATCGGTCTGTTGGGCCTGGGATTTCCCGAGGAATATGGCGGTATCGCCGCCGACCAGTTCATGAAGATCGTGGCGAGTCAGGAGCTGGCGCGGGCCGGCGCCGGCGGCGTCAGCGCAAGCCTGATGGGCCACACCATCGGCTCGCCGCCGATCGCGCGGGCGGCACGCCCCGAAGTCAAGGCACGGGTGCTGCCGCAAGTGCTGTCGGGGGAGAAGATCTCCGCGCTGGCGATCACCGAGCCGGGCGGAGGGTCGGACGTCGCGGGCCTCCGAACCAGGGCGCGGCGCGACGGGGATCACTACGTCGTGAGCGGCGAGAAGACGTTCATCACCTCGGGCGTGCGCGCCGATTATCTGACCGTTGCGGTGCGCACCGGCGGCGAGGGCGCCGGCGGCGTCAGCCTGCTCTTGATCGAGGGGGATACGCCCGGCCTGTCCCGGACGAAGCTGAAGAAGATGGGCTGGTGGGCCTCCGACACCGCGACGCTGCATTTCGATGATTGCCGCGTGCCGGTCGAGAACCTGATCGGGGAGGAGGGCCAGGGCTTCAAGATCATCATGCAAAACTTCAATAGCGAGCGCATGGGCATGGCGGCAGGCTGCACTGCCTTCGCCCGGGTCTGTCTCGACGAAGCGGTCGCCTACGCCAAGGAGCGCAAGACGTTCGGCAGGCCGCTGGCCCAGCACCAGGTCATCCGCCACAAGATCGTCGACATGGCGCAGAAGATCGCCGCGTCGCAGGCGATGCTGGAGATGCTGGCCTGGCGGCTGGAGCAGGGCGAGAGCCCGGTCGCCGAAATCTGCATGATGAAGAACCAGGCGACGCAGACCATGGCGTTCTGCGCCTCCGAAGCCGTACAGATCTTCGGCGGCGCCGGCTTCATGCGCGGCATCAAGGCCGAGCGCATCTACCGCGAGGTCAAGGTCAACGCCATCGGCGGCGGCACCGAGGAGATCATGAAGGATCTGGCCAGCCGGCAGATGGGATTGTGAGGCCCCGTCATTCCGGGGCGCGCACAGCGCGAACCCGGAATCCATTGGGCAGCGGATACTGTAGAGAAATGGATTCCGGGCTCATCGCTTCGCGATGCCCCGGAATGACGAGAGGACAAAATGCTGTTTACCGCCGACCACGACGAAATCCGCCGCTCCCTCCAAAAATTCATCGCCAACGAGATCAATCCTCATGTCGATGAATGGGAGAAGGCCGACATCTTCCCGGCACATGAGCTGTTCAAGAAGATGGGCAGCCTCGGCTTTCTCGGACTGAACAAGCCGGTCGAGTTCGGCGGCTCGGGCCTCGACTATTCCTACGCGTTGATGATGGCGGAGGAGCTCGGGGCCATCACCTGCGGTGGTGTGCCGATGGCGATCGGGGTACAGACCGACATGGCGACGCCGGCGCTGGCGCGATTCGGCTCGGACGAGGTGCGCCGCGAATTCCTCAGCCCGTCGATCTCCGGCGACTTTGTGGCCTGCATCGGCGTCTCAGAGCCGGGCGCGGGCTCGGATGTTGCCTCGATCAAGACCAATGCGCGCTCGGACGGCGACGATTACGTCATCAATGGCGGCAAGATGTGGATCACCAACGGCACCCAGGCCGACTGGATCTGCCTGCTCGCCAACACCGGCGAAGGCCAGGTTCACCGCAACAAATCGCTGATCTGCGTGCCCATGAAGAGCAGGGGCGTCACCGTCGCCCGCAAGCTCGACAAGATGGGCATGCGCTCCTCGGACACCGCGCAGATATTCTTCGACAATGTCCGTGTGCCCAAGCGCAACCGGATCGGCGATGAGGGCAAGGGCTTCACCTACCAGATGATCCAGTTCCAGGAGGAGCGGCTCTGGGGTGCGGCGGCGTGCCTGAAGGCCCACGAATACATCATCAACGAGACCATCGAATATACCCGCAACCGAAAGGCCTTCGGGAAGTCGATCCTCGACAACCAAGTCGTGCACTTCAAGCTTGCGGAAATGCAGACCGAGGTCGAGCTGCTGCGCGCGCTGATCTATCGCGCCGCCGAGCAACTGGTTGCCGGCGAGGACGTGACGCGGCTCGCGACCATGGCCAAGCTGAAGGCCGGCCGGCTCGGCCGCGAGCTCACCGACGCCTGCTTGCAATATTGGGGAGGAATGGGCTTTACCAACGAGACGCCGGTCAGCCGCGCCTATCGCGATAGTCGCCTGACCTCGATCGGCGGCGGCGCCGACGAGGTCATGCTGACGGTCCTGTGCAAGATGATGGGCACGCTGCCCGGCAGCAAAGGGAACGCCTGATGATCACGCTGTATCACTGCGACGCCGCACGCTCCTTCCGTCCGCTCTGGATGCTGGAGGAGATGGGGCTTCCCTATGAGCTGAAGATGCTGCCGTTCCCGCCGCGGGTCTTCGCCAAGGATTATCTCGGCATCAATCCGCTCGGGACCATCCCCTTCATGATCGACGGCGAGGCGCGGATGACGGAGTCCTCCGGCATCTGCCATTACCTCGGCATCAAATACGGGCCGACGCCGCTGATGGTCGGGCCGGAGGATCCCGCCTATGGCGCGTTCCTGAATTGGATGTACTTCAGCGACGCCACGTTAACCTTCCCGCAAACGCTGGTGCTCCGATACACCCAGCTCGAGCCGGAAGAGCGCCGCAATCCGCAGGTCGCCGGCGACTACGCAAAATGGTTCTTGGGTCGGCTGCGCGCCGTCGAGGCAGCGACCGCAAATGCCGAAACCTTGTGCGCCGGCCGCTTCACCGCCGCTGACATTGTCATCGGTTACGCGCTCCGTCTCGCCAGCAATATCGGCCTTGCAAAGGACTTCGGACCTAATGTCGCAGCCTATTGGGCGCGATTGCAGCAACGCGACGGGTTCAAGCGCGCAGTTGCTGCGGAGCAAAAGGCCGGAGCCGATCAGAATGTCGCGCCGCGCGTGAGGGCGTAAGCTCTGTGTTACCCGGCCTGGTGCGCAGTTGCGCGCGAGGGGATGGGACTACGGTCTTAAGAACGGTTCCGGACGGGTTCATCACCGTCCTGAACTGACGATGTTTTGCGCTCGATGACAGCGCTATCCCGTCGTGACAGCGCCCAAATTTCCGTTAAGGTGACCTCCGTTCCGCAGCGGTCAGAGAGCCGCGCGAGGAGGACCGCCAATGGAAGACAAGGGTCGCGAATCCGACCATCTGATGCTCATCACGCCGGAGCGGGTTTTCTATGCCGGCCTGCTTGGGCGCCCCCGCAAGCGGACCCCCGGCTGCTGCCATGTCTATGTTGCGGTCAGGGGCAGCCTGCATCTGACGATAGACGATGTCCTCGCTACCGGCGAGCTGTTCGTCACTCTGCCGAATCAGCGGCATTCGATTGCCAGCGACTACCGCACCGCGATCAGCGTAACGCTCGAGCCTGAAAGCATGCCGGATGGCGTGCTGGAAGCCTTGGCCCAGCGGCTGACCGGACCTGACAGGGCCGCCTATGCCCGCAAGATCCTCGCCGCCTATGCGCTGCTGCGCCAGCGTCGCTACGGCGACATTACCACCGCCGAGTTCGACGAGATGTGTTTTGGCGAGGCGCTGCCGCGCCGTGTGCTCGACCCGCGGGTGACGCGCGCGGTCGCGCGCATCGAGCGTTTCTCCGGCGAGCCGGTGACGGCGGATACCTGCGCGGCGGAAGCCGGTCTTTCAGCCTCGCGCTTCCTGCATTTGTTCAAGGAAGAGACCGGCATCTCGTTCCGCTCCTTCCGCGCCTGGAAGCGTGCGCGCCACCTGCTGCACTTCGCGAATCAGGATCTGAACCTCGCCCATCTCGCACAGGACATCGGCTATCCTGACTCGACCCATTTCAGCCATTCGATCCGCCGCTTCTACGGATTGAAGCCGCGCGCGATCTTCGTCGGCTCGCGCGACCTTGCGATCTATCGCAGCAGCGAGACGGTGCGGGAGCTCGCCAAAGCGAGTTAGGATCGTTTCGTAGCGTGGGTTACGCAGCGTAACCCACCACGTCTCGCTCTGGTGACGCAGACTTTGGTGGGTTACGCCTTCGGCTAACCCACCCTACGATTCGTGGTTTTCCGCTAGCTTCTCCGCGCAAGAAGCCGCGTGTCGCGCGTCACATGATCGCAAGCGTTGAATTCTCAACGTGCGAGACATTAGTGGCATGAGCGACAAGGCCGTCATCACCTGCGCGCTGAACGGCGTGCTCACCGATCCGAAGCAGCACAACGTGCCGGTTACGCCCGAGCAGATGGCGCGCGAGGCCAAGGCTGCGTTCGATGCCGGCGCCAGCATCATGCACATACATCTGCGCCAGCAGGCGCCGAACAAGGGGCATCTGCCGTCCTGGGACGTGAACGTCAGCAAGGAGATCCAGCAGGCGATCCGCGAAGCCTGCCCCGGCGTCATCATCAATCACACCTCCGGCGTCTCAGGGCCGAACTACAGCGGCGCGCTCGATTGCATCCGCGAGACCAGGCCGGAGATCGCGGCCTGCAACGCGGGCTCGCTGAACTATCTGAAGGTGAAGGCCGACAACACCTGGGCCTGGCCGCCGATGATGTTCGACAATGCGGTCGAGAAGGTGAAGGACTATCTCGACGTCATGAGCTCGGTCGGCACCATCCCCGAGTTCGAATGCTTCGACGTCGGTATCGTCCGCTGCGTCGGCATGTATACCCAAGTCGGCATGTACAAGGGGCCGCTCGAATATAACTTCGTGATGGGCGTCGCCTCCGGCATGCCGTCGGATCCGGAGCTGTTGCCGATCCTGCTCAAGCTGAAGCGTCCGGAAGCGCATTGGCAGGTCACCGCGATCGGCCGCGAGGAGATCTGGCCGCTGCACCAGCGCTGCGCCGAACTCGGCGGCCATTTGCGCACCGGTCTGGAGGACGCTTTCTATCTCGCCGACGGCAAGAAGGTGACGTCGAACGGCCAGTTGATCGAAGCCATCGCCGCCTGCGCCCGCCGTGCGGGTCGCGAGATCGCGAGCCCCGCCGAGGCGCGGAAGATCTTTGGGACGAATCGGTAAGCCACACTCCGTCATTCCGGGATGGCCGAAGGCCAGGCCCGGAATCCATAACCACGATCAGGAGTATGGATTCCGGGCTCGCGCTTCGCGCGCCCGGAATGACGGGCAGGAGCACTAATGTCCATTCTCGAAAACACCATTTCCCCCGGAAGCGCCGCCTACCACGCCAACCGCGACGGCATGCTCGCGCTGATCGACCGCATGCGCGCGCTGGAAGAGCGCACGCGTGCAGCGTCGGCGGCGGCAAAGGATCGCTTCCACAAGCGTGGCCAGTTGCTGCCGCGCGAACGCGTCGCGCTGGTGCTCGATCCCGGCGCGCCGTTCATCGAGCTGTCGACGCTCGCCGGCTACATGTTCGACGTGCCCGATCCGAACAAGAGCGTGCCCGGCGGCGGCGTCATCGCCGGCATCGGCTTCGTCTCGGGCATCCGTTGCATGGTCAGCGCCAATGATGCCGGCATCGATGCCGGCGCGCTTCAGCCCTATGGCCTCGACAAGACGCTGCGGGTGCAGGAACTCGCGCTGGAGAACAAGCTGCCTTACGTCCAGCTCGTCGAGAGCGCCGGTGCCAATCTGCTGCGCTACCGCGTCGAGGACTTTGTCCGCGGCGGCAATATTTTCCGCAATCTCGCGCGGCTCTCGGCGGCAGGCTTGCCGGTCGTCACCGTGACGCATGGTTCGTCCACTGCCGGCGGTGCCTATCAGACCGGCCTGTCCGACTACATCGTCATGGTTCGTGGTCGCACCCGTGCCTTCCTCGCGGGCCCGCCGCTGCTGAAGGCCGCAACCGGCGAGATCGCGACCGAAGAAGAGCTCGGCGGCGCCGAGATGCACACGCAGGTCTCCGGCCTTGGCGACTATCTTGCGGAGGACGATCGCGACGCACTTCGCATCGCGCGCGAGATCATGGCGGCGCTTGAATGGGAGCGGCCGGGCGGCGGAGCGGCGCAGTTCAAACCGCCGCGCTACGATCAGGACGAGCTGCTTGGCATCATGCCGATGGACCACAAGCGCCCGGTCGACATGAAGCAGGTGATCGCGCGCATCATCGACGATTCCGATTTCACCGAGATGGCACCGAACTACGGCCCGGCCACCGTCTGCGGCCACGCCCGTATCGGGGGACAGGCGATCGGGATCATCACCAACAACGGTCCGCTCGATCCTGATGGTGCCAACAAGGCGACGCATTTCATCCAGGCCTGCTGCCAGACCCGCACGCCGATCCTCTATCTCAACAACACCACCGGCTACATGGTCGGCAAAGCCTACGAAGAGGCCGGCATGATCAAGCACGGCTCGAAGATGATCCAGGCCGTGACCTCGGCGACGGTGCCGCAGATCACGATCTATTGCGGCGCCTCCTTCGGCGCCGGCAATTACGGCATGTGCGGGCGCGGCTTCCATCCGCGTTTCTGCTTCTCCTGGCCCAACGCCAAGACCGCTGTGATGGGCGGCGAGCAGGCCGCCGAGACCATGGCGATCGTGACTGAAGCGGCCGCCGCGCGCCGCGGTAAGCCGATCGAAAAGGACAAGCTCGACGCCATGAGGGCGCAGATCGTCGGCGTGTTCGACGGTCAGATGGATGTGTTCTCGACCAGCGCGCGCGTGCTCGACGATGGTGTGATCGATCCGCGCGATACCCGCGCGGTGCTCTCCGAGGTGCTCGCGATCTGCCGCGAGGGCGATACGCGCACACCTCAGCGCATGCAATTCTCGGTGGCCCGCCCATGAGGAACGGATCAGTGCAGCATCGGCCGTTCTTCAAGGTCCTGGTCGCCAACCGCGGCGAGATCGCGCTGCGCGTGGTGCGCAGCGCGCGGCAGCTCGGCCTCGGCGTCGTCGCGGTCTATTCCGATGCCGATCGCGATGCGCTCCACGTGCGGCAGGCCGACCAGGCCGTGCGCATCGGCGAAGCGCTGCCGGCGCAATCCTACCTCAACATCCCCGCGATCATTGCCGCGGCCAAGGCGAGCGGCGCCGATGCGGTGCATCCCGGCTATGGCTTCCTCGCCGAGAACGAGGAGTTTGCGAGAAGCTGTAAAGATGCCGGTCTCGTCTTCATCGGCCCGTCGCCGCAGGCGATCGAGGCGATGGGCAACAAGGCCGGCGCCAAGGAGATCATGAGGAAGGCCGGCGTGCCCTGCGTGCCCGGCTATCAGGGCACTGAGCAGGGTGACGAGGTCATGCTCGCGGAGGCCAAAAAGACCGGCTTCCCCGTGATGATCAAGGCCGTCGCAGGTGGCGGCGGCCGCGGCATGCGGCTCGTCACTGACGCGGC
This sequence comes from Pseudomonadota bacterium, assembly GCA_023435725.1. Taxonomy (GTDB): domain Bacteria; phylum Pseudomonadota; class Alphaproteobacteria; order Rhizobiales; family Xanthobacteraceae; genus Bradyrhizobium. The sequence continues at coordinate 5,451 of JAEYRD010000161.1, read as the reverse complement.
ATCCTTTCCCGATGCTCTGCGCAGTGCGCGGTCGGAGGCGAAGGCGGCGTTCGGCGATCCCACGGTGATTCTCGAGCGCGCCATCCGGAACCCGCGCCATATCGAGATCCAAGTCTTCGGCGACAGTCACGGCAACGCCATCCATCTCGGCGAGCGCGACTGCTCGGTGCAGCGGCGGCACCAGAAACTGATCGAGGAGGCGCCGTCACCCGCCGTGACGCCGGAACTGCGTGCGAAAATGGGCGAGGTCGCGGTCGCCGCGGTGAAGGCGCTGCGTTACGAGGGGGCCGGCACACTGGAATTCCTGCTCGACGCGAGCGGCGAGTTCTACTTCATGGAAATGAACACGCGTCTCCAAGTCGAGCATCCCGTGACCGAGGCGATCACCGGGCTCGATCTCGTCGAGCTGCAACTGCGCGTCGCGCGCGGCGAGGCGTTGCCGGTGAAGCAGCAGGACATCAAGTTCTCCGGTCATGCCATCGAGGTGCGGCTCTGCTCGGAAGATGCCGCGCACGATTTCATGCCGCAGTCCGGCCGCATGGCGCGCTGGCAGGTGCCGGACGGCATCCGTGTCGAGCACGCGCTGCAATCGGGCTCGGAGATCCCGCCGTTCTACGATTCCATGATTGCCAAGGTGATCAGCCATGGCGCGAGTCGCGAGGAGGCGAGGGGACGGCTGATCGTCGGCCTGGAGCAGCTCACTGCGTTCGGCGTGACCACCAACCAGGCCTTCCTGATGTCGTGCCTGCGTCACCCCGGCTTTGCCAAGGGCGAGGCGACGACGGCGTTCATCGGCGCCCACCGCGACGAGCTGCTGGCACCACGGGCCGACGCCGCGTTCGACACGGCGCTGGCGGGCCTGCTGCTCTACGTCACCAACCCGCGCGCGCCGTCATGGCAGAGTGGACGAAGCCTGTCGGCAACGTTTCCACTTCCTGCGAAAATCGAAATCGCCGGCCACGTGCACGAACTTGAAGTCACGCGCGAGCGGGACGGCGGTTACACCGTCGCCACCGATGGCCGGCAGGACAGGTTCGAGATCGACCAGCTCGATTCCGACGCCATCTGCTTCCGCCACGATGGCGTGATGGACAGCGCAAAATTCCTGCGGGATGGCGACCGGCTTTACGTCCAGCACCGCGGCCTCCCGCTCGCGGTCTCCGATCTCACTCTCGCCGCACCGAAGGCTACCGCAACGAATGGCGGCGACGGCAAAGTCCGCGCCGCCATGAACGGCCGCGTCGTCGCCGTCCTGGTCAAGCCAGGCGATCGCGTCACCGCCGGTCAGCCGGTGATGACGCTGGAGGCAATGAAGATGGAGCACGTCCACAAGGCCGGCATCGACGGCGTCGTGGCCGCGATCGACGTCGCCGAGGGCGAGCAGGTCACGACGGGCAGGATCGTGGCGGAGATCGGAGCGTAGTCTCGTGCTCCGGACGCGCGGAGCGCCAGCCGGGATCCACATCACCCGCCGCGCGATCGGCTCCAGGTCTCCTCCCACCTGGGAGGAGCACCGCTTCCGAATAAGCTGTAGCTGGTCTCTCTCTCTGCAGCGTCCAGATTTCTGAATGATTTCAACGCTATTTTGGCCAAACGCAGTTGCGTGCATTTTGCATTGAACATTGTTCATTTTTGGGTTACAAATATCGAACATCGGTCATATCAATGTGGAGCCGCCAAATGCGCGCAGATGACCATGCCCGAGCGACCGATGCCGTGTTGCGCTCGATGTCCCGGCGGCTCACGTTCGCTGCACCCACAGACCGCGAAAACTATCTGATCGGAGCGCTATTCGTCCTGACGCTGGTGGCCCTCTTCGCGCCCGCGCTGCCCGCCTCCGCTTGGCGCACGCCGCATTTCGTCGATACCCGCGCCTGGCTGGGCGTGCCCAACGCCGGCGACGTGCTGAGCAATCTCACCTTCCTGGCGATGGGGATCTGGGGCCTGGTGCGGCTGCGTGCCCGCCGCGATGCGCCCCTGGGTGCAAGCTTCCTGTTTGTGGGTCTGATCCTCACCTGCATTGGATCGGCCTTCTATCATCTGGTCCCGGACGCGCCGCAGCGGCTCGTGGCCGACCGTCTCGGCATGGCGGTGGCGTTCGCGGGCTTTCTGGGCATCGCGGCCAGCGAGCGCGTCAGCGTGCGCGCGGGGCAGGCGGTGGTGGTGCTGGTGACGGCTGCGGGCCTGCTCGCGGCCTGGGTGGCACGCGAGAACCTCACGCCATGGGTCGTCGTGCAGTTCGGCGGCATGGCACTTGCTGTGGCACTGGCGCTGACACGGCCGCGGCCCGGCGCGCTTGGCGTGCGGCTCGGCGCCGTGATCTTCTTTTACGTGCTGGCCAAGCTTTTCGAGCTGGGTGACGTGACCGTGTTCGAAGCGACAGGGCACCTTGTCTCGGGCCATACGCTCAAGCATCTGGCTGCCGCGCTGGCGGCCTGGCCGGTGATCCGGACGTTGAGACCTACTGACTCCGTCCCGTCCCGTCGTTGAGCAGACACGCCACCTGATGCGCATCGCCCGCATCCAGCAGCGCCGGCCGCTCGGTCTTGCACCGCTCCATCGCGAACCGGCAGCGGGTGTGAAACGCACAGCCGGGCGGCGGATTAACTGGGCTCGGCACGTCGCCTTCGACCAGCGGCGCGAGTTTTTTCGCGAACGGGTTGGCGATCGGCACCGAGGCGAGCAGGGCCTGTGTGTAGGGATGGCGCGGGTTGCGGAACAGCTCGTCCTTGTCGGCTATCTCGACGATGCGGCCGAGATACATCACGGCGACGCGGTGGCTGATATGGGCGACCACGGCGAGGTCGTGCGCGATGAAGAGGTAGGAGAAACCGTGTCGGCGCTGCAGGTCGATCAGGAGATTGATCACCTGCGCCTGGATCGAGACGTCCAGCGCTGACACCGGCTCGTCGCAGACGATCAGGCGCGGCTGCAGCGCGAGCGCCCGCGCGATACAGATGCGCTGACGCTGGCCGCCCGAGAATTGATGCGGGAAATTCCGCATCTGGTCGGGCCGCAAGCCGACCTGCTCGAACAGCTTTACGACACGGGCCTCCAGCGTCCTTCCGGTCGCGAGACCATGCACGGCAAGCGGCTCTCCAACGATGTCGCCCGCGGTCATGCGCGGATTGAGCGAGGCGAAGGGGTCCTGGAACACGATCTGCATCGAGCGGCGATGCGGCCGCAGCGCCGTCTTGGACAGATGGGTGATATCTTCGCCCTCAAGGCGGATCTGGCCTGACGTCGGCTCGACCAGCCTCAGCACGCTGCGCGCCACCGTCGACTTGCCGCAGCCGGATTCGCCGACGAGCCCAAGCGTCTCGCCGGTACCGAGCGAGAACGAGACGCCATCGACCGCATGCACGGTGCCGACCTGCCGGCGCAGCACGCCGGCGCGCACCGGGTAATGCTTCCTGAGATCGGTGACTTCGAGCAGCGCCTCGGTCATGCCACCTCCGCCACTTCGGCCGCGCGCCAGCAGGCGGCGAGATGGCCGCCGCCCCAATCGGCCAGCGGCGGATATTCGGCCTCGCAACGTTTGATCGCGAGCTTGCAGCGCGGTGCAAAGGCGCAGCCTTTGGGCAGCCGGACCAGCGACGGCACGGTGCCCGGGATTTCGTTCAGCCGCTCCTGCGCCGCCACGCCGGATGCCGGCACGGCCGGGATCGAGGCCATCAGCCCGCGCGTATAGGGATGCTTTGGCGCAGCAAACAGCGCCTCGACGCTGGCCTCCTCGACCTTCCGGCCCGCATACATCACGATCACGCGCTGCGCGGTCTGCGCGACGACGCCGAGGTCGTGCGTGATCAGCACGAGGCCGGTGCCGAGCTCCTTCTGCAGGTCGAGGATCAGGGCCAGGATCTGCGCCTGGATGGTTACGTCGAGCGCGGTGGTCGGCTCGTCCGCGATCAGGAGCGCCGGCCGGCAGGCCAGCGCCATCGCGAACATCCCGCGCTGACGCATGCCGCCGGAGAGTTGATGCGGATATTCCCTCGCGCGGCGCGCCGGTTCGGGAATCCGGACCAGCCGCAGCATCTCGACCGCGATGTCGTGCGCCTCCCTGGTCGACACGTTGCGGTGCAGCCGCACGGCCTCGACGATCTGGTCGCCGATCCGCATGACCGGATTGAGCGATGTCATCGGTTCCTGGAAGATCATGGAGATGCGGTTGCCCCTGACCGCGCGCATCTGCGCTTCGTCCAGCGTCAGCAGATCGGTGCCTTCGAGCGAGACGGAGCCGCCGACGATGCGGCCGGGGGGATCTGGCACCAGCCGCATCAGGGACAGCGCGGTGACGCTCTTGCCGCAGCCGGATTCGCCGACGATCGCCAGCGTCTCGCCGCGCCTGACGGTGAAGGAGACGTCGTCGACAGCCCTGAACAGGCCGGAGTTGGTGAAGAACACTGTCTTCAGGTTCTTCACCTCGAGCACGAGATCGGATTTTGTCGCCATCAGCCGCGCTGCCTCGGGTCGAGAATATCACGCAGGGCGTCACCGAACAGATTGGCGCCGAACACGGCGAGGCTGATTGCGATGCCCGGGAAGATCACCAGCCAAGGCGCGGTGCGGACATATTCGGCGGCGGACTCGGAGAGCATGCGGCCCCATGACGGATAAGGCTCGGGAATGCCGAGGCCGAGGAAGGAGAGGGAGGCTTCGGTGAGGATGGTGGAGCCGAGCTGGGCGGTCGCGAGCACGATCAGCGGCGCCAGCGTGTTCGGCAGCACATGGCGGAGCGCGATGCGCACTTCGCTCATGCCGATCGACTTGGCGGCTTCGACGAACGGCTGTTCGCGCAGCGCCAGCGTGTTGGCGCGGATGACGCGGGCGACCGTCGGGATCAGCGGAATGGCGATGGCGAGGATCACGTTCGGCAGCGACGGGCCGAGCGCGGCGGTCATCACCAGCGCGAGTACGAGCAGCGGCAGCGCCTGGAGGACATCGGATACGCGCTGGAACACGAGATCGACCCAGCCGGAGAGATAACCGGACGTGAGGCCCACGATCACGCCGATGGAGCCGCCGAGCGCGGTCGAGCCGATGCCGACCGCGAGCGAGATCCGCGCGCCATGGATGATGCGGCTGAAGACGTCGCGGCCGAACGAATCCGTGCCCATCCAGTGCGCCAGGCTCGGGCGAGCCAGCGCGCGAGCGGAGTCGACCGTCAGTGGGTCATAGCGCGCAATGAAGTCGGCGAAGATCGCCGTCAGCACGAACACCGTCATGATGACGAGCCCGGCCGCGCCCAGCACGTGCCGCCGCGCCAGGAACAGCACGCGCCGCCAGCCACCGGTCGCATGCGCGCCGGCCCGCCTCAGTTCAACCTCAAAGTCGATTGCGGCCATATGTCTGCCTTCCCCCTCTCCCCGCGTGCGGGGAGAGGGTTGGGGTGAGGGGGGCTCTCCGCAGGAGAGGTGAGAGTTGGACTCGTGGAGAATGGGGCGGCGGCCC
>JAEYRD010000040.1 GCA_023435725.1 Pseudomonadota bacterium | reverse complement strand
GGGCGGCATCATGCCTTTGGACTGATTTGGGTGGGGTCCAACCCGCCGTGACGCATTGCTAGCACGCCGAATCTTGCTTCGAGATTAAGACCGGCCAGAATTTCGTAGCAATATCATATGGTTAATCTCACTCTTCGCTAACCTTAACGTGTCGTTAAGCCGACGATAGCGGCTCTTACGAGAACGACCGCACCAGTCCGGAGGCGAGCAGGTTCCAGCCGTCGATCAGCACGAAGAACAGCATCTTGAACGGCAGCGCGAGGACCGTCGGCGGCATCATCATCATGCCCATCGACATGGTCAGCGTCGCCACGATCATGTCGATCACGAGGAACGGCAGGATGATGAGGAATCCGATCTCGAACGAACGCCTGAGCTCGGAGATCATGAAGGCCGGAATGATGACGCGCAGGTCGATGCGCTTGTCGTCGAACTTCCTGCGAAAGCTTTCCGCGGCAAGCGACTCGAAGGTCTGGAGATCCTTGTCGCGGACATGGGCCAGCATGAACTCGCGGAACGGATCGGTGATCTTCAGATAGGCCTCCTCCTCCGAGATCTCGTTCTTCATGAGAGGCTGAACGCCGGTTTCCCAGGCGCGGTCGAAGGTCGGCGCCATCACGTAGAAGGTCATGAACAGCGCCAGGCTGATCAGCACCAGGTTGGCCGGCGTGGTCTGGAGGCCGAGACCGGAGCGCAGGAACGACAGCGACACCGCAAACCGCGTGAAGCTCGTCACCATGATGAGCAGCCCCGGCGCCACCGACAGCACCGTGATCAGCGCCATCATCTGGATGATCCGGCCGCTGGTCGAGCCGTTGCCGGGCGGCAGCAGCGAGTTGAGATCCGGAATCTGGGCGAATGCCACTTCGGGCAGCACGACCAGAACCAACGCCAGCAGCAGGACCCTCACTCTCACTGGATCACCAACGTCTCAATGATCAATTCGCGGACCTTGCCCGACGAACGGATAGTTGCGCGCTCGGCCAGGTCTTCGCGCAGATGCTGGAGCCCGCGAGATCCCTCGAACTGCGCAACCGATGCCGACCGCAGATAGGTCACGATGTCCTCGCTGATGTGGGCAGCCAGGATGCCGGCATCCTCGTCGCTCATGCTGTCGGTCACCATGGAGGCCTCGACACGAGCCCAGTTGTTGGCCGGCGCGGCGAGATTGGTCACGATCGGGGACAGTTTTCTGAGCCGCGCGCTGCCGGCGTAGCTCGAGGCAATGGGCGGCGGCGTAGCGCTTTTCTTCGCGTCGGCGACCCGCTGGGCGGTCGCAAACAGATGCAGGCCGGCAATCGCGCCGGCACCGATCGCGACCAGGGTCAGCGCCACGATGGCCGCAATCAGGCGCATGACGTCCCCTGCCCTCGCATCGCGGCCCGGCCGGCGCGAATCTCAGAATGGTGCCACGGCGTCATAGATCCGATGTCCCCATCCAGGCTGCTGCACGTCAGACAGATTTCCGCGACCGCCATAGGAAACACGCGCCTCGGCGATCTTCTCGTAGGAGATCGTGTTGGTTCGCGAGATATCGCGTGGACGCACGATGCCGCCGACGTTGAGCACGCGCATCTCCGTGTTGACGCCGAACTCCTGCGATCCGCTGATCATCATATTGCCGTTCGGCAGCACGTCGGTGACGATGGCCGCGATGGACAGCTTGATGTCCTCGGTGCGATCGATCTGGCCGTTGCCCTTGATCTGCGTGTTGGTGCTGAGGTTGGCGGTGGTCTGGCCCTTGTCGCTCCATCCGGCGACGTCCATCAGCCAGTCCAGCCCGAACTTGACCTGCGAATCGCGCGAGCGGCCAGTCTTGTTGTCGAGCTTGGCCTTGTCCTGCATCGAGATGATCACGGTCACGACATCGCCAACGCGCCGGGCGCGGGGATCGCGGTAGAGATCTGTGCCGTCGTCCCAGGTCGAGCGATAGCTGACAGGCGTGCGCATGCGGGGCGTCACCGGGATCGGTTCGGCCTGCGTCCTCAGGCCGCTGCCCACGGGCGACAATTTCGGGCCGGTCAGGATCTCGCCCGGATCATGCGAGCACCCGGCAAGCAACAGCAGCGACAGGATGAGGATCGGCTTCTTCATCTACTTGGTCTTTCCGTCATCCACACGACGCATGCCGCCAAGCAGATCGGCGAGGTGCGCCGCGCGTGCCGTATCCATCTCGTTGAAAATTGCGCTCGAACTCCTCGGGCTGAGCTTTGCGAGCACCGCGGCGGCGGTTTCGTCCGCCATGCCGGCAATCTGCGTGGCCGCGGCGTCCGGCTTCATGCGCGAATAGATCTCGACGACACTCGCTTCGGCCTTCTTCAGGAAGTCGTCGCGCAGCGCCATCCACTTCTCGTATTCGGCACGCTTGGCCTCGACCTCCGCGATCCGCTCGCGCAGCTGGGTCTCCGCCTTCTCCAGCTCCTTCAGCTGCCACGCCAGCCTCGCATCGACGGCGGGGTCGGCCACGTTGCTGCAGAACAGGGCGACGTCGCCGTCTGCGGGCGCAGCGGCCACGGGCGGTGCGGGCTTCGGCGGCGCCGTGACGCTGCCGGGCTTGGCCGGGCGTACAGGCGCAGGCGCAGGCGCCGGCGACTCGGAGGCGGGCACCGCGCCGGTGATCGCGACTCCGGAGTCTTCAGCCGCCCACGCCGTCGCCCGGATGGACGCATTGTCATCCGGGATTGGCGTGGCCGCCGTGCGCTTCTGCGGTCCGGCCGCGCGGGCGAATGAGAGCAGGTTGAGCGGCTTCGACGGCTTCGCCTCGTCCAGCGCCAGCACGGGCGTGCTCGCGAGCACGGACACCGCGAGGAGGAGGAGTTTGGCTTGGTGATCCAGTTTCAGCATCGGGCCGCGTGCGATTCTCGGTCGAGACCTGAGCATTGAGCGACCATGCTTGCACGACGCTTGCGCATCATTGCACGATGACATCGGCCTGCAGCGCGCCGGCCGTCTTGATCGCCTGGAGGATCGCAATGATGCCGGACGGCTTCAGGCCGATCTGGTTCAGCCCGCGCACCAGGCGCTGGAGATCGACGCCGCTCAGGATCGCCACCTGCGATCCGGCCTCGTTGGCCTCGACGACGGTCTGGGGAACGACAACCGTCTGCCCTTGCGAGAACGGCGCCGGCTGCGACACCACGGGAAGCTCGGTGACGCGGACCGTCAGATTGCCGTGCGTCACCGCAACAGTCGATATCCGCACGTCGCGCCCGATGACCACCGTGCCGGTGCGCTCGTTGATCACCACCCGCGCCGGCGTATCCGGTTCGACTGTCAGCTCACCGATCTCGGCAAGGAAGCGGACCGGTCCGATGTGGCGCGGCTTCGACAGCACGATGGTGCGGTAGTCGCGTTCGAAGGCGATCTGCGCACGATAGCGGCCGCCGGCGAAGCGGTTGATGGCGTCGAGGATTCGCGTCGCCGTGACGAAGTCGGGATTCTTGAGCTCGAGCACCAGGAACTCCATCTCGTGGAGACTTCCCTTCACCTCACGCTCGACCAGCGCGCCGTTAGGAATGCGCCCGGCGGTCGGCGTCCCCTGGCTGACGTTCTGGGCCTGGCCTCCGACGCTGTAACCGGCGACGGTGACCGCTCCTTGCGCCACCGCGTAGACCGCACCGTCCGCCGCGCGCAGCGACGTCATCACCAGGGTGCCGCCGAGCAGCGAGGTCGCGTCACCGAGCGACGACACGGTCACGTCCATTCGCTCGCCCGCCCCGATCGAGGGCAGCAGGTCCGCGGTCACCATCACGGCGGCGACGTTGCGTGTGCGCAGCGTCGTCGGACGCGGAGGGTTGTTGGTGCTCGTGGTCTCGTTCCTGACATTGATGCCCATGTTCTCGAGCATCGATTGCAGGGACTGCTCCGTGAACGGAGCATTGCGAAGCGTGTCGCCAGTGCCGTTCAGGCCGATGACCAGGCCATAGCCGACGATCTGGTTTTCGCGCAGTCCCTTGATGTCCGCGATGTCCTTGATGCGGACGGCGGCCTGGGCGCTGGCGGCGGAAACGATGAGGAGGAGGGCAAGCAGGAATCTGGTCATGACCCGTCCACGACCTTGACGGTGCCGTCCGCCTGGACGATGCCCCTGATGATCACGCCGGTGTCGGTGTTTCGCACCGGGATGAGCGCGCCCGGCGCGCCCGACTGCATCGCCGAGCCGTAGGTGACGATCGACAGGCCACTGTCCTCCACCACGACCTTGACCATCGCGCCGCGGGCGACGGTCCAGGGATCTTCCACTGAATTGGTCGGGATCGGCTGGCCCGGCAGCAGCGTGCGCCGTGCCATGCGGCCGACCAGGACCTGGCGTCCTTCGATGAACATGGCGACGCCGAGCAGGTTCGGTGCGAATGCACGCTCCGTGATCATGTCCTCCCGGATCAGTTCGCCGGCGCGGATCGATACGGCCGGCACGGGAAGCCGCTTCTCCTCGGCCACGGCGACGCGCGCCGTGACGAGAACCAGCAGCACGGCGGCCAACCCGCGCACCATCAAGCCCACCATGTTCAACATCGAAACACCGGAACTAGCGCAAGCCCTTCGAGACCGTCGAGGCCATTTCATCCGAGGCCTGGATGACCTTGGCATTCATTTCGTAGGCGCGCTGAGCCGAGATCAACTCGGTGATTTCCTTGACCGGATCGACGTTCGAAGCCTCGAGATATTTCTGGTTGATCTTGCCGTAGCCGGCATCGCCCGGCAGCCCGACGACCGGCGTGCCGGATGCCGTGGTTTCGCGGTAGAGATTGCTGCCGAGCGGTTCGAGGCCCGCTTCGTTGGCGAAATTGGCGAGGTTGAGCTGACCGATCTGCCGCGCGTTTATTTCCGTGTCCAGCTTGGCAAACACCTGTCCGGTCTGGTTGACCGTGACCTCGACGGTTCCCTGCGGCACCGTGATCGCAGGATCCAGCAGGTAGCCGTCGATCGTGACGAGCTGGCCGTTGGCATTGGTGTTGAACGAGCCGGCGCGGGTGTATTGCACCTCGTTGTTCGGGCCGAGCACCTGGAACCAGCCGCGGCCGTTGATGGCGAGGTCGTAAGGATTGCCGGTTTGCGTCAGCGCGCCCTGGATGTGCAGCTTGCGGATGGCCGCTGACTTCACGCCAAGGCCAAGATTGGCGCCTTCCGGAATCGGCGACGAGCCGTTGACGTTCGCGACGCCTTGCATACGGTCCATCTGATAGAACAGATCGGTGAATTCCGCTCGCGCACGCTTGTACGACGTCGAGTTGATATTGGCGATGTTATTCGCGATGACTTCGATGTTGGTCTGCTGGGCATTCATGCCCGTAGCCGCAATGGCGAGCGATTTCACAGCGTCACTCCTTCAGATCAAATCGACATGCGAACGACTTCTTGATAGGCCTGCACGACCTTGTCGCGAACCGCGACGGCCGTCTGCAAGGCCTGCTCGGCCGACATCAGCGCCTCCACGACGCGCCGCGTCGATTCCTTGCCCTGCATCGCCGAGATCGACGCCGCTTCGCCCGCCTTCAGCGTCCCGATCGCGTCCGTCGTCACCTGCTTCATCACCGAGTCGAAGCCAACGTCGTCGGTTGACTGGACCGCGGTCGGCGCCGCCGGCGAGATGGCCTGCGCTTCGGCCGCGCGGGACGCCGCCTGTCCTGCGGAAATCGCGGTGGAAGAAATCGCTTCAAGCATTGTCAGCTCCTCAGAAGGTCGATGGTCATGCCCAGCATCGACCTCACCTGTTTCACGACCTGGAGATTGGCTTCATAGGACCGATTGACTTCCCGCATGTCGGCCATCTCGATCATCATGTTCACGTTCGGCAGCTTGACGTAGCCGGCCTTGTCAGCGGCAGGATGCCCCGGATCGTACTCGACGCGGTACGGCGTGGTGTCGACCCCGATCTCCTTGACCTTCGCAAGCTGCGCGCCCGAGGCGCGATCCATTGCAGCATCGAAAGTGATGGTCTTGCGCTGATACGGATCTGCGCCGGCGGTACGCCCCGTCGACGTAGCGTTCGCGAGGTTTTCCGAGACGATGCGCATGCGCGTCGACTGCGCCTCGAGCCCGGAGCTCGCGACCGTCAATGAAGCTTGCAGTGAGTCCAGCATGTCATTTCACCTCAGGTCTTCGCGCTCGACAGCAGCATGCGGTGAAACGACCGCACGACCGCCGAATTCATCGAGTAGTCGCGACTGACGTCGCTACCCTTGATCATCTCCTGCTCGATGCTGACGGAGTTGCCAGAATGAACCACTTCCCAGCTATCCTTCTTGGCGATCGCCCGCGTGTCGGTCTCGGCCGGAGAAAGCTGCATGTGCGAGGGCGATGTCGTCGCCAGCCTGACCGGCGTGCCATCGAGCACCTTGTTGAAGGGCTCGACGTCTCGCGCCTTGAAGCCGGGCGTATTGGCGTTGGCGACGTTGGTCGCGATGGTCGATTGGCGGAGCTCGAGATACCGCGCCTGCGACGATGCGAGTTCGAAGAGATAAAGCGGTCCCACGACAGTCCCATTCTGGTCCATTTGGGAGAAGCTTAGGGGCGCAAGCTTTCGTCAGGCTGATGCGCGAGACGTCGTCCTCGGAAAATCTACTGAACCTTTTCGGGCCGCGGCGCCTGCTTCGATTGCAGGAAGTAGATGATCTCGGCGACAGGCCGGAAGAATTCCGCCGGGATCACCTGATCGACCTGCACGGCCTCGTAGAGCGCGCGCGCCAGCGCCTTGTTCTCGATCACCGGAATTCTGTTTTGCTCGGCGACTTCGCGGATCTTCAGTGCGATCACGTCCATGCCCTTGGCCACGACGAGCGGCGCCGCGTTTTCCTCGCGCTTGTAGCGCAATGCGATCGCAAAGTGCGTCGGGTTGGCGATCACCAGCGTCGCGCGCGATGCGGATGCGATCATCCGCTGCCGCGAGCGATCGCGCGCCAGCGAGCGCAGGCGCGCCTTGACCAGCGGATCGCCCTCCGCCTGCTTGTGCTCGTCCTTGATCTCCTGCCGCGTCATGCGCAGCTGGCGACGCCAGTGGAAGCGCGCCCAGGCAAGATCGATCGCGACCAGAACGATGGTCGCAATGCAGATCGCCGAAACGATCCGCATCGCGATGTTGAGAATCATCTCCGGCAGCGCGACCGGATCGGTGTACATCGCCTCGAACGCCTTCGCTTCCGACGAGCGCAGCACGACGACGACGACAGCCGTGACCGAGACGAGCTTGAACAGCGACTTTGCGAACTCCACGAGTCCCTGCGATCCGAACAGCCGGCCCCAGCCGCCAATCGGAGAGATTCGCGAAAGGTCCGGCATGATGCGCTCCAGCACCAGGCGCGGCGCATTTTGCAGAAACGACGAAGCCAGCCCGAACACCGCCAGGATGACGATCAGTGGCACCAGGAATCGCAGCGCCTGAAGGCCGACGACCGCGAGAAGATCTTGCGCGTCCGCCCCGGTTTTCAGCGGGAAGCCCCCGGGGTCGTCGAGGAAACTCGTCAGGGTTGGCGTCAATTGCTGCACGCCCCGGCCGATCAGGAATGCCTGGATCACCATCAGCGCCGCCATCGAGGCGAAAATGGAAGCCTCCCGAGAGACCGGGATTTTGCCCTGTTCGAGCGAATCGCGGACTTTTTTCTCGGTCGGCTCTTCTGTTTTACTCTCCTGATCGGATGATTCTGCCATGCCCGTTCAGCGGTCAGCGGAAGACCAGCTCATCCTCCTGCTCCGGGTTGAGCTCGATTTCACCCTTCTCGGCGAGGTCGAGGGCTAGGTCGGTGATCACGCGCCGCGCCTCCAGCACGTCGCGCTGGTTCGACGGCTCGCCAGTGGCGAGTTCGTGCTCGGCGACGCGACGGACGCGCGAGGCCAGCGAGGACAGGATCAGTTCGCGGAAGTGCTTGTCGGTCCCCTTCAGCGCGATGACGATGCGATCGGTCGGTACCTGGTCGAAGATCATGGTACGCGCCTTCGGCGTCAGGTTGACCACGTCGTCGAAGGTGAACAGCAGCTCCTTCAGCACCTCGGCAGACTTCGGCCGCTTCTCCGACAGGCTCTTCAGCATGTCCTCGATATGGCCGCGCTCCATCTTGTTGATGATGTCCGCGACGCGGGCGTAGGTGTCCGCCCCCATGTTGCGGGCGAAGTTCAGCGTCAAATCCTCGTGCAGAGTCTTCTCGAGGACCCTCATGGCGTCGTCGACGATCGGCTTGAGGCTGAGCACGCGCCGCATCAGCTCATTGCGCAGGCTCGAGGGCAGCTGGCTCATGACCTTGGCGGCACAGGACGGCTTGACCTTGGACAGGATAAGCGCCGCGGTCTGCGGATGCTCCTTCGAGAGATAGCTCGCGAGCGAGTTTTCAGATACCGACGACACGCGGTCCCACACCGACCGGCTCGAATTGCCGAGCAGGTCCGACATGATCGCCGAGACCTGTTCGGCAGGAAGCACGTCGCCGAGCACGGCCTCCAGACCGCCGAGTGTGCCGAGAATGTTGGCGCCCGTCGAGAACTGCTGGGCAAACTCCTCGACGATAGCCTCCAGCTCCTGCGCCGTGATCGGTCGCAGCTCTGCCGCGGCCTTGGTAACGATGCGAATTTCCTGCGGCTCGAACTGCTGCAGCACGCTCGCGGCCGCCTGCCGGCCCATGGCCAGCAGCAGCGCCGCGACTTTTTCCGTTCCGCCCAGCGTGGCAACGCCTCGCTGCTTGATGGGGGCGATGCCGACCTGTGCCGCCATGGTCAGGTATCACCCTGCCCCAGCGGCCCCACGATCTCGGTGAGCGAGACGCCAAAGCGGGAATTGTCCTCTTCGACGACGACCACCTCGCCGCGGGCAACGACGCGGCCGTTCACCACGACGTCGACGGGCTCGCCGACGCGGTGATCCAGCGGAACCACCGCGCCGCGGCCGAGCTTCATCAGATTTGCGACCGGAATGGTCGCCGAACCGAGCACCACTTGCATGGTGACGGGAATGCGCAGGATCGCATCGACATTGGCGAACTTGCCCGTCTCCTCCGCCGTGCGTGCGGCGATATCGGCCAACCGCTCCAGCGGAGATGACTCAGAATGCTCCTCCTCGGATGTCGATGCTCGCGCGGTAGACTCATAGTCGAAGGATTGCGCCATTTGATATCGCCTCTTGGTATTTCCGCTCCCGGAGCGCCGCGACGTTCCGATCGTATTTGTTCCGCCAGCCTCGGCTTCAATGCTTGTTCGTATCGGCGCCGCCCGCGGTCGCGGCGGATGCGAGTCCGCTCCGCGCGTCGAGCGCCGCGATCGCCTCATGGGCCTGATCGATCTTCGTGCTCAGCACGCTGGCGAGCCGTCCGAGATTTGCGGTTGAATCGTGCGCTGCAGTGACCACAGTATCGAAGGCCCCCGCCGTCTCGTGGACGATGTTCGAGAATTCGCCCTGGTAGCTGCGCAACCGCGCCAACTCGCGGTGCATCCTGGTCACCCGCATGCTGGTGAAGGCGAGCGCAATCAGCAGAACAGCATCAACGAGATAGGATATCATCGACGAACTCCCGCTTCTGATCGACGGGATCGGCCACCTGCATGGCGTAATAGCCATCAAGCTGACCGATCTGACACCAGAACAACACCTGGTTGTTGCTTTCGAGCCGGGCCAGCGTGCGCGGCGTGGCTTCGAGCTCGAGGACCTGCCCGACGTGGAACTTCACGACGTCATCGAGAGATATCATCTTCTCATCGAGCACCGCGCTCAGCGTCACCTCGGTTCGGTGAACCTCGCTCTCCATCTGCTCGCGCCAGCGCGGATCGGCCGCGCGACCGTCGCTGACGACGACATGCGCGAGCTTCTGCCGCAACGGGTTGAGCGCGGAGTGCGGAATGATGAGGAACATCTGACCGCCGCGATAAAGAGCCTGCAGCATGATGTTCGCGCAGATCGACATGTTGCCGCTGCGCCCAAGGGCCAGCGATGCCATCGCAGTCTCGACCCGCTCCACGCGGAAGGTGACGTTGGAGGTTCCGGCGAAGGCGGATTGCAGTGCCTTGGCGAACCGCTCGAACAGCGCCTGGACCAGGCGAATCTCGATGTTGGAGAAGGAACGCTCGACGTCGAGCGGCGGTTCGGCGCCGTCGGAGCCGAACATCGCTTCCACCATCGTGAACACGAAATCGCGGTCGAGCATGATGATGACGCGGGAGTCCCACTGCTCGGCATAGAGCACGGCCGCGACCGCGTTGGCCTCGTAGTCCTTGACGATGTCGCCGACGCGATCGTTGGTGATGCCGTTGACGGAGAAGTAGCAGGGCGTTCCGGCCATCGGCTGCAGGCTGTCCGTGCACGATGCTGCCATGCGATCGAAGATCACATTGAGCATCGGCATACGTTCGATCGATATGCCGGCCGCGTCCAGCAAGTAGTTCGGCAGCTGCTTCCGCTGATCGACTTCGGCGTCTTCCGTCATCATGCGCGTGCAGCCTTGGGTTCGGCGTCGGAGACGACGGCCTTCGGTCCTGCGATCGTCTCGTTCTCAACGACGTCGATGGAGGGCCGCTCGGTGCTCGCGATCATCTTGCGGCCATGCTCGACGGCGATCTGCGGCATCGCGCCATTCATGAAGGCCAGCAGGGTCTGCTTGACGATGATGTAGGGCCGGCAGCGCTTCTCTCGCGTCATCTTGATCTTCAGCGCGAAGGGCGAAAGCACACCGTAGGACATGAAGATGCCGGCGAAAGTGCCGACGAGCGCCGCACCGATGAAGCCGCCCAGCAGCTTCGGCGACTGGTCGAGCGCGCCCATGGCCTTGATGACGCCGAGCACGGCGGCGACGATGCCGAGCGCCGGCAGCGCCTCGGACACGACCACCATCGCATTATAGGGCGCCAGCTTGGCCTTCACGATGGTGTGGATCTCCTCGTCCATCAACGCTTCGATCTCGTGCGTCCGCGCATTGCCCATGATGATGAGGCGGACATAGTCGCAGATGAACTGCAGCAGCGGCGGGTCGCCGAGCACGCTCGGGAACGCCTTGAAGATCTCGGAGGACGCGGGATCGTCGATATGCGCTTCGACCTCGTTGCGGCCCTTGCCACGCAGTTCCCGCATCAGGGCATGGAGCGCGCCGAGCAGATCGAGGTAGTAGCGTTCACTCGGCACCGCGCCGGTGATGGCCTGCATGCAGGCAACCCCGGTATCGACCACCGTTTTCCACGGATTGGCCACGATGAAGGTGCCGACCGCGGTGCCCATGATGATCACGAATTCCCACGGCTGCATGAGCACGGCCAGATGCCCGCCCATGGCGGCAAATCCGCCAAGGAGCGCTGCCACCGTGATCGCAATCCCCACGAAACTGCCCAACGCACCGCTCCATCGCCGATCCCACCGGGAACATTTAGTCGGCGACGCTTGCGCGAAGCTGGCTTCCCGGTCGCCAGCCTCACGCAAGCAATCCGCGGCAGCTTGCGATGATGTCAGAGCGGCGACCAAAGGGGCGCGTGTCATGCTATCCACGATCGCGGACTACACCAGACTAACCAATGACATGGGCAAGTCGCTGACGCAGGTCGCGAAGGAGCCCGATGTCAGCCGCGAGACCGATTATTTCCTTAGTCATATCGGTAACGTGAAGACCATCGACGATTTCCTGAAGGACTATCGCCTCTACTCCTACGCGATGAAGGCCTATGGCCTCAGCGACATGACCTACGCCAAGGCGTTCATGCGCAAGGTGCTGACCGAGGGGGTCTCGGACAAGGACGCCTTCGCCAACAAGCTCTCCGACACCCGCTACCGGGAGTTCGCCACCGCTTTCAATTTCGCCGCCAACGGCGACCAGGCGACCCAGACTACCGCAGCCACGACCGGCACCGCGACCCAATACGTCACGCAGACGATGGAGGAGAACGCCGGCGACCAGAACGAGGGCCTGCGGCTGGCGCTGTATTTCACCCGCAAGGCTTCCACGATCACGAATGCCTACCAGATCCTCGCCGACAAGGCGCTGACCCAGGTGGTCCAGACCGCAATGGGCTGGTCGTCGACGATCAGCTCGTCCGACATCGACGCCCAGGCCAAGATGATCACGGACAAGATCGACCTCACCGACTTCCAGGACCCGACCAAGGTCTCTAAATTCGTGCAGCGCTTCGCGGCGATGTGGGATGCGACCCAGGCCCAGAGCGACACCTCGACCAACCCCGCGCTGGTCCTGATCGGCGGCGCGTCCGCCAGCATGGACACCGACCTGCTAACCACGCTTCAGAATATCAAGTTCAACAGGTAAATCATGCAATCGGCTCTCTATGTCGGATTGTCCGCGCAGGTCGCCCTCGAAAAGCGCATGCAGACGATCGCCAACAACGTCGCCAACGTCAACACGGCGGCATTCCGCACCGACGTCGTGAAGTTCGAGACCGTGCTGTCCAAGGCCGGCGCGAATCCGGTCGCCTTCTCCTCGCCCGGCGATAACATCATCTCGCGCGAGACCGGCAACATCACCGAGAGCGGCAACCCGCTCGACGTCGCCGTGGTCGGCCAGGGCTGGATCGCCTTCGCCGGCCCGAACGGCACGGTCTATACGCGTGACGGGCGCCTCCAGATCGCCGCCAACGGCGATCTCCAGACGGTCTCCGGCTTCCCCGTCATCGATGCCGGCGGCGCGCAGATCACGATTGACCCGAACGGCGGACCGGTCTCGATCGCGCGCAGCGGCGCGATCACCCAGGACAACAACGAAATCGGCTCCATCGGCCTGTTCAACATTCCCGCTGACGCCAATCTCGAGCGCTACGGCAATTCCGGCGTCGTACCCGACCGTCCTGCGACCACCATCGCCGATTTCTCCCGCGACGGTTTCAAGCAAGGCTATGTCGAGGGCTCCGGCGCCAATCCGATGCTCGAATTGACGCGGCTGATCTCGGCCTCGCGCGCCTTCGACGGGACCAATTCGATGATCGAGGGCACCGAGAGCTCGCTCCAGAA
>JAEYRD010000065.1 GCA_023435725.1 Pseudomonadota bacterium | reverse complement strand
ATTGTGGGCCGCCCGGTCACGCGGGGCGACGACACCTCCTTTATGGGCCGGCAGGAACGACACCTCCCCCCAGAATCTGCTAACACCTCCCCATGACCGCACCCGACGCGACCTCCCCTGCCGGCTCTGATGCCCCTGCGACCTCCTGGCGCGACAGCCTTGCTGTTTACCTGCAACCGCGGGTGCTGATCGTGCTGTTCCTCGGCTTCTCGTCCGGGCTGCCGCTGGCGCTGTCCGGCTCGACGCTCCTGGTGTGGATGCGCGAGGCCGGCGTCGATCTCGGCACGATCGGGTTGTTTGCGCTGGTCGGCACGCCCTACACGCTGAAATTCCTGTGGGCGCCGCTGGTCGACGCGCTCCATGTACCGCTGTTCACGCGCGCGTTCGGGCGGCGGCGCGGCTGGCTGGTGTTCTCGCAGCTGCTGCTGATCATCGCGATCCTGCTGCTGGCGATGACCGATCCCGCACGCTCGCCGTTCTACGTCGCGCTTGGCGCTCTGCTGGTGGCGACGACGTCGTCGACGCAGGACATCGTGGTCGACGCCTTCCGCGTCGAGAGCCTGCCCGAGAGCGAGCAGGCCGCCGGCATGGCGGCCTATGTGGCGGCCTATCGCATCGGCATGCTGGTCTCGACCGCGGGCGCGCTGTTCATCGTCTCGGGCTTCGAGAGTAGCGGCATTCCGAAGCCGTCGGCCTGGATGTGGGGCTATGTGGTGATGGCGGCGATGGTGCTGATCGGGACGATCACGGCGCTGCTCGCGACCGAGCCCGAGCAATCGGTGCGGGCCGAAGCTGCGACGCAAACGGAGACGGCCTTCGCACGCGTGCTGCACGCGGCGATCGGCGCCTTCTCCGAATTCCTGTCGCGCAAGGACGCGCTCGCCGCGCTCGCCTTCGTCGTGCTCTTCAAGTTCACCGACGCCTTCTCCGGCACGATGACCGCACCGTTCGTGATCGACCTCGGATTTTCCCGCAACGACTATGCCGCGATCGTGAAGGGCGTCGGCCTGGCGGCGACTCTCATCGGCGGCTTTGCCGGCGGCTTCCTCGCGCGGCGCTACTCGCTGGCGACCAGCCTCTGGATCGGCGGCGTGGTGCAGGCGCTCGCCAATCTCTCCTTCTCCTGGCTCGCCTTCGTCGGCACCAGCCAATGGGCGCTCGCCTTCGCCATTACCTGCGAGAACTTCACCAGTGCCATCGGCACCGTGATCTTCGTCGCCTATCTCTCCGCGCTGTGCCAGAACCCGCTGCACACGGCGACGCAATACGCGCTGCTCACCGCGCTCGCCGCCGTGGGCCGCACCTATCTCTCATCCGTAGCGGGTTTTGTCGCCAAGGCGACCGGCTGGCCGCTGTTCTTCGTGATCTGCGTGCTGGTCGCGATCCCCAGCCTGATGCTGCTGACCTGGCTGCAGAAGCGCGGGCATTTCGAGACGCTGGGGCCGGTGCGGGTGTAGACTGGACGTCTTGCTTTCGCCATCGCGAAGCGCCGCAATGACGAGCCTGTTGCTGGCGGCCGAACTGCTGAGGGGACGGAAAGACTAAACCCCCGCCACCGACGTCCACAAATCCGCAAGCCTGCGGCGCAGCTCTTGCCTGCGGGTCAGCGGCGCCGGCGTCTCGTCCTCTTCCGGCAGACGAAGACCGACGACATTGACGCGGCCACCCGAGATCGAGCGCGCGACGAGCACGATCGTGTCAAGTGCGAGTTCGGCGCCCTCTTTCGGCGCGCGGTCGAGATGGACGTCGAAATAGTCGGCAAGCGTCAGCTTGCCCTCGTCCTCGCCGACCTTCACGCCGTAGATCTCGGCGAGTTCGGCAAGCGTGTGCTCGCCGGAGACCATGAAGTCGCCGAGCAGGTGCGGATCCGGCGCCGAGCTCGGCTGCATGTCGACGAAGAAGCGGTCGAGAGACTCCGCCTTTTCCGGCGGCGCCAGCAGATAGATGTAGTCGCCGGGCGAGATCGGATCGGCTTCCGTGGGCGTCAGGATGTTCTCGTTGCGGATCACCAGCGTCGGCTTGGACCAAGACGGAATCAGGCCGCGGCGAAAATACAGGCTCTTGGGCCGCACCGAGTAGCCGACGAGCTGCTGCTCGAGCTGGCCGGGCAGATCGAGCTCGACGCGACGCGGACCGCGCTCGGTGCGCGGCAGCGCCACATGCAGCTTGCGCGCGGCCGGTGCCAGCGTCCAGCCTTGCAGCAAGAGCGAGATGATGACGACGACGAAGGCGACGTCGAAATAGAGATAGGCCTTCGACAGGCCGACCAGCATCGGGATCGACGCCAGGAAGATCGCGACCGCGCCGCGCAGGCCGGTCCAGGCGATGAAGATCTTTTCGCGCCAGTTGAAACGGAACGGCGCCAGGCACACGAACACCGCGAGCGGCCGCGCGATCAGCATGAGCACGAGCGAGACGGCGACCGCCGGCATCACGCTGGAGACGAGCCGACTCGGCGAAACCAGGAGGCCGAGCAGCACGAACATCACGATCTGCGCCAGCCAGGTCGCGGCATCGAGGAAGGTCACCACCGAATTATGCGCGCGCGTCGGCCGGTTGCCGATGATGATGCCGGCGAGATAGACCGCGAGGAAACCGGACGCGTGCATGATCTGCGAGCCGCCGAAGATCACCAGCGCGCCGGTGGTCACGAACGGCGCATGCAGGCCCTGCGGCAGCGCCACCTGGTTGAGCGCGAGGACGACGAGACGGCCCCCGATCACGCCGACGATGGCGCCCAGCGCCGCCTCCTGGACGAACTCCATCAGAACATGGCCGGGCGTGCTCGAGCCCAGCGAGATGTATTCGACCAGCATGAGCGTGAGGAAGATCGCGAAGGGATCGTTGGTGCCGGACTCCGCCTCCAGCGTCGCGCCGACGCGCGGGCGCAGACGCAGGCCCTGAGTGTGAACCAGCAGGAACACGGCGGCCGCATCGGTCGAGGCCACCACGGCGCCGACCAGCAGCGACTCGGCCCAATTGAGGTCAAGCGCAAATTTCGCGAATGGCGCCGTGACCAGCGCGGTCAGGAGCACGCCGACGGTCGCGAGCACAACGGAAGGCGCGAGCACGGTGCGGATGCTGGCAAAGCGCGTCTTCAAGCCGCCGTCGAACAGGATCAGGGCCAGTGCCACCGAACCGACCAGATAGGTGGTGCCGACGTCGCTGAACTGGAGCTGCCCGGGGCCGGAATCGCCGGCGAGCATGCCGATGAGAAGAAAGACGAGCAGCAGGGGGGCGCCGAAGCGTAGCGCAAGCAGGCTCGACAGGATACCGGCCATAACCAGGACGGCGCCGAGCAATATGGCGAGACTGAAAGAGTCGAGGGAAGCCATCCACCTTCCGGGTACAATTCGCTGGAACTGCATCCTTATCGTCGCTGCCCCGGCGCGCCAACCCATTTTCTCCCGCTCGCGGCAATCTGCCCGTATTTTACGGACTTAACGCACATCACATGCCGGTGTATCGATGGCTGGGCCGGTCCCTGTATGGGATTCTTCGGCTCCCTCGAATCAATTCCTCCTGCTCGCTTTCCGACGAGACTTCCCCGATGGACATGGACCTCAAGGACTTCATGGAGTTCGTGCAGACCACCGCGCGCAGCGTCGGGGCGGAGATCTCCTCACCCTGGTTCTACCTGCAATTCGGCCTGATCCTGGCCGCAGCCGGCATCGCCTATGCCGCGGAGGTCGGCGTTCGCAGCCGCATCGACTTGACGTCACTGGCGATGCGCTGGCCGCTCCCGCTCCGGCACTTCGCGCGGGTGATGGTCTCCAGTACCTCGACGGCGGTGTTCACCCTGCTCGTCATCCTCTGCCGCGTGGTGATGTATCACGCGACCTGGCCGAGCCGGAGCTATCTGCTGATGGTCGCCGCCAAGCTGGGGCTGGCCTGGCTCGCGATCCGGCTGGTGACCTCGGTGCTGAACAACGCCTTCATCGTCAGGCTGGTGTCGATCTCGGCGTGGTTCGTCGCGGCGCTTTCCATCCTCGGCGAGCTCGATGCGACCATCGAGCTGCTCGACTCCTTCGCCATCGTGCTCGGCGGCTTGCGGCTGACCCCGCTGCTGGCAATCAAGGCCGGCGCGCTCCTGATCATCGCGCTGTGGCTCACCAACATCGCAAGCAATTTCGCCGAGAGCCGGATCAACGCGACCACCGACCTGACGCCGTCGGTGCAGGTGCTGCTGGTCAAGATCATCCGCATCGGGCTGCTCGTGGTCGCGATCGTGATCGCACTCGGCGCGGTCGGCATCGACCTCTCGGCGCTCGCGGTGTTCTCCGGCGCGGTCGGCGTCGGTATCGGTATCGGCCTGCAGAAGATCGTGGCGAATTTCATCTCGGGGATCATCCTGCTCGCCGACAAGTCGGTGAAGCCGGGCGACCTCGTCACCATCGGCGACAATACCGGACGCATCAGCGCGATGAAGACGCGCTATATTTCCGTCGCCGCCGGCGACGGCCGCGAGTTCCTGGTCCCGAACGAGGATCTGGTGACGCAGAAGGTCGTCAACTGGACCTATACCGACAAGAACACGCTGGTGAAGATCGCCTTCGGCACCAATTACGACGCCGACCCCCGGCTGGTCTGCAAGCTCGCCGCCGAGACCGCCGCCGCCCATCCCCGCGCGCAGCAGGCCAAGCCGCCGAGCAGCCTCCTGACCGAGTTCGCGGAGGCCGGGATGAAGTTCTCGTTGACCTTCTGGATCGCGGACCCCGACGGCATGGACCGCGTCAAGAGCGATGTCATGCTGGAGCTGTGGGACGCCTTCAAGCGCGAGGGTATCCGGGTTCCCTACCCGGTCCGCGAAATCCGCGTCCGCGGCGGCGCCCTGCCCGTGGAAACCGTCGTGGAAGTCCCGAATTAGGCCTGCTTTCGGGCGCAAGGCAGACGCGCTCGGCTTGCATGAAGGCCCGCGATCATTAGATTAGGGCGTGAAATCATGCTTTTCCCGCTCACAATCAAGCCCGTAAAGACCTGACACGCATGAGCTACGTCGAAGCCTCCGATACCTCCCTGCGCAAGACCGGACAGATCAAGCTGCATGGGCCGAGCGCCTTTGCCGGCATGCGCAAGGCGGGGGCACTGGTAGCGAAGTGCCTCGACGAGCTCACCGACATCGTCCAGGCGGGCGTGCCGACCTCGCGCATCGACGAGTTCGTCCGCGAGTTCGCCTTCAGCAATGGCGCCTTTCCGGCGACGCTGATGTACCGCGGCTATCGCTATTCGACCTGCACCTCGCTCAACCACGTGGTCTGCCACGGCATGCCCGGCGACCGTCCGCTCAAGGAAGGGGACATCATCAACATCGACGTCACCTTCATCGTCGACGGCTGGTATGGCGATTCCAGCCGGATGTACGCGATCGAGCCGGTCGCGCGGAAGGCCGAGCGGCTGATCGAGGTGACGTACGAAGCCATGATGCGCGGCATCGCCGCAGTGAAGCCCGGCGCCACCACAGGCGACATCGGCCATGCCATCCAGAGCTTCGTCGAGCCGCAGGGCATGAGCGTGGTGCGCGATTTCTGCGGCCATGGCCTGGGGCGCATGTTCCACGACGAGCCGAACATCATCCACATCGGCCGGCCCGGCGAGGGCGTGCAGCTCAAGCCCGGCATGTTCTTCACCATCGAGCCGATGATCAATCTCGGCAAGCCGCATGTGAAGATCCTCTCCGACGGCTGGACCGCGGTGACCCGCGATCGCTCACTGTCGGCGCAGTTCGAGCACTCGGTCGGCGTGACCGCCACGGGTGTCGAGATCTTCACGCTGTCGGAGCGACACGGCGAGAAACAGATCGGCTGATTGCCGCCATCATTGCAGCGCCATCTCGCCGTCCTCTCGGCCGATGACGATCTCTCGTTAAACGTGAGCGGGAGACAAGGGTGAGCCAATCCACGCGTCGTGGTTTCCTCGGATTTGTATCAGCGAGCGCCGCCGGCCTACTCCAGAGCCGCGCCGAGGCTGCGCCTGTGGCCGCCGACAGTGAGCCCGCCTGCATCCTGACGCCGCAGGCGGAGGAAGGGCCGTTCTATTTCGACCCGAAACTCGTCCGATCCGACATCACTGAGGGCAGGCCGGGTGTGCCGTTGAGCTTGCGGTTGCGCGTGATCGAGGCCGGCCCGTGCACGCCCATCAAGGGCGCGCGGGTCGATGTCTGGCACTGCGACGCCAAGGG
This sequence comes from Pseudomonadota bacterium, assembly GCA_023435725.1. Taxonomy (GTDB): domain Bacteria; phylum Pseudomonadota; class Alphaproteobacteria; order Rhizobiales; family Xanthobacteraceae; genus Bradyrhizobium. The sequence continues at coordinate 32,154 of JAEYRD010000065.1, read as the reverse complement.
GCTCTACTCGGCCTTTCCCGGCCAGAGCGATAGCCACAACGTCGATGCGACCGGAAAGACGTTCCTGCGCGGCACGCAGATGACCGACGAGGCCGGCTGGGTCACATTCAACACCATCTATCCCGGCTGGTATGACGGCCGCACCACGCACATCCATTTCAAGGTGTTTCTCGACGAGCGAACGGTGCTGACCGGACAGGCCTTCCTGCCCGACGCGCTGAACGAGTTCATCTACATCAACTTGCCCGACTACGGCGGCCGCGCGCGCCAGCGCATGGTGATCAACGCCAACGACCATGTCATCGGGCGATCCGATCCCGAGCATCGCGCCTTCTGCGCGGTGAAGGAGGAGCGCGACCGCTACGTCGCGACATTGACGCTAGGCGTCGACCGCCGGGCGGAGGCGACCGTCGGGCGCGCTGGCCCACCGCCACCCGGCATGCGCGGTGGACCGCCGCCGGGCCCGCCACCGGCAGGCATGGATGGGCGCCCGATCAAGGATCGGCTGGCCGCACTGGTGCCGGGATTGAAGCGCGATCGCTGAGCGGCGATCTCGCGAAAGAGCGAGCGCCGGGGCTCACGACACTTCTTGGTTGCAAAACGCGCTCCGTCCGGCATGGTTGTGGCCGATGCCCGCCAAGCCTGACCACGACAAGACCAAGCCTGAGGAAGCGCCGCACTATCACGGCCATCGCGAGCGGCTGCGCGAGCGCTTCTACAGCGCGGGCGCGGATGCGCTGAGCGACTACGAGCTGCTGGAGATGGCGCTGTTTCCAGCGCTACCGCGGCGCGATACCAAGCCGCTGGCGAAGATGCTGATCAAAACCTTCGGCTCGTTCGCGGAGGTCGTCCATGCCCCAGTGGCGCGCCTGCGCGAGATCGACGGCGTCGGCGAATCCGCAATCAACCAGCTCAAGCTGATCGCCGCGGCCGCGCATCGCGTTGCCAAGGGCGAAGTCAACAGCCGCAATGCGCTGTCGTCCTGGAACGAGGTGATCGACTACTGCCGCTCCAGCATGGCTTTCGCCGACAAGGAGCAATTCCGCCTCCTCTTCCTCGACAAACGCAACCAGCTCATCGCCGACGAGGTGCAGCAGACCGGCACCGTCGACCACACGCCTGTCTATCCGCGGGAGGTGATCAAGCGCGCGCTCGAGCTGTCTGCGACCGCGCTGATCCTGGTGCACAACCACCCCTCCGGCGATCCCTCGCCTTCCCAGGCCGACATCCAGATGACGAAGGCGATCATCGACATCGCAAAGCCGCTCGGCATCTCCGTGCACGACCACATCATCGTCGGCAAGAACGGGCACGCCAGCCTGCGCGGGATGCGGCTGATCTAGGGGCTCAAGCCTCAGTCGCAATGACGGGGATCGACCAGGAGGTCGCAGCCATCGGGGTGCTGCGTGTAGCGGCCCCGGTTGATGGGTATAATAGGCCGTCGACGTTCCCGCTCGAAGGCGGCTCTGACCTTGCCGCCAGCCGGCGCATCTCAGGGATCGATCCAGCGCTGCACGGCCTCGGCGGTGTCGGCGGGCGTGGTGTTGAAGCAGATCGCAGCATTTGGTGCCAGGCCGTGGACGAGATTGAGCACTTTCTCGAACAGCAGCAGGCGCTCCTTCGGCTCGCGCAGGCCCGCGCCGATCACGATGCAGTCGAAGCTCGCCTCGCGCAGCGCCGCCGTGACGCGTGCTTCCGCGGTCGCGTCGAAGCCGATCAGGCAGCTCGTAACCTCGTAGCCGAGATCACGCAGGCGCAGCAGCTGCGCCTCGATATAGCCTCGCACGAACTCCGGCGTGAGCTGCGGGAATGCACTGTAGTCGACATTTCCGGGTTCAATGCCGATCGCGAGGACGCGCTTGGCCATCGAGGACTCCTTGCCTGACCGCCGTCTCCATCGCTAACTGATGGCTGGACCTGACGGTTCCCGTGCCGGCGGTCGCCCCGGCGCCGAAAGCTTCCGACCGCAACGCGGCGGCCGGGATGCGCCAGCGAAACGCATCCATATCTTGCGGCCTTAGACCGCAGCCTTGCCGCTTATTTTCCTACCGGGGCTGTAAGCCATTTCACATGCGCCGGGCCGGCGACCTGCCACATTTGCGCGGATCAAACTGGAATTACATACGCCCTGACTACGGCGCCTATTCATTTTGACTTGCACGAAGACACGAGAATTCATCAATTTGCGGGAGCGGAATATGGTGTCATTCGAGAGTCTCAAAAGCGAATACGAACGGAATTGGGCCAATCTCGAGATCCGGCCTTCACGCCTTGCCGACGCAAATGCAGTCGCACGCAAGGCGATCAACGGCAAGGCGACCTATCAGCAGATCGAGCGGTTGACCGGCGTCCCCTGGCATTTTGCAGCCCTTTGCCACTATCGCGAGTCCAACTTCGATTTCGACACCTATCTCGGCAACGGCGAGTCGCTCCATCGCGTGACGACCATCGTGCCGAAAGGGCGCGGTCCATTTGCAACATTCGTGGACGGCGCCGTGGACGCGTTCAGAGTCGAAAACTTCGTCGGCGCCAAGGATTGGAGCATCGCACGGATGTTGTACCGGCTCGAGGCCTTCAACGGCTTCGGCTATCACGGCAAGGGCTGCAATTCGCCCTATCTCTATGGCGGCTCGACACTGTACGGCCCGCCCGAGGCGAGGGCGGGCAAATTCGTCCGCGATCACGTGTTCGACCCGAACCACGTCGATTCCCAGCTCGGCACTGCGGTGATCCTGCATGCGATGACGTCACTCGATTCCTCGATCGACCTCGACGGCAGCCCAACTATTGCCAGCCGTTCCGAACCCGATGACGACTTGGCGTCGTCGGTCCTTCTCATGCAGCAGACACTCAACAAGCTCGGCGCCAATCCGCCGCTTGATGAAGACGGCATCAGCGGACCGAAAACGAAGGCGGCGGTCTCGCAATTTCAGCAACGGAACGGCCTCCAGGACACCGGCCTCCTCGACGGAACGACGATTGCCGCCATCACGCGCGCGGAGGCACAACCGGTTCAGAGGCCAAACGTCGATCTGTCCCAGATCCTAAGGCGACTGGACGGCATCTCACTGGCCGCGCAGTCAGGAGGGGCAGGCACGACATCGGGAAGCACGGCATCGGGCGGGACTGCGTCGGGAGGGCAATCTGTCGAACTGTCTCAAATTCTGAGCCGACTGGAAAATCTCGCGCAGCTCCTTCAGCCGGGCAGCGCGACGCCAATTGGGACGACGCCGATAGCGACCCCACCGACAGGGACGACGCCCGGAGGTCAATCTCTCCAGCTATCTCAGATCCTGAACCGACTGGAGAACCTCGCACAGGTCTTACAGCCAGGAGGAACAACCCCTGGAGTTACAACGCCGGCAGGCAACGATACGGCCAGCGCACTCGGACGGCTCCTTTCTCTCTTCGGTAAGACCGCGCCCGGAACGACGGCGGCGACGAATCCCGTTCCGGCCGATCAACTCAAGCAGGTGGTCGACCTGCTCAGTGCCCTGCTCAGCAACAAGCCCGTCCTTGGCCAGGTCAACGGCGCTCTCGGCGAGACCATCGGCAATCTCCTGAACGGCAAGAAGACCGCGCTCGGCATCGGCGGCTCGCTCATCACGGCGCTGCTCTCGGCCGTGACGGCGAGCCCGAATGCGGGCGGTCTTGCCGGGCTGTTCGGGACGATCGCGTCGGCGGTGCCGGGGCTCGGCCAATTCGCCCTCCCGATCACCCTGGCGCTCACAGCATGGGGCGTGCTCGGCAAGATGGAGAAATGGGCGCAAGGCACCGCGCCCCCGCCGAAGCCGTCGACCTGACCGCGGCAAGTGCGCAGCCCGCGGGCGGCACCTACTGCCGCAGCATGATCAAGGGGTCGGCAGTATCGGGGACACGCCGCCACTGCGCGTTGTCGTCGGCCTCGAACTGCCAGGCCTCGCCTGATTTCGACATCAGGATGATCTGTCCGCGTTCGAGCCGCCATTGCGTCGGGTTGAACTGCGCGATGGCCGCATCGCATTTCGGCTTGAGGAAGACCTGAAAATTGTCGGGGCTCGCCTCGGTGTTGGTCAGCGTCAGCCCGCAGACCGGCTGGCCATTGCCACGCACCATCGCCCAGTCGCCGATCATCTGGTCCATCGATTTCGCCATCGAGCGGGCGGCGGCGAGATCCTGCAGGATGTAGACGCCCTCGCCCTGCCGCAGGCCCTCGAAGATGCCGGCCTCGACCTCGGTGAAGTCGATCACGGCCTCGCCGGTTGCATCCTGCAAACGAACGATGTCGAGCCCCTTCACGCTCCAGGCGACGATCTCCTTGGTGAAGGGCAGCGCAGTCTTGCAGGCCGGCTCCAGCTCCAGCTTGTAGCCGTGCCCCGCCGCATCGCCCTTGAGCGTGACGACGCAGGTCTTGCTACGCTCGGTGGTCGACAGCTCCCACTGCCCGACCATCTCCTTCTTCAGGGTCGTCGCATCCTGCGCACGCGCAAGATTCACCGGAGCAAAACCGATCGCGGCAGCAAATGCCGCGATCAGAAGTGCGACGCCCCGAAAAGCGATCATCAGCGTCCCTTGACCGGCGTTTCCGCAACCGGCGTCAACGGTGCCTTGCCGGCGAACCACGCCTTGAGATTGTCGACGACGAGCTGGTCCATCGCGTTGCGCGTCACCACCGAGGCCGAGCCGATATGCGGCAGCAGCACGACGTTCTGCATGGACTTGAGCTCATCCGGCACGTTCGGTTCGGCCGCAAACACGTCGAGGCCGGCGGCGAGGATGGTGCCGGACTTCAGCGCCTGAATCAGCGCCGGCTCGTCGACCACGGAGCCGCGCGCGACGTTGACCAGCACACCGCGCGGGCCGAGCGCCTTCAGCACCTCGGCATTGATCATCTTGTTGGTGCTGGCGCCGCCGGGCACGATCACCATCAGCGTGTCCACCGCCTTCGCCATCTCGATCAGGTCGGGGTAATGCTTGTAGGCGACGTCCTTGGACGGATTGCGCGAATGGTAGACCACCGGCACCAGCGAGGCATCGAGCCGGCGCGCGATCGCCTGGCCGATCCGTCCCATGCCGACGATGCCGACCTTGCGGTCGCGCAGCGAGCCGACGCTGAGCGGATAGTTCTGCGTCTGCCAGAGGCCGGAGCGCACGTAGCGGTCGGCCTTGATGAATTCGCGCAAGGTGGAGATCAGCAAGCCCATCGCAACGTCGGCGACCTCTTCGGTCAGCACGTCGGGCGTGTTGGTGACGATAATGTTGTGCTCGGCCGCGTATTTCGCGTCGATGTGATCGTAGCCGACGCCGAAGCTCGCCACCATCTCGAGATTCGGCAGTTGCGACAGCGAATCCTTGTCGGCGCGCACGGTGTGATAGGTCACCGCCACACCGCGGATCTTCTCGCGGGCGGCCGGCGTCAGACGCTCGAGATCGGCACGCGTCTCGGCCTTGTGCACGACGAAATGATCGGAAAAACCGTTCGCGAGGATCGGCCGCACCGGCCCATAGATCAAAAGGTCGATCTTTTCGGACGAAATCGAACCGGTGGTCATCAGCTTTCCTTTCCAAGCGCGCTTTCATGCCAGCGCCGCAGTACCAAGTGCGAAATTAGCGCCAGCACTCCATAGATGACAATCCCGGCCAGCGACAGCAAAAGCAGCGCCGCGAACATGCGGGGTATGTTCAACCGATAGCCTGACTCGGCGATCCTGTAGGCGAGCCCGGAGCCCGCGCCGGCGGTGCCCGCCGCGATCTCGGCTACCACCGCGCCGATCAGCGACAGGCCGCCGGCAATGCGCAGACCCCCAAGAATATAGGGCAGCGCTGCTGGCAGCTTCAGAAAGCGCAGGGTTTGCGGTGGTGAGGCGCCGTAGAGCTGGAACAGCCCGGCGAGATTGCGATCGACCGAATTCAGCCCGAGCGTGGTGTTGGACAACACCGGGAAAAAGGCAACGATGAAGGCGCAGACGACGACGGCGGTCTGCTGCTCCAAATAGATCAGGAGCAACGGCGCGATCGCGATCACCGGTGTCACCTGGAGGACCACGGCGTAGGGGAACAGCGAATATTCCACCCATTTCGACTGATTGAACAGCAGCGCCAGCGCGATGCCGCCGATGCTGGCGGCGACAAAGCCTTCAAGCGTGGTGGCAAGCGTCGTGGCAAGCGATTGTGACAGTACCGCCCAGTCCTTGATCAGCGTCAGGAAGATGGCGGAGGGGGCCGGCAGCACGTAAGGCGGGATGTCCTTGATGCGGACCACGAGTTCCCAGGCCGCGAGGCCCGCGGCGAACACAAGAACGGGCAGCACGAGGCGCATCGCCCGTTGTGCGCCTGATGGCCTGGTGGTGACGGTCGCTTGCGCGTTCATAGCGTCGACTGCCCCGAATAGGATGGCGCCAGCGCGGCCGACACATTCCGGCAATAATCGGAATAGGCGGCCGAAGTACGAAACTCCTCGCCGCGCGGCTCGACCGTCTCGATGCGGATATCGGCCTGGATACGTCCGGGCCGCGACGTCATGACCACGACGCGCTGCGACAGATAGACGGATTCGAACACCGAGTGGGTAACGAAGATGATGGTCTTGCCAAGCCCCCGCCACAGCGCGAGCAAATCATTGTTGAGGCGAAAGCGCGTGATCTCATCGAGCGCCGCGAACGGCTCGTCCATCAGCAGGATGTCGGGATCCGTGACGAGCGCACGCGCCAGCGACACCCGCATCTTCATGCCGCCGGACAATTCGCGCGGAAAGGCATCGGCGAAATCGGCGAGCCCGACGCTGGTCAGCGCCTCATCGACGCGCGCGCGAGCCTCGGGCTTCGCCACGCGCGCTAGCTTCAGCGGCAGCCGCACGTTTTCGCGCACGCTGGTCCATGGCATCAGGGTCGGCTCCTGGAACACGAAGCCGATGCCATGGCCCGGCTGCACCTCGCCTTCATGGCGCGCCACCCGCACCGTGCCGGATGACGGCGCACTGAGCCCGGCAATCAGACGCAACGCCGTCGACTTGCCGCAGCCGGATGGACCAAGCAGCGAGATGAATTCGCCCTTGCGCACGGCGAGATCGAGCGGGCCGAGCGCCATGACGCCGTTGTCGTAAGCCTTCGTCACGCCGCGCAGGCTGACGGCGAGAGCCGTCAGTCCGGCCTCGACCCCGGACGAAGTTTTGACCGATGACATCGACCTTGTGTTACGGCTTGCTCGGGCGCAGCTCGACGCCGACGCCCTTGTTGACGAAGCGCAGCGTATACGACTTGCGGAAGTCGAGATCGGGCTTCACGACGCCCGCCTTCACCATCTTGCTGAAGAAGGAGGTGTAGCGCTCGTCGCTCATCGCGCCGATGCCATTTTTCAACGACTCGCCGGAATCCACGATGCCGTATTCCTTCATCTTGGCGACGGAATAGGCGAGCAGCTCGTCGGTCATCTCCGGATTGAGCTTCTTGATCATGGCATTGCCGGCGGAATTGTCGCCATAGATGTAATTGTACCACCCGATCATGGAGGCATCGACGAAGCGCTGCACCAGGTCGGGCTTCTTCTCGACCATGTCGCGGCGGGTCTCGATCAGAGTCGAATAGGTGTTGAAGCCGGAATCGGCGAGCAGCAGAACGTTGGGCTTGAAGCCGGCGGCCCTCTCGACCGCGAAGGGCTCGGAGGTGACGTAGCCCTGCATCGCGCTCTTGGGGTTGGCGATGAAGGGCTGCGGATTGAAATTATAGGGCCGCACGTTCTTCTCGCTGAAACCATATTCGGATTTCAACCACTGGAAGTAGCTGGTCATGCCCTCCTTGGAGACGAACAGCGTCAGCGGCTTGAGGTCCTCGATCTTGGCAACCTTGACGTCCGGCTGCGTCAGCATCACCTGCGGATCCTTCTGGAAGACCGCGGCGATCGTCACGACGGGGACGTTGTTGGCGACCGCGTCGAACGACATCAGCGTGTTCGCGGCCATGAAGAAGTCGATCTTGCCGGCGATCAGCAGCATCCGGTTGTTCTCGTTGGGACCGCCGGGGACGATGGTGACGTCGAGCCCGTAGCGCTTGTAGGTGCCGTCGGCGACAGCCTGGAAGAAGCCGCCATGCTCGGCCTCGGCGACCCAATTGGTGCCGAAGGTGACCTTGTCCAGCGTCTCGGCGCGCGCCGGCATGAGCGAGACGAAAGCGGCCATCAAGCCCGCCGTTAATGCTCGCCGCAGATGAGAGGGGGTCATAATGGCACTCCGTCGATCGTTTCTAGCCCAATCGCTTCTGGCCCATGGGAAGGCAACGCTATAAAACCGCAAGAAGTTCGGGGACGCAGCCAGCTTGGCCTGCGTCCCCTGATAACCCAAACTACGCGACAAATTCGGGCAAAGAAACCTCGATGACGCCTTCCCGCGACTGGACCGAGATCCGCTGGGCCGCTGTGGACGTGTCGCGCTGGATCGCGGTGCTGCCGCTGGCGGCCACCGAACAGCATGGCCCGCATCTGCCGCTCGAAACCGACGTGCTGATCGCGAACGCCTATCTGGCGCGCGTGCGCGAGCTTCTGCCCGGGAACGTTCCGGTGACGTTCCTGCCCGTTGAACCGGTCGGGATTTCCACCGAGCATATTAACTATCCGGGCACGCAGACGCTGCCGACCGACGTTGCGCTGAAGAAATGGACTGCACTCGGCGAGGACGTCGCGCAGCGTGGAGTGAGAAAGCTCGTCATCATCACCAGCCATGGCGGCAACAGCGCGGCGATGATGCTGGTCGCACAGGATCTGCGCGCACATCACAAGCTGTTCGTGGTGACGACGTCATGGTCGCGGCTGTCGGGCGCGGACAAATTGTTCCCGGCCGATGAAGTGCGCCACGGCATTCACGGCGGCGCGGTCGAGACGTCGATCATGCTGGCGCGCTATCCCGACCAGGTGCGCAAGAATGCGATCGCCGATTTTCCAGCGAGCAGCATCGCGATGGAGAAGCAGTATCGCTGGCTGTCGACGCAGCGGCCCGCGCCGTTCGCCTGGCAGGCGCAGGACCTGAACGCCAGCGGCGCGGTCGGCAATGCCACGCTGGCCGTGGCTGGGAAGGGCGAGCAGCTCCTCGATCAGGGCGCCCGCGCCTTCTGCGAGCTGCTCGCCGAGGTCGATAACTTCGACGTGAACAGGCTCGCCAAGGGCCCCCTCGGTTAGCCTACATCATCTTGTAATCATTGAGGAAAGGTCAGGACTCCACGGCCACCTTTCGCGTATTCGAACCGGACGCGAAGAGCCTCCGTCCAACTGGGCACGCGGGCCACAACGGACCGCCTCAACCCGGATGGAGTTTCAAATGTCGATCAAGACCAAGATTGCCGCCAGCGCGCTCGCCGCCCTCGCCATCACCGGCAGCATCGCGTCCACCACCTCGCAGGCCGAAGCCAAGCAGCCCGGCTGGGTCTGGGGTGTCGGTGCCGGCATCGCCACCGCCGCCGTCGTCGGCTCCGCGGTCGCCGCCAGCAACGACCCCTATTACGGCTATCACCGCTGCGGTTGGGTCGCCCAATACAACGCCTTCGGCCAGTACGTCGGCCGCGTTCGTAGCTGCTACTGATTTGAGTACCTGAGGCCGATCTCTCGTGGATCCTGCGTCCGACACGGGCGCCTCATCCACCCCGTGTCGTGCCCCCGACCCGCCCGGCTGTCCCCCCGGGCGGGTCATCCGTTTTGGGCACCGGGAGTTGTTGCAGTCCCGTCACATAACGATGCGAACCATCGCCTGCGGCAAACCGCACCAGTTGCTATTGCGAATTAATCGCAATAAGGTTTGCAGCAAGCCTAGGGACTTGGCAAGAAACCTGCGAAGGCAGCGCGTCGAACGAAAATCAGCTCGTCCGATCGCGTGACCAACCAGGACCTGATGACAGGGCCGCCGCGAATCGGCAGGGATAGCGTGGCGGATGGAATCCATTCGCGTTTGGGGGCGTGTGTTTTGACATTGAGGGGTCACCAACTCCGGTATTTGCAGACGGCCGCGGCGATCGCCGCGGGCGTGCTGACCCTTCCCGTCGCCGGCCGTGCAGCCGATCTCCCGCTCAAGGCGCCCGCGCTGAAGGCGGTCTATGACTGGACCGGCCTCTATATCGGCGCGCACTTCGGCCTCACCCGCGGCTCGTCCTCGGCGACGCTGACCGATCCCACGGTCGCAACCGAAAACAATGTATTCAACGGGGCGACCTCCGGCGTCCAGGCCGGCTACAATTGGCGCCTCAACTCGGGACTCCTGCTCGGCGTCGAAGGCGACATCTCCTTTCCGAACTACCTGCCCTCCAATCACGTCGTCTCGTCGGCAGCGACCGCGCTGTCGATTGCGGAGGAGCGCTGGGATTATGTCGCGAGCCTGCGCGCGCGGCTCGGTTACACCACCGGCAACTGGCTGTTCTACGCGACCGGCGGCGCGGCCTTTGCCGGTGAGCGTTTTCTCTCGACGCCGATTGGCGGCGACGAAAAGAAGGTGCTGAACACGCGGTTCGGCTGGACCGCCGGCGGCGGTGTCGAGTACGCCTTCGCTCCACACTGGAGCGCGCGGCTCGAATACCTCTACAGCAAGTTCGAGAACGCCAACGTTACCTTCCCGTCGGGCGCGCAATATTCGTCGTCGATGGATTTCCAGAGCCTGCGGATCGGACTCAATCGCAAGATCGATTGGCCGGGCGTGCCGACCTACAATCCGAAGTCGGATGTCACGGATACCGAGTCGAGCCGCTGGGAAATCCACGGCCAGTCGACTTTCTTGGGACAAGGCTATCCGGCATTTCCCGCGCTCTACACCGGACCGAACAGCCTGACGCCGGGGCCGGATTTCCAGCAGACCTGGAGCAACTCGCTCTATCTGAATGCGCGGCTGTGGGACGGTGGCGAGGTCTACTTCAATCCCGAATTGCTGCAGGGTTTTGGCTTCAACAACACGACGGGCGCTGCGGGCTTTCCAAACGGCGAAGCGCAGAAATCCGGCTTCCCCTACCCGCACTTCAACGCCTCGCGACTGTTCGTGCGCCAGACTTTTGGCTTCGGCGGCGAGCAGGAGGAGCTTGCCAGCGGCCAGCTTCAGCTCGCCGGCAAGGCCGACATCTCGCGCCTGACCTTGCAGGCCGGCAAATTCTCCGTGATCGACGTGTTCGACGGCAATGCCTATGCGCACGATCCGCGCAAGGATTTCATGAACTGGTCGATCTGGGCCTCCGGCGCTTTCGACTATGCCGCCGACAAGCTCGGCCTCGGCTATGGCGCGACAGCCGAATTGAATCAGAAGCAATGGGCGTTGCGCGCCGGCTACTTCCTGATGGATGCCGAGTCCAACTCGAACAATTTCGACATGAACATCGGCCGCCGCGGCGAATATGTGATGGAGCTCGAGACGCGCTATTCGCTGTTCGGCCAGCCCGGCAAGCTGCGCACGCTCGGTTTCGTCAACAGCGCCTTCTCGGGGAGTTATCGCGAGACGCTGGATAATCCCGCGCTCAATCTCGATATCAGCCAGACCCGCCGCGGCCGTCTCAAATACGGCTACGCATTCAATCTCGAACAGGCCATCACCGACGACATCGGCGTGTTCGGCCGCTGGAGCTGGAACAACGGCACGAACGAGATCATGGCCTTCACCGACATCGATCGCAGTCTCTCCTTCGGCACCTCGATCAAGGGCACCAGATGGGGTCGGCCCGACGACGTCGTCGGCATCGCCGGCGCCATCAACGGCCTGTCGCAGGACCATCGCGATTTCATCGCCGCCGGCGGGCTCGGACCTCTGATCGGCGACGGCGCGCTCAACTACCGGTACGAGCGCGTGCTCGAAGCCTATTACGCCTATTCCGTGATCAAGGACGTAACCTTCACCGCCGACTATCAATTGATCACAAACCCGGCCTATAACGCCGACCGCGGGCCGGTCTCGATCTTCTCGGGCCGCCTGCACGCCGAGTTCTAGACTAGCCCAAGGGCGGGCCCCATGAAGCCGAAAGATATCCGCACGGCCTACATCGGCCGGGCGCTACGCCCCAATGTCTGGGATCTCATCGCCCTGATCCTGGTGATCGGCGTCATGGTGCTGATCGTCTACGGCGGCGAGCAGACCACCGCCCCCCTGTCCGAGCTGGAACGCACGCCGGTCTCGCTCGATCCGGCGAACCTGCCGCTCTATGCGCTGCGCACGGTCCTGCGGATGCTGCTTGCGATCATTTGCTCGACGGTCTTCACCTTCGTCTATGCCGCTATCGCCGCCAAGAGCCGGCGCGCCGAGATGGTCATGATCCCGGTGCTGGACATACTCCAGTCCGTGCCGATCCTGGGGTTCCTGACCTTTACGGTCGTCTTCTTCATGAACCTGTTTCCGAGCCAGGTGCTTGGGGCCGAGCTCGCCTCGGTGTTCGCGATCTTCACGAGCCAGGCCTGGAACATGACCTTCAGCATGTACCAGTCCATGCGCAACGTGCCCAAGGACCTCGAGGAAGCCACGCAGAGCTTTCATCTGTCGGGCTGGCAGCGCTTCTGGCGCCTCGACGTCCCCTTCGCGATGCCCGGACTGATCTGGAACGCGATGATGTCGATGTCGGGCGGCTGGTTCTTCGTGGTTGCTTCCGAAGCGATCACTGTCGGCAACACCACGGTGACCTTGCCGGGCGTCGGTTCCTATGTCGCGCTGGCGATTCAACAGCAGGATTTGCCCGCGATCTTCTACGCGATCATGGCGATGCTGCTGGTCATCATCGCCTATGATCAATTGCTGTTTCGCCCTATCGTCGCCTGGGCGGACAAGTTCCGCTTCGAGCAGACGGCCTCGGGCGAGGCTCCTACGTCCTGGATGCTCGACCTGTTTCGCCGCACCCGCGCCCTCCGCGCCCTGACGCTGCCCTTTTCAACCCTCAACCGCGCAATTTCCAACCTGCGTGTCCCGCTGCCGGATTTGCGGCCGGCGGCCAAGGTAAAGAGCCAGCCGTCGCGCTTGATCGACGTGCTCTGGCTCGCGCTCATCCTCGCCGGTACAGCCTACGCGGGCTGGCTTACGTATCGCTATCTCTCGGCCAGTCTCGGCTTGGCCGACGTCTTCATCGTGATCCGCAACGGGCTGATCACGCTGTTGCGCGTCGTCGTGCTGATCGGCCTCGCGACGCTGATCTGGGTGCCGGTCGGCGTCTGGATCGGACTGCGTCCGAAACTGGCCGAGCGCATCCAGCCGCTGGCGCAGTTTCTTGCTGCGTTTCCCGCCAACCTTGCCTTCCCCGTCTTCGTCGTTGCCATCGTCAGCTTCAGGCTCAACCCTGATGTCTGGCTGAGTCCGCTGATGATCCTGGGCACGCAGTGGTACATCCTGTTCAACGTCATCGCAGGCGCGAGCGCTTTTCCGACGGATTTGCGCGAGGCGGCCAGCAGCCTCCATCTCGGTGGATGGCGCTGGTGGTTCAAGGCGATCCTGCCCGGTATCTTTCCCTATTACGTCACTGGCGCGATCACCGCTTCAGGCGGCTCCTGGAACGCCTCGATCGTCGCGGAAGTCGCGAGCTGGGGCGACACGCATCTGAAGGCGACGGGTGTTGGCGCCTATATCGCGTCGGCGACAGAAGCCGGCGACTTTCCGCGCGTCATTCTCGGGATCGCCACGATGTGTATCCTGGTGACGCTGTTCAATCGTCTGGTTTGGCGGCCGCTCTATGCCTTCGGTGAGCGCCGCCTGCGGCTCGGCTGACGAGGAGGCAACCATGCTCGACCAATCCCCTGCCCTCATCGATATCCGCGGTGTGTGCCGATCGTTTCCGAAAGGCAGCGGCGAGGAGCTGCTGGTCCTGGAGAAAGTCGACCTCACGATCCGGTCGGGCGAGATCGTCGGATTGCTGGGACGCTCGGGTTCCGGCAAGTCCACGTTGCTGCGGATCATTGCCGGGCTGGTCAAGCCATCCTCAGGCCAGGCAACCTGCCGTGGCCGATCCATCGTCGGGCCGCCGAACGGCGTCGCAATGGTGTTCCAGTCCTTCGCGCTGTTTCCCTGGTTGACGGTGCTTCAGAACGTCGAACTCGGGCTGGAGGCACTCGGCGTCGATGCCACTGAACGGCGCAACCGTGCGCTGGCGGCGATCGACCTGATCGGTCTCGACGGGTTCGAGTCGGCCTTTCCGAAGGAGCTGTCGGGCGGCATGCGCCAGCGCGTCGGCTTTGCCCGTGCGCTGGTCGTGCACCCGGACTTGATGCTGATGGACGAGCCGTTTTCGGCGCTCGATGTGCTGACCGCCGAGACGCTGCGCACCGATTTGATCGATCTCTGGATGGAAGGTCGCTTGCCGATCAAGTCGATCCTGATGGTGACGCACAATATCGAGGAGGCGGTCCTGATGTGCGATCGCATCCTGGTGTTCTCGTCAAACCCGGGACGTGTCGCCGCGGAGATCAAGGTCGAACTGCACCATCCGCGCAACCGGCTCGATCCGCATTTCCGCCAGCTCGTCGACAGCATCTATGCGCGCATGACTCAGCGCGCGGAGCCCAAGACGCCTTCCCTCGAAGGCATTCCCGGCTCCGGTGTCGGCATGACCCTGCATCACGTGTCGTCCAACGTGCTGTCCGGCCTGATCGAGACGCTGGCGGGACCGCCCTATCACGGACACGCCGACCTGCCGGTGCTCGCAAGCCAGCTCCAGCTCGAGGCCGACGAGATCCTACACCTTGGCGAATCCCTCCAGCTCCTGCGCTTTGCCCAGCTCAGCGAAGGTGACCTGATGCTCACGGAGGCCGGCAAACACTTCGCCAATCTCGAGACCGATGCCCGCAAGAAGCTGTTCGCCGAACATCTCGTCGCCTACGTGCCGGTGATGGGATTGATCCGCCGCGTGCTCGACGATCGTCCCTCGCATACCGCGCCTGCGGCGCGGTTCCGCAACGAGCTCGAGGACTACATGTCCGAGGACTATGCGGACGAGACGCTGAAGACGGTGGTGTCCTGGGGACGCTACGGCGAGCTGTTCGCCTATGACGAGCAATCCGAGACGTTCAGCCTGGAAAATCCCGGAGAGGGCGGCTGAGATTTGCCTGCGACAATTTGGTCGGAACCG
This sequence comes from Pseudomonadota bacterium, assembly GCA_023435725.1. GTDB lineage: Bacteria > Pseudomonadota > Alphaproteobacteria > Rhizobiales > Xanthobacteraceae > Bradyrhizobium. Next base: position 17,125 of record JAEYRD010000065.1, on the reverse strand, counting down.
GGCAAACCGCACATCCAGTTCCTATATAAAGGGTCCGGTCCGGCGTCCGCCGGGCCGGTATCCCTTTCCATTGCGCACAATGTTGTCCGTCGAACTCATCATCGTCGTCGTCCTGATCGTCATCAACGGCCTGTTGTCCATGTCCGAGCTGGCCGTAGTATCGTCCCGCCCGGCTCGGCTCTCCCTGCTTGCCGCCAAGGGCGTGCGCGGCGCCGAGCGAGCGCTGACGCTGGCCGCCGATCCCGGAAAATTCCTGTCGACGGTTCAGATCGGCATCACGCTGGTCGGCGTGCTCTCGGGCGCGTTCTCCGGCGCGACGCTCGGGCAGCGGCTGACGCAATGGCTGGTCGAGCTCGGCCTGTCCTCAGGGATTGCCGACGTCGTCGGCGTCGGCATCGTCGTCACACTCATCACCTACGCGACGCTGATCGTCGGCGAGCTGGTGCCGAAGCAGGTGGCCCTGCGCGACCCCGAAAGCATCGCGGTCAAGGTCGCGCCCGCGATGCACGTTCTGGCGCGGATCTCGCTGCCGCTCGTCTTTCTGCTCGATGTCTCCGGCAAGCTGATTCTCACGCTGCTCGGCCGCGGCGGCAAGGCCGAGGAGAAGGTCTCGGAGGACGAGATCCATCACCTCGTCAGCGAAGCCGAAAGCGCGGGCGTGCTCGAGCCCGGCGAGAAGGAGATGATCGCCGGCGTGATGCGGCTCGGTGACCGGCCGGTCGGCGCGGTGATGACGCCGCGCACCGACGTCGACGAGATCGACCTGAACGATGCGCCGGAGGCCATCCACGAGATCATTGTGAAGAGCCCGCATTCACGCTTTCCCGTCTCGGACGGCGATCGCGACAAGCCGATCGGCGTGCTCCAGGCCAAGGACCTGCTCATCGCCTATATGAACGAACGCACGCCGGATCTGCGAGCCCTCGTACGCGAGGCCCCCGGCATTCCCGCGTCGGCAGACGCCCGCGACGTGCTGGCCATCCTGAAGGCTGCTCCCGTTCACGTCGGTCTCGTCTATGACGAGTACGGCGCCTTCGAAGGCATTGTGAGCGCCGCCGACATCCTCGAGTCGATCGTCGGCGCCTTCCATTCCGAGGAAGGGCCGCCGGAGCCGGCCTATGTCAGACGCGCCGACGACTCGCTGCTGATCTCCGGCTGGATGCCGGTCGACGAGTTCGGCGAGTTGCTCGGCATCGAGCTGCCACCGCACCGCTACAACACGGTGGCAGGCCTCGTGCTGCAACAGTTCAGCGTGCTGCCCAACGTCGGCGATGCCTTCGACTTCGGCGGCTGGCACATCGAAGTCGTCGATCTCGACGGACGAAGGATCGACAAGATTCTCGCGAGCAGGCGGGGCGAGATAGAGACGGGGTGAGTGCCGTCTTCTCCTCCTTCCTCCTTGTGGGAGAAGTGCATCATCATCCGAACCGCACGCCGATCCGCTTCTCCTTGCGCCAGACCACCGTGCAGGACAGGTGCGCTCCGTCGGCCTGGATGAACAGGGTGAAATGCGCGGGGATACCGACCGGGCTGGTGACATCGAGGGCTGCGCCGGTGTCGGAAAAATTGCGAACGGTGCAGTCGATCGCGCCGCCGCCGAACTCGATGGTTCCGGCCTTCAATACGCGGTGCCTGGCATTATTGCGTCGCTCGTCCATGGGGCCAGTTTACACACGAAGCTGACACAGACGTTAAGATGCGGCTCCGGGCCCCTACGGATTTACACCGCCGCGGACGCAGCGGCATCCTGCGATCGGCTGAACCTCAAAGCGCGGGCTGAAACGTCTCCGCCCGCGCCATCCGCCAGGCGTCGCGGAACCGTTGATCTTCCGTGCCTTCAAGCAGTTCGCCCGGGCGTAGCGCAGGATAGAGCTGCGCGAAGGATTTCACGTCGGTCGTCGACTTACGCTGTGTGAAGTGGATCGGGCGCAGCTCCTGCGGATGCGTCAGGCCGGCCGCGGCAATCAGCTCGGTCAGCGAGTGCAGCGTCGCTTGGTGGTAGTTTTGCACGCGGTCGATCTTGAGCGGCACGTAGAGTGCGCGCGCACGCGTCGGGTCCTGCGTCGCAACCCCGGTCGGGCAGCGGTCGGTGTGGCAGCTCAGCGACTGGATGCAGCCGAGCGAGAACATGAAGCCGCGCGCCGAGTTGCACCAGTCGGCGCCAAGCGCCATCGCCCGCGCCATGTCGAAGGCGGTGGCGATCTTGCCGGACGCGCCGATCTTGATGCGGTCGCGTGCATTGATGCCGACCAGCGCGTTGTGGACGAAATTGACGCCCTCGCGCATCGGCATGCCCAGATGGTCCATGAACTCCAGCGGCGCAGCGCCGGTGCCGCCTTCATTGCCGTCGACGACGATGAAATCCGGGTAGATGCCGATCTCCAGCATCGCCTTGCAGATCGCGAGAAACTCCCATGGATGGCCGATGCACAGCTTGAAGCCGGCCGGCTTGCCACCGGAGAGGCGGCGCATCTCCGCGATGAACTGCATCATGCCGGTCGGCGTGGAGAAGGCGCGGTGCGAGGCCGGCGAGATGCAATCCTCGCCCATCGAGACGCCGCGGATTTTGGAGATCTCCTCCGAGACCTTCGCCGCCGGCAGCACGCCGCCATGGCCCGGCTTGGCGCCCTGGCTGATCTTGAGCTCGACCATCTTGATCTGGTCTTCGGTGGCGACGCGCGCGAACGCTTCCGGATCGAAGGTGCCGTCGAGATGACGGCATCCGAAGTAGCCGGAGCCGATCTCCCAGATGATGTCGCCGCCCATCTCGCGGTGATAGGGGCTGAAGCCGCCCTCGCCGGTGTCGTGCGCGAAGCCGCCCTTTTTCGCGCCGGCATTCAGCGCGCGCACCGCGTTCGGGCTGAGCGCGCCAAAGCTCATCGCGGAAATGTTGAACACCGAGGCCGAATAAGGCTTCGTGCAATCGGGGCCGCCAATGGTAATGCGGAATTTCTCCTCGGCATGCGTCTGCGGCGCGACCGAGTGATGCATCCACTCATAGCCCTCGCGATAGACGTCCTCTTGCGTGCCGAACGGTCGCTTGTCGAGCTGCATCTTGGCGCGCTGATAGACCACCGCCCGGATGTCGCGCGAGAATGGCATCCCGTCCTTCTCGCTCTCGAAGAAGTACTGCCGCATCTCGGGCCGTATCTCCTCAAGCAGGAAGCGGATATGCGCTGAGATCGGGTAGTTGCGCAGAACCGCGTGCCCTTTTTGCAGGAGATCGCGGACGCCGAGCAGCGTCAGCCCGCCGAAGATCACGATCGGAGTGATCAGGATGTCGAAGGCCTTTCGATCGGCAATGCCGATACCGATCAGAAGCGCGGTGACCACCGCGCAGATCGTCAGGATGATGTAGCGCGGCGAGAATGGAAGGAGCAGAGTTTCCATGATCCCCTCTTCAAGGGGGCCCCTGGGCTGATTGTGCATCTTGTTATCGTGGGCCACGATCAACATCCCTCCAGTCAGAATGACGGGGTACGACACGCCCGCGCCAAGTCCTATGAACAAGTCCTATGAACACGTCCCATGAATATGACGCGAACCTGTCTTGAGGCTACCGAATCCGGATGCTGCAAATCAATCCATCCAGGCCAGCACCTTTTGCAGTGCAATAGTGTCAAATGAAATGACAAATCAGTGACTGTGCGGCTGCGCTTCGTGCGGGATGACGCCGTGCCGCTCGAGACCACCGTGCGCCAGCCAGGCATCGGTGCTCGTAATAGCGCGCGCGATGTGCTCGTCGGTGCGCGAGAAGTCGTAAGGAGACCCGACAAGCGGACAAAGCGGCGGCACCACGACATATTCGATGTCGGACGCCAGCCCTTCGAGCTCCGTCACCAACTGCCGCGCGATCAGCAGCGTCAGCGCATGCAGGGCGTTGGCGACGGCCCCCATCGGAGGCTGCTCGATCGCACAAGCATGCCCGGCCGGCAGCACGACCAGCCGTCTTGCGCCTTTCGCGACCGCGACCCGGACGGGGGTATTCGACGAGATCGCGCCGTCGGCAAGGAACCGATTACGGTAGTGGACCGGCGTGAACGCGCCGGGGATCGCGGTGGACGCCAGGATGGCCTCCACCGCTGGCCCTTCCGACAGCACCACACTGTCGCCCGAGAGGAAATCGGTAGCGACGATGTGCACAGGCAACACGGCATCCTCGAGGTTGCGGTAGGGCAGATGGTCTTCGACCAGCTTGCGGATGCCGTCATGGGGAATCAAAAAATCCCGCCGCCACATGAATCCGGCGAGGCTTCGCCAGGTGACCGGGAAGACATCATGGCGCTTCAGGCCGCGCCAGACCGCTTCAAGGCCGAGCACGCCCTTGAGCGAGGGATCGCCGGCATAATAAGCGCCATTGATCGCGCCGACGCTGGAGCCCACCACGAGATCGGCAACGACCCCATGCTTGGCCAGCGAATGCATCATGCCGATCTGGATCGCCCCGAAACTGCCGCCGCCCGCCAGCACGAAGGCGATCGGTTTCGGCGAACGGCCATGGTCGATCACGGACAAGACGTGCTCAGCTCCCCCAGCTCCCGCGTTGCAACATCGTCGCGAGATTTTAGCGCCAGCTTATAGCAGCGCCCGCTTGAGCGGCACTAATAACAAAGTCGGGGGAGAGAGGTGATCGAGGAAGTGCAGATGACCTGCGAGTGTGAGGCGAGATGGCAGCCACACACTAAACTGCCGTCCAGGCGAACACCGGGACGGCAGGAAAGTCAGGCTTGGCGAGCGGCGCTTACCGCTCGACGAACGCCTTCTCGATCACGAAGTGGCCGGGCTTGTTGCCGGAGCCCTCGATGAAATCGCGGCCTTCGAACATCACTTTCAGCTCTTCCAGCATCGCCGGGCTGCCACACATCATGATGCGGTCGGTTGCGATGTCGAGCGGGCCCTGCCCGATGTCGTTGAATATCTGCTCGGAGTTGATGAGGTCGGTGATGCGGCCGCGGTTGCGGAACGGCTCGCGGGTCACGGTCGGATAATAGACGAGCTTCTCTGACAGCAGCGGCCCGAACAGCTCATCCTCGCGCAAGCCGGCGACGAGCTTCTCGCCATAGGCGAGCTCGGAGACCTGACGGCAGCCATGCACCAGCACGATGCTCTCGAACTGATCGTACACGTCGGGGTCCTTGATCAGACTCGCGAACGGCGCGAGGCCGGTGCCGGTCGAAAGCAGCATCAGCCGCTTGCCGGGGATGAGATTGTCGGTGATCAGCGTGCCGGTCGCCTTGCGGCCGACCAGGATGGTGTCGCCTTCCTTGATCTTCTGGAGGCGCGAGGTCAGCGGACCGTCCTGGACCTTGATCGAGAAGAACTCGAGCTCTTCCTCGTGATTGGCGCTCGCCATGCTGTAGGCGCGCAGCAGCGGGCGGCCGTCGACCTCAAGGCCGATCATGGCGAACTGGCCGTTCTGGAAGCGGAAGCCGGTGTCGCGCGTGGCGCGGAAGCTGAACAGCGTGTCGGTCCAGTGCTGGACGGAAAGAACCTTCTCTCGGTAAAACGCGCTCATGATTTTCGATATTCCGAATATTTGCGGTTTTAGAACCAAAGCGTCGCCCGGCCCCTGAAAGCAGGGCGAACACCATTTGTGATGGCGGAGGATTTCGCGTGTGTGATCTACGCCATTGAGACCAATAATCAACCTCGTTCCGGATGCAATTGATGCCGGTCAAACCGGCATTTGCGCCGGAAATGGTCACATCATTAACGAATCCGCTGCCGGGTGCGCGCGGAGGGCAATTTCTTTTCCCTCCAGAGCGCAAAAGCAGCACTTAATTTCCGTCGCGCTCGCGAGAATTTCATTAAGAATAGCTCCGATTTCCACCCCGATTTGGCGCTGTTTCCCGCATTTTTGCGGCTTTTAGCGACAGGAACGCACATGGCAGGCGGCGAACGCATCTTCATCCAGGCGATCCGGCGCTATTGCACGAACCATGGCATCGCGGTCGACGTCCGCTCAGGCGGCTGGCTGATCGCGATGCGCCGGGACGGAACGCGCCGCTTCGCCTTCGGCTACGACATCGGCCTCAACAGCGCCATCGCCCACCGCCTCGCCAATGACAAATCGGCCACCGCCGAGGCGCTGGGGCTGGCGGGCGTGCCCTGCGTTCCCCATCACCTCTTCCTCAATCCAAGCATGGGCGCGCATGTCGCCGGTGCCCATTGGCGTGGAGCGATGCTGGCGCTGCTCGCGCAGAATCCGCAAGGCGTCGTGGTGAAGCCGAACGAAGGGACATCGGGACGCGCCGTGTTCAAGGCGACGAACCGCGACCAGCTTGATCGCGCCGTGACCGAGGTTTTTTCATCGAGCCTCGGCCTCGTGATCGCACCTTATGTCGAGATCGAGGACGAGGTCCGCGTGATCCTGCTCGATTGCAAGCCGATGATCGTCTACCGCAAGGAGCGCCCGTCGGTCGTCGGCGACGGGGAGCATACGTTGCGCGAACTCGCCACTCGGACGGGACAGGACAAGCAGCTCCGCGAGGTCACGGCGCACGAGTTGAACGCGATCGTCCCGAAGGGCGAGCTGCGCATCCTGAACTGGCGGCACAATCTCGACGCCGGCGCTCGGCCAATTCTCCTCGATGATGACGCGGTGCGCGGGGAGTGCACTGGGATCGCCATCGATGCCGCCAACGCCATCGGCATCGCCTTCGCCTCGATCGACGTGGTTCGTGTAGATGGCGAGTGGCGTGTGCTCGAGATCAATTCCGGCGTGATGATGGAGGCGCTGGCGAAGCTGCATCCGGAGCTGGTACAGGCAACGTACGATGCGGCGCTGGATCGGGTGTTTGGAGAGACGCGCTGAGCACTCCGCACGCGGAGAAGGTGGTGCGAGATCGCGGTGCGAACGCTGGAAACACAAATCGCTCTAATTATTCGCGCTCGCGGAATCGTCCATGGACTTGAACGCCTCTTCCAATTGCAGCGAGATAGGCACGTTCAGCCGTTCGCCGGTCGGAAGCCGCGCGGTGAACCATTTGTTGTAGAGCGGGACCAGGTCGTGGTTGGAGCCGAGCTTGCGGAAAGTGCGCTCGACCACGACTGAGAGTTGCGGCTCACCCTTCCTGAACATGATGCCGTAGGGATCGTAGGACAGGTAATCGCCGGTGACACGGAACTTGTCCTGCGCCTTGTGCCGCACGATCAGGCCGTAAAGCAGGATGTCGTCGGTCGCGAACGCATCGGCCTTGCCGTCGGCGAGCATCTGGTAGGACTGCTCGTGGTCGGCGCCGACGGCGATGTTCAGCCCCAACGAGAACTTCTTGTCGGCCGCCTGTATCGCCTGCTCGTTCGTGGTGCCTTTCGTTACCACGATGGTCTTGCCCTTCAGATCGGTCAGCGACTGGACGCTGGACGCCTTCGGCACCATCAGCTTGGTGCCGGCAACGAACATCAGGGGCGAGAAGGCGACGCGCTTGCCGCGCTCGGCATTGGCCGTGGTCGAGCCGCATTCCAGATCGATCTTGTTCTGGAGCACCGCGTCGATGCGGTCGTCCGAGGTGACCTTGACGTAGTCGATCTTCAAATTGGGATCGTCGACCTCGATGCCGATCTCCTCGACGATGGCCTCGCAGAGCTCGAGGCTGTAGCCGATCGGACGATTGGCCTGGTCGAGAAAGGAGAACGGCGGCGAGCTCTCGCGATAGCCGAGCCGCACCGTGTGGCTGCCCTTGATGGCCGACAGCGTCGGGCTAAGCCCTTCGCTGCCGGAGGTCTGAGCCAAGGCGCCGGTTGACAGCAGACACGCCGCCAGCAACAGGCTGCCCGAAATCGCCGTTGAAAGGCGCATGACGCACTCCCGTCAATGGCCGGCCATCGCGGGCACTTCGCCCGGCACCATGTCGCCGGGCACGGCCTCGTCCGGTCCCAACGCGTGCTCGGGCCCGAGCTCGCCCTCCCACTTCGCGACCACGGCGGTCGCGAGCGAGTTGCCGATCACGTTGGTGGCGCTACGGCCCATGTCGAGGAAGGTGTCGATGCCCATGATCATCAACAGGCCCGCCTCCGGAATGCCGAACTGGGCGAGCGTAGATGCGATCACCACCAACGAGGCACGCGGCACGCCGGCGACGCCCTTCGAGGTGATCATCAGCGTTGCCAGCATGGCGAGTTGCGTCGCAAGCGACATCTCGATGTGGTAGGTCTGCGCAATGAAGATGCTGGCGAAAGTGCAGTACATCATCGTGCCGTCGAGGTTGAAGGAGTAGCCGAGCGGCAGCACGAAGCTCGAGATCCGCGAGGAGGCGCCGAACCGAGTCAGGCCCTCCAGCGTCTTGGGATAGGCGGCCTCCGAGCTCGCGGTCGAGAACGCGATCATCAGCGGCTCACGGATCAGCCGCAACAGATGGCTGTATCGCGGCCCGATCACGATGAAACCGACGACGACCAGGATACCCCACAGGAGCAGAAGCGAGAGATAGAAGCCGCCCATGAAGACGACGAGCTTCCAGAGCACCAGCAGGCCGTTCCTGGCCACGGTCGCGGTGATGGCGGCCCAGACCGCGAGCGGCGCGAACAGCATCACGTAGCTGGTGACCTTGAGCATGATGTGGGAGATGTCGTCAATCAGCGACAGAATCGGCTTGGAGCGCTCGGGCATGGCACCCATCGCCACCGAGAAGAACACGGCGAAGATCACGATCTGGAGGATTTCGTTCTGCGCCATCGCGTCCGCGATCGAGGTCGGGATCAGATGAGTCAGGAATTTCTCGATCGAGAAAGCCGAGACGGGAAGGCCGGTCGACTGCGCCTTGTCAGGCAGCGTGCCGGGGAAGTTCGCGCCGGGCTGGAGCAGATTGACCATGATGAGGCCCAGCATCAGCGAGACGAAGGAGGCGCTGACGAACCAGCCCATGGTCTTGGCGAAGATGCGTCCGAGCTTGGCGCCCGAGCCCATATGGGCGATGCCGCCGACGAGAGTCGCGAACACCAGCGGCGCGATGATCATCTTGATCAGGCGCAGGAACATCATGGCGATCAGGTTGATGGAGGAAGCCCAGTCGGCTCGCGTATCGGGCAGGAAGTTGTAGATCGCCGAGCCCATGACGATGCCCAGCACCATCGCGGCCAGGATGTATTGCGTAAACCTGTTCGACATAGCTTACCCCCAACGTACACCGGCGCTTCATGATGTCGCAGATATGACGGCGACGCAACACGCTCGGCGTGTGATGGCGTTGGCCGGATGTTCCCGTTGTGAAACACGGACGCGCGATCTAGCCTTCACGCAACGCACAACGAATGCGGCTTGCACGTTTTGCTTGCGGCGGCTGCATCAATAATCGCCAAACACAAAGAGGGAAACGCCATGAGCGGCAACGCCAATCGCCAGATACTTCTGGTGGAAAAGCCCAGCGGCAAGCTCGGTTCCGAACACTTCAAGTTGGTCGAAGGTGCGATACCCGAGCCGAAGGACGGCGAGGCCTTGCTGCGCGTGCGTTACATCTCGCTCGACGCCGCCAACCGCGCCTGGATGCACGGCGCGACCTATCGCTCGGCGGTCGAAGCCAACAGCGTGATGGCCGGCGGCGCCATCGCCGAGGTCGTCAGCTCGAAAGCGCCGGAGCTTGCGCCCGGCGACATCGTGTTCGGCGATACCGGTTGGCAGGAGTTTGCGGCGGTGCCGGCGAAGCATCTCACAAAGATGCCGAAGCTGGAGCCGATGACGCATCTGCTCAGCGTGTTCGGCATTGCCGGCCTCACCGCCTATTTCGGCTTGCTGGAGGTCGGCAAGCCCAGGGAGGGAGAGACCGTCGTGGTTTCGGCGGCCGCAGGCTCGGTCGGCTCGATCGTCGGTCAGATCGCCAAGATCAGGGGATGCCGCGTGGTCGGCATCGCCGGCGGCGCCGACAAGTGCAACTGGCTGACCTCCGAGCTCGGCTTCGACGCCGCCGTCGACTACAAGGACGGTGCGGTGTTCAAGGCGTTGCGTGCGGCTGCGCCGACAGGCATCGACGTCTATTTCGACAATGTCGGTGGCGACATTCTCGAAGCCTGCATTCCGCAGATGAACAATTACGGGCGCATCGCCTGCTGCGGCGCGATCTCGCAATATGACGGCGTGCCGTCGGCGCACGGCCCGCGTGGCGTGCCCGGGCTGATCGTGGTGAAGCGGCTCGTCATGCAGGGCTTCATCGTGATGGATTACATGAAGGAGAGCCAGCGCGCGCTCGCCGACCTGCAGGCCTGGGTCAAGTCCGGCAAGCTGAAGGTGCAGGAAGATATCATCGATGGATTGGAGAACACGCCGAAAGCGCTGATCGGATTGCTTGCGGGCGAGAACCGCGGCAAGCGGATGGTCAAGCTCTGATGACGTAATTACCTCGCCATTTGCGCCGGTATAATCTACTTGCGGTAGTAGCTAAAGCGGCCAATGATGCCGTATGCGACGTTGCTCGCGACGATTATTTGCATGACTTTTCATGATGCGTCGGCGTTACCGACAGGGCAGGAATTCATTCAAATGTTCAACACGTTGAAACATGCATCAATGCGTAACGCGTTGTTGGCGGCAATTCTCTTCGCAACTGCAGCAGGCGCGTTTGCGCAAGCGCCGACCGAGGCTCAGAAGAGCGCCATCCGGTCAGCATGCCGCTCGGATTTCATCGCGCACTGCTCGAGCGTAACGCCTGGCGGCACGGAAGCGTATCAATGCCTGCAGAAGAACATGTCCAGCCTGTCGTCGGGATGCCAAGCCGCGGTTCGCGCGGTCGAGCCCGCCGCGGCCCCGAAGACCGAAGCCGCCCCCGTCAAATCTGAACCGGCAAAGACCGAAGCGGCGCCGGCCGCCGAACCCGCAGCCAGGCCGGCAGCTAGCGCGGCTCCGAAAACGGCGCAGCCAAAGCAGCCGAGCGGCGCCCAGGTCTCCGCGGTCAAGAGCGCCTGCCGCGCCGACTATCCCAAGGTCTGCGCCAGCGTACCGCCCGGCGGCGCACCGGCGCTCGAGTGCCTGGAGAAGAACAAGGCGAAGGTGTCGGCTGCCTGCGCTAGGGCCGTGAGCGCCGCAGCCGGAGGCGGCGCAGCAGCAACGACAGCGCCTGCCGGCGCCGCTCCTGCGGCAGCGGCACCGGCGGCTGTGCCGACTGTGATCGTTCTGCGCCCGCTGCGGCCGCGCGAAGAGCTGTTCATCGTCCGATCGGCCTGCGGCGCCGACATTCGCACGCTGTGCGCGGGCGTCCAGCCTGGCGGCGGCCGCATCGTGCAATGCATCGCGAGCAATGCAGCATCGCTGTCGCCAGCCTGCAAGGACGTGCTGGCGCCGTTCGCGGCGCGATAAGGCGGGGCTTGATGACGCGCCGGAGCGCGCGACGATGATTGGCTGCGCGCGCCGGCATACGCTCGCGGCATCGATCGCGCCGGCTGCGCCGGGCCGAAAGCCGCCGTCGTTGTCTCGCGGGCCGGTTCCTGCCACAGGCTGCACCACCGTGCTGGTAAACGGAGTCTGGGTGAAGCGCTGCGTCTGACACGCGGATGGCCAAGCCCGCGCGGTTTGGCTATGGTTTGAACCCAACGGCTTCGGGCACACGCCATACGCGTGTCCGAGAGCGAGTTGCGGCGCGCCTCGCCTTGCCGATAATTCCACTGGCGCCGGATGCCGGAGCACATTAGTCTACCCCCAAATAGTAAGTATACTGTCAATTAGGGAGGCAGACGTTGCGGATCGCCGTGATCGGCGGAGGGCCCAGTGGGCTCTACTTCGCCTATCTCTGGAAGAAGCGGCACCCCGAGGATCAGGTCGACCTGTTCGAACAGAACCCGGCCGACGCAACCTGGGGCTTTGGAGTCGTGTTCTCCGATCAGGCGCTGGAATTCCTGCGCGCCGACGACCCCGAGACGGTCGATGCGATCGCGCCACATATGGAGAGCTGGGAGAACATCACGCTCAACCTCCACGGCGACAGCGTCGCCGTGGACGGCGTCGGCTTCTCCTCGATCGGCCGGCTCGAGCTCTTGAGGTTCCTGCAGCAGCGCGCGCTCGATGCCGGTGTCACCCCGCGTTTCGACACCCAGATCCATGCGATCGACCAGCTCAACGGCCATGATCTGATCGTCGCGGCCGACGGGCTGAACTCGTTGGTGCGCCGCGCTTTCGAGGGCGATTTCGGCACATCGCTGTCCTACTCCTCCAACAAGTTCGCCTGGTACGGCACCTCGAAGCGCTTCGACACGCTGTCGCAGACTTTCGTCAAGACCGACCGCGGCGCCTTCAACGCCCATCACTACCGCTACTCGCCAACCATGAGCACCTTCCTGGTCGAATGCGACCACGCGACCTGGCAGGCCTATGGCTTTGCTTACAAGGACGTCGAGCAGTCCAAGGGCGTCTGCGAGGAGATATTCGCCGACACGCTCGGCGGCCACTGCCTCGTCTCCAACAAATCGGTCTGGCGCAACTTTCCCTGGGTCTGGAACGAGCACTGGTCGTTCAAGAACATGGTGTTGATCGGCGACGCTCTGCACTCGGCGCATTTTTCGATCGGCGCGGGCACGCGGCTCGCGATCGAGGATGCCATTGCGCTGGTCAAGGCGCTGGAATCGGACGCGCATCTTTCGACCGCGCTGCATCGCTACCAGGCCGCGCGCAAGCCTGTCGTGCAGAAGCTCGTCGACGCCGCCCGCACCTCGGCCGGCTGGTACGAGAATTTCGCCGAGCACATGAAGCTCGACCTGATGGACTTCGCCTACAGCTACATCACGCGGTCCGGCCGCATCGACGATTCCCGGCTGCGGGCGATGTCGCCGGAGTTCATGGCGCGTTACGAGGCCGCCAGGAACGGCGGGGACGCGGCATGAGCAACGAGATTCGCGACCGGGTGCCCGCCGACAGCCCGGGCGCGCGCGAAATCGGCTTTGCCGCTCCGGAAACCTACAACGCCAGCCGCGTGCTGTTCGACAATCTCGCCAAAGGCCGTGGCGACAAGCTCGCGCTCATTGGTCCGGCAGGCACACGCAGCTACGCCGAACTCTGCGCGGAAGCCTGCCGCTGGGGCAACGGCTTTGCATCGCTCGGTCTGAAGCGCGGCGATCGCGTACTCCTGTTCCTCGACGACACGCCGGCCTATCCCGCCGCCTTCTTCGGCGCGGTGCGCGCGGGCTTTGTGCCGCTCTTGATCAACACGCTGACGCCGCCGGACCTGCTGCAGTTCTATCTCGCCGATTCCGGCGCGACCGTTGCAGTCGCGGACGCCGAGTTCTGCGCGCGCTTCAACGCGGAGGCCTGCAAGGACACAAACCTGCATACGCTGATCCTCGTGAATGGCGCGGTAGGCGATCACGCCGCGCCGAACGCGATCGCGGCGGCAGGCTGGCTCACGCGATTCCCGACCGAGCTCACCGAAGCCCCGACGCATCGCAACGAAATGGCGTTCTGGATGTACTCGTCCGGTTCGACGGGGCGGCCCAAGGGCATCGTGCATCTCCAGCACGACATGGCCTATAGCGAGGTCGCTTTCGCGCAGAACGTGTTGAAGCTGACGCCCGGCGACATCTGCTTCTCCGTGCCAAAGATCTTCTTCGCCTATGGCTTCGGCAATTCCATCACTTTCCCGTTCGCCGCCGGTGCGGCGACGCTGCTGCTGCCGGGGCAACCGAAGCCGGCATCGATCTTCGCGGCGATCGAGCAATACAAGCCGACGGTCTTCTTCGGCCTGCCGACGCTCTACACCTCGCTGACCAAGGCCGAGGGTGCACAACTGACAAACTTCTCGTCGCTGCGCATGGCACTCTCCGCGGCCGAAGTTCTGTCAGCCGAAGTCTTCAACGGCTGGAAGACGCTCACCGGCATCGAGATCGTCGAAGGGCTCGGCTCGACCGAGGTGCTGCACATCTATCTCTCGAACCGCGAGGGGCAGAAGAAACTCGGCGCCGCCGGCCTGCGCGTGCCCGGCTACGAAGTCGTGCTTCGCGGCAAGGATGGCCGCGACGTCGGCGACAATGAGGAGGGCATCCTGTGGGTGCGCGGTGATTCCAACACGCCGCTATACTGGAACCGGCCGGACAAATCCGCCGAGACGATCCGCGAGAGCGGCTGGATCTACACCGGCGACCGTTTCATCCGCGACAGTGACGGCTTCTACTTCTTTCGCGGCCGCGCCGATGATCTCATCAAGATCTCCGGCCAGTGGGTCTATCCGCTCGAGGTCGAGCTGTGCCTCGCCGACCACCCTGACATCCGCGAATGCGCAGTGTTCGCGGCCGAGCTGCCGGATCGGCGCATGACGTTGAAGGCGGTTGTAGTGATGAACAACCGCGCCGCTGATCAAGGCGAGGCAGCACGCAGGCTGCAAGACTATGTCAAGGGCAAGCTGCTGCCCTACAAGTACCCGCGCGAGGTGATCTTCATCGACGAGTTGCCGAAGACCGGTACGGGGAAGATTGATCGGCAGGCGTTGTTGCGGATGTAGGGGCCTGGCAGTCGTACGAGGCGCGGCGCAACCACCCCCTCAGTGTCATCGCCCGGCTTGATGACCGGGCGATCCAGTACTCCGACGCGGCAGTGAATTACGGAGGAGCCGCGGCGTACTGGATGCCCCGGTCAAGCCGGGGCATGACAGCAGTGCTTGAGGCACGACGTGAGATCCGCCTCACCCCACCTTTCCCAGATGCTCAAGCGCATCCTCGGCCCGCAGCGGCACCCGTGACGCCTCGTTGTTGAGATCGACGAGTTGCACCAGGAGCCCCATCAGCGCCTTGCGGTCAGCAGGCTTGAGCGGCTCCAGCATGCGCGCCTGGGCGCGCTCGACCACCGGAATGATCTCGCGCAGGATCGCCGCGCCGGACTTGGTGAGGTAGAGCAGCTTGATCCGCTTGTCCTCGGGCGCCGGCTTGCGCTCGATATAGTCCTTGGCTTGAAGCCGTTCGATCACGCTGCCGAGCGTGGAGCGGTCGAAGGCGATAACGGCCGACAGCCGCGTCGCATCGATGCCGGGATGCGTGTGGATCGCGATCAGCGCCGCATATTGCACCGGCGTAAGATCGAACGCCTTGCACTCCTCCATGAAGATCGAGACCGCGATCTGCTGCATGCGCCGGAACAGATAGCCCGGCGCGGCATAGACCGCGTCCATCGTGATCGGAAGAAGAGGCTTACTCGGCATCGGGCTGCTTCTCCGGTGCGGCGTTGGCGAAGGCCGGCAGCGCCTTGGCGGCGGCCTCCGCCTTGAGCAGGCGCGGATAAGCCGACACATCGACGCCGAAGCGGCGCGCATTGGCAAGCTGCGGCACCAGGCAGAGATCGGCGAGCGTCGGCGCATCACCGAAGCAGAACGGGCCGGGCTCATCCTTGACCAGCGCCTCGCAGGCCGACAGCCCCTCGCGGTTGACCCATGCCGCCCACGCCTGAACCTTCTCTTCGGCAAGACCGAGCTCGCGCAGCCGCGCCAGCACTTTCAGGTTCTGCACCGGATGAGTATCGCAGGCGATCGCCAGCGCGAACGCCCTTACCTTTGCACGCCGCAGCGGATCCTTCGGCAGCAGCGGCGGATTGGGGTGCGTCTCGTCGAGCCATTCAATGATCGCTACCGATTGGGTCAGCACCGCGCCGGCATCGTCCTCCAGCGCCGGCACCAACCCCTGCGGATTGATGGCGAGATAGGCGGGCGCGCATTGCTCGCCCTTGCGCAGGTGATGCGGCAGGTGCTCGGCGCCGAGGCCCTTCAGATTGAGTGCGATCCGCACGCGATAGGCGGCGCTGGAGCGGAAATAGCCATGCAGCTTCATCGGAACCCTCCCGTGAATTTTCTCGTTCGTCATTCCGTGGGCCCGCGAAGCGAGAACCCGCCGTGACAGCGTTATATAGCTGCCATTGACGCTACAAAGATTGTCAGTATGCTGTCAATCAACGAAGAACCACGGGAGGCGCGCCATGGAAGCCGTGACCAAGACGCCGGAACGCGAAGCGTTCTACAAGAAGATCGACGGCGAGAATCTCACCGCGCTGTGGACGGTGATGAGCGACCTGATCACGCCGGAGCCGAAAAGCGCCTGTCGGCCCCATTTGTGGAAGTTCGACGTCATCCGCGACTACATGACGGAAGCCGGCAAGCTGATCACCGCCAAGGAAGCGGAGCGGCGCGTCCTGGTGCTGGAGAACCCGGGCCTGCGCGGGCAATCCAAGATCACGACCTCGCTCTATGCCGGCGTGCAGATGGTGGTGCCCGGCGACGTCGCGCCCGCGCACCGGCACAGCCAGTCGGCGCTGCGCTTCGTGCTTGAAGGCAAGGGCGCTCACACCGCGGTGGACGGCGAGCGCACCGCGATGGAGCCAGGCGACTTCATCATCACGCCGTCGATGACATGGCACGATCATTCCAACGAGACTGACAAGCCGATGTTCTGGCTCGACGGCCTCGACATTCCCCTCGTCCAGTTCTTCGACTGCTCCTTTGCGGAAGGGTCGAAAGAAGACCAGCAGAAGATCACCAAGCCTGTCGGCGACAGCTTCGCCCGCTACGGCCACAACCTGCTGCCGGTCGACGTGAAACGGAGCTCGAAGACCTCGCCGATCTTCAGCTACCCTTACACCTATACGCGCGAGGCGCTGGAGAAAGCCCAAACGAGCCAGGAGTGGGACGCCTGCCACGGGTTGAAGCTGAAGTTCAGCAACCCCGAGACCGGCGATTTCGCGATGCCGACCATCGGCACCTTCATCCAGCTGCTGCCGAAGGGTTTCAAGACCGCGCGCTATCGCGCGACCGATGCCACTGTGTTCTGTCCGATCGAAGGCACGGGCCGCAGCCGCATCGGCGATCAAACTTTCGAATGGGGCCCGCGCGATCTGTTCGTGGTGCCGAGCTGGCAATGGGTCACGCACGAAGCGGATGCCGACGCCGTGCTGTTCAGCTTCTCGGATCGGCCTGTGCAGCAGAAGCTGGATCTGTTCCGCGAGGATCGCGGGAACGCGTGAGGTTACACTGTTAGCCACACTGTCATTGCGAGCGGAGCGAAGCAATCCAGAGTGCGCCGCGGAGGGATTCTGGATTGCTTCGCTCCGCTCGCAATTGTGCAAGTTCATCAATTCGCTGATCGATTGGTTTCGGTCTTTTCGGCGGCAAATTCCTTTGGCGTCTTGCCGCCAAGGGCCTGATGAGGCCTGAAGTTGTTGTAGTAGACCAAATAC
>JAEYRD010000237.1 GCA_023435725.1 Pseudomonadota bacterium | reverse complement strand
GGCGCCTGCGGCGGCTTTGCCGCGATCTGCGGCTCGTCGGTGGCGACCGCCGCGACCTTCTCAGCCGTCGCTTACCCAGAGATGCGGCGCTTCGGCTATCCGCAGTCCTTCGCCACCGGCGTCATCGCCGCCGGCGGCACGCTGGGCGCGATGCTGCCGCCCTCCACCGTGCTCGCGGTCTACGGCATCATCACCGAGCAGGACATTGGAAAGCTCTTCATCGCCGGCATCATCCCGGGCCTGCTGGCGATGACGATGTACATGATCACGATCGGCCTGATCGGCTATTTCCGCCCCGATTTCCTGCCCAAAGGCAAGGTGCTGCCGTGGCGCGAGCGCTTTGCCGGCTTGAAGGACATCTGGGCGCCGGTGCTGCTGTTCGTGTTCGTTATCGGCGGCCTCTACGGCCTGCCATTCCTGCCACGCTTCACGCCGACGGAAGCCGGCGGCGTCGGCGCCGCGGGCGCCTTCATCATCGGCATCGTCACGGGACGGCTCGACCGCGAGAAGGTGCTGGCCTCGCTGCTCCAGGCGACGCGTACCGCTGCCGCCGTGTTCACCGTGCTGATCGGCGCCTTGATCTTCGGCTACTTCCTCACGGTGACGCAGACGCCGCAGAAGGTGACCGAATTCCTGACCGGGCTCGGGCTCGGCCCCTACGGTGTGCTGGCGCTGATCATGGTGATGTATCTCGTGCTCGGCTGCCTGATGGACGCCATGGCGATGATCATCCTCACCGTGCCGATCATCTTCCCTGTTATCACCCATCTCGGCTTCGACCCGATCTGGTTCGGCGTCATCATCGTCATGACGGTCGAACTCGGCCTGATCCATCCGCCGGTCGGCATGAACGTCTTCGTCATCAAGAGCGTGGTGAAGGACGTCTCCTTTTCCACCATCTTCAAAGGCGTGATCCCGTTCGTGGCGACGGACCTGGTGCGGTTGGTCATCTTGATCGCCTTCCCGCTGCTGGCGACGTGGCTGCCGACACGCATGATGGCGAATTGACGTTGTGAGCGTGCGCTATTCGCCGCGATGGCGATGAGCCCCTCGCCCCGCTTGCGGGGAGAGGGTTGGGGTGAGGGGGAGCCTCCGCGGGGACGGTGACAGTTGGACTCGCGGAGACTCCCCCTCACCCGAAATTCAAGCTGCGCTTGAATTTTCGGCCTCTCCCCGCAGGCGGGGAGAGGCGAAGAAACCGCGTCCCACGTTAGAGGTGACCCATGCCCCCCACGCTCGAGACAAAATACGTCTTCACCATCACCGCCGAGATCGGCGATGTCGTCACCGCCGGCGAGACCGGCATCGGCGTACGCCGCATCATCCCGATCATCGGCGGTGCAGTGAAAGGCGCGATCAGCGGCAAGGTGCTGCCGTTCGGCGCCGACTTCCAGACCATCCGCCCCAACGAGCTGATTGATCTCGAAGCAAGATACGCCTTCGGGACCGACGACGGCGCCATCGTCTATGTCGAGAACAAGGGCATGCGCTTCGGCCCGCTCGAGCTTCTGCAAAAGCTCAAGCGCGGCGAGCCGGTCGATCCAAAACTGATCTATTTCCGCACCGTGCCGCGGTTCGAAACGGGGAATGAGAAGTATCGCTGGCTGATGGAGCACATCTTCGTGGCCTCAGCCGCGCGCCACGCCGACCGTGTGGTCGTGGATGTGCATCAGGTGATGTGAGCGGGCCAATACAACGAATTTAGCCCGGATGAGCGTTACGACATCCGGGACAACGGCGACCAACCCCGGATATCGCCTCGCTCATCCGGGCCACTTGCTGGTCACTTATGACGAGGTGGCAGCCGAATCCGCCTTTGACGCCGCTCCGGGCGGGTCCAGGATACGGCTCGCGCAAGATTGCGCAGACCATGGAGTGCCACCATGTCCGCAATGGCTTCCACCGACTCGAATCCACGACACAGCTTCGATTCTGCCGAAATGGGCGCCATCGCCCATCTCTACCGGGGCGAGGTCTATCGCTCGACGATCTGGCGAACGCGGCTCGACAACACAACCAATTGGGCGATCGTCACAATGGGCATTGCGCTCTCGACGACCTTTTCGAGCCCGCAAGCATCGCCGCTGCCGCTTGTGCTCGTCGGGTTGCTGCTTGCCGCGTTTCTCGCGATGGAGGCGCGGCGCTATCGCTATTTCAACGTCTGGCGCGCCCGCGCCCGCTGGCTGGAGAAGAATTTCTACGCGCCGATGTTCACGGGCGAAGTGCACGACGACGGCTGGCAGACCGTTCTTGCGCGCGACTATACCGCGCCTCGCCATCACATTTCGTTCGTCCGCGCTGCGGGGCGGCGGCTGCGTCGCAACTACGTTTGGATCCTCGCCATCCAGGCCGTCGCCTATTACGGCAAGATTGCAATCCATCCGACGCCCGCAGCGAGTTTGTCGGAATTTATCGATCGCGCGGCCGTCGGACCGCTTTCCGGCTGGATCGTTCTGATCATGGGCTTCGCCTACGATTTCGGCTGGCTGGCGTTCGCGCTCGGCACGTTGTGGCTCGACCAACGCGAGCACGGTGCGAGGGGCGCCGGAGTGGCGATGGGCTAGCGACAGGGAACTGCCTCAGCAGCGCAGGCGAGGCTGTTGCCCTCTTGGGCGGCATCCGGGACGCGTTTCGCCCAGCCCCCTCGACGAGCGAAGAACTCGTCCCCTTATTGACTCCCTGAGAATTCGTTATACAACATAACTATTCTGATAAGGACGCAAATGACACAGGGAAACGCCGACACCGCTAGCGCGGGTGCCTCCGGGCTGCTCCGGATCGAGAGGGCGGACCGGGTTCTGACCGTGGGTCTGAACCGGCCGGCCAAGCGCAATGCGCTCAACGACGGCATCATCCTGGAAATCGGCAAATGTTTTGCGTCTCTGCCCGAGGATATCGGCGCGGTCGTCATCCACGGCATCGGTGATCATTTCTCCTCCGGTCTCGATCTCTCCGAACTCCAGGACCACGACGCGACCGGTGGCCTCCTGCATTCGCAGATGTGGCACCGGGTGTTCGACCGCATCCAATACAGTCGCGTGCCCGTGATCGCGGCGCTCAGGGGCGCCGTGATCGGCGGCGGACTCGAGCTTGCCTGCGCGGCGCATATCCGCGTCGCCGAGCCCTCGACCTATTTCGCGCTGCCCGAGGGGCAGCGCGGCATCTTCGTCGGCGGCGGCGGCTCCGTGCGGCTGCCGCGGCTGATCGGCGTAGCGCGGATGATGGACATGATGCTGACCGGCCGCGTCTATAGCGCGACCGAAGGCGCCTCCTACGGCTTTGCTCAATATGTCACGGAGGCCGGCAACGGCCTACCTAAGGCGCTGGAGCTTGCGACCAAGATCGCCGCCAACGCGCCGCTGACGAATTTCGCCGTGCTCCAGGCGCTGCCGATGATCGCCGAGGCCAATCCGCAGACCGGCCTGTTGATGGAATCGCTGATGGCCACCGTCGCGCAGAGCGACAAGGAGGCGAAGCGCAGGATCCGCGAATTCCTCGAGCACAAGACCGCCAAGGTAAAGCCGAAGTCATGAGCGCGCAGCCGTCCTCTTCCAGCACAGAGCGCGGCGCGAGCAATTCTCCGCTGCGGCCGATCTCATTCGGCGATCCCGCCGTTGATATCGAGCGGCGCGACGACGGCACGATCTACCTGCGGCCGAAGCAGCCGCTCGGCGATTATCCCGTCCGTATCACCGATCGCCTGCATCACTGGGCCAAGACGACGCCGGACCGCGTCTTCATGGCGGAGCGTGAAGGCGGCCGCGGCTGGCGCAAGATCACCTATGCCGAGCTGCTCACCGCGAGCCGGCACATCGCCTCGAGCCTGATCCAGCGCGGCCTGTCGGCGGAACGGCCGGTCGTCATTCTCTCCGGCAATTCGATCGACCATGCGCTGCTGGCCTTCGGCGCGTTCTATGCCGGCATTCCGTTCTGCCCGGTATCGCCGGCCTATTCGCTGGTGTCGAAGGATTACGGCAAGCTCTCTTACCTGATGAAGCTGCTGACGCCCGGCCTCGTCTTCGCTGAAGACGCCGACAAGTTCGCCGACCCACTCGCCGCCAATGTTTCGGCAGGCACCGAGATTGCCGCCTCCTATGGCAGCGTACCGGGCCGCGACGTCACTCTGCTCGCCGATCTCATGGCAACGCCGGTCCGCGACGATCTCGACGTGGTCCACGAAAAGATCGGCCCCGACACGATCGCAAAGTTCCTGCTGACCTCGGGCTCGACCGGCAACCCAAAGGCTGTCATCAACACCCAGCGCATGATCTGCGCCAACCAGGTGATGCTGCGCGAGACGCTCGCCTTCCTCAAGGACGAGCCGCCCGTCATCATCGACTGGCTGCCGTGGAACCACACCTTCGGCGGCAACCACAATATCGGGCTGACGCTGTACAATGGCGGCTCGATGTATCTCGACGGCGGCAAGCCGATGCCCGGCGGCATCGAGGAGACCGTGCGCAATCTCCAGGAGATTTCGCCGACGGTCTATTTCAACGTGCCCAAGGGCTACGAGTCGCTCCTGCCTTACTTGCGCGACGACCAGGGCCTGCGCGCAAAGTTCTTCGACCGGCTGCACGCGATGTTCTTTTCCGGCGCGGCGCTCTCGCCCTTCGTCTGGAACAGCCTCGACGAACTCGCGGTGAAGGAAAAAGGCTATCGCGTGCCGATGCTGACGGGCCTCGGTGCCACCGAGACCGCGCCGTTCTTCATGTCGGTCAATCCGCGCACCAGCCGTTCCGGCCATGTCGGCCTCCCGGTCTCGGGCAATGACGCAAAACTGGTGCCGAACAACGGCAAGCTGGAAGTGCGCGCCAAGGGCCCGAACGTGATGCCCGGCTACTGGCGCCAGCCCGACATCACCGCGAAATCCTTCGACGAGGAAGGATTTTACAAGATGGGCGATGCGCTCAAGCCGTCCGATCCCGACGATTTCAACGCCGGCTTCGATTTCGACGGCCGCGTCAGCGAGGACTTCAAGCTCGCAAGCGGCACCTGGGTCAGCGTCGGCCCGTTGCGCGCGCGTTTCGTCGCGGCCTGCGCACCGCTGGTGCGCGACGTCGTCATCGCCGGCATCAACCGTGACGAAATTTCCGCGCTCGTGCTGCTCGATCTCGACGGCTGCCGGCTGATCAACCCGACGCTGCCGGCCGACGATCTCACCGTCACCACCCGCGACCGGCTGGTGCGCGAGGCTTTTCGCGAGCGCCTCACGCGCTTCCTCTCTTCGGCCACCGGCTCCTCGACGCGGATCACGCGCGCGATCCTGATGGATGCGCCGCTCTCGATCGACAAGGGTGAGGTCACCGACAAGGGCTCGATCAACCAGCGCGCGGTGCTCGAGCATCGCGGCGCGCTGATCGAGGAGCTCTATGCTGCCAATCCATCGGGCCGTGTGATATCGGTCGCCTAGGAAATCATCGCCAAAGGAGAAGGTCATGTTGTTGAAGGATCAGGCTGCCATCGTCACCGGTGGCGCATCGGGACTGGGCGCGGCGACCGCGCGAAAGCTGGCGGCGCAGGGCGCAAAGGTCGCGGTCTGCGACCTCAACACCAAGCTTGCCGAGACCGTTGCCGCCGAGATCAAGGGCGTGGCGGTGACCTGCGACGTCTCCGACGCCGCCTCGGCTGAAGCCGCGATCGCGCAGGCGAGCAAGGCCCATGGCCCGGCCCGCGTGCTGGTCAACTGCGCCGGCATTGGCGTTGCAAAGCGCGTGGTCGGCCGTGACGGCCCGATGGCGCTCGCCGATTTCGACAAGGTGATCAAGGTCAACCTGATCGGTACCTTCAACATGCTGCGCCTTGCCGCAACCGAGATGTCCAAGCTCGAGCCGCAGGCGACCGGCGAGCGCGGCGTCATCATCAACACGGCCTCCGTTGCCGCCTATGACGGCCAGATCGGCCAGTCGGCCTATTCGGCCTCCAAGGGCGGCATCGTCGGCATGACGCTGCCGATCGCGCGTGAGCTGGCGCAGTTCGGCGTCCGCGTGCTGACGATCGCGCCCGGCCTGTTCCTCACCCCGCTGCTGGCGAATCTGCCGCAGGAAGCCCAGGACTCGCTCGCCGCCACGATCCCATTCCCGCGCCGGCTCGGCAACGCCGACGAGTTCGCCGCGCTCGCGCTGCACATGGTCGAGAATTCCTATCTGAACGGCGAGGTGGTGCGGCTCGACGGCTCGCTGCGCATGGCGCCGAAGTAAGGCGCAACGCAAGCAAGGCCAGCACATGTTCGTGAACCGGCGCGACGTCCAGATCCAGTGGGGTGATTGCGACCCCGCCAACATCGTCTACTACCCGCGTTATTTCGCGATGTTCGACGATTCGACGTCGACCCTGTTCGAGGTCGCCGGGTTCTCCAAGCAGGACCTGGTCCGCAAATACGGCCTGGTGGGGATCCCCATGGTCGACACGCGGGCCAAGTTCTACATCCCCTCGACCTATGGCGACTGGATCGCCATCGAAACGAAAATCGAGAGCATCAAGCGCTCGAGTTTCGAGGTGAAGCACAACGTCTACAAGGGCGAGGCGCTGGCGATCGAGGGCTTCGAGACCCGCGTCCTGGTCGGCCGCGATCCCGTTAACCCCGACAAGCTGAAATCGGCACCGTTTCCTCCGGAAATGGTAGCGAAGTTCATCGGGAGCTAAATCGCCGCATCACCAAAAGAGGGGGCTGAATTACCCCCCGATTTCTGCTTTCAAAGAACGCGTAAAGGGAGGAATAGATGAAACGCTTCTACCTGACCGCCGCCATCACCGCGGCTGCGCTGGCGCTGCCGGCCCTGCCCGCGCTGGCACAGACGGCCGACGTCACCATTGGCATCAGCGTGACCACCACGGGTCCCGCCGCGGCCCTCGGCATTCCCGAGCGCAACGCGCTGGAATTCGTGCCGAAGGAGATCGGCGGCGTGCCGCTGAAGGTCATCGTGCTCGACGACGGCGGCGATCCGACCACCGCGACCACCAACGCCCGTCGCTTCGTCACCGAGTCCAAGGCCGACATCATCATGGGCTCGTCGACGACCCCGCCGTCGATCGCGATCTCCAACGTCGCCAACGAAGCCGGCATTCCGCATTTCGGCCTTGCGCCGTTCCCGATCACGCCGGAGCGCGCCAAGTGGTCGGTGTCGATGCCGCAGCCTATACCGATCATGGGCAAGGTGCTCTATGAGCACATGAAGTCGAAGGGCGTGAAGACGGTTGGCTATATCGGCTATTCCGACTCCTACGGCGATCTCTGGTTCAACGACTTCAAGGCCCAGGGCGTGCCGATGGGCATGACTATGGTCGATGAGGAGCGCTTTGCCCGCCCTGATACGTCGGTGACCGGCCAGGTGCTGAAGCTCGTTGCGGCCAATCCCGACGCGATCCTGATCGGCGCCTCCGGCACGGCCGCGGCACTGCCGCAGACCGAGTTGCGCGAGCGCGGCTACAAGGGCCTGATCTACCAGACCCACGGCGCGGCCAGCATGGACTTCATCCGCATCGCGGGTAAGGCCGCCGAAGGCGTGCTGATGGCTTCGGGGCCGGTGATGGACCCGGAGGATCAGCCGGACGAAGCCGCGACCAAGAAGCCGGGTCTCGCGCTCAACACGGCCTATGAAGCCAAGTACGGCCCGAACAGCCGCAGCCAGTTCGCCGGCCACTCCTACGATGCCTTCGAGGTCCTGAAGCGCGTCATCCCGACCGCGCTGAAGACGGCGAAACCCGGTACGCCGGAGTTCCGCGAAGCGATCCGCCAGGCGCTGCTGTCGGAGAAGGAAATTGCGGCGAGCCAGGGCGTCTACAATTTCACCGAAAAGGACCGCTTCGGCCTCGACGACCGCTCGCGTATCCTGCTCACGGTGAAGGACGGCAAGTACACGCTCGCCAAGTAAGAGCCGCAACAGTCGTGGGACGACGAGAGCCGGCCCAAGGGGCCGGCTCTTTTGTTTTGTATCGTGGACCCCGGTGTCTCCGAACTCCCTCTCCCGCTTGCGGGAGAGGGTTGGGGTGAGGGTGCCTCCGCATTGGGATTGTGCGAGACTTACGGAGAAAAGTCCCCTGGCGGTGAGAGCCGCCACCCGGCGCTTCGCGCCGACCTCCCCCGCAAGCGGGAAAGGTTGCACCGAGCCCGCGGACGCTCTGAACGCTAAGCCGCCTGCCGCAGCGGGGTCCAGGCGAACTCCGGATAGTATGTGTCCATCATGCGGTCCACATAGGCGGTGAGGTTCGGAAATCCCTCCGCGCGCCGGCGCAGGGTGGATTCGAAGAACGGCGTGAGGATTCCGCCGAGCGCGCCGAAGGCGGTGGCATCGACACCGCAGGGCTTGCTGCCCATCAGATAAGCCTTGTCGCCGAGTTGCACCGAGAGCGCGAACAGCGAACGCACAGCGAGATCGACATCGTCATCGGGCGCGTGGCGGCCGAGGCCGGAGAGCAGATAGTTCTCGGCGACCCGGAACTGCGCATCCTCGCGCAGCTTCTCGCGGTTGTGTTCCGGCGCGCCGTCGAAGAAATGCGCAGGGCCCTTGGCGAAGTTGACCGGATCGACCCAGCGCGCGCCGACCAGCGCCCAGTAGACGTGATGCTCGATCATGCGCTCGAACGCCCAGGCCTGGGCGCGCTCGGCCAGCGACAGGCCGGCGTCGAAATCAAAGCCGTAACGCCGCTCGATATGGGCGCGGATGAAGGTGGAATCGGCGATCGCCTCGCCGCCATCGTCGATGAAAGGCAACTGCCCCTTTGGCGAAGCCGGCGGCATGGCACGCTCCTTCCGGTAGGGCAATCCCGCCATCTTGAGCTGCACCTCCGTCTTGGTGACGAAAGGGCTGATTTCCGGCAGGCCGAAGCCGGTGCCAAAGCCGTAAAGCGTGATCATGCGAGCTCTCCTGGACCTGCGAAAGAGTTGGCGGAACCTAGTGACCGGCTGCTGCCACCATGGTGGCAGCAGCCGTGATATCTTCTGCGAAACGGGCCCCCCGCCAGGCACGGCCCATCACATGGCGGACCAGCGCGTCCGCGGCCTGGAGCAGCGAACGTGTCACCATGGTCGCGAGCGCAACGCGGAGGTCGACGACGGTGAGATCGAAAAACATGAGGCGGCCGAAGGCCCAGGAATACAGCGAGGCGTGCAACGAGGCCTGCGCGCGCCACCACGGACCAACCGGACCGAAATGGGTTGGAATGATCATGGACAAATCCTCTTCAGTCGATGTGTTGTCCCGGTATAGAACTCCCCTGCTGCCAACATCCTGTCAGCATCCAAGCGCCGTTTGCTGATCCGCCCCCGATGAGAGAATTGTCATGAGACGCGCCGACCGGCTGTTTCAGATCATCCAGGTGCTGAGGCGAACGCGTAAGCCGCTGACGGCGGATGCGATCGCGGCCGAACTTGAGACCTCGAAGCGCACGATCTATCGCGACATCGCAACGCTGATGGGCCAGCGCGTGCCGATCCGCGGCGAAGCGGGCATGGGCTATATCCTGGAGAAGGGATTTGACCTCCCGCCGCTCATGCTGACACCCGACGAGATCGAGGCGGCGGTGCTGGGCGCGCAATGGGTCGCGGGCCATGCCGATTCCGCGCTGGCGCGCGCTGCCGAGGATTTGATGGCCAAGATCGCCGACACCGTCCCCGAGCGCCTGCGCCCCTTCGTGCTTGAGCCCGCGAGCCGGGCACGGCCGAGCTGGAACAGGGAGCCTGACCGCCTGGACATGGTGCGCACGCGCACCCAGATCCACGAAGGCAAGAAGATCCTGCTGCGCTATCGCGACGAGCAGGGCCGCCCCAGCGAGCGCATGATCTGGCCGATTTCGGTCGGCTATCTCGAAGCGGTCCGCCTGCTCGCGGCCTGGTGCGAGCTGCGCAGCGACTTCCGCAGCTTCCGCACCGACCGCGTGGTCGACGCGACTTATCTCGACGAGCGATATCCGGAGCGGCGCGACGTGCTGCGCGCAAAATGGCGGCAGAGCCTGGTCTGGGGCCCGCCGAAGGACACGTGAGCACGATGGAAGAGACCTCCCCCATCGATCTGTCGAGCTGTTGCCAGAGTTGCGGCGCGTGCTGCGGCTATTCGGAGAACTGGCCGCGCTTCTCGATCGAGAGCGACGAGGAGCTTGCGGCTATTCCGGAAAAGCTCGTCAACGCGCGGCAATCCGGCATGCGCTGCGAAGGCGATCGCTGTTCGGCCTTGCAGGGCGAGATCGGCAAGGCGACGGCGTGCGGCATCTATGCCGTGCGGCCGGACGTGTGCCGCACCTGCATGCCGGGCGACGCCGAATGCGCGATGGCGCGGCGGAAGTTCGGTCTGCCGATAATCGAGCCGACTTAAGCCGGAACGGCTTCGCTGATCTCGTCGTCGATCTCGTCATCGAGCGGTGCAAGCACCGAGAGCGGCTTGGTCGACAGCGTGATCGGCTTGCGGCCCCCCGACGGCGACGGCGACGATTTGGCCGAGCCTTCGCGCGACAGCGCGTAGAGCGTCGAGCCGACCCGGCCCCCGTTCTCGATCAGGTCGCGCTCGCTGCAGCTGCCCGCGATCGCGACCGCCAACGAGTGCAGATGGCTGCGGCGATAGCAGAACAGCGCCAGCCTGGCGCGGACGTCAGGGGAAACACTCTCAACCAGCCTCGGCAGACCGCTTTCATTGGCGCGATACATCTCGCCAAGGAGTTCGTCGCGGACCGGGCAGAAATCGCTTTCAAAAGCGTCGCGGCTTGAAAACATTGCAGTTCTCCCTCGTACTGGGAAGATGCAGCGCAATTCTCTAATGAAAGGTTAACCACGCTGCCCGGTAGTCGCCCGGGGTCATTGCGCCGCCCTGGCCGCGAATCAGTCGGCTTGGCGGGCGGAAGAATCAGGTTGGCGGTCTCCCTGTGGCCATCCTTCGAGACGGCCGCTGCGCGGCCTCCTCAGGATGAGGTCCGGATTCCTCGCCAGATCTGCGACCCGCGCCGCTTGCGGCGCGTCTGGCGGACGATGCTTCGCATCGCCGCGAGAACCATAAGGCCGAACGGCCACTCCGAGGAAAACCAGCCTCAGTTCGCCGCCATGAAGATGGAAAGACCAAAGCCGGTCAGGTGGTGGAGCGCCTGGTCGACGCCGATCACAGTCCAGAACCAGGGGTGCTCCTGGTTGACGCCCAGGTTGGCCGAGATGAACCCCTTGGCCCGGTCGATCGTGATGTGGATCACGAAATCGATCAGCGCCACGAACCAGAATTTCGGCGCGACAATCAGGATCAGCGGCAGCGCAACCGCAAGGTGAATCAGGCAATGCACCAGGAGCGGCAACGCCCAGCCGTGCTTCTGGTCCTTGCCGTGCGCCATCCAGGCGGTTTGCAGGACGAAATCGGCGATGATGTGCTTGAAGGTGAGCAGCAACATCCAGCCAATGAGCGCTTCAACCGGAACCGCCGATGACATGGGTGGAAACGACAAGCTGACGCCCTCATTGACGTGACAAGAAAAAATTGGAGCGTTCAGCGCAACTTCTTCTTGGACCGGTCAAATCGCCGGGACCTGCGATTTATGACATCTCCCGCGACGGAATGCAGCCGGGGGAACCGGAAAATCGCCAACTGTGGCTAACTGGTGATAGGATGGCTAATCGCCGCGCCGGGCCGAGTAAGGTTACCTTCGGCTCGAAATTTGCATTCAGGTCTCGGCGAGCTATCATTGAAGGTAGGGAATTATCTTTCTTTTTTCAGACGCTTAGGAATTGCAAGGCGCCCGCCGCGATCGCATCCGCGAGCCGCCCGCCACCCGAGAATAAGGCCAGAGTGCTGCCATGAGTACTGAAGGCCCGACCTCATCGCCAATCGAGCGGCCGCCGCAGCGCCCGAAGGTCATCAAGTCCAATCAGCAGCAGATCTTTCTCTATGTCGCGCTGACCCTATTGTTGTCGCTGGCCACCGTCTGGGGCGGTCGCGCGATGTGGCACAATTCGGAGACGCTGACCTTCGCTGTCGGCGCACCCAACAGCGACGAGGCGCTGTTCGCGGCCAAGCTCGCTATCGTCCTGAAGAACAACGCCTCGCGCTTCCGGATCAAGATCGTCAACAACCCCGGCAATGCCAAGGCGCTCGCGCAGTTCGACCGCAGGCAGGCCGACCTCGCCGTGCTGCGCACGGACGCCAAGGTCCCGCTCCGGGCGCGCACGCTTGCAATCCTCGAGCACGATCTCGTGCTCCTCCTCGGCCCCGGCAACAGGAAGATCAAGTCGCTAGCCGAGCTGAAGAAGAAGAAGGTCGCCGTCGTCGCCGAGAACGAATCCTCACTCGCCTTCGTCCGTCGCATCCTCGACATCCCCGACGGATCTGACACTGCCAAGATCCAGATGGCGCCGCAGGGCACAACGCTCGACAAGCTGTTTGCACCGGCGAGCGGCTTTGGCGCGGTGGTTGCCGTCGTCCACGCCTCGAAAGCAGTGCGCGACAAGGCCTACGAGCAGACCGCCAGGCGCGGCGGCTTCACGCTGAACGCCATCGACGAGGCCAAGGCGCTGGCGCGCAAATTCCCCGGCATTTCCGAAGAGACGCTGACCGCGGGCACATTGTCGGCCTCGCCTGAAATTCCGGACGACGACCTCGACACGATCGGGCTCCAATGGTTGCTGGTGGCGCAATCCAGGATGTCGGCGACCACGGCAGGCGAGCTGGCGCGCACCGTCTACGAGAACAAATCCGCGCTCGGGCTCGACAACGGCTTTGCCACCAGGATCGAGCCGGCCTCCGTCGAGAAGGACGCCTTCGTGATGGCGCATCAAGGGGCGGCCGATTACATCAACGACGACACCAAGTCGTTCCTGGATAAGTACAGCGACATGATATATCTGGGCGCCGCCGCGCTCAGCATCATCGGCTCGATCTTCGCCGCCATCTACGCCAAGATCACCCGAATCGCGCCGGAGAAAGCCAGCGAGCTCTCCACCGCCATCCTCGATATCGGCGAGCGCATCGAGCATGCCCATTCGCTGGATCAGCTCGAATGTCTCCAGGATGAGCTGGAGAGCATCCTGCGCGGCGCGGTCATCGGCTTGCGAGACGGCACGATCAGTACCGACGGTCTCGACACCTTCAAGCTCGGCTACGAGTTCGTGCGCGACGAGATCGGGATGCGCCGCGACTACCTCAAGCGCCATGCCGCCGAGACCGAAAAGGCCGCGCAGGATACTGCCCCTCCCCAACATGACGACAGCAATGTCGTCGTGGTGAAGACGGCCCAGAGCGCCTGACCAGCGGGTTTGAGGCCCCCCGGGCGCGGTCTTTCCGGCCCCTTCTCCGTCAATCACCGGCCGGCACTCTGGAACCGGTCCGATCCACGACCGTTGGTTCCCGGATACAACGGGAGAACGCGCCATGCGTACACTCCTCATCATCGTCCTTCTGGGATTGCTGGCGGCGGTTGGCTACTTCGTCTATTCCGCAATGACGATCGAAGGCGGGCCGATCCCGACGGAAGGCTATGTGGCACTGGCTCTGGGAGCGGGCTTCTCCGTCCTCGTCGGCATCGGTCTCATGATGCTGCTTTTTTTCAGCAGCCGCCGCGGCTACGACGAGCCGCCACATTTCAAGTAGCGGCGCGGTCTGCCACCCGCCGAGCTCTCCGTTGGACGATGTTGCAGACTGCCAGCGCACGTCGTTGACGGCCCCTGCCCGGGCGGGCACTTTGGCACACATGTCCAAGCCGCTGATCCCCACTCTGGCCCAGTTCGTGACTGCCACGGCCGGCCGCAACATGACGACGGCGGCCTATGTGGCCGTGGGCGTCGGCGTGCTCAGCATGGTGCTGCTGACGGTCAATTCGGCCTATGAGACCGCACATCGCTGGGTCGATGCCTTGCTATGGGCGTGCCTCGCCTATTTCGTGTTCGAATGGGCGGTCCGGCTGCGCCACATGGCGCGGCAGAAGCGTCTCTCGCTCTACATGTCCTCTTCCGCCGGACTGGTCGACGCAACGGGCGCACTGGCTGTGCCGGTCGCGCTTGTTGTCGGCGTGGAGCCGAAGACGGCGTGGCTGCTCAGCGTGCTCTGGGTCCTGAAGGTCGTGCCGGGCATTCCCGGCCTGCGGCAGCTCCGTCGCGTCCTGGTGCTGGAATCGGGGCCGCTGGTCAGCGTGCTCGTGATCTTCCTGATGGTGGTGTTCCTCGCCTCCGTCGCCGAGTATTTCCTGGAGCGGGACGTACAGCCGCAGACCTTCGGCAGCGTGCCGGCCGCGCTGTGGTGGGCGGTGGTGACCTTGACGACGACCGGCTATGGCGACGTCGTGCCGGTGACACCGCTCGGACGCATCGTCGCGGCCATGGTGATGATCTCCGGCCTCGGGGTGTTTGGGCTCTGGACCGGTATCCTGGCCACCGGCTTTGCCGCTGAGACCCGGCGCGACAATTTCCTCAAGAC
Source organism: Pseudomonadota bacterium (assembly GCA_023435725.1). Taxonomy (GTDB): domain Bacteria; phylum Pseudomonadota; class Alphaproteobacteria; order Rhizobiales; family Xanthobacteraceae; genus Bradyrhizobium. The sequence goes on along the minus strand of JAEYRD010000237.1, from coordinate 62,272 downwards.
CTGGGAATCCGTCAGCAAGGTGCCGTTCTTCGCAGCGCTCGGGCCTGCAGCCATTGCCGACGTCACCCACATGCTGCGCACCATGGAACTGCCGGCGCGTACCATGATCATCCGGAAGGGTGCGCAGGGCGACTGCATGTATTTCATCGCCGCCGGCGCGGTCGAGGTTGACCTGCCCGGCAAGAAGGTGCAGCTCGGCGAAGGCGCCTTCTTCGGGGAGATGGCGCTGCTCGGCAACAACATCCGCGGCGCCAATGTCTCGACGACAAAGGTCTCGCGGCTCCTGGTGCTCGACCTCGTCGACTTCCGCGTGCTGATGGCGCGGCATCCCGATCTCGCCCACACCATCGACGCGGAAGCCAAGCGCCGCGCGCTCGAAAACAAGTAAATGGAGACAAGAATGTCGGACACAGCCGACGCGGCTTCTAGCCCCGTGCTCGAACTCGACGGCGCGCGCGCCACCATCCGCCTCAATAGGCCAAAACATCTCAACCGGCTCCAGGCCGAGGATCTCGGCGAGCTGATGAAACTGTTCGACCGGATCGAGGCCGATCCTGATATCCGCGTGCTGGTGCTGACCGGCACCGGGCGCGCCTTCTCCGCGGGCTACGACCTCAACTCGGTCGCCGAGCGTGCGGTGAGCGCCAGGGAGCAGCAAAGCGCAGGCTCGGCGTTCGAGGTGGTCGTCAACCGGCTGGAGGATCTCGGCGTGCCGACGATCTGCCGGCTCAACGGCGGCGTCTATGGCGGCGCGACCGATCTCGCGCTCGCCTGCGATTTCCGCATCGGCGTCGACACCGCCGAGATGTTCATGCCGGCGGCGCGGCTCGGACTGCACTACTACAGGAGCGGCATCAAACGCTACGTGACACGGCTCGGCGTTGACAATGCCAAGAGGCTATTCCTCACAGCGCAGAAGATCAGTGCGCCGGAGATGCTCCGCATCGGCTATCTCACCGCGATGGTGGCGGTTGAATTTTTGGACGAGGAAGTCGACAAGCTCGCGGCGATCCTCGCCGGCAACGCGCCGCAGGCGATGCGCGGCATGAAGCGCGCGATCAACGAATTCGTCCGCGGCGAACTCGACCAGGAAGCCGCCGACCAGCGCCACCGCGACAGCATGCGCGGCGACGAGATCAAGGAAGGCATCAAGGCGTTTGCGGAGAAGCGGCCGCCGCGGTTTTGAGGATTACCCCCGTTTCGACCGCATCGCGCGTACCTGCGTGAGCTTTGGATCGCTCGACAGCGCCTGATAGCGCTTGCTGTCGACGGCGTAGATCGCGATGCGGCCTTCGCTGTCCGCATGCACGCCCCAGCCGAATCGCTTACCGAGGCTTGAGGCACGCATGCAGGCCTGCCCACGCGAGAAGAACGCTGCGCGGGCGGCGCTCTTCTCCGCCTTGGTCGCCCTGGCATCGAGTTCGCGACCCGGCGCGGAGGTCGCGAAGATCACGTCGTCGGACGTGTACTTGTAGGGTGCCTTCGTGATCATCGCATATTGCAAGGCGGCCACCGTCGGCTGTCCTGCGCGCGGCGGCGGCTCCTCGCCGGAGCGAGCAGGACAGTCTTCGGCAACCCGAATGAACGTGTCGAAGCAGTTGGTCGTATGGATCGGCTTGTTCATGTGAGATTTAGCCTCTTTATCCTCCCGCAGCCGCAGCATGCTGCGCAGCCATCTCGTCATCCGCCGCATTGATGCGCTGGAACGCGGGTCGCGAGGTCATGCGCCCGGAATAGCGGACGAACACGTCCTTCTTCGGAACGATGCCGAACATCATCGTCCAGCTGAGCGCGATACCCCACAGGACATCCGCGGCGGTCATGCGCTCGCCGAGCAGGTACGGCCCCTTCGACAATTGCGCCTCGAGCGCGCCGAGCATGGTGTCGTAGTCGGAATAGGGCGATTGCGTGATCGGCGCCGGTTCGCGCTGCATGAACTTGTCGATCAGCGCCGGCTCGAACGATGAACCGTAATAAGCGATCCAGCGCAGATAGGGACCGCGCAGCGGATCGTTCAGCGCGGGCGTCAGCCCTGCCTGCGGATAAAGGTCGGCGAGATAGATCGTGATCGCGACCTGCTCGGTCACCAGCGCCTCGCCGTGGCGGATCGCCGGCACCTTGCCGAGCGGATTGATGGCAAGATAAGCCGGCCGGCGCTGCTCGCCGGCCTTCATGTTGAGGACGTGGAGATCGTAGGGGGCGCCGAGCTCCTCGAGCAGCACCCGCGTGCCGGTGGCGCGGCTTTGCGGCGAATAATACAGCGTGATGCGGTTCGGATCGGTCATGGCAGTCTCCCCTCAAGCCGGCTGGCGATGGCGCATCTTGTAGCGGACCATACCTGACATCCTGTGTCAGGTATGGTTTAAGGCATCATGCGCGCGAGCCGGATGCTGTCGATCCTCACCACCCTCCAGGCCAGGAGGCAGGTTACCGCGCCCGAACTCGCAAAAGCCTGCGAGGTCTCGGTGCGCACCATTTATCGCGACATCGACGCGCTCGCGGCGTCCGGCGTTCCTGTTTACGCCGATCGCGGTGCTGAGGGCGGCTATCGACTGCTCGACGGTTATCGCGTCCGCCTGAACGGCTTGTCGCAGGGCGAGGCGGAAGCGCTGTTCCTCGCGGGGTTGCCGGGCCCGGCCGCGGCGCTCGGGCTGGATGCCGCGATGATCGCCGCTCAGAACAAGCTGATGGCGGCGCTGCCAGCTAATTTGCGCGAGGATGCCGGCCGGATGCAGGAGCGCTTCCACCTGGACGCCCCGGGCTGGTTCGGCGAGGCGGAAGAGCCGAAACATCTGCGCAGTATCGCCGCTGCGACTTTACGCGGGACCCTGATCAAGATCCGCTACCGGAGCTGGCGCGCGGAGAAACAACGCCGCGTCGCGCCGCTCGGCCTCGTGCTGAAGGGCGGCAGCTGGTATCTCGCGGGCCAGGTCGACGATAGCGTGCGCACCTATCGCGTCGCGCGCGTGCTGGACTGCACGGCGCTCGACGATCGCTTCGATCGACCCGCCGATTTCGATCTCGCCGCCTATTGGCAGGCCGCGACGCTGCGCCTCGAGGCCGAGATGCATCCCAACATCGCGATCGTCCGGCTCTCGCCGTTCGGCGTCAAGCTGCTCGACGCGCTGAGCCAGCCTTACGTCAGGGCGCGCACACAGATCGAAGACAGCGCCGATGCGGACGGCTGGCGCATCGCCAGGGTGCCGACCGGCAAGACCTCGTGGCATGCCGCCGCCGAATTGTTGCGGTTCGGCCCCGAAGCCGAAGTGCTGGAGCCCGCCGATCTCCGCGAGACGATGGCGGAGCTGACGCAGGCGATGGCCACGCGCTATCGCGCGACGCGGAAAACCTGACGACGGCGCATCCGGCCGCAGCCGGCGAAACAATCCTGAAACACGATTCTCCTCCCGCCGTGTGAACGCATCCGCGTTTCGACCCGACCGAGATGCAGGGACACAACAACGGCCTTTGCGCCACACTGGAGAATGAAGATGTTTCGTAAGCTTGCACTTGGTCTGATCGCTGCCGGCTCGCTCGGTGCTGCCGCTCTCGCGCCCACCGCCGCTTCGGCTCACGGCTTCCACCATCACTGGGGTCCCGGCTGGGGCTTTGGCGGCATCTACGTCAACACCGGCGTCAACAACTGCTACCAGGAGCGCGTCGTTCGCACCCGCCACGGCCTGCGTGTCCGCGTCGTGAATGTCTGCGCGTACTCGGTCTACTGATATCTCGCGCCCAAAATCGATCGTTCATGACAAAGCCCCGGTCGCGCCGCGATCGGGGCTTTGCGTGCTGAACCCTAATTCGCCTCGCCGCTTTGCCGATGCCGGCGAAACCACGCCCAGGTCTCGCGCGTCGTTCTGATGTAGCCGCGGCCGCGATAGACGATCTCGCCGTCGACGATCTCGTTCAGCTGCGGCAGCGCGTGAAACGGGATCGAGGGATAGGCGTGGTGCTCGACGTGATAGGGCATATTCCAGGCGAACCATTTGACGATCGCGCCGGTGTAGGTGGTGCGGGTGTTCTGGAACGCGCTGCGGGTCCGGTCGCAGCCGGTGTGCTCGGCATAGAGATAGGGTCGCAGGAAGAACTGCCCGATAACAAGCGGGACGATCCAGACCCAGAGCAGCAGCGCCGAGGAGAACCACAGCGACAGCACGAGCAGCAGCGCATAGAGCGCGACATAGGCGCGCGCTTCGGTCGCGATGGTGGCGCGCTTGTTCTCGGGTATCCACGGCACAATGACCTTGCCGGTAATGGCATGGCCGAGCATCAGCCTGAGACGCCCGATGACCTGGAGCAGGCCGCTATAGGCGATCGCGAGCTGCGTGTCGGATGTCGGCTTCACGCCGACGATCAACTCGGGGTCCTTCTCGGGATTCTGGGTGTAGCGGTGATGGTCCCAGTGAAACAGGCAGTAATATTCGTAAGGCAATCCGATCATGAAGGCCGAGAGATACCCGACGGCAAGATTGAGGCCACGGCTCTTGAAGGCCGTCTTGTGTGCGGTCTCGTGCACCGCCATGAACAGAAAAGCGACCAAATAGCCTTGCACCGCCATCAGCGGCAGCGCCCAGAGGACGCCGAAGCGCGAGGCCACCATCCAGATCAGCGCGCCGAGCAGCACGATCATGGCGTAGTGGCCGAGGCTGCGCGCGGCGCCCTTGAGATCGGAGCGAACCGACAATTCGCGCAGCATGGCCGGCGTCAGCGGCTTCAGACGATGGCCAGGCTCTGAAACGGTTGTGTCGCTCATGATCTTGGACCTGTCCTACTTGTTGAGAAGCTCTGCGATCTCGGCCTTGAGGAAAGCCTGGTCACGCGGATTGTTGACGGGATTGCCGGCGCGATGGCCATGCAGTGACGGGATCGGATGCAGCACGGCCGACCTTGCGTTGACGAGCCGGCCGAGTTCGTCCTCGTTGTCGCGGACGTCGAAATAGCGATCGGTTGCACCCGGCATTAGCAGCAAATGGGCCTTGATCGCAGCGAGCGCGCGATCGAGATCGCCGCCGAATGCGGTGCACCGGCTGATGTCGCCGCGCTGCCAGATGCCGATCTGAGCCAGGAGATCGTTGGCGTCGCGCCGAGCGAACGTCGCGTCCCATGCACGGACGAGATAGTCCTCAAGTGAGGTGAAGCCCGCCTCGCGCCAGAGCTCGTCGCGATAGAAGCCGTGCGACATCGCCCAGCCGGCATAGACGCGCCCCATGGCGCGATAGCCGGCGGCGGGCTTCTCGACGAAGCGGCCGTCGCGGAAGGCCGGGTCAGTGGTCAGGGCGGCTCTCACGCTTTCGAGAAAGACATGGTTGTAGGGCGCACAGCGCGCGCTGCCGCAGACGACCGCGGCACGCTCGACCATCTCGGGATGCAGCGCCGCCCAGTGATAGGCCTGCATGCCGCCCATCGACCAGCCATAGACCAGCGCGAGCTTCGCGATGCCGAAGCGTTCGGCCAGCAGCCGGTGCTGGACCGCGATGGCGTCGTGATAGGTGAGTTGCGGGAACGGCGCGGCACCGGAATTCGACGGCGAGGACGACAGGCCATTGCCGAACAGATTTGGAATGATGATGAAGTGGCGCGTGGAGTCGAGCACGCCATCGGGCCCGATCAGCCACTCGGTGTCGAAATGTTGCGCGCTGAACGAGGTCGGATAGAGGATGACGTTATCTTTGCCCGGACTCAGCGTGCCATAGGCCTTGTAGGCGAGCTTCAGCGACGGGAAAACAGTGCCGGACTGAAGCGTGACATCGCCCGCCTCGAAAATCTCGTAGTCGCGCTGCGCCGTCATGGACTCAACTCCCGTTCACGCGGCCGCGGATTGCTACCGCCGAAACAACGTTGCATCGATCGTGCCGGACTAAGCAAATGCATCGTAGCGTCGCATCAATAACTGTACTTATGGTACAGTTATTAGACAAAGGCAACGAGAACTCTGGCCCTCGCCCGGCTCAAGCGATGGCCGCGATGTATCGCGCCACCGACCTCGCGAACGCGGCCTTGGCGCCTGCGGCGATGTTACGGCCCCACCAGGCGCCATAGATGCGGTCGAAGGCGAGCGGCTTGACCGCAGCCGCGATCCGGTGCACCGCGGCGGCATTGAGCGGCATGTAGTTCGGATAGGAGTACATGAAGCTGACGAAGCGGCGGTCCATCGTCACCTGTGCGATATCGCCGGTGAGCAGCGCGCCCTTGCCATCGGCACCGCGCGCATCGTGCAGCATGGTTGCGCCCGCGAAATGACCGCCGGTACGCAATAGCAGCACATCATCGGAGATGCGGTGCTGATCGCCGGTCCAGTGCACGATCGATGGATGCGGCCGCGTGACCCATTGGCGGTCGTCCGCATGCAGATAGACCGGAATGCCGCCGAACGCCTCGCTCCAGTCGGCGAGCGCGCCGTAGTAATGCGGATGCGAGATTGCGATCGCCTTCAACCCGCCGAGCGAGCGCACATAGGTGATCGCTTCCGGTGTCGCCTGCGGAATGCAATCCCACATCACGCATCCCTTGCCATCGGGGACCAGCAGCGCGCGCTGGCCGATGGCAAAGGCCGGCTCGAGCGCGACGCCGGTCAGGCCGAGATCGTCGCGCCAGACCACGCGGTGACGTTCGGCGAGCGTTTGCGGTGTCAGGAAGGTCTGGCCCTTCCAGTTCACGAACTGCCGTTCGTCCTCGCAGATGAGACATGATGCGGGCGGGTTTCCGCTGTCCGGGAATTGCGCGCCGCAGGTTTCGCAGGTCCAGAGAGGCATAGCCGTTTTTCCGGAATAAGAACGTCCCAGAGCTGAAATGACACCGCAGTCCTGCGATCGCAAGTGCGGTCGGAACCAAGACGGTTGGTGCAGGTTACATTCCGGTCCGTCCCGGCACAAACGACCGGCCATCCCCGCTTGCACGAGACGATATCCGATCGGCAGCATCACGTTCAGCGTCTCGATGACATCGCGCTCTTCCTCATCCCGCCTTTGGCCCCTGTACGCAGTCAACTTCTTCATGGCCGACATGCAGTCGGGCATCGGGCCCTTCGTCGGCGTATTCCTCCAGGAGCGCGGCTGGGCGACCGGGTTGATCGGCACCGCGATGACGATCGGCAATATCGCGGGCATGCTGGTCACGACGCCGATCGGCGGCTTCATCGACGCCAGCCGCAACAAGCGGCTGTGGGTCGTCATCCCCGGCATCTGCGTGGTCGCAGCGTCCACGATCATCCTGATCTCGCAAAATTTCTGGGCGGTGACGTTCTCGCAAGTCGCGCAATCGCTGGCGAGCGCCGCAATCGTGCCGGCAGTGACGGGCATCACGCTTGGCATCGCCAAGCAGAAGGGCTTCAACGCGCTGAACGGCCGCAACCAGGCCTTCAACCACGCCGGCAACATGGTCGGCGCGGCGCTGTCGGGCTATCTCGGATACAAGTTCGGCTATGTCGCCGTATTTGTGCTTGCGGCTGTGTTCGGCGCCATCGCGATCGCCTGTGTCTTGATGATTCCCGCGAAGGCAATCGACGACCGCGCCGCTCGCGGCGGCAGGGAGGACGACAGCAAGGCTCCGCCGGACGGCATGGCCGTCCTCCTCAAGCACAAGCCGCTTTTGGTGCTGGCGCTGGCGCTCGCCCTGTTCCATCTCGGCAACGCTGCGATCGTTCCGCTCTACGGACTTGCGACGGTGGCCGAGGGCCAGGCCAACGGGCCGAGTTTCGTCGCCACGACCGTGGTGATCGCTCAGGGGGTGATGGTCGGGACCTCCCTGATCGCCATGCACATCGCCGGCAAGCGCAACTACTGGCCCGTGATCATGGCGTCCTTCCTGTTCCTGCCCATCCGCGGCGTGCTCGCCTTCTTCGTCACGGGGTGGTGGGGCGTCGTGCCGATGCAGGTGCTCGACGGCATCGGCACGGGATTGCAGACGGTCGCGGTCCCCGGCATGGTCGCGCGCTCGCTCGACGGCACCGGCCGCATCAATCTCGGCCAAGGCGCCGTCATCACCGTGCAAGGCGTCGGCGCAAGCCTCAGTCCCGCGCTCGGCGGCTGGGTCGCACAATGGATCGGATATGGCCCGACCTTCTTGCTGCTTGGCGGCTTCGGACTCGCGTCAATGGCGCTGTGGCTGGCGTTCGGCGCGCACGTGAAGAAGTATTGAAGATCGTCATTGCGAGGAGCGAAGCGACGAAGCAACCCAGACTGTCTCCGCGGAGGTATTCTGGATTGCATCGCTGCGCTCGCAATGACGATGTGGGACGGACGGTGCCTACGAACTAACCTCGCGCTCTCTCTTACGGAAACTCCACCACGATCTTGCCGAAGTGGCCGCCCTGCTGCATCAGCCGCAGCGCGTCGGGCACCGCGTCGAAGCCGAACACGCGATCGATCACCGGCTTCATGCCGTTGCGGCCGATCGCGGCCGCCATGCCCTCGAACATGCGGCGGCTGCCGACCGAGAGGCCGATGACATGCAGATTCTTGGAAAACAGGCTCGGAATCGCGATCTGCTGCGAGAAGCCGGTTAGCACTCCGATCACCAGGATCGTGCCACCGACCCGCGCCGCCTCGAGCGATTGCGCAAAGGTGTCCTTGCCGCCGACCTCGACGACGTGGTCAATGCCGCCGCCGGCCCACTCCGCCGCAGCCTTGCCCCACTCCGGCACCGAACGATAGTTGATGGTATGATCGGCGCCGAGCGCCCTGGTGCGCTCGAGCTTGTCGTCGCTCGACGACGTTACGATCACGCTCGCGCCGGCGAGTTTTGCGAATTGCAGCGCGAAGATCGACACGCCGCCGGTGCCCTGCACCAGCACGGTGTCGCCGGGCTGAACCCTGGCCTCCTCGAACAGCGCACGCCATGCCGTGAGGCCGGCGCAAGGCAGCGTCGCCGCTTCCTGGTACGACAGATGCGAGGGAATGTGGCTGACGCCCTCTGCGTCGAGCAGCATGACCTCCTGCAACACGCCCGGCCGCATGCCGCCAAGCGCATAGCGGCGGCTGGTCGCCGATACCCTCCCGTCGATCCAGGACTGGAAGAACATCGGACAGACGCGATCACCGACCACGACGCGGGTAACGCCGTCGCCGACGGCGATCACCTCGCCTGCTCCATCCGAGAACGGGATCAGCGGCAGTCTGGAGACGCCGCCCTTGCCCTGCACCGTGAGCAGGTCACGGTAGTTCAGCGAAGCCGCCCGCATCCGCACCGTGATCTGGCCGGGGCCGGGCGTGGGCTCCGGCAGATCGGCGAGCTCCATCCCATCGATCGACCAGTCACGCGCGACCTGCCAGGCTTTCATGGCGATCGCCCCGTCTCAGGTGCCGAAGTTCTTCTGGATCGCCTTGTCGAGCGTCTCGCCGCCGACGAAGCGTTGGCGCAGCTCGCGCTTGAGCAGCTTGCCGCTCGGGTTCTTCGGCAGGCTGTCGACGAAGATCACGCGCTTCGGCACCTTGAAATGCGCCATCTGGCCGGCGCAATGCTTGACGACGGCCTCCTCATCCAGCGTCTCGCCGGTCTTGACCACGACGATCGCGGTGACCGCCTCGATCCAGCGCGGATCAGGCAGGCCGACGACGGCAACCTCGGAGACGGCGGGGATGCGATAGACCATCTCCTCGACCTCGCGGCTCGCAACATTCTCGCCGCCGGTCTTGATCATATCCTTGACGCGATCGACCACGGTGATGTGGCCCTCGGCATCGACGGTGGCGAGATCGCCAGAGTGAAACCAGCCGCCGGAGAATGCCGCCGCGGTCTTCTCGGGATCATTGTAGTAGCCGGAGAGCAGATGCGGCGAGCGGTGCACGATCTCGCCGACCTCACCGACCTTGACGTCCTCCATCGAGGTGTTGACCACGCGCGTCTCGACATTGAGCACAGGCTTGCCGGCCGAGCCGGCCTTGCGCAGCTGGTCCTCGGGCCGCAGCACGGTCGCGAGCGGCGCGATCTCGGTCTGGCCGTAGAAATTCCAGAACCTGACGTTGGGCAGGCGACGCTGCAATTCGAGCAATACCTCCACCGGCATGATCGAGGCGCCGTAATAGCCCTTCTGCAAGGTCGACAAGTCGGTCTTGTCGAAATTCGGCGAGCGCAGCATCGCGATCCAGATCGTCGGCGGCGCAAAGAATGACGTGATCTTGTGCGCCTGGATCAGCGCCAGGATGTTGTCGGCGGTCGGCTTGCCCGTGATGACGCCGGAGGCGCCGAGATAGATTTGCGGCCCCAGGAACACATCGAGCTGAGCGCAATGATAGAGCGGCAGCGCGTGCAGGAACTTGTCGTCCACGCTCATGCCGCCGTCGATGATGCAGCTGACATACTGCCACATCACAGCTTCATGGGTCAGCATCGCGCCCTTGGGCAGTGACTCCGTGCCGCTGGTGTAGACGATCTGCGCGAGATCGCGGCTGTCGACGGAGGCTTCGAGGAAGGAGCCGTCGGCATCCAGGAGATCGTCGAAAGTGGTGAGGCCCGCGGGCGCCGTGGCGGGATCCTCGCCCGGCAACCAGATCATCTTCTCGACCGCGCAATCCTTGGCGCTGGCCGCACGCGCGGGCTCGACGAAATCGGGGCCCGCCGCGAGCAGCTTTGCACCGGAGCTGTTCAGGATGAAATTGATCTCGTCCGGATTGAGCATGAAATTGATCGGCACCAGCACCGCGCCGATCCGTGCCAAGGCGAAGCGTAGCGCAGCGAAGGCGTGCGAATTGCGCGAGAGCACGGCAATGCGGTCGCCCTTCTTCACGCCGAGGCCGAGCAGGCCGCGGCCGAGCCGGTTACAGACCGCGTCCATCTCGGCAAAGGTCCAGCTCACATTGCCGCAGCTCAGCGCAAGCTTGTTCGGCTCGCGGCCCGCCGAGCGGCGCAGAAGATCGCCGATGGAATGCTCGCGCGCTTTCGAGATGGTGGCTGCAATGTCGCCGGTCATGTGTCCCTCCGTTTGATATCTTTGTTTATTTAAGCAGTTTGAAGTCTTGCTGCGCTATCTGCGCCGGACCGCCTGCGCGTGCTCCATGTACATGTGCTCGACCGAGCGGTCGAGGGAGGCGATCTTCTCGAAGCCGCGCCGCCAGTCCTGCAAATGCCGGCGCGTCCACAGCACACCCGCCGCGCGGTCGCGGCGGCGAATCGCGTCGATGAGATGGCGATGCGCGGCAACGAGGCGCGGGCCGCCTTCGGCAACACCGGTCACGATCATCTCGGTGGTCGGATAGAACAGCTGCGCCGCCGGCTCGCGCGCCAGCTGCAGCACGCGGTTCTGCGAGGCCTTGGCGACCAGCACGTGGAATTCAGCATCGCATTCGGCAAGCATCGCGGGATCGCCGACCACGGCCTCGCTGCGCGCGAGATTATCGGAGAGCTCCGCGAGATTCTCCTCCGACGCCTGCTCAACCGCGCCTTCGATGCTCGCGACCTCCAGCGTCATCGAGGCCTCGTAGAGCTCGCGAAAGGTGACCTCGTGCAGCACGAGCGCGCGGCTGAGGCGGCTCGTCAGCTTGCTGTAGCGCGGCAGACAAGCGTGCAGGCGGCGCGAGGAATCGCGGCTGATCAGCCCGCCCTCCTCCAGCACGCGAATGCCCTCGCGAATGGTCGAGCGGTTGACGCCGAACTGGCGCACCAGGTCATGCTCGGTGCCGATCGGGTCGCCCGGCTTGATGCGGCCATTGACGATCTCGCGTTCGATGGCGTCGGCGACCTTCTGATAGGCCGGTGCGACATCGATCGGACGGAAGAGCGGTGAGACCGGCAAAATAGCACCTAATGGCGATTGTCGGACAAACTATAGGACCGGCCCGAAGGCGCGTCAAACTGCACCAGGTAAGGCGCCGCTGCAGCAAATTGACTCCGGCGGAACCTGGCTCTAACTTTGTCGGACAAAGGGACAGCATAGTCCCGCACAAGAGGAAACATATCCATGAGACCAATCGCAGCACTCGTGTCTGCGGCCGGCTTGCTGTCGGTTGCCCTGATCACCCCCGCCTCGGCCCAGCAGGCGCCGCTCAAGATCGGCGTATTGTCCGACTTCTCCTCCGTCTATTCCGACATCGGCGGCCAGGGGAATGTCGAGGCCACCAAGATGGCGATCGAGGATTTTGGCGGGCAGATGTTCGGCAAGCCGATCGACATGGTCGCGGCCGACGTGCTCAACAAGCCCGACGTCGCCTCGACCATCGCCCGCAAATGGTGGGAGACCGAAGGCGTCGACATGATCATCGACCTGCCGACCTCGGCCACCGCGCTCGCGGTGATGGAGCTATCGAAGCAGTACGAGAAGATCATGATCGTGACGGATGCGGCGAGCTCCGACATCACCGGAAAGTCCTGCTCGCCCTACACCGCGCACTGGACCTACGACACCTATTCCAACGCCCACACCGTCGGCAGCGCCATCGTCAAGAACGGCGGCGACACCTGGTTCTTCCTCACCGCCGACTACGTGTTCGGCCATTCGATCGAGCGCGACACCGGCGACGTCGTCAAGGCCGCGGGTGGCAAGGTTCTCGGCAGCGTCAAGCACCCGCTCAACAGCTCGGACTTCTCGTCCTTCCTGCTGCAGGCCCAGGCCTCCAAGGCCAAGATCATCGGCCTTGCCAACGGTGGCGGTGACACCATCAACGCGATCAAGCAGGCCGGCGAGTTCGGCATCGTCGCCGGCGGCCAGAACCTGGCTGCGATCGTGATGTTCATCTCCGACGTGCACAGCCTGGGCCTCAAGCTGGCGCAAGGGTTGATCGTCACCGAGGCCTATTACTGGGACCTCAACGACAAGACCCGCGCCTTCGGCAAGCGCTTCATGGAGCGCGTCAAGCGCATGCCGACGATGAACCAGGCCGCGACCTACAGCGCCACGCTGCATTACCTGAAGGCCGTGCAGGCCGCCGGCACCAAGGACACCAAGACGGTGATGGCGAAGATGCGCGAGCTGCCGGTGAAGGATGCCTTCACCGATAACGGCGTGCTGCGCGAGGACGGCCGCATGGTACACAGCATGTTCCTGTTCCAGGTGAAGAAGCCCGAGGAATCGAAGGGCCCGTGGGACTATTATAAGCTGCTCGCCGAGGTCCCCGGCGACCAGGCCTTCCGTCCGCTGAAGGACGGCGGCTGCGCGCTGGTGAAGTAACGCTCCGCGACGACGGACCTGCATCGCCTTGCGTGTTGCAGGTCCGGCCATCCACGAGAGCCCGCGCGCGAAGGTAACGAAACAAAGCCCCCGTCGGGCCGTTCAGAGCTTGTGCCCCTTCTGGCGCAGCGCCTCGATGAGGCGCAGCTTCAATTCGTCGGCGGCCTTCTGGCTGACATCCTGGCCGATCTGCCCGCTCGCTTGCGCCAGCGCATCCGACTTCTCCAGAAACTTCCGACCGGCCGGCTGGGCATAGAACGTCTCGATCTGGCGCAGCTCGTCGAGCGTGAAGCTCGAAGCATAGAGGGCGGCGATCTGGTCGATCATCGACGCCAGGAACGGGGCGTAGATCTCCGCGCCCGGCGCCGTCAACGCATCGTAGTCGCGCTCGATCTCAGGCCTGTCTTGGGCAACGACCGGCCGGAGCTTGAGCATGAGCTGCGGCAACAGGGCGCGATACTGGTCCGCGATCCCTAAGGTCGTGACGAGCTGGCGCGCCGCGCTCATCGCCTCAGGCGACGGCACCTGCGCGGAAGCACCGCAGACCAGGAGCAGCAGGGCGCCGGCGATCGTCAACAAACGTCTGGACATGGACCTCTCCACGAGATGCAGGCTGGCGATGCTCAATGACCCGCGGGTGCCGCGGACGGCACGATTTGCGGTTCGGTGGCGGGCTCCTCGACCTCCGTGACCTTCACGAACAGGTTCGGCACCCGCTCGGCACGATCAAGCAGCCAGGCTGCCCCGATCATGATGGCGATGCCGGCGAAGGACACGGCGAGCTGCTCCCAGACGCCCTTGGTGTACTGGGTCAGGATCCAGTGTGCCGAAAACGACAGGAACACCCCGAGGCAGAAGATCGGCAGCGAATGCTGGCCGCAGAGGATCACGGGCCGCAGCCAGGCTGTGTGCAGCGCCCTCCATCTGCGTGGGACGAAATGGATCACCCAGACCGCCAGCGCCAGGAAATGCGTGAAGCGCAGCATGTCGAGGTCGGTCTTGTCGATCGGGTAGATCAGCTTGATCATCCATTTCGGGATCAAGACTTCGAGCGCGTGGATGTGCCAGGTCATCACGATCAGGAAGGCGAAGACGAGCCAGGCCGCGGCCAGCCCCATCGCCGCTTTCGACCACACCCATTTTGCGACCTTGTCGATCTCGCCGATGCCGCACCAGGCCGCGAACACGAACATCAGCTGCCAGCAGAACGGGTTGAAGTACCAGGTCGTGCCGGGCGGATAGGAGGCGATGTTCCAGTCGAACCAGCGCGACAGCGTATACAGCACCGCGGATGCGGCGAGCGTCAGGTTCGGCCGGCGCACCAGGCACCACACCATGAAGGGCGCGGCGAACACCAGCATGATGTAGAGCGGCAGGACGTCGAGATTGACCGGCTTGTATTTCAGCAGGATCGCCTGCCCGATCAGCTCGTCCGGATGCGCCAGGAAATTGAACACGTTGAACTCGTGCTCGTACATCGGATTGTCGAAGCGGCGCGCGGTGCGGGCGATCTGCGCCGTGAACAGCAGGAACAGCATGATGTGGGCGACATACATCTCGGCCGCACGCCGCCACAGCCGCTTGACCGCGGCGAGGAACCAGCCGCCGGCGACGACCGGCCCGTAGATCCAGCCGACCAGATAGCCGGAGATGAAGACGAAGAACTCGGCCGCGTCGCTGAAGCCGTAATTGCGGAGCGTCAGCCAGGCCACGACGTCGTGCGGAATGTGATCGAGGAAGATCATCCACAGGCCGAAGCCGCGAAAGAGATCGAGCCGCAGATCGCGCTCGATCGGAGACAACAGAGCTTGCTGGTCTCGTATGCTCATGGCCCCGCCTCTTCTGGTAGGCGTCGCGCCATGGCGGCGCCGAAAAATCGGATGCTAAAGAACTGGATCAAAAGGTCACCTGGCCCGACGGCTGGGCCATCAACGGTAACCGCCCCTGAGGCCTGCGCAAGAGAGTTCGTCATCCCAGCGGGCAGCGCTGCTTCCGCGGCCGCCTCGAGGCGGCCCTCCAAAGAAAATGTCGAAAACAACCCCATGCAAAGTAGAGGAGGCCTCCTAAGTCCTTGCTTTGCCTGCGAAACCAGATTGACCCGTCGGGCAAAAAAATCTGCACGACGGTACGATCGCACGGCAATGAGGGACAGGAGTCAGGTGAGCTCATCGCCTTGGGCGAGCATCCCGGTCAGCATCGCCTCGGCCTTGTGCTGAAGCGGCAGCGCGCCGCTTTCGGAGGCGATCGCGATGCTGGCTCGCAGGGCGGCGAGAATCGCGGCCTTGTTCTTCGCACCGGAGGCCGGCGTCACGACGGCTTCGCCGTACAGGGCCTCGGCCTCGAGGCCCGCAAACCCCTGCTGCCGTGCGGTGTTGCGCGCCTCACGCAGCATGTTCTGCGCGGCCTGGACGTCGCCAAGGCGGCTGGTGGCGAGCGCAAGGTAGATCGAGCTGCGCAGCACCGCCGAGGTATAGCCGACCGCCTTCGCCTCCTCGCGCGCTTCCGTCAGCATGCCGCGCGCCCGGTCGAACAGCCCCTGCTCCAGATAGGCGATGCCGAGATGGCAGGCGAGCGCCGGCACGAACAGCCGGATGCCGTGCTTCTGCGCCAGCACGAAACCCTGCTCGAGAATGGCAGCGGCCGCCGCCGGCTCGTTCCGGCCCAGCTTCAGCCAGCCGCCGCTATAGGCGGCGGCAACACGGTCGTAGGGACGGTTGGTCTCCTCCGCGATCGCGTCGGCCTGCCGCTGGAGCTGCTCTGCGGCGTCGAGCTCACCCATGACGGTGTGGGTGAAGCTCTTCATCATGCAGCAGAGCAGGAGAGTGTATTTTGGGGGCGTTCCAAAGGGCGCGCTTGCCTCTGGCCCCATGAGGTAGGCGCGGCCTCGCGCCAACGTCTGCTCCGCTTCGCGATAGCGGCCGGCGAGAAAATAGGCCTGTCCAAGATTGTATTGTGCCAGGTTGCGCCAACCTGGATTGCTTGACGCCTCGGCAAGGCCGACGACTTCCTCGCCAAGGGCAACGGCCTCGGTGGGCGTTCCATAAAAATTCTGCCCACCCGCCATGACAGTCATGGCGGCAATCTTTCTTTCGATATCGTCAACTTCATTCGCCCGGCGCTCGGCCTCTTTCCCGAGATCAATCCACTCCGCAACCCGGCCGGACCAGATGAACGCCATGCGCGCTTCCATACGAAGATCGATGGCATCCGTCTCCCGCGAACGCGTCATTGGCGTCTTGTCGAGTGAGCCCATTGCGATCTGGAAGTAGTCGACCGCGTCGGCATATGCCGAGCGCACGAGACATTTCTGGGCGGCACTCCTCCCGTACTCAAACGCCTTCAGCCAGTCCTTCGCTCGCATTGCGTGATAGCAGAGCGTGTCAGGCCCATCATTCCATGTTTCATCGCTCTCGAACGCCGCAAGAATCCGTGCATGTATGCTCTCGCGCACTTTCTCGACCATCGTTTCATAGGTCACTTGGCGGACCATCTCGTGCCGAAACTCGATCGAATCTTCAAGCTCGCTATCGATCCTGATGAGAAGTTCGGCCCGGTCGAGTGCTCCAAGGCAATCTAGGAAGACGTCTTGGGGCAGCGCCGCAACGTCTCGCAACACAACTATGCTCGAACGTGGCCCGAGCGCTGCCGCAATTTGAAGAACCGAGCGCTCCTGTCTTGAAACACGGTCAAGCCGCGCCGCAATCACGCCCTGGATGCTGGTGGGAATGCCGAGCTCATCGATGGGACGAACGAGCGCAAGGTCGCCCCACTGCCCGCGAAGCGTCCCGCTATCCTTCAACCCGCGACAGACTTCTTCGATGAACAGGGGGACGTTGGCGGTGTGTGAGATGATCCGGTTCTTCAGATCGATATTCGTCGCGGACGGGCCGAGCATATCGGCCAACATGGCCAATCCCGAATCATCGTCGAGGGGACGCATTGCAATCACTTCCGCATGGCAGCGTGCGATCCACTCGGGCATTCCGTTCGGTCTGCTCGTGAGAAAAACCAGCAGGTTGGGAACTTGTAGCGACGCGAGTGCAGCGACGACCGCGTTGCTGGCTCGATCGATCCAGTGCAAATCCTCGACGAGAAGAACGGTGCGCTGTTGAAGGACCAAGCTCCGGACGATGGCGCAACTTGCATCGGAAATGGCACGGGCACGCGCGTAAGGCTCCAGCTCGCTCCAGCGAGTATCCGAGACAGGAAGATCCAGTACCGAATCGATCGCGAGCTGATGGATCGCCGACAGGTCCTTTCGGATGTCAACCAGACGATCCGAATCCCTGACGGCAACCTCCAGGATCGAAAGCATGATGCGCTTGAGCGCGCTGAACGGCACGCCTTGAAGATTAGGACTGCACTCGGCGTCAACAAGTCGCCAGCCGTCGGCCCTGAGGTCCTGGGCAAACTCGTGCGCAAGCCGGGATTTTCCGATGCCGGCATCTCCGATGAGCAGGACCGTCTGTCGGCCTGCACGGGCCCTTTCCGCAGCGCGTCCCAACAGCGCTCGTTCCGTCGTGCGATCAACGAACCGCGAAACGCTCCGTGCCCGTCGTACGCGCCAGCTCGAAAGATCGCTCGCGCCCACGATCCGATAGATCGGCAACGGTCCGTTGAAACCGCGCAGTATCTTGCGGCCCAGGAATTCGAACCGGACATGTCCATCCGCGAGTTTCTGGCAGGCTTCCGACACGTAGATCTGATTCGCGTCGGCCGCTGCCTCCAGCCGTGCGGCCAAATGCTGGGCGGCCCCGCCAATCTCGTAGACCTTGGAGAATTCACTCGCGATCATGTAGGCGACGACGTGCCCGGAGTGCAGGCCGACCCTGACTTGCAGTCCGGGATCGCCGAGGCTTGCGACGCGCCGGACGAGCTCGATGGCCGCATGGCAAGCCAGCGGAGCATGATTATCGTCAGCAATCGGTGCGCCAAAGACGGCCGCTAGCCCGTCCCCCAGCTCCTTGCTGACGATTCCCCCGAACTGGCGTACTGCACCTCTCATCGCCGCCAGTGCAGGCTCCAGGCGCGAGACGGCCTCCTCCGGCTCCAGTTCGGCTATGAGCCCCGTGGAGTCGATGACGTCGGCTCGCAGAATTGTCACGAACCGCCGTTCGCTGTCGGGATCGCCTCGCCGACGTACCGCCGCTCCGCATTTGGAGCACCAGCTATCGCCCGGATCAATCGTGGACTGGCACGCGAAGCAATGCATTCCTGCGCCTTCAACGGTCGCGGCATTGCTGTCGATCAGCCCGCGAGCAACTCATGGTAAGAATACCTATCGAGAACTGCTTAGCAATCGGGCTGCCACTTCGCCGTTAGCAGGGCACGATGCGTCCGGCTATCTGGACGACACACAATCCTCAGTGGTAGCGTACACAAATCCCGGCAAGAATGGGACTTATTCCGGCGGCGTTGGATTCAGCGAAACTGGCCGCGCACGGAGCTGTATGAATTTGCGCAGGGCCAAGAACATATTGAGAGAAAAGGCGATGGGCTCAAGAACTTACACCGGCACTTCATTCAAAGATTTGATGAACGACAATTATTTCCCTCTGGAGAACATGCAGAGGAGCGTGGACATCCTCAAGGCGTCCGAGGACATCCATCTACCGACCCTGGAGTACGGACAGTATCATCTGATCCTGACGCCCGCGGACAAATGGCCCGAAGGAAGCGCCAAGTATTGGCACAAGGAGAAGGGCCGGGCCCGCGTCGACCTCGGCACCCAGCCGAACACGATCCCATTGTCCAAGGATGAGCCCGGCGTCATTCCTCTGACGCGATGCGACCTGCTCGATGCCTGCGTCCGGAAATGCTTCAATTCCGAACCGCCGATCCCGATGAAGACCAACATCATTACCCACGCGGCAAGCGATGCCTACGCTCACCGGCACGAGATCCGGCTGGAGTGGGAGTATCGCAATGGCGAGGACAAGGCGCCGACGCTGCTCAATCTGACGATGGTCTGCCCGCACAGGTCCTGATCTTCAGAAATATTCTACTCCAAGAAAATATCGCCGCGCGCTACAGGCGCGCGGGCTTACTGATCATGCCGCTCGTCCAGGGCCTGCCGTCCGCCAATCCTCCCCTTCGGACCATCCGGCATTGCCGCTGTCAGCTTCGCGTTAGTCCAGAGCTGTCGCCGAAGCCATAACGTGTCGCGCCTATCCCATAACCCGTCATGGGCGTGTTGCACGAAGATGATCCGCTACCTCCAGATGTGCAGGCGAGTCGCTCCCGCGAAGGGACCGTCCTGCACGACGACAGGAGCGGCCGATGCCCGTTGGACTGCTGGAGGTCGAAGGCACCATCGATGTCAGCCAGTTCTGGCCGGAAGGCCGGTCGGATGCCGACACCACCAAGGTCGTAGTGAATGTCGCGCCCGACGCGATCCGTTTCCGCAAGAACGACACCTCGCAATTCCAGCCGACCCACGTCTTCGACAACGCCAGGGTCAAGGGCCGGACCGCGACCGCGCCGATCAAGAATGGCAAGCTCATTCGCCTCCAGGGCGTCGACGCGCCGGAGCTGCACTACCAGGCTCGCGGCGCCGGCGGTTTTCCGGAAGCATATGATGCGTTAGCGAAGAATGTGTTCGCGGGATGGGCGCAGCAAGCGTCGGAAGTCACGCATTCGCTGGACGTGGCGGAGGCCGTGTGGCGCGCGGCAAACGATCCGTCGTGCCCGTTCCGTTTGCCGGCCAGTGCCGATGCCGCGGCGCTTGTCGGGCCCTGAACGACGCAAGCGCGCCGACGAAATCAGCCCTTCGTCGGCTGACGGCCCTTAGAGCGGCGCGGCAGGCAAATCTGATCGGAGGGACGAGCAATACGCAAGTTCGTTCGTTGCTGCCAATAGTTCCGGTCGAGCCTAGAGCATGATGCGGAAAAGTGTGAAGCGGTTTTCCCCCGCGACAAACGCGGAATGCGTTTGCGCGGAGATCATGCTCAAACAATAACCTAAAGCGCGATGACGATTCATCCTTATCTCATCGCGCTTTAGAACCGGACCTCCTGGCAGCCTTCCGGAATTGCGTCGACCGCGTTGGGAGCACCTTTCTCCCGGAAGATCTCATAGGCGATTTCCTTGACGATCTTGCCGTCCTTCATTTCGAAAACATGCGCCAACCTCACCGACATTTCGGTTCCCTTGGGAAACGGAAGGTTCGGCATCTCGTCTCCAACAACGGTGGCATGTCCGACCTGGTCGTCGAACACAAACTGCTCAGTCGCGAAGCGCCTCAACGTGGTAAACGAGTGGATAGACACCGTCCGGAAGATGCCACGATAGGCCTTCAGTATATCTTTCTTGTCGGTCATGACGATTCCCCGCGACGGCCCCTCCCAGGAGATATCGTCGCCATACAGCGCAATGGCCGCTTCGACTGATTCTGGATTCTCATTGTGGAAATGCGCTTCAACCGCCTTCAGGTTTCGTTCGATGATTTGCTCTCGATTCAACTGACTGTCGGGAACACTGCTATCGATCGTCATCGCCGTCATTTCTGTTTCTCCCTTGGTTTGATTGATTTCAGTAACGACTGCTGACCCGCCGGCTAGCGAGACGGATCAGACCAACCCCTCATACGAGCCGCCGTCGAGCTGCAGATTCTGACCCGAGATGAAGCCGGCCTGCGCCGAACACAGGAACGCGCAGGCATCGGCGAATTCGCCCGGTAGGCCGAAACGTTTGGCAGAAATCGTCGCGGCGATCTGGCGCCGTGCCTCCTCCATCGTAACGCCCTGCTCACTCATGATGCGCTCGGCCATGAAGCGCTGGCGGCCGGTGTCGATACGCTCGGGCAGCAGATTATTGATCGTGACATTATCGGGTGCGATGTCGTGAGAAATCGACTTGCAAAGTGCCGTCAGGCCGGTTCGCGCCGCGGTCGACAGACCCATCATCGCGCGCGGCGACTTGACCATGGCGGAGGTAATGTTGAGGACGCGTCCGAACTTGCGCTGGCGCATGCCCGGCAGGAGCGCCTGGATCATGAAGATCGGCGCCAGCATGTTGTTGTCGAGCGCGCTGAGCCAGGCCGGACGGTCCCAGTTCTCGAACTGGCCGGGCGGCGGCCCGGCATTGTTGTTGACGAGGATGTCGGCATCCGGACAGGCTGCAATCAGGGCTGTGCGCCCTGCTTCCGTCGCGATGTCGCCGGTCGCCGTCTTCGGGCGATGCCCGGTCGCCTTCTCGATACGCGCGGCGCATGCATCCAGACCCGCCTGATTGCGCCCATTGATGACGACCAGAGCGCCTTCCCGCGCCAGCGCCGTGGCGCAG
The DNA here is from genome assembly GCA_023435725.1 of Pseudomonadota bacterium. Classification (GTDB taxonomy): domain Bacteria; phylum Pseudomonadota; class Alphaproteobacteria; order Rhizobiales; family Xanthobacteraceae; genus Bradyrhizobium. Next base: position 40,887 of record JAEYRD010000237.1, on the reverse strand, counting down.
GCCTCTCCGAGCCCACGCGACGAAGCGCAAATGATCGCCTTGCGACCGGTGATACCGAGATCCATGCTTCCCCCTTCAGACTTGGTTCTTGGTTCGCGTCAGATGCGACGCCAGGCGCTCGTCATTACCGAGCGAAATCTTGCGAACACCGGCGTTGTCCTGCGGCTGGCTGCCGATGCCGGCACGCGGCGCCGGCGTTGCCACCACGACATTCCTCAAGCGGCCAACGCCCGTCACCTCGACCTCGACGACATCGCCGGCCTTCATCGGCCGCGAATTGGCCGGCGTACCGGTCAGGATCACGTCGCCGACATCGAGCGTGATGTGGCGCGCGAGATCGGCCACCAGCTCATCAAGTCCGAACACCTGCTCTGCGATGTCGCCTTCCTGGACCAGCTCACCATTCAGCCAGGTCCGGAGCTGGGCGGCGCGCACATCGACGCCCCAGACGATGCCGGGTCCAAGCGGACAGAGGCCGTCCGCGCCCTTCACGCGCAGCATCGAGTTCATGTCAGCGTCACGCAGATCATGGATGGTTACGTCGTTGGCGACCGTGAAACCCGCGATGTGGTCCCACACTTCGCCCGACGTGACGTTGCGCATCGGACGGCCGACGATCGCTGCAAGCTCGCCCTCATAGTTGAGGAACTTGTAGCCCTCAGGCAGCCGGAGCTCGGCACCGTGGCCATTCAGCGCGGTCAGCGGCTTCTGGAAATAGGTCGGAACGACCGGCCGATCGTGCGTGCCGCCGATCTCGTAGATCCGCGACATGTAGTTGGTGTGTACGCAGAGGATCTTGGTCGGGCTGCAGGGCGGCAAATGCACGACGTCGCTGGTTTCGACCAGCCGGCCGTCGTCGAGCCGGAGCTGGTCGCCTTCCGGCGTCGCCCAGCCGCGGGCGCCGCCATGCAGCACCTGCCGCCGTTCGCGGCGTGGTCCATCGAGCGGCGTCATGACGGCCTCCGTGATTTGGCTGATTTCGCGGCCTGGATTGCCTCCCAGATTCGGCTGGAGGTTGCGGGCATTTCGAGCGATGCGACACCGAGCGGCTCGAGCGCATGGACCAGCGCGTTCATCACGACCGGCAGCGCGCCGACACAGCCGGCCTCCCCCGCGCCCTTGGCGCCGAGCGGATTGAGCTTGGTCGGCTGCGGGTTGCTCTTGACGACGATCTCGCCCAGCGCATCGGATCGCGGCATTGCGTAGTCGAGGAAGCTCGCCGTGACGAGCTGGCCGGAGTCTGGGGCGTAGTACACCTGCTCCATCAGGATCTGACCGACGCCCTGCATGATACCGCCATGGATCTGGCCCTTGAGCGTCAGCGGATTGATCACGGTGCCGACGTCGTCGACGATCACATAAGCGACGATCTGCGCGTGCCCGGTATTGGGATCAACCTCGACCTCACAGACGTGGCAACCATTGGGGAACGTGTCCTTTTCCGGCGCATAGACCGCGGACTCATTGAGGCCGCCATCAAATCCTTTCGGCAGGCGCATCGGAACGAAGGCTGCCTGCGCTGCTTGCTTCAGCGTAATCGACTTATCGGTGCCCTTGACCGTGAACTTGCCGGCCGCGAATTCGAGATCGTCGGCACTGGCCTCCATCAAATGCGCGGCGATCCGCTTCGCCTTGTTTACGATTTTCTCGGCCGCGAAATGGATGGCAGAGCCGCCCACCACGGTCGAGCGCGAGCCGTTGGTGCCCATACCGAAGGCGATGCGATCGGTGTCGCCATCAGCGAACACGACCTCCTTCGGGTCGACACCGAGCCGTTCGTGCAGGATCTGCTTGTAGGTGGTCTCGTGGCCCTGCCCCTGGTTCTTGGTACCCATCAGGAGCTGCACGGTGCCCGAGGTGTCGAACCTGATCTCGGCATATTCCGATTGCGCCGGAGAGGCCGATTGCTCGATGGCGTTGACGATGCCGATGCCCCTCAGCTTGCCGCGGCTGGTGGATTCCGCCTGTCGCGCCTCGAAGCCGTCAAAGTCGGCTTCGCGCAGGGCGATCTCGAGGTTGGAGAAGAAGTCCCCGGAATCGTAGTAGCAGCCGAGCGGGTTCTGATAGGGCATCTGCTCAGGCGTGACCATGTTGCGGCGGCGCAGCTCAATACGGTCGACACCGATCTCGCGTGCCGCATCGTCGATCAGCCGTTCGATCAGGTAGATGGCCTCGGGCCGGCCCGCCCCGCGATAGGGCGCGGTCGGGCTGGTGTTGGTCAGCACATGCGTGATCAGCGTATAGGCCGCGGGGATGTGATAGACGCCCGCCACCGTGCCGATCATCAACCCCGGCACCAGGAGGTTGCGATCCGAACCTACGTAGGCTCCGGTATTCGCGATCATGTTGAGCCTGAGCCCAATGAACTTGTTGTCAGCGTCGAGCGCGAGTTCGATGTCGCCAACGCTGTCGCGCGCATGCTCGTCGGCAAGGATCGCCTCCGACCGCTCGCAGGTCCACTTCACCGGGCGACCGAGCTTCTTCGCGGCCCACAGCACCAGGCGATGCTCGACATATTGCCAGCCCTTGGTGCCGAAGCCGCCGCCGACGTCGCCAGCGACCACGCGCAGCTTGCTCTCGGGAATGTTGAACACCGAATTCGCCAACATCTGGCGGACGCGGTGCGGATACTGGCAATCGGCATAGAGCGTGTAGCGCTCTTCGGCATCGTCATAGACGCCGAGTGCTCCGCGCGGCTCCATGTATTGCGCATGGACACGTGAGATCACGTAGCGACGCCTGACGATCCGTGCAGCCTTGGCGAACGCCGCTTCGGTCGCCGCCTTGTTGCCGCGCTCGATAATGTTGGAGATGTTGTCGGGACACTCATCCCATACCGGCGGCGCGCCGGGCTGCGCGGATTCGTATGTCGACGTGGTCGAAGGCAGGATCTCGTAATCCACAGCCACGAGTTCGGCCGCATCCTTGGCCTGCGCCAAGCTCTCGGCGACGATGAACGCCACGGGATCGCCGACATAACGGACGCGGTCAGTCATGATCGCCGGCCGCTGCGGCGCGAACATCGGCGAGCCATCCGGCCGCTTGCGCGGCATCGTCGCCTTCGGCATGCCCAGGCCGTCCTTCGCATAGTCAGCGCCGGTATAGACTGCCAGAACCCCCGGCACCGCCCGCGCCGCCTCGGCATCGACTTTGACGATCTTCGCATGCGCATGCGGAGAGCGCAGAACGAACGCGTAAGCTTGTCCGGGCAGCTTGCGGTCGTCCTGAAACTTGCCTCCGCCGCGCAGGAGGCGTGCATCCTCGAACCGCGCAAGCGCCTGTCCAATGCCGAATTTTTCCATTCTCGTCTCGAGCCCCTGACTTGACCTTCAGTTGAGCAGCCGCTGGAGATTGTCCGAACCGCTGCCGGACGCATCCTGCCCCGCCCGCTTGCCCGCGCCGCCGAGATAGGCCCTTGCGAGGCGCTCATCGCCGGCAAAATTCTGCCACTCGTCGCCAGCAACCTCATGCATGATCCGACCGAGCGCCATCACATAGGCACGCTCGGTGAGAGATGCGGCAATTCCGACATTCTGTTCGACCAGCAGAATGGCCATGCCGCACCCGCGTAGCGAGCCGAGCACTTCGAGAATATCCTTGACCACTTTCGGCGCGAGGCCCGTCGACGGTTCGTCAAGAATGAGAAGATCCGGCTGCAGCAGCAGGCAGCGGGCGATAGCGACCATTTGCTGCTGACCGCCGCTCAACAACTCCACGCGCGTATCGCGTCGCTCCGCGATCATCGGAAACAGCCCGCAGATGTCCTTCCACGTGAACTTTGTCCTTCCGGCGCGAAGCTTGCTGCCCGCCTCCTCCGCAAGTCTCAGATTTTCACGAATGGTGAACTCCCCGAACAGGTGGCGGTTCTCCAGCAGTGTCGCGATGCCGTATGCCGGGCGCTCATGCGCAGCCAAACATGTGAGATCAGCGTTGTTCATCTCGATTGTCCCCTGCATCGACCGATTGAGGCCCGCGATGGTGCGCACCAGCGTCGTCTTGCCGGCACCGTTGGCGCCGATGATCGCGACCGCCTCGCCGGCGCTGATATGCAGGGAGATATCGTGCAGCACCGCCAGCGTGCCGTAGCCTGATCTGAGGGATTTGACCGACAGCATGGGTCAGCTCCCGAAATAGGCTTCGCGCACTTGCGCGTTGGCCTGGATCGCGTCCATGCCTCCGCTGGCGATGATGCGGCCGAAATAGAGGACGTGCACGTTACCTGCGACGTTCATCAGGTCCATGTCGTGCGACACCAGGAGGATGCTGAGCCCGCTTCCGTTCAGCGCGCGAATCGACCGGCTGAGCTCCTCGATCTCATCGGGGTTGAGGCCCGATGAAGGCTCGTCGAGCAGCAGGAGCTTCGGCTCGCCGGCCACCGCGCGGGCGATCTCGAGGATGCGCCTCTGCCCGGCCGACAGGCTGCAGGCGAGCTGGCTGCGCACCGCGGCAAGCGAGAATTTCTCGCAGAGGAGCGCCGCTTTCTCCCGCATTTCGGCGACCTCGCGTCGGGCGCGCGGCAGGCGGAACAGGCCCTCAACCATGCCGCTCGCCGTGGTCTTGCTGCAGCCGACCATCACGTTTTCCAGCACGGTCATCTGCTCGAACACCAGCGGGGTCTGGAACGTGCGGACCATTCCAGCATAGCAGCGCTGCTGGACGGTCTGCTGCTTCAGCTCGTGTCCGGCGTAGACGATGCGGCCGGAGCGATGCCGGACATAGCCGGAGATAATGTTGAACAGTGTCGTCTTGCCCGAACCGTTCGGCCCGATCAGGCCGACGATCTCACCTTTGGGTACCGCGAACTCGACATCGGTCAGCACGGTGAAGCCGCCGAAGGCGTGTCCGACATTCTCGATATTCAGGATCGGAGCGGTCGCGGTCATGATTGCCGCCCCGATCCGAGATAGCGGGAGAGACGCTCGAAGCCGCCGGTCAGGCCCGATGGCATCAGCACCACCACCGCCATCAGGGTCGCTCCGAACAATATCTGGTGCACGTTGCCCAATCGCGCCAGCACCTCCGGCACCAGCGTGATGAACAGCGCGCCGATCACGACCCCCGGCAGCGAGGAGACGCCGCCGAGTACCGGGATGATCAGGAAGCTGATTGCCTTCTCGATGCCGAAGCTCTGCACGTTGACGAAGGAGCCGTAGTGGGCGAACAGGCTCCCCGCCAGACTGCCGAGGACAGCATTCAGAACGAAGATCCGCGTGCGCAGCCACTGCCGATTGACGCCGAGGCTGATCGCGGCCTCGGGCGCGTCGCGCATGGCGCGCAGCATCAGCCCTGTGCGGCTGTCGATCAAGTTGCTGGCGAGCCACAGGCACAACAGCAACACGGCGGCGACCAGATAGTAGAAGCGCAGTGGCGTATCGAGCGCGACGCCGAAGATGCTGAGCTTGGGAATGCCGCCGAAGCCGAGCGAACCATGGGTCAGCCAGTCCCATTCGTAGAAGATCGCATTGGCGATGATTCCGAGCGCCAACGTTGCCAGCGCCAGAAAATGCCCGGTCAGGCGCAGCACCGGCCAGCCGATGACCAACGCCACCAGGGCCGAGACCACGATGCCGACCACAAACCCGAGAAGCGAGCTCGAGCCGAGCGTCACCGTGATGCAGGCGGTCGCATAGGCCCCGAGCGCGTAGAACACGCTCTGGCCGAGATTGGCGATGCCGCATTGGCCGAGCAGCAGGCCGACACCGAGCCCCGCGATCGAATAGATGCAGGTGAAGACGAGCAGATCGACGATGTTGCGCGGCAGGAACGGCGGCAGGATCATGGCCGCGACGAGCGCGCAAATCACCAGAACGAGCAAGGATCGGGGCATCACCTCAGCCTCCCGCCCGCCCTGCACGGCCAAGCAGGCCGCGCGGCATCACGACCATGATCAGGATCAGCACGCTGAAGGTCACGACATCCTTGTAGGCCGATGACATCTCCATGATGACCAGCGCCTCGATCACACCGATCGTGAGTCCGCCCGCCACCGCACCAAGCGGATTGGTAAGCCCGCCAAGGATCGCGGCCGAAAATCCCTTGAGCGTCAGCGGCAGGCCGACCATGTAGCCGACCGGGATGATCGGGGAGATCAGGATGCCCGCAATTGCGCCCAGCAGTCCTCCGAGCACGAAGGTCAGCGTCCGCATCTTACGTACGTCGATGCCGATGGTCGCTGCGCCATCAGCATCGATCGAGGCCGCGCTCATCTTCATGCCGATCGAGGTGTGGCGGTAGAAGTAACGCAGTCCGATCATGAGCAGTACGCTGATCCCGATCAGCCAAAGCGCGTGCTCCTGCAGCACGGCGTCGAGCACAATGAAGACCTGGCCCGTACCGATCGGCGGCAGCAGATGGCTCTCGCGGCCGAACAGGAACAGCACCGTCGCCGAGATCGTGATGCTGACGCCGATCGTGAACAGCAGGTAGCTGTCCTCCGGCGCATGCTGCGCCACCAGACGCCGGATGAAGACGACGTCGAGGAACGCGCCCAGAGCAATCCCGCTCAGGCAGCCGGCGATAGCCGCCAGCCAGTACGGCCAGCCGAGCTGAGCGAGCAGGACGTCGACGATCACGGCGCCGACCACACTGAACTCGCCCTGCATCACGTTGGCGATGTGGGAACCACGGAAGATCGCGGCGATACCGAAGCCGACGAGCGCATAGATCAGCCCGTTGGTGATGCCCGACAGCATCGACTGGGAGAGAAGGCCAAGCAACAAAATTGGCTCCGTTACTCCGGCAGTGGGACTCGGCCCGCCGGCGATACAAGTAACCTCGGATCGAGCGCGACTACTGCGCGACCCTGAAGGGAATGCGGGTGAACTGACCGTTGACGAGCTTCGAGTAGGTGAAGTCCGAGAGCTTGATGCCCGTCATGTCGTCGGCGCTGAAATCGTAGTTTGTGGTGACGCCGGAGAACGGACCGCGGATCGCTTCGCAGATCGCCTCGTTGCCGGCCTCGGGGCCGACCTTGGCAAGTGCCTTGGCGATCACCTGGAGCGAGTCGTAGCCCATCGCCTCAGTGGATTTCGGGTTGCGCCCATATTCCTGCCTGTAAGCCTCGACGAATGCCTTTTGGTGTGGCAGGGGATCCTCTGGCACCAGGAATTCAGGGAAGGTCACGCCTTCAGCGGCGTCGCCCATGCTCTTGACGATCTCGTAGGTCGCCTGCCCGATCGCGGAGATGATCGGCTGATTCATCTGGAGCTGGCGAATGGCGCGCACCGGGACACCTGTCACACCAATGATGAAGATTGCGTCGGGTCGGGCGGCGCGGATCTTTGCGGCCTGCGGCGTCGTATCGGTCGCAGCGATCTCGAACTTCTCGGTCACCGCAAACTTGACGCCGTAACTATCGGCATATTTCGACAATTCGTTCCAAACCACCGTGCCATAGCCGGAGTCGAAGAGCGCTGCCGCGTTCTTGACGCCGATCGATTTGGCATATTCCAGCATCGCCTTGGCATTTTGATTCTGCGGCGGAGCTGCATGGAACACGCACTTGCGCTCGCGCTCGATCGCAGGGCCAAGACCGTTGAATGCGATCTGCGGCATTTTGATCGGCGCCGAGACGCCGCCGATCGCGACGGTGTTCGCGGTCTGGATCGGCCCGAGCAAGGCCACCACCTTTTCGCTGAAGATCAGACCGTTGGCCTTGCTGAGCGAGGTGTCTGGATTGGTCGTATCATCTTCAATGATCAGCTTGACTTTGCGACCGCTGATCCCGCCGGCTGCGTTGATGTGCTTTTCGGCCAGAGCGATACCGTTGCGCGCCGGAATGCCAAGACCTGCCCCAGCGCCGGTCAGGGGAAGGATCACGCCGACCTTGATCGGATCGTCGCTCTTGGATTGCGCATTGCCCGGGCAGATAAGGCCGAGCAGCGTCGCAGTCGAGACGAGAGCGATCGAAGTCATCTTGAACGCCGGACGCATGTTTTTCGTCTCTCCTGCTGAGTTCTTGTGAATGCCCACGGCTCACGCGATGCCGTAAGGACTGGTCGCTGCGGCGGGAAACAGATCGAACCGGGGCGGGTTGAAGAATTCGACGATCTTGCAGTCTTCCCGGTACCAGGAATGGTGCGGGACACCGGCGGGAATGATGATGACGACGCCGGGACCACAGGAGCGGACGGGCGCATCTCCGACCTGGTAATCCACGCTCCCCTCGATGATCCAGGTGATCTGCTCGTTGGGATGGAAATGCAGCGGGGCCTCGGTCCCGGCACGAGGTTCGGCCCACAACACCATCAGTTGCGCTCCAGACAAAAGTCGGATGCAGCCCACGGGATGAGAATGGGCGGGGATGCTGTCGAGCGAATGGAAGTAGCTCATTGAACCATCCTCCTCCGGCCGGCACGCGCAACGCGCCGACTCCTCACGTTTCCTCGGATGCGGCGCTCATTGCGATCGGCGCTCGCCGATGGCTAACCGAACAGATTGCTCAGCGCGCGTCAACAGGAAAATCTACTTTTATGTCATCTTATATAATTTATCGATTTTATCGCGACGTGGACACGTTTATCGATAATGCCTATGCTTGCGAAAAGACGAAGGACGACCGGAAAAGCTGGCATGGGTTCTGAAACACTGGCGACATCCGCCTACGAGCGGCTGAGGTACGACATCATCAGCGGCGTGATCGCGCCCGGCACGAAGCTTCTGATCCGCGAGCTGTGTGAGCGCTACGGCATCGGGCTGGGCCCCATTCGCGAAGCGCTGAACCGCATGTCGCGTGATGGTCTGGTTCAGCAGAATGACCAGCGCGGGTTCTCCGTCACCCCTGTCACCGAAGAAGACCTCGAAGACATCATTCGGGTGCGCTGCTGGGCGAACGAAGAAGCGCTCCGCGCCTCGATCGCCAAGGGCGATCAGGCGTGGGAGGAAAACCTGGTACTTGCGCTGCATCGGATGTCGCGGCTACCGCCGTCGACCGAAGAAAGGCCGAATGCCGAGCGCGAGCGGGCGCATCGCATCTTCCACAATGCCCTGATCAGCGCCTGCGGATCGAAATGGCTGCTGGACTTCTGTGAACAGTTGTTCGACGCCGCCGACCGCTATCGCCTGCTGTCGCGCCGCCAGTACGGCGTAGCGGCAAGTCGAACCGACGATCACCAGCAGATCATGGAAGCGGCACTGCGACGCGACGCCGATGAAGCGGTGAACCTGCTGAAGCACCACTTCCTGCAGACTCTCGAGTTCGGCCGCGTGGAAATCAGGCGGCTCAACAAGCTAAAGTCAGAACAGACCGCTCAAGGGAAGAACACCCGAGCGCAGCGGTTGCGTTCGGCAAGCCAGAACGAGGCGTCGAAAGCGACCAGCCCGCGTTGAGAAGAGCGCCGACGAGGCGGCAACATCCACGCAACCAAGAACGAATGACAGATCGCTACCTGCCGAGGATGTGGATTCCTGTCTGAAAATCCGGCAGTTGTGCCCTGCATGAGTTTCCTCTCTCGTTTGACGCCGTTCGCTCAGGTCCAGGCGGCGCCGTCAAAGGCGTATCCGTCACCCTCCCGGCGTATGTAGCCGCAATAGGGGGCGCCGAAGTGCATCGGCATGATGAGCGCGCCGGATTCGGACTCGCGAGCGAGCAACGCCGCACGGGTCCGGCGTGCAACCTCGGGTAACGCGCAGTAACGCGTGTTGAGCCAGGGTTCGGCGATCTGAATCGGCGAATGCATGACGTCGCCGGTAAACAGACCCTGCTCGCCATTCGACCGGATGCGGAAATTGACCATGCCGACCGAATGACCGGGCGCTTCTTCGACTTCAAGGAGGCCGGCGATGCGATCTCCAGGCCTGATGAAGTCCGCGGCCCCTGCCTCGATGATCGGCATCACACTGTCAGAAAATGCATTATCGATGATCGGGTCTGCCGCCAGGGACAGCGCCGCGACATAGTGATCATAGTCGAGCTGAGGGATGTAGTAGCGCGCCTTCGGAAAGGCCGGAGCCCACTTCCCGTCCTTGAGCACGGTATTCCAGCCGACGTGATCCGAATGAAGATGGGTATGGACCACGCGCGTCACCGCGTCCGGAGAAGCGCCGGCCGCCTCCAGCCACGCCGGAACGAGGCTGTTGAGTTGGTTCATGCGCGCCGCCGCCCGGTTCTTGTGATTACCAACTCCTGTGTCGACGATGATGACCTCGCCCCGGGCCTGAACGATCCAGAGCTGGATCGTGACGATCAGTCGGTTCATGCGCGCGATGTAGTGGTCGGGAGCGAGCCAGGCGGCATGCGCTTCGAGTTTTTCCGGCGTCAGGTCGGGGAAAAGGAAAGCGGGATCGTGCGTCGGTCCCGAATATTCGAGCACGCGAGATACCTTAATGTCGCCGATGGTGCGTGTCTGAAGCATCGCCGTTCCTTTCATGCGTCGTCGACCACGGGATTGGCCTCTACCGACGGCCGCCTCACGAAGTCAGCGTGCCAGCGAGCAAGCCTGGGACATCCGGCGCGCCAGTTTTCGGAGGCGAACCGGAAGTCGAGGTAGCCGAGTGCAGTGCCGATCGTGAGCGAACCGATGTCGAAGGGGCGATCGCTCAAGAGCCCGACGTCCTTTTCGAGGCGCGCGAGCGAGGCAGCCAGCTTATCGCGAAATGCCACGACGAGTGGCTCGGACTGCATGCCCTCGCCGCGCTGGCGCTCGATCAGCCAAAGCAGTGCGAAATCCATGATGCCGTCGCCCAGCGCCTGATTGCGCAACGCAACGATCCGCTCCGGTCCTTGCGCCGGGAACAGCTTCGCGCGATCGTGCCGCCAGTCGAGTACTTCGCAGATCACGCGCGAATCGAAGAGCGCAGAGCCGTCTTCGAGAACCAGCGTCGGCAATTTCGAGAGCGGATTGTCGGGCAAGAGCTCCTGCGCAACCCTGGTCGGGGCCACGACCGTACGAACGGTCTTCACTTCTTTTTCCAACCCCATCTCGTACAGCGCGATCATGACCTTGCGCACGAAGGGAGAACGGGGAGACCAGTGCAATGTCATCATGATCGGCATCCTTGATGGAGAAGTTGCGCCCAGAAGTTCTGGAGCGCGGCATGGAACAGAGTCGGCGTTTGCCAAGCTGGGACATGGCCGCTGACCAGCGTCTCAAAACGTGAATTGACCACTCGATGTGCGTAGCATTCGACAAGCGTCGGCGGACGGAGCGGATCCAGCGCCCCGGCGAGGAACAGGGTCGGCGCCCGAAGCTCGCCGAGCTCGTCCTGCATGTTGAGGCGGGCGAGCATCCGGCAGGTCGCCGCGTAGGATGCCGGATCGTTGCGGAGCCATCGGGCACAGTAGTCGTCGAAGCTCTTCGCTTCGCGCAGCGCAAGGGCGTACGTCGCCCCCAGCTCGTCCTCCGCGATCGCGACGACGCCCTCGCGTTCGATCCGATCCGCGCGGACCCGCAACGCTTCCTGCTTCTCCTCAGAAACTCCCAGGGCCGGCCCGGCGAGCGCCAGACTCGCGAGGCGCATCGGATGGCGCTTTGCAAAGCGGACTGCGGCGGCGGCGCCAACCGCCATGCCAGCAACATGCACCGGCGCATCCAGACCGAGCGCTTCCAACAAGAAGGCCAGATCATCGGCGATGGCGTCGAGATCGTTGACGCCAACGACCTTAGAGGTCATCCCGAACCCACGCATGTCGAAGCGCAGGATCCGCTTGCCGCGCATAAGTGGAACGAGGCGGTCCCAACTCTCGAGAGAGCCTCCCATCTCGTGGATGAGGGCGACCAGTTCCTGCCCTTCTCCTTCCGCGGCATAGCGGATCGATACGTGCCCGCGTTCGATAAAGTGGTGCGGCCTCATCGAATGCCCGCTGCCGGTTCGCGCCCGGGGAACGGCAGACCAGCCCAACCCGTTTCCAGCGGAGCAAGGAAATAGAAGGTGATGATGCGCGACTTGAACCGCCAGCGGCCTCCCTTGCGTTCCAGCACATCGTCATAATGTCCCGCCGAGACGTACGAGACGCCGCCCATGACGGACAGGTAGTGAAGAGAAATTCGTCCCGTCGCTCGGTCGCCGTCGATCGCGATGGTTCCGTTGGAACAGAAATGCCAGAACGCCTCGATCATCTCGGGCACCCGGCGGGAGAAGAACGCCGTCAGTTCCGCGCGCCCCCGCGCTTCGGCCAAGCCTTTGAAGTAACCGTCATCGGTAAAGAGATCGACGAAGTCGGACCACTTTCGCTCGTCGAGAAGATGGCAATATTGCCCTCGAAGATTTGTGATTTCCTGCCAATCCTCAATTCTGCGGAGGCGCTCGTCGATCGATTCAGCGGTTGAAGACATGGATGACGTCCACTCCCTTCAGAACAATTCTACGAGCTTGGCTCGGTCACGCAGCTCGCTCGGCACCGTTTCGTGGATGACCTTGCCCGATTTCATGACGATCACCCGATCCGAAATCGCAAAAGCCTCGCCGACATTCTGTTCCACAAGCAGGATCGACAGGCCCTTGCGCTGCTGCGTCTCGCGAATGGGGGTGATCAGGTCCTGAAACAGCTTCGGCGCCAGACCGATGGACGGTTCGTCCAGAAGCAACACCGAGGGTCGTGCGAGAAGTGCGCGGCCGATCGACACCATCTGTTGCTGGCCACCCGACAGTTGCCCGGCCCGCTTTGTCCAGAAGTCCTTCAAGCGCGGCAGGATCGACAGAACCTCGTCGATGCGTTCCTGCTGCTCGCCGACCTCCACCTTCGACGCCCACAGAGCGAGGGCAAATGTCTCCTTGACCGTCAAGGCCGGGAAGATACCCCGCCCTTCGGGGACATACGCGACGCCCAAACGCGTCATTTGTGTCGGATCCGGCGAGATCGCCGCGCCGTGCCAACGCATCTCCCCTGCATCGGCCGGATGCAGCCCGAACAGCACCTTCAGCAGGGTCGATTTGCCCGCACCGTTATGCCCGATCAGGCAGACGACTTCATTAGCGTGCAAATCGATATCAACGTCCGAGATGACCTCATGTCCGGCATAAGATGCGGCAATGCCGCGCGCGGCAAGGACGACAATGCGGCTGCTCTGTTTTCGCGCGGCTTCGATCATTGGCGCGTCTCTCCGAAATAGATCGCGGTCAATTTCTCGTCGGCGAGGATCTCGGCAGGCAGCCCCTCGGCGAGCTTGCACCCGCGATCGAGGAAAGCGATGCGATCCGCCAGTTCATGCACGATGTCGAGATTGTGCTCGATCAGACAGACGGTGATGCCTCGGCTGCTCGCTTCGCGAATCAAGCGGACGAACTGCGCACGCGAGCCGGGATCAAGACCAGACGCCGGCTCGTCGAGAAGCCAGATCGACGCACCGGTCGCCATGATCCGCGCCAAGGAGAGGAACTTCGTCTCGGCGTAGGAAAGGTCGACGGCCCGCGTGTTGGCCAGTGCCGCAAGACCGGTCTCGGCCAATACCCGATCCGCGATTTCCCGGCGACTTCTGCCGCCGGCGGCACCTCCCGGCTGCCAGAACCAGGGCGCCGGCTCGATCGAAGCCAGGATATTGTCGCGCACGCTCATCCGGGAAAACAGCCGCAGATCCTGAAACGATCGGGCGACGCCCATACGCGCGATCTCAAACGGCTTGAGGCCCAGAATCGATTTCCCTTTGAGGATCACGTCACCCTGATCCAGCACGAGATGACCGGTCATCAGATTGAACAGGGTCGTCTTGCCTGCCCCGTTCGGCCCGACCAGCGCGGTGACGACGCCTTCAGTCAGTTCGAGCGTGACGTTCTGGACGGCAGCAATGCCGCCGAAACTGCGACTCGCGTCGCGAATTGCGAGGGACGCAACGAGGCTCATTTGCCGGTCCCCATCGCACCGACGAGGCCCGAAGGACGGAAGATCATCAGAAGCGCCATCAACGCACCGTAGATGAACTGCTGCGCCGCCCCAATTTGCGTGGGCGGAATGAGCGGAATGAACGAAAGGAAGGCGGGCAATGACATCAGGGCGATCGTGCCGACGAGCGGCCCGGCGACGGTTCCCGCACCGCCGATGATCACCATCGCCATCATCAGGACCGATTGATCGAGCGAGAAGCTCTCGCCATTCACAAAGGCCATCTCGAATGCAAACAGCACGCCCGCCCCGCCGACGAGAAAACATCCGAACGCCACGACCAATGTCTTGATCACCTTGACGTTCTTGCCGAACGACTCGGCCGCACTCTCGCTGTCGCGAAGGCTCTGTAGCGAACGCCCGAAGCTACCGCGCATCATGGCGTGCGTGACCAACAGCGTGGCTGCGAGCGCGCTCAGGCAAATGACGAGAAACGAGACTGGCGACGAAACGTTGACGCCGAGCAGGGTCGCGCGCGGAATGCCGACCAGTCCTCCCTGCCCTCCCGTGAGAAAGTGGGCTTCCGCAAAGACGGTGCTGGCCACCATCTGCAGGCCGAGGCTCGCCGCCACAAAGTACTCCCCCCGAACGCGCAGAGCCGGCAGAGCCAGGCAGAGTGAGAGCAGCATCGACGACGTGGCGCCGACCAGGCAGGCCAGCAGCACGTCCGGCACGACATGGAGAGCCACCTGTGCGCCGACATAGGCTCCGATCCCGAAGAATACGGCGTGAGCCATGGAGAAGATGCCAGTGAATCCGATCAGCAGATTGAGGCTCGACGCCGCGATGGCGAAGATGGCAATCAGCGTTGTGAGATTGACGAGATAGGCGATCATCGCGCGTTCGCTCTTCCAACAAGCCCGTTCGGCAGGAACAGAATGAATAGAAACAGGACGACAAAGCTCGCCGTCTGACTCCACTGCGTCTCGACGACGGCGACAGCGATGCTCTCGATCACGCCAAGCAGCAATCCGGCCAGCGCGGCGCCCTTGATGCTGCCGATACCGCCGACGATCGTTGCCGCGATGCTGATCAGCATGACATGAGCCCCGTCGACCGGCTGAAGACCCGTCGTCATCGTGGTGAGGATGGCACCTGGAACGACGAGTCCGGATCCGACCGCGAAGGCCAGCGACGACAACCGGCTCGAGGAAAGCCCGTAAGCTCGCAGGATTTCGGGGTTTTCGGACAAGGCGCGCAGGCCGAGGCCGATATTCGTGCGATCGAGCAACAACTGCACCGATACGAAGACGACCACGACGACGAGCAGGACGATGGCGAGGACCGGAGCGACATAGAAGCCCGGCAGGATCTGCACCGCGCGCGTCAGCGAAACCGACATGGATTGAAAACCGGAGCCGAACAGGAAGCTGATCAGGCTCTGAACGGCGATGCCGACGCCGAAGGAGGCGACGAAGACGGTGAAGAACGAGCCCTCGTCGCGCTGGATGACGCGATACAGCAGCCGTTCCATCGAGACGCCAAAAAGGACGGCGACCCCAAGCGAGACGAGGCAGGCCAACGGCCATGGCCATCCGAACTGCACGGGCACGAGGAAGGCGTAGCCGGCCAGCAGAAAGCAGGCCCCGTGAGCGACGTGAAAGACACGGGTCGCGCCGAAGATCAAGGCGAATCCCGCCGCCGTAAGCGCATAGAGCGCTCCGCTCTGGAGCCCGGAGGCCAAAAGCTGAAGAACCAGCATGGATCAGGTAACCTTCTCGAAGCGGCCGTCCTTCACCCGATTGAGCTGGGTGGGCATCAAGATGACTCCGTCGTCCGCGAACTTCACCTTTCCGCCGACGAGTTCGAACTCGTTCGTCAGGATCGTGCTGCGGAGAACGTCGCCGTCCACGACGCCATTGGACTTCTCGATCCGGGCGAGAAGCAATGCGAACAGGCGAGCCGCGTTGTAATAGTTCTGCGCATAGGTCGAAGGGTCGCCCTTGTGCCGGCTGCGCCAATCCTCGACGAAGCGTTTGGTTATCCGGTCGGACTCGGTCCAGTCCGCGACCTGCGAGGTGAACAGCAGTCCATTGGCTTCGGGCAGCAAGGCTACGGAGGGCGTGCCGCCCACGGAATAGGTCATGAAGGGCTGCGTGATGCCGGCATCGCGCAGCTGCTTGAACACCTGGGTCTGTTGCGTACCGTAGCTCGCAACGTAGACGAGATCCGGATTGGTTTCGCGAACCTTGGCGGCGATGGCCGCGAACTGCTGGAGCGTCGTCGGTGCGCTGAACGTCCCGACCAGGCCGGCACCGACGCTCGGAAGCTGCTCGCGCAGCGTTTTCAGGATGGCCGCTCCAAGAGGATCGTCGATGTAGATCAGCGCGATGCGTTTGACGCCTTTCGAGGCCATGTACGCGATGCTGGTCGAAATCTCCTGGTGCGCCAAAGGAATGACGTTGAAGAAATAGGGAGACAGCTTGGCGAGGTCGGGGCCCACGCCGCCACCATTGATCATCATGACCTTGGCGCGCGTTCCGATCGGCTCGGCGGCCTTGGAAACGCCCGTGACGCCCAGAAGCACGCATTGCGCCTTGGCGACGTTGATGAGCTTCGACATCCCGACGGCGCCGCCCTGCGGCGTGCTCTGGCTATCCTCCGCGCTCAATTGCAGGGGACGCGCGAGCAACTGGTCGGTCCGGACGTGTTCCAGCGCGAGAGCGACCGCGTTGGTATAGAGACCGCCGAGCTCGGCGAGACTGCCGGTCATCGGAAAGAGCGTGCCCAGGACGTAGGCCGCCTCATCCGCTCCGGCGCGCTGCGCCGCAAGCAATGAAGCGCCCACCAGCATCGAAAACTGACGTCGATTGATCATGATTTCCTCCCTCGTCTTGTTGTGCCGTTCAGCGCGGTCAGGTCAGAATTGGAGCGGCTGTCCGTTGCTGCAATTCGTCGAGCGACATCGTGACGAGAATGTCCAACAGCCGGAAACCGTCCGGCGTCACATCGAAGACCGCCAGATTGGTGTAGACGCGCGATACGACGCCGGCGGCCGTCAACGGATACGTGCATCTCTCGACGAGGCGCGACGTGCTGTCCTTCGTCAGATGCTCCATCGCCACCCACAGCCGTTTTGCCCCGGCGGCCAGGTCCATCGCACCGCCGACGGCCGGTGCGGCATCATTCGAACTCGTCGCCCAGTTCGCGATATCGCCTGTCGAAGAGACCTGAAAGGCACCCAGGACACACAGATCGATATGTCCGCCGCGGATCATTGCGAAGCTGTCCGCTTGATGCACAAAGGCTCCGCCGGGCCGAAGAGTGACGGGTTGCTTGCCCGCATTGATCAGCCAGGGATCCACGGCATCGGCTGCCGGCGCCGGCCCGAACCCAATCACGCCGTTCTCCGACTGAAAGACCACTTCTCTGTCGTCGGGGACGAAGTCGGCGACGCGCGTCGGGATGCCGATCCCCAAATTGACGTACCAGCCGTCGGGAATGTCGCGTGCGAGGCGCGCAGCAATCGCATCGCGGGAGAGTGCTTTGATCATCGCGTCACGCCGCCCCCTTGATCGATTCATTCACAGCCGCGACCCCACCCTCGACCTGGATGACGCGGTCGACGTAGATGCCGGGCGTGACGATCGCTTCGGGATCGAGATCGCCAAGAGCAACCTTGTGACGAACCTGCGCAACCGTCAGCTTGGCTGCGGTCGCCATGACCGGATTGAAGTTTCTTCCGGTCGCGCGATAGGAAAGGTTACCCCAACGATCAGCTTGCCAGGCGTCGATCAAAGCCAGATCGCCATGCAGCGAGCTTTCGAGAACATAGTCGCGACCGTCGATGCGGCGCGTTTCCTTGCCTCTCGCCAGAATCGTTTGGGCGCCAGTCGGCGTGAAAAAGGCCGGGATTCCGGCGCCCGCAGCGCGCAGCCGTTCGGCCAGGGTGCCTTGCGGGTTGAGCTCGAGTTCGATCTTCCCGGCTTTGTAAAGCTCCTCGAACACCAATGACCCGGCGATACGCGGGTAGCTGCAGATCAACTTCCGGACGCGCCCCTCCGCCAGCAGGCGCGCAAGACCGATCCGGCCGTAGCCGGCGTTGTTGGCAACCACCGTCAGATCCCGCACGCCGCGTTCGATCAGTGCCTCGATGAGCACGTCGGGCTGACCGACGGCGCCGAAACCACCCACGAGGACGGTCGCCCCGTCGCACACCCCATCGAGGGCGCCCACCGCCGAGTCGACGAACTTGTCGATCATTCCAACATAGGCGTCTCGCCCCTCCCGAAATGTCCATTAGATGAACGTTTGTCCTTTTAATAAACATCAAGGTGGAATTCGTTGTCAAGTCGCGCGTTGGCAGCAGGCGTCCACTGACTGGACTCTCTCGATTGGGCTGCGCTAGTCATTGTCCGACCGTGCATGCTAGAGACGTCAGATGGTGAAAGTCACACGACAGGACGACAGAAACCCCTCCGAGTTCGTGACCGCCGTTGAACGCGGATTCTCCGTCCTCGTCGCGCTTGGCCAGCGCAAGGAGCGCATGACGCTGAGCGAGGTCGCCGAGCTCGTTGGTTTGACGAGAGGAACAACCCGCCGGTTTCTGCTGACTCTTCAGACCCTGAATTACGTCGACAGCGACGGAAAACTCTTCTGGCTGACACCGAAGGTTCTGCAATTCTCGAACGCATACCTCGCCTCGAACCCACTCGCCGAAGCCGCACGCCCCGTCATCCGCAAAGTGACAGAAGCTCTGGGCGAATCGTCCTCCGTGGCGACGCTGGACGGCTTCGACGTCGTCTATGTCGCGCGGGTTGAAACCCACCGCATCTTTTCGTCGGGGCTCGATGTCGGCTCACGTCTGCCTGCGTTTTGCTCGTCGCTCGGGCGCGTCCTCCTGTCGGGAATGGCGCCCGCAGAGCTCGACGCCTACCTCGGCCGAGGCCCGCTGGAGGCCCGGACACCCCGCACGGTCGTCGACGTGAAACAGCTCAAGGAGCGGATTCGCGAGGCAAAGAAGATTGGGTACGCCCTGATCGACGGCGAGATTGAGCTCGGCGTGCGCTCCATCGCCGTTCCGATCTGCGACAACACCGGAAACATCATCGCCGCCCTCAATGTCGGGACGAGCGCCGCGCGCGCTTCGCTCGAGAAAATGAAGAAGCAGTTTCTGCCTACGTTGCGCAGCGCCGCTTCCGAGATCGAGACAACACTGAGATCGTGGGAACAGTGACGATCATCCGTTTGCCGCCGACGTTCTGCTCCACCTGAAGCAGGCTCAGTGCGCGCCGCCTCAACTCGTGCCGGACGTAGCGGCGTAATCTCAGCGGCTCTCTAAAGCTTAAGACACCGATCGGACTTTCGGATTAGGTCGGCAATGTCCCTCGCCGCATCGTTGCCGATTGCAGCAAACGCCATCCCTAGTCGGCGCGCACCCTCGCCGTCGGTCATTGGATTGTCACCAATCAATATCGCATCGCCGACTTCGACGCCTGCCTTTCGCAACGCAATCTTGAATAGCGTTTCTTCCGGCTTTCCAATTGTCCGGAACTGCAAATCAGGGAGACAGGTGCGGACTGCGCTGAGAAGCGCCCCCGTTTCGGGAACCAGTCCTCCATCCGCGGCCGGATGAGTGGCGTCCAGATTGGCGACGATCAGCTCGGTGCCTGCTCGTACTAGGCGAAGTAATTGTACGAGACGACCATATGTGAAATCGACATCGCGGGTCAGCAGCGCAAAATCCGCTTCGCTGTCGACTAACACCAGCCCCTTCGACAACGCATAAGCAACAAGGGTCGGAGAGCCGAACAACACCAATTTCGCACCTGGGGAGGTCATCGCAATCTCGTTGACAGCGATCGCCCCCGCGAGGACGAGCCGCTCGGCAGGAATCGGAAGTCCAAGCCGCGCGAGACGGCGTTCCAACGACACCGGCGTATCCGTCGAGTTATTCGAGATGGCGATAAGGCGATCGCCGAACCGGGACACCAGTTCGGCGGCGCCTGCCAGTGGCGTTTCCCCTGCGATCAGACATCCGTCGATATCGCAGAGGATGGCCTTGAAGCGATCGAGGTCGAAATTCATTCGCCGAACCGGCCTTCCACCGCGGCCCGGTCGTGCAGCCAGTAGGACGGACCGTCGTACAGGAATGAACGGTGATGAACCGTCAGATCGCCGTCGGACACGCGCACCAGCGCGTAGTCGGGCGGCTCCAGCGAGCCGGGAATCTCGTCCACGGTTGCGAGGTCGAAGCCGACCTGATGCATCAGCGAGCGCTGCACATGATACGGCACGCCGCGCCAGAGCCCGAAGATTGGGCGGTGGATGTGACCGTGGAACATCGCATCGGGCCGGCGGCCCGCCCGCTCGAACACCGCCCATTGGTCGTCGGCGTTGCGAACGGTGTAGCGGTCCATCGATCGCAGGCCGACCTTGCCGCTGTGGTGATGCTGGAAGAGCAGCAGCGGCCGATCCGTTGGGGCCTCGCGCAGCGCGCGTTCGAGAAACTCCAGACGACGCGGGCACAGGATGCCGACATGGGTGCGGCCCTCCTCGTCCAGCGTGTCGAGCGTCAAAATGCTGGCGCCGGGAAAGATGCGCAGCGCCTGGACGAATCCGTTGCCGTCGTCGTCGGCGTCGGGAAAGACGCTCCTGAACGGACCGCGCTTGTCGTGGTTGCCGAGCATGAGGATCGGCGTGGCTTTCAGCGTCCGCAGGGCACCGGCGAAATTCTCATAGGCCTCGCGCTCGCCGAGATCGGCGAGGTCGCCGGCGAACACCACGAAATCGAGGTTCGGGTGATCCCGGTTCACGACGGCGATCGCGGCCTCCAAGCGCTGCCGCGGGTCGATGCCGTAGAAGGTCTGGCCGGGCGGGCCGAAATGGCAGTCGGTGAGGATGACGAATTCGTGAGCTTGACCACTCATCGGGCGGGCCTCCGCTTGGTAAGGATTTCTGTTGCGTTCGCAGGTCGTGGGGCGGTCCTTGGCAGGGCCGCCCCGATCGGCGTCATTTCTTGGCGAGGAGGCCGTCGACCTCTTCCTGCAGCTCGTGCTGCAGGGCCGGCATGTCATTGGCGCGACCCGTGACGATCGACTCGATGCCGTCATAGATGACCTGCGTTACGGCCAAGCCGTTCGCGCCCGGATAAGGCTGCCACTCGCGCAGCAGCGGCAACTGACGGACTGCCGTCTCCTTGTTCGGGTTCTGCTTGTAGAAGTCGGCCAGGATCAGTTCGTTCGCCGCCTTGTTCGGCGGCATGTAGCCGGTCGTGCGCGCGACTTCGGCAGCGCCCTCGCCCGAGGTGATGTACTTCAACCACTTCCAGGAAGCCTCGACCTTCTTCGGGTCTTTGGAGGTCGTGACCAGCATTGCGGCGTTGCCGCCGGCGGGCAGTCCCCTCGGTCCCGCGGCATCGATGCCGGGGAATTCATGCGTGGTGAGCTTCCATTCGCCCTTGGACCGCTCGACCGCGCCCAATTCGGACGTTGAAGTGAAGTACATCGCGACCTGGCCCGCCGCGAACGACTTCTGCGCGTCGCCGAGCGAATAGTTCGGCATGGCGCAGCCCCGGAAGATCGTCTTCATCGTCTCCAGCGACTTCAAACCGGCATCGCTGGCAAGATTGAACTTGGCGTTCTTCATCAGGGGCTCGCCCTGGGTCCACATCAGGGTCTGCAAAAACCAGTTGCCGGTGATGTTCCAGGTCCAGAACATCGGCGTCTTCACGCCGGCCGCCTGCAGCTTGTTGCAAACGCCAACGACGTCGCCCCATGTCTTCGGCAGTTGGCCGGCGTCGGTGATGCCGATTTTGGCCATCAGGTCCATATTGTAGTAGCCGACCGGCAGCGACACCGCGAACGGCAGCCCATATACTGCGCCGTTCGACGTACCGAGATCGAGCATCGCCTTGTGATAACCGTCCTTCGCGAAGTCAGGTTCCTTTGCGATGAACGGCTCCAGCGACTTTGCGATGCCCTTCTCGACCAGAACCGACTGCCGATTCAGGCCCTGGATGGTCACATCCGGAAGATTGCCAGAGACGGCCTCGCGCAGGATGGTGTTGGTGCCGTCCTCATAGTCCTTGTAAGCGGCGCGCATCCTGATTTCGATGTCCGGGTTCTGGGCATTGAATTTGGCCAGGATCTTCTGGAACGTGACGTCGAACAGATAGGAGTAAGTGTAGCCGAATTCGACGACGGTCTTGTCCTCGGCGCGGGCGGTCGACGACAGCCCAACGGCGAGCATCACGGCGGTAGTAAGAAGGCGTTTCAAGGTCATTCTCCATATGGTCGTGGTCGAGAGAGTTCTGCCGATTGCAGCCATACGTCCCGGCCTCTCCGATCTCCTCCGCGGGATCGCGGAGATTGCGGTGCGCTTCGGCTATTTCATGCCCGACAGCGTAATTCCTTCGATGAATCGCCGCTGGGCGATCAGGAACGCGACGATCAGCGGCGCGACGATGACGGTGGCGCTGGCCATCATCGGTCCGTAAAGGCTGCCGTCGCCGCCGCCGCGGAATTCGTGCAGGCCGAGCGGCGGCGTGAACAGGCTGCGATCGCCGGTGACCACGACCCGCGGCCAGAAATAGTCGTTCCAATGCGCGACGATGGAGAAGATCGCGAAGGCGAGCAGCGCGGGTACTGCGGTCGGTAGCATGACCTTCCAGACGATCGCGAACTCGCTCATGCCGTCCATCCGCGCGGCATCGATGAGATCGTCCGGCACGGTCATGAAGAACTGCCGCATCAGGAAGATGCCGAACACGGAGATGGTCCAGGGCACGATCAGGGACGCGTAGCTGTTGGTTAGCCCGAGCTTGGCGAGCATGATGTAGAGTGGCAGTGCGATGGCATGCACGGGGATGAGGAGGCAGAACAGCACGAGCCCGAACACGACGTCCCGCCCCCAGAACTTCAGTTTTGCGAGCGCATAGGCGGCCGGGAGCGCAATAATCACCTGCAGAAGGAAGATCGAGGCAGTCACGATGACGCCGTTCAGCAAATAGCGCAGCAGCGGCGCTTCCTTGAAGGCAGACACGTAGTTGAAGACGACAGGCCGCTCGGTGCAACGCTCGCGTAGCGCAGCGGTAAGCTTCGCGCGGGCGGACGCAAGGTCGAGATCCGGATGGGCGCGCATGGCATCTTCGATTGCGGTCCGGCCCGGCTCGTTCCGCTTCACGCAGAATTCGTCGACCATCGGCGCCTGCGAGCCGAAGAAGCCGCCCTCGTTCCGCTCGATCTCGCCCGGTGATTTCAGCGACGTCGACAGCATGACGTAGAATGGCAGCGCGACAATCAGCACCCCCAACATGAGCACCACGTGCTTCAGGCATTCCGTCACGGAGAAGCGATGGACGATCATGCGTAGTGCACCTTCTTCTCGAGCACGTGCTTCTGAATCATCGTCGCGATCACCACGAAGAGGAGAAATATCATGGCGATCGCGGCCCCGATTCCGACCAGGTTCTCGCGGATGCCCTTCTCGAACATCGCAAACAGGATGACGTAGGCGCTACGCGAGGGGCCCGCCCCCTGGTCGTAGAAGCCCTCGACGATGTCGAAGACCTGGAATGAGCGGATTAGCGTGATGGTCACGACGAACACCGTGGTCGGCGCCAGCATCGGCCAAGTCACCAGGCGAAAGCGATCCCAGGCGGTGCGCGCCCCGTCCATCTCGGCGGCCTGATAGAGCTCCGGTGGGACCGAGGTCAGGCCGGCGAGGTACAGCACCATGTTGAAGCCGAAACCCTGCCAGACCCCGACGAAGCAGACCGTCCAGATCGCGTACGAACTATCGCCGAGCCAGAGCGGGAAGCCGCTTTGGCATCCGCGGTCGAACCAGCCCCAGACATGAAGCCAGCCGGTGCCGCAGAAGGACGCGAGTGTGCTATTGACCATTCCGATGGTGGGATGGAGCGTAAAGCTCCACACCACCGACATCGCCATAAGGGTCGCCATGACCGGCAGGAAGAACATCGTCTTGTAGAACGCACTGCCCCAGCGGAGCGAATGGATCAACAGAGCGGCGCCGAGGCCGAGACCGATCGAGAGCGGCGTCACGGTCAGCACGTAGGTGAATGTCGCGCCGAACATGCTCCGGTATCGCGACTGCGTGAATATCTTGACGAAGTTCTCAAATCCGACCCAATGCGGAGCGCCTCCACCGAGGCTGTAGTCCGTCAATGACAGCAGCGCGGCGCCAGCAATCGGCAGCAGCAGAATGAGGGCCATGAGTGCGAGCGCAGGGGCGACGAACAGCCAGCCGGCGCGACGGGTCGCGGAAAAGGTGGTCGCCATCTCAAGCACCCGCCAACGCCGGACGAGCCAACGATTGATCGCGGGCCGGAGCTGGTTCGCGGAACGTCAGGCGCGCTTGATCGGCGCCGAAAACCATAGTCTTCGCAGGATCGAGCCGCAGCTGAACGGCGGCTCCGATCGTTAGGGATCGTGCAAGGTCGGGGGACGAACGGACGATCGCACGACGCCCGCTGGCCAAAGCGCTTCCACCTAAGGCTGCGTGTACGAACACATCCGATCCCAAGTTTTCCTTATGGATAATTTGAGCCTCAAGCGTCTGTTCGCCACCGACGGGGCCGATCGCGATATGCTCGGGACGCACAGCCACCGTGACCGCGCCAGGCCTCTCGACGAGCCGGCGGGGCAATGTCCAGCCGAGCACATCGATGCGGCCCTCAGCGTCGACGGTAGCCGGCAGCGTGTTGATCTTCGGGGTCCCGATGAACTCCGCCACTCTGAGGTCGCGCGGCTCGTCATAGATCTCGTCGGGAGACGCGACCTGCAGGATCTTGCCGCCCATCATCACGGCGATGCGGTCTGACATCGTCAAGGCTTCGGCCTGATCGTGCGTGACGTAGATGAAGGTCGCGCCCAATGCGCGATGAAGTTCGGCCAGTTCGGTCCGCATGTGAACGCGCAGCGCCGCATCGAGATTGGACAACGGTTCGTCCATGAGGAAAGCGACCGGCTTTCGCACCATCGCCCGTCCTAGCGCTACGCGCTGCCGCTGGCCGCCAGACAGTTGACCTGGCTTGCGCTGCAGCAACGGCCCAATCTTGAGCGTCCGCGCGGTCTCGCTGACGGCGGCATGGATCGACCGCAATTTCCGGCGGCGGCCAGGCGCAAAGCGCCCAAGCAACGGCAGCCGCTCCAACAGCGTGAGATCGCGCAGCAGCAGCGGCGTCATCATGTTCCGCTCGACCGACAGATGCGGGTAGAGCGCGTATGACTGGAACACCATCGCAAGATCGCGGGCGCTGGGTCTCACGCCGGCGACGTTCCGGCCGCCGATCAGTACCTCGCCGCTGGACTGGTCTTCGAGGCCCGCGATGATGCGCATCAGGGTCGATTTGCCGCACCCGGACGGCCCGACCAAGGACACGAACTCACCGTCGGTGACGTCGAGATCGACGCCTCCCAGCACACTGGTGGCACCGAACGCCTTCTTGATGTCGCGCAAGCTGATCGTGGCCAAAAGCGCCTCCGTCGCGAGAGATGTTTCGCGGAAGCAATTGGCCCCTCAATGCAACAGGCCTGTTACATTCATTAGCTAAGCTTATGCTTATGCACACAAGAGCCGCGGGTTTCCCGCAGCGGGGAAAAGACCTAGATGTTTCTGACCAGTGCGCGGGTCCGCGCCTTCAACGCTGTTTTGGAGACCGGAAGCTTCTCGGCCGCGGCCAAAAAGCTCGGCCTGTCGCAACCGGCGATCACGCAGTCGGTCCGTGACATCGAACGGGAGGCCAATGTCACGCTGTTCGAGCGCAGCGGTCGGACGATCGCGCCGACGGCTCTATCTACCGAGCTCTACCGCTTGACGGCCGAATCCGAGCGCTGCGAGACCGAAGCATCGCGACTGCTGAAGCAGCACGCAAACCTAGAGACCGGGACGTTTCAGATCGGGCTAGGCAACTCAATGCCTGGCATGGCGCTGATCCGGGAATTCCGGCGCCGGTTTCCCGGCGTTCAAGTGAAGGTGGAACTCGGATCCTGGGTCAAAATCATTGCAGCCGTCGTAGAGCAGCGGGTCGATTTAGGCGTGCTGCCGAACGTTCCCGATGACGGCCGCTTCGCGCGGAAGGTCTGCGTAAAGCAGGACGTCGTCGCCATCGTCGCCGAGGACTCCTCGCTGGCGCAACTCGCTAAAACGAGTTGCGTCGAGCTCATGCGCCACCCTCTAATTTTCAGGACTGCGACGTCATCCACGCAGAAGGTGGTAGACAGGGGATTTCATGCAGCAGGTCTTTCCCCCAGGCCAACCATGGTGCTCGATACGCGCGACGGCGTCCATGAAGCCGTGGCAAATGGTCTCGGGATCGGCTTCATGTGGGAATTGGGCTCGAGCCGTAAGGATGGAATCCGCAAGCTCCGCGTGGTCGACTTCGAACAAAGTCACCCCGAACATGTTTTTCACTTGGCTGCGCGCTCAAACCCGCTGATTGCGGCGTTCAAGGCCATTCAGCTTTGAAATTATTCGAGACTGTATGCATGCTCGATAGGTAGATTTTAGATACGGAATACCAAACTGAAGGTCCGCAATGGGTCCACGAGCGGAAAGTCCCAACTTGAGTGGATGACTTCCGGCTCTCGCCCAACGGCGGGACCACATCGATCCGAGGAGCCCGCGAGATTGACGCAGCCCAAGCTAACGTGATCCGTCGCATCTTCCGCGACTTCGCCTGTGGTATTAGCCCACGCTCGATTGCCAAGACGCTCAATCAAGAGAGTGTCGCCGGCCCAGAAGGGAAGATGTGGAACGACACGAGCATCCGCGGCCAGGTTAAGCGCGGGACCCGCAACATCAATAGCGAACTCTACATCGGTCGCTTGGTCTGGAACTGCCAGCGCTATGTGAAAGATCCGTCGACGGGGCGACGCGTCTCGTGGCTCAATCCGGAGTCAAAATGGATCGTCACGGACGTTCCGGAGCTACGTATTCTCGACGATGCACTTTGGCAGGCTGCGAAGACGCGCCAGAACGAAATCGCCGACAAATACGCCAACGTGACTGAGGCCGTGCGCGAACACCACGCCAAGAATCGGCTTAACAGCGCCCGCCTTCCAAGGTCGCTGCTGTCAGGGCTTATCTTCTGCGGCTACTGTAGCGGTCCGATTTCGCTGCGGGGGCGGATCGCTTCGTTTGCTCTGCGCATGTCACGAACGGTTCATGCTCAAATGGTCGCACCATTCCGCGCGATGAAATCGAACGGCGCCGGTTGGATTGCTCGCCAAGGCAACGAGAAGGCTGCAAAAACCAAAACTCCCGCAGCGGGGCTGCGGGAGTGTCGGTATCGTGTGGTTGCGGGGATAGGATTTGAACCTATGACCTTCAGGTTATGAGCCTGACGAGCTACCGGGCTGCTCCACCCCGCGTTAAACTGTTGCACGCCTTCGTCGAAAGGCCGGGGACGGTGGATTGAGGGCCGGCGCTGTTCGCGTGGCTTGCTCTCGCGTCCCAAAGGCTTCCTTGGAAGGCAACCCGGGGCAAAGCCCGTCGGGTGCGAGGCGTATGTATCAACCCAAGCTGCCTTTGGAAAGGGCCGCGGGAACGTTTTTTTCGACTTTATGACAGTCAGTGGACTGTTTTCGGGCCCGTTTCGCGCGCTCTTGCCAGAAGTTCCGCAAAGCGCCAGCTTGCGGCAACAAAACAGGGGGCAAACGCCCTTTCAGGGGAGACCGCCATGGAGCAGACCTTGGACCGATCCCTGCCGAGCGCCCCGCTTCGGGCTCTCGAGGACGCCTTCCATGCCATGTTCGCGCGGTCGCGGGCCGAGCCGGCGCCTGACCTCGCCGTTCGGCTCGACCGGCTGGCACGGCTGCGAGCCGTGGTCGCCGACAACGAGGAGCGCTTCCGGCAGGCGATCTCGGCCGATTTCGGCCACCGCTCGGCCGTCGAGACCACCATCGCCGAGATGATGCTGGTGTTCTCCGAGATCCGGCACGCCACCAAGCACCTGAAGAGCTGGATGGCGCCGCAGCGCGTCGCCACCGCGCTGCAATTCCTGCCCGCGCGCAACCGGCTGATCCCGCAGCCGCTCGGCGTCGTCGGCATCATCGCGCCGTGGAATTATCCGCTCCAGCTCACGCTCGCGCCCGCGATCGGCGCGATCGCCGCCGGCAACCGTGTCATCATCAAGCCGAGCGAGCTGGTGCCGCATTTCTCGGCGCTGCTGAGGGAGACGGTCGCCGAGAGGTTCGATGCGACCGAGATGCTCGTCACCGGCATCGAGGAGGAAATCGCAAAGGCCTTTGCGGCACTGCCGTTCGATCATCTCGTGTTTACCGGCTCGACCCGGGTGGGGCGGCTGGTCGCGGAGGCCGCGGGGCGCAATCTTACGCCGGTCACGCTCGAGCTCGGCGGCAAGTCGCCCGCGATCATCGACGCCTCCGCCGATCTGGAGGAAGCGGCCGAGCGCATCGCCTACGGAAAGCTGCTCAATGCCGGGCAGACCTGCATCGCACCGGACTATGTGCTGGTGCCCGAGGGCTCGTTGCAGGCCTTCGCCGAAAAAGTCCGCGCACAGATGCGGCGCATGTTCGGCACCGATCCCGCCAACAAGGACTACACCTCGATCATCTCCGACCGGCATTATGCGCGGCTCGAGGCCCTCGTCGCGGATGCGGCCCAGCGCGGCGCCAAGATCCTGCAGCCGGCAAAGCCCGACGATCCCAACTGGAAGGCGCACCGCAAATTCCCGCCGACGCTGATCGCCGGCGCGACCGAAGAAATGGCGCTGATGCAGGAGGAGATTTTTGGCCCGGTACTGCCGGTGCTCGGCTATCGCGATCCGGCGGAGGCGATCGCTTTCGTCAACCGGCGCGACCGGCCGCTCGCACTCTACTGGTTCGGCAAGGACGACGACGCGCGCGACGAGGTGCTGGCGCGCACGATCTCCGGCGGCGTCACCGTCAACGACTGCCTGTTCCACTTCACGCAAATCAACCAGCCGATGGGCGGCGTCGGCGCATCCGGTACCGGCGCCTATCACGGCGAATGGGGGTTTCGCACGTTCAGCAAGCTGAAGCCGGTGTTCTACCGCTCCAAGTTCAACCGCCTCGCCGATCTCTACCCGCCCTATGGCGGCAAGATTGCGCGGCTGGAGAAGCTGATGCGGTTCATGTCGTAGAGCCACACAAACACTGTCATTCCGGGGCGATGCGCAGCATCGAACCCGGAATCCATTTCGCAGCACGTAACGCGGACGAATGGATTCCGGGCTCGCGCTACGCGCGCCCCGAAATGACGAAAACAAAAATCGCAGGGGGAAAAACAAGTGACTGACACATTCGATTTCGTCGTCGTGGGCGCGGGCTCGGGCGGCTGCGCGGTGGCGGGGCGGCTGTCGGAGGATGCGGCGACATCGGTCGCGCTGCTCGACGCCGGCGGCGCGTGTGACAACTGGGTCGTCACCACGCCGGGCGCGCTGGTGCTCATGGTCGCCGGCAACGTCAACAACTGGGCCTTCAACACCGTGCCGCAGAAAGGGCTGAACGGCCGCATTGGCTATCAGCCGCGCGGCAAGGGCCTCGGCGGCTCCTCGGCGATCAATGCCATGGTCTACATCCGCGGCCACCGCGCCGACTACGACCATTGGGCTTCGCTCGGCAATGCCGGCTGGTCCTATGCCGACGTGCTGCCTTACTTCAAGCGCTCGGAGAACAACGCCGATTTCGACGGCGAGTATCACGGCAAGGGCGGCCCGCTCGCGGTGAATCGCTTACGCTCCGGCAATCCGGTCCAGCAGATTTTCCTGCAGGCGGCACAGGAAGGCCAATTCCGCATCCGCGAGGATTTCAACGCAGAGGACCACGAGGGCCTCGGCATCTACCAGGTGACGCAGAAGAACGGCGAGCGCTGGAGCGCGGCCCGCGCCTATGTGCACCCGCACATGGGCAAGCGCGCGAACTTGCGCGTCGAGACGCAGGCGCACGCGACGCGCATCCTGTTCGAGGGCAAGCGCGCCGTCGGCGTCGAGTATCGGCAGGGCAAGGAGGTCAGGCAGCTTCGCGCCCGTCGCGAACTGATCCTGGCTGCCGGCGCGTTCCAGTCGCCGCAGCTGCTGATGCTGTCGGGCATCGGCGACGCCACCGCGCTTCGCGCGCACGGCATTGCAGGCGTGCATCATTTGCCGGGCGTCGGTCAGAACTTGCAGGACCATCCCGACTTCATCTTCGGCTACATGTCCGACAATCCCAATTTCGCCGGCATCTCGCTGAAGGGCATGCCGCGGCTGATCCGCGCCATTCTGCAATACAGGCGGGAGCGCCGCGGTCCCCTCACCTCCAATTTCGCCGAATGCGGCGGCTTCCTGAAGACGCGGCCCGATCTCGACATTCCCGACATCCAGCTGCATTTCGGCATGGCGATGGTCGACGACCACGGCCGCAAGCGCCACGGCGGCACCGGTTTCTCCTGCCATGTCTGCCTGCTCAGGCCGAAGAGCCGCGGCAGCGTTGCGCTTGCGAGCGGCGATGCGATGCAGGCGCCGCTGATCGACCCGAACTTTCTTGGCGAAGCAGACGATCTCGAGACGATGGTCGCCGGCTTCAAGACCACGCGGCGGCTGATGGAGACGCCGGCGCTGCGCGCGCTCCAGACCAAGGACATGTTCACCGCCAATGTGCGCACCGACGACGACATCCGCGCATTGCTGCGCGAGCGCGTCGACACCGTCTATCACCCGGTCGGCACCTGCAAGATGGGCACGGACGCGATGGCGGTGGTCGATCCGAAGCTGAAGGTGCACGGCGTGGAAGGCCTGCGAGTCGTCGATGCCTCGATCATGCCGACGCTGATTGGCGGCAACACCAATGCGCCGACGATCATGATCGGGGAGAAGGCGGCGGATATGATCCGGGCGGAGATGCGGTAGTTCTTCTCCCTCTCTCCGCTTGCGGGGAGAGGGAGAAGAGTTCAATTCAACAAGAACCCGCCATCGACGGTGATCACGCTCCCCGTCATGTAGCGCGACGCCTTCGACGCCAGCAGCAAAATCGCGCCGTCGAGATCGGACTCGTCGCCGACACGGCGCTGCGGGATGCGTTTTGCCAGTCGCTCGCCTGACGGCGTCGACCAGAAGGCGTGGTTCATCTCGGTATCGATGTAGCCGGGCGCGAGCGCGTTGATGCGGATGTTTTGCCCCGCGAGTTCCAGCGCCATCGCCTTGGTCGCCTGGATGATGCCGGCCTTGGAGATCGCGTAAGGCGAGACCGCCTTCAGCACGCCGGTGCCGAGCACGGAGGCGATGTTGACGATGTTGCCTGACTGCTTGCGCGCGATCATCCGCCGCGCGACTTCGGTCGCGAGAAAATAGGCACCCTTCAGATTGGCACCGATCACCGCGTCCCAATCGGCCTCGGTCTGCTCGGTCGCAAGCTTCTCGATGGCGATGCCGGCATTGTTGATCAGCACCGTGACGGGTCCGAGCGCGGCCTCCGTGAAATCGACGGCCCTCGCGATCGATGCGGTGTCGGTGACGTCGAGCGCGACGGCGGCGGCGCGGCCACCCTTGCCGCGGATCTCCTCCTCGAGGCTCTTCAGCTTGTCGGTCTGCCGCGCGGCAAGCGCGACAGCCGCGCCATGCGCCGCCAGCACCCGGGCAAATTGTCGCCCCAGCCCCTGGCTCGCGCCGGTCACGAGGATGGTCTCTTTACTGACGTCGAACAGGTCTGACATTGGCGGAATCCTCGCGCTTCTGGAGCCCATCAATACAGACGATTTTAGCAATCTGAAACCGGAATGATCCACCCTGCGTTCATTCGTTCCATTGAAGCAAGCGTCTCCATCGAGGCAAGGTGGCGGCCTATGAACAGTTTCGATCTCGCGATCTATGCCGCGCTCGCCATCGCGATCGGCTTCGGTTTCAGGACCGGCCTGCTCCGCAGCGCCATGACCATCCTCGCCTACCTTCTTGCCGCGCCCATCGCCGTCGCGCTGATGCCGCTGATTGTGCCGCAAGTCACCGGCAACCCGAACTCGCCGCTGCTCCAGAACTGGACCTGGTTCTTCGGCATCTTCGTGGTCGTCGGCATGCTGTTCGGCCATATCGGCCGCATCATCCTGAACGACACGATCGGCGAGGCCGGCATCGGCGACCGGCTCGGCGGCGCCGCGCTCGGCGCCATCAGGGTCGGCCTCGTCGCCACCACGCTGGTAGCGGTGTTCGACCAGATCGTGCCGGCCAACCGCCAGCCGCCCTTCCTCGCCGGCTCGCATCTGCGGCCGCTGTTCTCGACGGTCGGCCAGATGGGGTTCAAATCGCTGCCGCCGGAGGCCGCCTCCGCGATCGATCGCCTCAAGCAGGAACGGCGAATTTAGCCTGCTCATTTGCATCGCCGCGCATCGCGCCATGCATTTTGTCGCGAGCCCGTCCCTTACCAGCGGCGCCGAGGTTGGCTAGAGTAGCCGCCATCCAAAACCTGCCTGACATTACGGGAGTGAAACAGTGGATCTTGGGATCAAAGGTCGCCGCGCCATCGTCTGCGCATCCAGCAAGGGCTTAGGGCGTGCCTGCGCCATCTCGCTGGCCGAAGCCGGCGTTCACGTGACGCTGACTGCGCGCGGCGCCGAAGCCTTGAAGAAAACGGCGGACGACATCCGCAAGGCCTATCCTGATGTGACGGTCACCGAGATCGTCGGCGACATCACGACGCCGGCGGGCCGCGAGGCCGTGCTGAAGGCCTGCCCCGAGCCGGACATCCTGATCAACAATGCCGGCGGCCCGCCGCCCGGCGATTTCCGCAACTGGACCCGCGACGACTGGATCAAGGCGATCGACGCCAACATGCTGACGCCGATCGAGTTGATCAAGGCGACCGTGGACGGCATGATGGCGCGCAAGTTCGGCCGCATCGTCAACATTACCTCGGCCGCGGTGAAGGCGCCGATCGACATTCTCGGCCTCTCCAACGGTGCGCGCGCGGGCCTCACCGGGTTCATCGCCGGCCTGTCGCGCAAGACGGTGATCAACAACGTTACCATCAACGGCCTGTTGCCGGGCCCGTTCGAGACGGATCGTCTGACCAGCACCGCGAAGGGCGAAGCCGACAAGCGCGGCACCACGCCCGAGCAGATCCTGGCGGAGCGCGCCAAGCTCAACCCCGCCGGCCGCTTCGGTCAGCCCGACGAGTTCGGCTATGCCTGCGCGTTCCTCTGCGGCGCCAAGGCCGGCTTCATCACCGGGCAGAACATCCTGCTCGATGGCGGCGCCTTCCCCGGTACGCTCTAGTGCCACCGATTTGACGTTCCTGCAGTGTATGCCGCGAGCTCTGTCAGGAACTTCAAATCGATAAGTGGCACTGGAAGCTGTAGTTTCTTTCTGGAGCCCGCTTTCCGAAGTTCGCGTTCGAGGTAGCAGCAATGGTTCAAGAACTTCGGAAAGCGGGCTCCAGATGAAGGCGGTCTGGTACGAGCAGACGGGACCGGCGGCGGACGTTCTCACTTATGGTGAGATGGCGACGCCGGTCGCAGGCCCAGGCGAAGTTCGCATTCGCCTGGAAGCCTCCGGCGTGAATCCAGCCGATGCCGGCCGGCGCGGCGGCAGCTATCGCGCGATGGACTACCCGCGCGTGATTCCAAACAGCGACGGCGCGGGTTTTGTCGACCAGATCGGCGACGGCGTGACGCGCTTCAAGGTCGGCGATCGTGTCTGGCTGTTCAACGGCCAGCGCAACGGCCGGGCCTTCGGCACGGCGGCGGAATATATCGCGCTCGCCGAGCAACTGGTAACGCCGCTGCCGGACAATCTTTCCTTCGCGGAAGGCGCCACGCTCGGCATTCCCGCGATGACGGCCTGGTGCTCTCTGTTTGCGGACGGGCCGATCGTCGGCAAGACCGTGCTCGTCACCGGCGGCGCCGGAGCGGTCGGCCACTACGCGGTGCAACTGGCGAAATGGGGCGGCGCCCATGTGATCGCGACCGTCAGCTCGGCGATGAAAGGGGAGCAGGCACGGCGCGGGGGTGCCGATCTCGTAGTCAATTACAGGGACGAAGACGTCGTCGCCAAGGCGATGGCTTTCACCGGCGGACGCGGGGTTGACCGTGTGGTCGATGTCGATTTCGGCGGCAATATCGCGACCACGCTGAAGCTGATGGCACTCAATTCCACGATCGCGGTCTACGCCACCAACGGCAACCGCACGCCAGTTGTGCCGATGCGCGAGCTGATGGAAAAATGCATCGCGCTCCGTGCACTCGTGCTGTTCGCGCTTCCGCCGGCGCTGCTTGCGGCGGCGCAGGCCGACATCTCGAAATGGCTGGCCGCGGGAACCCGGATTCACAATGTGGCGGCGCAGTTTGCGCTGTCGGACACTGCACAGGCGCATCGCGCCGTCGAGAAGGGCGACAAGCTCGGTACCGTCATCGTCGACTGCGCGCGCTAAGGGTTACGAGACCGGCGTCGTCCGCTCGTCGGTCCAGTCTATGCCGAGTTCGTCCATACCGTCGGCCAGCAGATCGCCCAGCATCGGCTCGCCCAGGAGATACTGCACCGCTTCGCGCCGGGGCGCCTTGTATTCGGCGCGCGCCTCGGCGGCGCGGGCACGAAGGTCGTCCCACTCATCCACATTGCCGTCGCCGCGGCCGAGCCACATCAGCGTGACGAGGTCGAGCTGCTCGTCCTCGTTCAGCGCCCGGATGAAGCCCGCGAGCTCGCTGGCCACTGGATCCGACGCGGTGTCCTCCAGCACGTCGATCTCGTCATCGTCAGAGGGATTCGAGCCGGAGTCCGGATCGGACGCCGCCTCCTTGACGTCGAATTCGCGGGCCTTCTCGATGATGAAGGCAACCTTGTCGGCAGAAATGGCAAGCTCTGGCATGGACTCCCCCTTGGCTCGTCGTTGGTTCCGGGTTCCTCCAATAACGCAACATCACGACAGATGATCCATTGCGCTTGGCGGCGGAAACCCGCATGTTTCGCCGCCAATTGTCCATCCTCGTCATTCCAGGGCGCGACAAAGTCGCGAACCCGGGATCTCCCGCTACAATCTCGGGATTCCGGATTCGATGCTACGCATCGCCCCGGTATGACAAATGGGACGCAAACAAGAAAATGGGGGGACGCCCGATGCAGTGGAAGGTCGGCAGGGTCAAAATCACCAAGGTCGTCGAACTGGAGACGGTTGGCTCGACCCGCTTCATCCTGCCGCTGGCGAGCAATGAAGAGATCCAGAAGCTGCCCTGGCTGATCCCGCATTTCGCCACCGAAGAGGGTCGGCTGAAGATGTCGATCCACTCGCTGGTGGTGGAGACGCCGTCGCAGCGCATCGTGGTCGATACCGGGCTCGGCAACGACAAGCAGGGCCGTAACGTCCCGACCTGGAACAACCGCTCCACGCCGTTCCTG
The DNA here is from genome assembly GCA_023435725.1 of Pseudomonadota bacterium. Taxonomy (GTDB): domain Bacteria; phylum Pseudomonadota; class Alphaproteobacteria; order Rhizobiales; family Xanthobacteraceae; genus Bradyrhizobium. Next base: position 5,767 of record JAEYRD010000237.1, on the reverse strand, counting down.
GAGACGATGACCGCGGCAGGCTTTGCACCCGACAGCATCGACACCGTGCTGTGCACGCATCTTCACGTCGACCATGTCGGCTGGAATACGAAACTCGCCGGCGGCAAATGGGTGCCGACCTTTCCGAACGCGCGCTACGTCTTCGGCAGGACCGAATACGAGCACTGGCGCAACCATTCGACCGAACCGGACAAGCGGGCCGTGTTCGACGATTCCGTGAAGCCGATCGCCGATGCCGATCGGGCCGACCTGATCCCGAGCGAGCACCGGCTGTCCGACGAAATCAGCATGATCCCGACCCCGGGCCACAGCCCCGGCCATATGAGCATCCTCATCCAATCGGACGGCCAGCAGGGCCTGCTCACCGGCGACGTCGCCCACCATCCCTGCCAGATGGCGCGTCTCGACTGGTCCTCCACCGCGGATTCCGACCAGACACAGTCGGCCGCCACGCGGCGCGAATTGTTCAGCCGGTTTGCCGATACGCCCACGCTGGTGATCGGCGGGCATTTCTCGGCCGGGCATATCAAGCGGGACGGGGATGCGTTCAGATTTGTGGCGCTGGCATGATCTCCGTGTCCCGGATGCGGTGCAGCCTAGGCGATGCGTGGCATCGTCCGGCAACGCTGCTCCGCAGAGCCGGGACCCAGAAAGCTGCGGCATGGGCCCCGGCTCTGCAGCAGCGCATCACCATAGCGTGTCGAAGACGCGCGTAAACGCGCTCTTGGTGCTGCGCAGCGTCCGGGGCACGAGACCTAGGATCGCCCACCGAATCGAGAGGGCTGCAATGCGGCCCGTTTTGAGCGGTTGAATTTCCCGCCGCCCTGTTCCATGAAGCTATTTAACCGATCGGTCCATCTCCAGGGAGAAACGAGAATGAAGCTTGTTCGTTACGGCGAAAAGGGTGCGGAAAAGCCCGGCCTCATCGACAAATCCGGCCAGTTGCGCGACCTGTCGGCGCATGTGAAAGACCTGACCGGCGAGGCCTATTCGCCGGAATCGTTGAAGAAGCTGGCCGCCATCGATCCCGCCTCGCTGCCCGCCGTTTCCGGCAAGCCGCGCTTCGGCGCACCGGTCACCGGCATCTCGAAATTCGTCGCCATCGGTCTCAACTACAGCGACCACGCCAAGGAGACGGGCGCGGCGATCCCGACCGAGCCGATCATCTTCCTGAAGGCGAACACTTCGCTCTCCGGTCCGAACGACGCCGTCGAGAAGCCGCGCGGCTCGACCAAGCTCGACTGGGAAGTCGAGATCGCCGCGATCATCGGCACCCGCGCCAAGTACGTCTCGGAAGCCGACGCGCTGAACTACGTCGCCGGTTACTGCGTCTGCAACGACGTCTCCGAGCGCGCCTTCCAGATCGAACGCCTGGGCCAGTGGACCAAGGGCAAGTCGCACGACACGTTCGGCCCGGTCGGGCCGTGGCTCGCCACCAAGGACGAGATCAAGGACGTGCAGAATCTGTCGATGTGGCTCGACGTCAACGGCCAGCGCCGGCAGACCGGCTCGACCAAGACCATGATCTTCTCCATGGCCAAGTGCATCTCCTATGTCTCGCAGTTCATGACCTTGCTGCCCGGCGACATCGTCACCACCGGCACCCCGCCCGGTGTCGGCCTCGGCATGAAGCCCCCGACCTTCCTCAATGTCGGCGACGTCGTCACGCTCGGCATCGAGGGCCTCGGCGAGCAGCGCCAGGAGATCATCGGGGCGTAAGCGGCGCGCACCGCCGCCGCGCCGTCATTGCGAGGAGCGAAGCGACGAAGCAATCCAGACTGCCCCCGTGGACAGACTCTGGATTGCATCGCTTCGCTCGCAATGACGAAACAAACTGCCGGTTGTTCGTCAGGATGCATCAATGAAACTCACCTTCTCCGCCGCCTCTCCCTTCGCGCGCAAGGTTCGCATCGCCGCGATCGAGCTCGGACTGATCGACAAGATCGAATTCACGCTGGCAACGGTCGCGCCGGGCACCGCCAACGAGGACTATTCGCGCATCACGCCGCTGAAGAAGCTGCCGGTGCTGATCACCAATGACGGCGACGTGATCCTGGATTCCTACGTCATCGTCGAATATCTCAACGAGATGGCGGGCGGCAGCCTGATCCCGGATTACGGTCCGCGGCGCTGGAAGGCCAAGACCAACCACTCCCTGATCAACGGCATGCTCGATTCCATGCTGTTGTGCCGCTACGAGAGGATGGTGCGGCCGCAGGGCCTGCAATGGCAGGCCTGGTCGGACGACCATTGGAACCGGGCCTGGACCGGCATGGCGCGTTTCGAGAACATGCCGGAAGTGCTGAACGGACCATTCGACATTTCCCAGATCGGCCTCGTTTGCGTGCTCGGCTATGCCGACTTCCGCTTCGCCGATTGCGGCTGGCGCAAGGCCTATCCGAAGCTCGATGCCTTCCACCAGAAGATGCTGGAGCGGCCTTCCGTGAAGATCTCGGCGCCGCCTCCGGCGTAAACCCCGCGGGAATTCCCATGAGCCTGAAACACTCGGTCGGCGATCTCACCATCCATCGCATCATCGAGCAGGAAACCTCGTTCGTCCCGGTGCTGGACATGCTGCCGGGACTGACGGCCGAGGTGCTGGCCGAGAACCGGGCGTGGATGCGGCAGGCCAGGGCGCTGGATGACCAGGACGTGTTGCTCCTGTGCTTCCAGTCCTATGTGGTGAAGACACCGCACCACACCATCCTGATCGACAGCTGCATCGGCAACGACAAGCCGCGGCCGCAGCGGCCGAAATGGAACATGAAGACCGACGATAATTATCTGCGCGCGCTGGGCGCCGCCGGCTTCTCCGTGGACGACATCGACTTCGTGATGTGCACGCACCTGCATGTCGATCACGTCGGTTGGAATACACGGCTGGAGAACGGCCGCTGGGTGCCGACCTTCCCCAAGGCGCGCTACGTCTTTGCCAAGCAGGAGTTCGACTACTGGTCCGAGCAGAACGCGAAGGCCGAAGTGCCGCCCTTCGCCGACAGCGTGCTGCCAGTGGTCGAGGCCAAGCGCCACGAGCTCGTCGGCAACGACCATCAGATCGGCGATCATGTCCGCATCCTGCCGACACCCGGCCACACGCCCGGCCATGTCGCGTTCACGATGGGCCGCGGCAAGGACGATGCCGTGTTCTCCGGCGACCTCATGCACTCGCCCCTGCAGACGCTCTATCCGGAGCTGTCGATCAAGTTCGATGTCGATCCGGCAGCGGCAGCGAAAACGCGCCGCAGCTTCCTGGAACGCTATTGCGACACCGATACGCTGTGCTGCACCGCGCATTTCCCCTCGCCGTCGGTCGGCAAGATCAGGCGCAAGGGCAACGCGTTCGTCTGCGCGGCGGTGTAGTGACGTAATCGTAGGGTGGGTTAGCCGAAGGCGTAACCCACCACGTCTGTCTCCGCGGAAACTAAAGAGGTGGGTTACGCTTCGCTAACCCACCCTACGATCCCACAAAGGTGGAGAAGGCAATGACTACACTCCCCGATATCCCCCTGCCCGCCGGCATTCGCTCGCGTTACATCGACGGCATCAACGGCTTGCGCATGCATGTGCTGGAGGCCGGCTTCGAGACGAAGGGCCGGCCCTGCGTCCTGCTGCTGCACGGCTTTCCGGAGCTCGCCTTCTCCTGGCGCAAGGTGATGCCGGCGCTCAGCAACGCCGGCTATCACGTGATCGCGCCGGACCAGCGAGGTTATGGCCGGACCACGGGATGGAGCGCCGATTACGATGGTGATCTCAAGCCCTTCTCGCTCTTCAACCTGGTGCGCGACGCGCTCGGGCTGGTGTCGGCGTTCGGCTACAAACAGGTCGATCTGGTCGGACATGATTTCGGCAGCCCGGTCGCGGCCTGGTGCGCACTGATGCGACCTGACGTGTTTCGTTCCGTTGCGATGATGAGCGCTCCGTTCGGCGGAGCGCCGCCGCTGCCGTTCAACACGGTCGAGGCGCCAGCGAAGCCGGCGGTGGAGGATTCCGTGCATCGCGAGCTCGCCGCGCTGCCGCGCCCGCGAAAACACTATCAATGGTACTATTCGACACGCGCGGCCAACGCGGACATGCATTACGCACCGCAGGGCGTGCATGATTTCCTGCGCGCCTATTATCACCACAAGAGCGCGGACTGGGCCGACAACAAGCCATACCCGCTGAAGTCGTGGTCCGCGAATGAGCTGGCAAAGCTGCCGACCTACTACGTGATGGACGCCGACGAGACCATGGCCGAGACGGTCGCAAAGGAGATGCCCTCACCCGACGCGATCGCCGCCAATCATTGGCTGCCGGACAGCGAGCTCTTGTACTACAGCGCCGAATACGGCCGCACCGGATTCCAGGGCGGCCTGCAATGGTATCGCTGCGGCACGTCGGGCGCTTTCAATAGCGAATTGCAACTGTTCGCCGGCCGCAGCATCGACGTGCCCTCCTGCTTCATCTCGGGCAAGCAGGATTGGGGCACCTACCAGCGCCCCGGCGTGTTCGAGACGATGCAAACAAGCGCCTGCACGAAGATGCTTGGCTGCCATCTCATCGACGGCGCCGGACATTGGGTTCAGCAGGAGCAGCCGGCCGAGGTGAGCCGATTGCTACTCAACTTCTTCGCAAAGGTCCGCGCCGGCTGATTTGACCCGAGAACCACGGCGCCCTATATAGTTTAGAACCATTCTAAACTATTAAAGCAGGGCCGCGTGAAGAATTTTGCCGATCTGACCGAGCGCGAGGTGCTTGCGGTCGCGATCTCCTCCGAAGAGGAGGACAGCCGCATCTACATGAGCTTCGCCGAGGACCTCGGGGAACGTTACCCTGACACGGCAAAGCTGTTCGAGCAGATGGCGGAGGAGGAACGCGGCCATCGACACCTGCTGCTGGAAATGTACGAGCAGCGCTTCGGCCAGCACTTGCCGCCGATCCGTCGCGAGAACGTCAAGGGCTTTCTGCGCCGCCGCCCGATCTGGCTCACCAAGAATCTCCCGCTCGATACGATCCGCAAGGAAGTCGAGACCATGGAGTTCGAGGCCGAACGCTTCTACGCGAAGGCCGCCGAGCAGGCAAAGGACGTCAATGTCCGCAGGCTGCTCGGCGACCTCGCGGAGGCCGAGAAGAGCCATGAGCACACCGCAGCCAAACTGACCGACGAGATTCTGAAGCCGGACGTGCGCGCCGAGGAGGACCGCACGCGGCGGCGGATGTTCGTGCTGCAATATGTGCAGCCGGGCCTCGCCGGCCTCATGGACGGATCGGTCTCGACACTGGCGCCGCTGTTTGCGGCCGCCTTCGCCACCCACCAGAACTGGCAAACCTTTCTGGTGGGCCTTGCCGCCTCGATCGGCGCCGGCATCAGCATGGGCTTTGCGGAAGCGCTGTCCGATGACGGATCGCTGACCGGACGTGGCTCGCCCTGGCTTCGCGGCATCACCTGCGGCGCGATGACGACGCTCGGCGGGCTCGGCCACACCGCGCCCTATCTGGTGCCGGATAGCTGGCCCAACGCGTTCTGGATCGCAACTGCGATCGCCGGCGTCGTCGTGTTCATCGAATTGTGGGCGATCGCCTTCATCCGCTCGCGCTACATGGATACGCCCTTCCTCCAGGCGGTGTTCCAGATCGTGCTCGGCGGCGCCATCGTGCTTGCGGTGGGAATATTGATCGGCGCGGCTTAAGCCGTAGTGGCGGTGATGATTTCAAGCTGAGCCACGAGATGCCGAAATTTGCGCAGACACCGTGCGGCCTGGAGATCAGGCCGATCATCGGTTACGCG
>JAEYRD010000236.1 GCA_023435725.1 Pseudomonadota bacterium | reverse complement strand
GGCCGACGCGGGCCTCGATGTCCTTCTTCTTGCCGGCGCCCTTGACGATCGTGGTGTTCTCCTTGTCGATCACGACCTTTCCGGCGCGGCCCAGCATGTTGATCGTGACGTTCTCCAGCTTCATGCCGAGCTGCTTCAACTCGACCTTGTCCAGCTCCAGCCCCACATCCTTCATGATGGGCTCCGCGCCGGTGAGGATCGCGATGTCCTCGAGCATGGCCTTGCGGCGGTCACCGAAGCCCGGCGCCTTGACGGCGGCGACCTTGAGGCCGCCACGCAGGCGGTTGACGACCAGGGTCGCCAGCGCCTCGCCCTCGACGTCCTCGGCGATGATGACGAGCGGCTTGCCGGACTGCACCACGGCTTCCAGCACCGGCAGCATGGCTTGCAGGCCCGAGAGCTTCTTTTCGTGCAGGAGGATGTAGGCGTCCTCGAGCTCGGCGGTCATCTTCTCGGCGTTGGTGACGAAGTAGGGCGACAGATAGCCGCGGTCGAACTTCATGCCCTCGACGATGTCGACCTCGGTGTCGAGCGACTTGTTCTCCTCGACGGTGATGACGCCCTCGTTGCCGACCTTCTGCATCGCCTGCGCGATCATCTTGCCGATGGCGCTATCGCCGTTGGCCGAGATGGTGCCGACTTGGGCGACCTCGGAGGAGGCGGCAACCGGCTTGGCGCGCTTCTCGATGTCCTTGATCACGGCCGCAACCGCGGTGTCGATGCCGCGCTTGAGGTCCATCGGGTTCATGCCGGCGGCAACCGCCTTGGCGCCTTCGCGCACGATGGCCTGGGCCAGCACGGTCGCGGTGGTGGTGCCGTCGCCGGCGAGGTCGTTGGTCTTGGAGGCGACCTCACGCACCATCTGGGCGCCCATGTTCTCGAACTTGTCCTCGAGCTCGATCTCCTTGGCGACGGTGACGCCGTCCTTGGTGATGCGGGGCGCGCCGAACGACTTCTCGATGACGACGTTGCGGCCCTTCGGGCCGAGCGTCACCTTGACGGCGTTGGCGAGAACGTCGACGCCGCGCAGCATGCGATCGCGCGCGTCTCCGGAAAATTTGACGTCTTTGGCAGCCATTTCTGCAATCCCTCGTGTTTGATGATGTGTCTTTCGCTGGCTCGTCATACCGAATTCCGGGATCCTGGATCGAACCCGGCGGAATGATGGAATGCCCGGATCGCGCGATCCGGGCATGACATTCAGCGGCTGTTCAGGCGTTCGGCCTTAGGCCATCACGCCCATGATGTCCGACTCCTTCATGATCAGGAGCTCTTCATTGTCGATCTTGACCTCGGTGCCCGACCACTTGCCGAACAGCACGCGGTCGCCGACCTTGAGGTCGATCGGGATCAGCTTGCCGGTCTCGTCGCGGCCGCCGGGGCCGACGGCGACGACTTCGCCCTGGGAGGGCTTTTCCTTGGCGGTGTCCGGAATGATGATGCCGCCCTTGGTCTTTTCCTCGGCGTCGATACGTTTGACCACGACACGGTCATGCAGCGGACGAAATTTGGATTTAGCCATGACGTTTCCCTTTGGAGGCTCGCTTCGGAAGTAATGGAAGTGGGTGGGGCGGCGCTTCCGTCCACCCTCGTCCCGAGGATCGAACGGCACGCTTAGCAATCGGCCTTTCCGAGTGCTAATAGTGGGCCCGGAAATATGGCTTGGCCGCGGTCCTGTCAAGCAAAGGTGGTTAAGCGATTGGTGAGGCGGATATAGGATGGTGCCATTGGAAGTTTGTCGGGAGCGCCGGCGTGTTAAAGGACGCCATTGCTACGGCAGCGGTTTTGCGCTTGGTTGCGGAAGGGGTGCGGCCATGGTCTTGTTCGGGGGAATGCCATGATCAGTTCAGCTCACGCGCGCACGGTCGCCAATCTGGCGGCTGCCTCTTGCCTGGCGCTGCTTCTCGGCGCCTGTGGCGGCGGTATGAGCCTGCCGTCGTTCTCGTCATCCTCGCCGCCGCCCGAGGCCGAGCCCGGCACCGGGCCGGAAATGCCGGCGAGCATCCGCGCCGACGAGATCGTCGGCCGCTGGGGTCTCGCCTCGTTCCAGAACCCGGCCGACCGCGCCCGCACCGAGGCCGCCGCCCGGGCCCAGTGTAAGAACCCCTATGTGATCGGCGCCGGATCGTCCGGCGGCGTGATCATGCATCTCGCCGACCAGGCGACGCCGCAGGAACTGCGCCTGAAGGGCTCGCCCAGTGGCAAGAACTATATCGGGCCGGCCGGTCCGACCCCCGGCGAGCAGGACCGTGAGATCGTCTCCTTCGACGGCCGCGTCCTGATCACCCGATTCATCGACAAGGACGCCGCCACCCGCTACGGCAACATGGTCTATGTCCGCTGCGCGCCGCGGGCGTGACGGGGACTGGCCTAAAGCATGATCCGGAAAAGTGTGAAGCGTTCTCCGAAAAGATCATGCTCAAACAATAGCCTAAAGCGCGATGACGATTCATCCCAATCTCATCGCGCTTTAGCCGCTCGTCATTGCGAGGAGCGAAGCGACGAAGCAATCCAGGCTGTCTCCGCGGAGATGGTCTGGATTGCTTCGCCTCGCTCGCAATGACAAAAACGCCGGCTCTCGCCGGCGTTTTGTTTTTCTCTCTGCCGCGTCCGATCAGTCGAACAGCGCGTCGATGTCGTCCTGCGAGGCGTGGCCGACGTCGCCGGCAAGCTTGGGGCCGTTCAGCAGCTTGGCGTCCTCGTCGCGCGTGTCGACCGGCGGCGGCACATGGGCCTTGATCGCGTCGACGCCGCCCCAGATGTCCATCATCGCATTGATATGCTGCTCGATGAACTTCATCGTGGTCATGACCTTGCTGATGCGCTGGCCGGTCAGGTCCTGGAAGTTGCAGGCCTCGAAGATCGAGACGACGCGTTCCTGGATGTCGTCGGCGAGGCGCTTCTGCTGGTCGACCGAATCGACCTTGGCGAGCGCGCTGGCTGCCTGGTCGATCGACTCGGCGGCTTCGAGGATCTGCTGGGTCGCCTGCTCGGTGCCGCCGACCACGGCGCCGAGTTCGCCATTGACCTTGGCCATCTCTTCGCCGTTGAAACTCTTGCCATGCAGCACCGCGATCTCGCGCTTGGTGCGGTCGATGGCGTCATGGATTAGGTCGAGCTCGACCTTGAGCTTCTCGCATTGCTCGATCTGTGCCCGATAGGTCTCGAGCAGGGTGCGCGCTTCGGAGAGCTCGTGCGCCGTGGAGGCATCGATCGCTGCCATGGCCGCGCTGCCGGTCAGCGGGGCCGCGCCCTTCGCCATCTGTGCGCGGATCGCGCGCAGCTCTGCCATGATCTCGCTATGCATAGGCATCGTCTCGTCGGTTACATCAACAATTGGCACTTCGCCGCCGATGATGTCCTCGGCACGAAAACGCTTGCGGTGAACAGCCATCAGGATACTCCCCCCACCTCACTCACGCGTCTTTGTAGGCAGAAGCGATTTAACACGAGGTTCACAGCGGGAACTGTTGCGCGGCCGCGCGCGACGGCGCGAAAACGAGCGATTAACCATGGGCGCGCGGCGTTCATCGAAAATAAACGCTGATCGCCAAATTGCGCCGTCGTTCGCGACGTGGTGAATCGAAACGCGGCTTCCGTTTACCAAACAAAACGGCTTTTGCTTCTTATTGACCACGTCGCGAGCGCGGATCAGCCATCAGCCCTCCACGACGCATGTGATCTAGACGAAACAGTACAGAGTACGTCGATGTTCAAGAAAATGTCTGTCGCGCTGCTCGGCAGCGCTTGCACCTTCGTTGCCGGCGCGAACAGCGCCAGTGCCTTCGACAATTCGGTGCCGACCGATCCGCCCGCGGTGCTCTACCAGCCGCAGGTGCCGTCGGCGCCGACGCGCGTCGCCTCCAATTCGAACATGGGCGGCGGCTTCATCGAGTTTCTGTTTGGCGACGGACCCGGCCGCGGTTCGGCCTACGCTCCGCAGCAGCCGATCTATCAGCCGCAGCCGGGATATTACGACCGGCGCCACCTGCCGCCGATGGGCGAGCCGCAGATGCAGGGCGCGATGCAGCCGGAGGCGATTGACCCGCGGTCGCGTCCGTTCGATCCGAAATTCGAGAAACAACTTGTTGACTATAGCGGCAAGGAAAGCGCCGGCACGATCGTGGTCGATACGCCGAACAAGTTCCTCTATCTCGTCGAGGGGAATGGCAGGGCAATGCGTTATGGCATCGGCGTCGGCCGTCCCGGCTTCACCTGGTCCGGCGTGAAGTCGATCACGGCCAAGCGCGAATGGCCGGATTGGACCCCGCCGGCGGAAATGATCGCGCGCCGGCCCGACCTTCCCAGGCATATGGAGGGCGGTCCTGAAAATCCGCTCGGCGCGCGCGCGATGTATCTGGGCTCCACGCTCTACCGCATCCACGGCTCCAACGAGCCCTGGACCATCGGCACCAACGTCTCCTCCGGCTGCATCCGCATGCGCAACGAGGACGTCATCGACCTCTACGGCCGCGTCAATGTCGGCACCAAGGTCGTGGTGATGTGAGGTTCTTATCTTCTCCCGCAAGGGGAAATGAAAACGGCCGCCTAAGGGCGGCCGTATCTGTTTGCAACGTCAGCGGCCGGCGATCACGCGTAATCGCTGCCGCCATCGTCGCCGCCGAAATCGCTGTCGTCGGCCATGTCGATGTTGTCGTCGTCCTGATCGTCGTAGTTCTGATCGTTGTAGCCCTGATCATTGTTGTTGCGATCGTCGTTCGACGCCTGGTCGGAGAAGCTCTGGCGGGAATCCCGGTTCGAGCCAATGTCGTTGAGGCCGGCATCGCGCGCGAGCGAGCCGCCGGACTGGTCGCTGCCGCCCCATGGGCTGCGGTCGCCCAGGGCGTTGGTGTCGCCAAAGGCCTGCTGGTGCGAGCCGCCCATCATGTTGCGGATGCTGGAGAGCAGCAGCGAGCCGCCGACGACGCCGGCCGCGGCCGCCGCCGCCGTGCCGAGGAACGAGCCGCCGCCACCGCCGACCGGCGGCGCGCCATAGCCCGGAGCTTGGCCCTGGCCGTAAGCCTGACCGTAAGGCGGCTGGCCGTAACCCGGCTGGGCCTGCTGCATGGCCTGGCCGGTGTTCCAGACCGGCCGCTGCTCACGCGGCGGTACGTTCGGAACCGAGCCGCGCGATGGGCCCGATCCGAACAGCGACTCGCGCATGGAATCCAGGAAGCCGCCGGACTGGGCCTGCTCGGGCGCGTGCCCGGCCTCCAGCTCCTGGATGCGGGCATGGGCGCGCTTCAGTGCTTCGTCCTGCAGCAGCACGGTCTGCACCAGCGCATAGATCGCGCCGGGCGCCTTGCGAAGGCCGTCGGAAATCGCGGCGATCGCGTCGGGATCGCGCGGTGCATTTTCCAGTTTCGAAAGCCGGTCGAAAAGCTCGTCAACGAGCTGGCGTTCCTGCGGCGTCATGATCTGTCTCCCTTGCGCGAAACAAGCGCAACCGGGATGTAGGGTTCCATTGTGGCCCCAACAGTGGCGGGCAGATTAAATTTCGTTATGCGACAAGCTGCCTCGCAGAGCGTTTTCGCTCGACGTGAGTACCGATCGGCGTAAAGAAAACGCCTCAAAACAAGAATCTGGAGCCCCGTCCCGATTGCATCGGAACGGATGGGTTTCACCCCAATGTCACGCCGGCGTCAGTCAGCAGGCGTGCGAAGGCGTCGCCGGCGAGATAGGCATGCTCGCGCTCGCGGACATCGGTCATCGGATCGAGACCGGCAAGAATGTCGTCGACAAAGCCGGGGTGGCACATCACGAGGCCGCCATCGGGGAGGCCTTCCAGGAATTGTCGCATCAGCTCGCCGAAATCGGCCGCCCGCGTGAAGTCATAGGCGCCGGCGAAGCCGGGATTGAAGCTGAGGCCGGCGCTGGCGGCGCGCCGTCGGAATTGCGCGCTGAGGATATCGAGCACCATGGCTTTGGGTGAGGCCAGCCGCCGCGCCAGTGGCAGGTCGCGGCCGCCCTGGCGCACCCAGGCGTTCGGGGCAGCTTCGCTCACTGCATCGACGAAGCCCTCGCGCACCTGTGGAAAGAGCTGCACATGCTGATGGCCGTCGACGAAGTCAGGCGCGCGGCCGAACGCCTCCGCGAAGGCGGCCAGCTGCGCCTTCACCTCATTGCGAAAGAATTCGCGGTCGAGCCGATGCGCAAGCCCGGCGCGCAGCAGCTTCGGAAAGGGCAGGAACATATCGCCGTCGAGCGGGCGGAAATGCATGGTGATCGGCCGGAACGGTGCCGACAGCGTCACGTGCAGTCCGATCGCGCAGCGCGGGCTCGCTTTCGCGGCAGCCTGAAGCGCCTCGATCTCGTTGCGCTCGATCGCGGGACCCACCATCATCACGGAGGTGGCGTTGAGACGGCCGCGCTCGATCAGGTCGCGGATGGCGCGGTTGACACCGGGGCTGATGCCGTAATCATCGGCGCAGAGCCAGATCCGCCGCGGCAGCGCGGCCGCGCTCATTCGGCTGCCGTCCGCTTCGAGGCGTCCTGGCTTGAAGCGTCCTGGGCCTTGTCGGTCTCGAAGTGCTTTTCGCTGTGCTCGGCGACGAAGTAGATCGGGCGCGCCTTCAGCTCGGAGAGGATCTTGCCGATATATTCGCCGACGATGCCGATCATGATGAGCTGAACGCCGCCGATCGTCATCAGGCCGACCACGAGCGAGGGATAGCCGGGCACCTGCTTGCCGGTCGTGAAGACCTCCCAGAGGATGGAGAGGCCGAACAGGAACGCGATGCCCGCGAGCACCACGCCGAGCAGGCTGGCAAAGCGCAGCGGCGCCACCGAGAACGAGGTCAGGCCTTCGATCGACAGGCCGAGCAGGCGCGCGGCGTTGAAGGTGGTGACGCCATGGGCGCGCGGCGCCGGCTCGTAGTCGACGCGGATCTGGCGGAAGCCGATCCAGCTCGCCAGCCCCTTGAAGAAGCGGTTGCGCTCGGGCAGTTGCCGAAGCGCCGTGACCGCGCGCGGAGACAGCAGGCGGAAGTCGCCGGCATCCTCGGGGATCTTCTGGCGGGCGCCCCAATTGATCAGCGCGTAGAAGCCGTGCACGGCGAACCGGCGCAGGAAGGTCTCGTTGTCGCGATGCGCCTTGGCGGTATAGACGACGTCATAGCCGTCATCGATCCAGTGCCGCACGAGCTGCTCGATCAGTGCCGGCGGATGCTGGCCGTCGCCGTCCATGAACATCACCGCGCCCAGCCGGGCATGGTCGAGGCCGGCCATCAGCGCCGCCTCCTTGCCGAAATTGCGCGACAGCGACACCACTTGCACGTCGATCGCGTCGGCCGGCAGCGAGCGGGCGATCGACAGCGTTGCATCCGCGCTGCCGTCGTCGACATAGACGACTTCGCAGGAAAGGCGATAGCGCTCCCGCAAGGTCTTCGCGAGATCGCAGATGCGCTGGTGCAGGGCGGCAAGGCCAGCCGCCTCGTTGTAGACCGGGACGACAATCGACAGTCCCTTCGCCGCGGCGTTCGTCGCGGTGGTGGTCAGGGCGGATACGTCAGAGCCCAGCGTCATCGATCAAGGTTCCAGAGGCGTTGCAGTCATCTCAACAGCATATGGTAGCTGCCGCTTGCTGTCGCTACGCTGAACGAACCTGAGGCTCACCGCCGCAGGAACGCCTCGAGCTTGGCGAACAGCGGATTCTCCCGATCGAACACGTAGTCGAGCGAAACCACCGAGACGGTCTCGGCGCCATGATCGCGCAGGAAGCTCGCGAGCGCATAGAGCTGCCCCGGAGGGCAGTGCAGCGTAAGCATGCCCGACGAGGTCGGCCCGCCGAACGGGGTCTCGACGCCGAACCGGCTGTGGGCTTCGCCGAGCAGGGCCTCGTCGCATTGCCGGAAGCGGGTCCGGACCTCGCGATATTTGTTGGCCCGCGCCCGTGCCGCGATGTGATCGAGGATGACGCGCGCGGTCTCCCGCGCCTGCGGCGACCAGTCGGCCTCCTTCGAGGCGACCAGATTGGCCTGGCTGCGCAGGATCACGCCATCATCGAGCACCCTCAGCCCGTTGGCGGCGAGCGTTGCACCGGTCGTGGTGATGTCGACGATCAGCTCGGCGCTGCCTGCTGCGGGCGCGCCTTCGGTCGCGCCCGCGCTTTCGACGATGCGGTAATCGGTGATGCCGTGGTTCGAGAAGAACGCGCGGGTGAGGTTGATGAACTTGGTCGCGACCCGCATCCGCATGTGATGCTGCTCGCGGAAGCCGGTGGTGACGTCGTCGAGGTCGGCCATGGTGCGGACGTCGATCCAGGCCTGCGGCACCGCGACCACGACGTCGGCGTAGCCGAAGCCGAGCCCTTCAATCAGCGACACGCGCTTGTCGGCATCCGCGATGTTCTCACGCACCAGGTCCTCGCCGGTGACGCCGAGATGCGCAAAACCGCGGGACAGTTGCGAGGCGATCTCGCTCGCCGAGAGATAGGCGACCTCGACATTGTCGAGGCCTGCGATCGTGCCGCGATAATCGCGGGCGCCGCCGGCCTTCGACAGCTTGAGGCCCGCACGGGCGAAGAACGCCTCGGTGTTTTCCTGGAGGCGGCCCTTGGAGGGAACGGCCAGAACGAATGGCGCGCTCATGACTTAAGCTCCCACCTTGCGGCCGATCCGGGTCAGCGCGTCCACCCAGACCGAGAAGCCGACCGCGGGGATCGGCTCGGCAGATCCAAGCTGGGTCATCAGCCCGTCATAGCGGCCGCCGGCGACCAGCGGCTCGGTGCCGTTGTCCCTGTGATGCAATTCGAATTCGAAGCCGGTGTAATAGTCGAGCCCGCGTCCGAACGCGGTAGAGAACCGCGACTGCTTCACGTCGATGCCGCGCGCGGCCATGAAGCCCACCCGGCTCTCGAACTGGTCGATGGCCGAGGCGAGATCGAGCTTCGCACCAGCGGTGAGCGCGCGCAGCTCGGCGATCGCGTCGTCGGGATTGCCCGTGATCGACAGGAAGCGCTTGAGCACGGCGATTGCTTCGCGCGGCAGTGCGCCGCCCTTCAGCGTCGATTGCTCGAGGAAGCGGTCCGCGATCTCGGCCGTGGTGCGGCCGCCGACATTGGTGGTGCCGGCGATCGACATCAGATCGGTGACGAAGGCGAGCGCGGCCTTGCGGTCGGAGCCGGCGAGCGCGGCCAGCACGCCTTCATACTCGCTGTGGGTCGCGGCGGTCGTGCGCGCCAGCCGCTCCAGATCCTGCTCCAGGCTGATCTTGCGGTTGAAATCCTTGATCAGGCGTCGGCGCCAGACCGGATAGAGGTTGAGTGCGTCGAGCAGGGCGTTGAACAACGCCACGTCGCCGGTGCGGATTTCGACATCGCGGACGCCGAAGGCGGCGGTCGCCTCCAGCGCCAGCGCCAGCGTCTCGGCGTCGGCCGCGGCGCGGTCCTGGCGGCCGAACGATTCGATGCCGGCTTGCAGGAATTCGCTGGCCTGGCCGCTACGGTAGCGGAACACCGGGCCGAGATAGCTGAACCCGGCCGGCTGGCCGGCGCGGCTGGATGCGAGGTAATCGCGCGCGACCGGAATGGTCAGGTCCGGGCGCAGGCAGAGCTCCTCGCCGGAGAGATCGCTGGTCAGGTACAGGCTTTTGCGAATGTCCTCGCCGGAGAGGTCAAGGAACGGCTCGGCCGGCTGCAGGATGGCCGGTTCGGCCCGGACATAACCGGCCTGCGCGAACGACAAGAGCAGCGTGTCCGCCCAGGCGGCGGAGCCGGCAGCATTTGAGGTGGCAGTCGCGGTCATCTCGGGGTCCATCGTCCCGGTGTGGAGCCGGGCAGGGCAAGGGGAGGCCAAGGGGAGGCACGTGAATTGGCGCAGCCCTTAGCATGGCCTGAAAGCGGTTTCGACCTCCAAAGGATCAATCGCTTAACGGCCGGCCGATCGGCCGAGCCAAGTGGTCTTCAGGGAGTCTTGCCGGCCCAATCGCCCAGCACCGCCTGCACCAGCGCCAGCGCCGCCACCGCCGCGGTGTCGGCGCGCAGGATTCGCGGGCCCAACGCCAGCCGCAGGATTTTCGGTTGCCGCAGCAGCAGCGCCCGCTCTTCCTCGGCAAAGCCGCCCTCGGGCCCGATCAGCACGTCGATGCCAATTCTGCCTTGATCATGACCGATCTCGCGCGCGCTTTGCAGGCCCTGAATGGGGTTTTCGACCTCGGCCGCCTCGTCGCAGAACACGAGCAGGCGGCTGGCCGCGCGCTGGCTGAGGAAGCGCTCCAGCGGCACCGGCTCGGCCACGGCGGCAAGGCTCAGGATGCCGCATTGCTCGGCCGCTTCGACGACATTGGCGCGCATCCGCTCGGTGTTGACCCTGGAGGCCTGGGTGAACCGGGTCTGGACCGGCTGCAGGGTGGCGACGCCCATTTCGACGGCCTTCTGCACCGCGTAGTCCAGCCGCGCATGCTTGAGCGGGGCGAAGACGTAAGCGAGGTCTGGCAACCGGTCCTGGGGCCGGGTCTGCTGGAGGATGACCAGTCCGTCCGGCCGCTTACGGCCTTCGATGGCGGCCTGCCACTCGCCGTCGCGGCCGTTGAAGGCCAGAATCGGGGCGCCGGCGGCAAGTCTCAGCACATTGCCGAGATAATTGCTCTGGTCGCGGTCGAGCGCGACCCTGGCGTCCTGGACAAGGGGGGCGTCGACGAACAGGCGGGGGGCGCGAAAATCGTGGGAGGGCATCGTTTAAAGGTCCGATTTGCCGCCGTTCTTAACCGAAAGCAGCCGTTTCAGGGGTAAATATTGCCAAACTGGTGCGTCCCCGCGCCGCGCTCTTGCCCTATTCAACGGGTTGTTAAGCCTCGGCGGGAATCGTAAAAACGCGAGCACGCTGGTTGCGCTTCAATTGGGAAGACGCCGAACCCCGTAAGCTCCTGCCGGAGAGAACTGCCTTGATGATCCGTCATTTGATGGTTCCGATCACTGCCGCCATGGTCGCCATGGGTGCCGCGGGCGCCTACGCGCAGGGTTTCCCTGCGCCGCTGCCCGGCCAGGCCCCGACCTCTTCCGCGTTTCCGCCGGTGAACGGCTCCGCCCCGGTCGCGTCCGTCGGCGCCGCGCCGCAGGCATCATTTCCCGTGAACGGTGCTGCGCCCATCGGTGGCGCCGGCGCTTTCAGCGCGGCCCCGCCGACGCAAGGCGGCCCCGGCGAGGACTGCATGAAGGCGTTCATGCCCCTGCGCGAGGAAGCCGAGAAGCGCGGCAAGCTGATCCAGGCCGCGAGCAACCGCCATGCCCCGCCGGACGAGGCCTGCAAGCTGATCCGCAATTTCAGCCAGGCTGAGTCGAAGATGCTCAAGTACATCGAGACCAACGCCTCCAAATGCGGGATCCCGGCGCAGGTCGGCGACCAGATGAAGGCCGGCCACAAGAATACCGAGGCCATGCAGGCTAAGGTCTGCAACGTTGCGCAGCAGATGCAGAATCAGCCGCGCGGTCCGGCCGGTCCGTCGCTCAGCGAGGTGCTGGGGTCGGGCTCGGCGCCCGAAGCCAATGCCGGCAAGAAGGGCGGCAGCACCTTCGACACGCTCAACGGCAACGTTCTCACCCGATGAGGCACGTGCCGTCGATTTGAAGTTCCTACGGTGTCTGCCGCGCACTCCTCGTAGGAGCTTCAAATCGGCAGGCGGCACGTGTTACTATGATTTCTTGCTAGTGCCCTTATAGTTTTCGAAGTTCGTACCGGAATGCATCGCGATGGAATACGAACTTCGAAAACTGGGCACTAGCCCATCAGCCCGCGTTGCCGACTCCACCGGCAACTGGGTCGATACGCTCGCGCCGCAATGGGCGCGGCCTTATCTGCGATTGTCGCGCTTCGATCGTCCGATCGGCTCCTGGCTTCTGCTGATGCCGTGCTGGTGGTCGGCGGCGCTCGCCGCCGGCATGGCGCACGACGTCCGCCGCCTGCCGCTCACCATCGTCCTGTTCTTCATCGGCGCTTTCGTGATGCGCGGGGCGGGCTGCACCTGGAACGACATCACCGACCGCGATCTCGACGACAAGGTCGAGCGCACCCGCTCGCGGCCGCTGCCGTCGGGGCAGGTGAGCACGAAGCAGGCGCTGTTCTTCATGGTGGCGCAGGCGCTGATCGGTCTCGTGGTGCTGCTGCAGTTCAACCGCTTCGCGGTGCTGACCGGCATCGCCTCGCTTCTGATCGTCGCAGTCTACCCCTTCATGAAGCGCATCACGTGGTGGCCGCAGATCGTGCTCGGGCTCGCCTTCTCCTGGGGCGCGTTGATGGGATTCGCCGTCACCTTCGGGCGCATCGACCTGACCGCGCTGGTGCTCTATGCGGGCGCGATTTCCTGGGTGATCGGCTATGACACGATCTATGCGCATCAGGATGCCGAGGACGACGCGCTGATCGGCATCAAGTCCACCGCGCGCCTGTTCGGTGCGCATACGCACCAGGCGCTGATCCTGTTCTATGGCCTTGCGGTCATGCTGATCGGTGTTGCGCTGGCGTCAGGCGATGTGCGCTGGCCGGCGTGGCTCGGGCTTGCGGCCTTCGCCGTGCATCTGGCGACGCAGATCGTGCGGCTCAGGATCAACGATCCCGCACTCTGTCTGCGGCTGTTCAAATCGAACCGCGATGCGGGGCTGCTGCTGTTTGCGGGATTGCTCGTCGACGCAGTGATGCGAGCTGCGTAGCTGTTGCCGTAGGGCGGGCAAAGGCGCACTCGCGCCGTGCCCACCATCTCTCCACGATGCGACAGAAGAGGTGGGCACGCTTTCGCTTGGCCCACCGTACGGCACTCGTGATTGCCGCTTAATTCCTTGCGATGATCTCGCGCTCGCCCTGATGAAGCGCGAGCTCGCGGGCGATGCCGGCGCGGCGGCGCATCAGGAATTTCGGACGGCGGGCGCGGATCGCATTGCAGCGGCGACGGCGCGGCGCGGGCTCGCGCGCACCTTCGTCGAGTTGCGGCAGCGCGAAGAGTTCGCTCCAGATCGCCCAGGCCTCAGTGAGCTCTTCACCGTCCGCGCTGACCTGCAGCGGAACGGAGAGCGAGGGATCGCGATGCACGAGGACGAGGGCCTGCGCCTCGTCATTGCCGCGCAGCGCGACGCCGGTGAAGTCGCTGACGCGGACGTTGATCGCCATCTGCATGCCGCGGACGGCACGGCGCAGCACGACGCGCTCGCGATGAAGCTCGATCTGCCGGACATATCCGTCGGCGCGCGGGTCGTGCGCATCGAAGCGGACCGGAAGGGAAAGAGGGTCGAGCCGCAAGGAACGGCTCGACCCGGCGGGAGCGACCCCGCATGTTGCTGTTTGACGCCTCACGGCTTTAGTCTCCCCGCCGGGATTATGTTCCCGGTCGATGCGAGGACCTTAGCGCGCGCCTTTCTGAAACCGCTTAAAAAGGCTGGTTAATCCAGAGTCACCGCCGCGTATGATTGACAAGACCTTGGCGCGCATGATTGACGAGACGTTGCGCCGGGAGTGCGAATCTGAGCTTTCTGCGGGCTGAAAATGCTTGAAGTCCGAGCCATCAGGGCACATTTGATGGGTTCGGCCGCCCTCAAAGTCCGAACCCCGCCCTCAACAGGATTTCGTTCGTGAACGCTTCACCATCCGCAAGCTCGACGCTTTCTCCCGCCGCAAACCGCGACCTGTTCGATCAGTCCGCGCTGTCGGATCTGGCGCAGCGGCTGGTGGAGGCGGCCAAGCGCGCCGGCGCCGATGCGGCCGATGCGGTCGCGGTCCGCGGCGTCTCGCAAGGCGTTGAGGTGCGCGACGGGCGCGTCGAGGAATCCGAGCGTTCCGAGGGCGACGATGTCGGCCTGCGCGTGCTGGTCGGCCAGCGCCAGGCGGTGGTCTCGACCAACGACGTCAGCGGCGATGCCGTGACCAAGCTCGCGGAACGCGCGGTCGCGATGGCCAGGGTCGCGCCCGTCGACAAATATGTCGGCCTTGCCGATCCCGCGCTGCTCGCGCGCGACTTCCCCGATCTCGACCTGCTCGATCCCGACGTGCCGGCGACGGCCGAGCTCGAGCGCCGCGCGCTCGCGGCCGAAGCTGCAGCACTTGCCGTGAAGGGCGTGACCAAGTCCGGCGGCGCATCGGCGTCTGCCGGCATGGGCGGCATGGTGCTCGTCACCAGCACCGGCTTCCATGGTTCCTATTTGCGTTCCAGCCAGGGCATCTCCGCCACCGCCATATCAGGCGAAGGCACCAGCATGGAGCGCGACTACGACTTCACCTCGGCGCCGCACGGCGCCGACCTGTTGTCGCCGGAAGTCGTCGGCCGTTCCGCCGGCGAGCGCACCGTGGCGCGCTTCAATCCGCGCAAGGTCGAGACCTGCAAGGTGCCGGTCGTGTTCGATCCGCGCGTCGCGGGCTCCCTGGTCGGCCATGTCGTCGGCGCCATCAACGGCGCCTCGATCGCGCGCAAGACCAGCTTCCTGAAGGACAAGCTCGGCCAGCAGCTCTTTGCGAAAAACATCCGCATCATCGACGATCCCCTGCGCAAGCGCGGTCTGCGCTCGCAGACCTTCGACGCCGAAGGCGTTGCCGTGAAGAGGATCGCGCTCGTCGACGAGGGTGTGCTGACCACCTGGCTGCTCGACTGCGCCACCGCCCGCGAGCTGGGCCTCACCACCACCGGCCACGCCCATCGCGGCGTCTCCTCCTCGCCGTCGCCGGGGCCCTACAATCTGCATCTCGAAGCCGGCACGCCGACGCCGGCCGAGCTGATCTCCGACATCAAGCAGGGGTTCTACGTCACTGACCTGATCGGCTCCGGCGTCAACGGCGTCACCGGCGATTACAGCCGCGGCGCCTCCGGCTTCTGGATCGAGAACGGCGAGCTCACCTATCCCGTGAGCGAAGTGACGATCGCAGGGCACCTGTTCGAGATCTTCAAGTCGATGCAGCCCGCGAACAATCTCGAGTTTCGCTACGGCATCAATGCGCCGACCGTGCGCATCGAGGGTTTGACGCTTGGCGGACGCTGACGCGAAATCTATCGACGAGACCGTCCTGACGCGCGATGCGACGCTGCTGAGAGACACGGTGCGGGAAGCGGGAGCGCTCGCGCGATCGATGTTCCGCACCGAGCTGAAGAAGTGGATCAAGGGCGCGTCCTCGCCGGTGTCGGAAGCCGACATCGCCGTCAACGACCTGCTCGAAGCGCGACTGCGCACTGCGACGCCCGACTATGGCTGGCTGTCGGAGGAGAGCGCCGACGATGCGGTGCGACTGTCGCGGCGGCTGACATGGGTGGTCGATCCCATCGACGGCACCCGCAATTATCTCAACGGCCATGACGAATGGTGCGTCAGCGTCGCGCTCGTCGAGGATGCTTCGCCCGTCCTCGCCGCGGTGTTCGCGCCGACGAGCGATGAGTTCTTCTTCGCGGCCCGCGGCCGGGGCACGACGCTCAACGGCAGGGCCGTGCGCGCGGCGGGCGGATCCGCGCTCGACTTCTCCCGCGTTGCCGGCCCGAAGCCGATGGTCGAGCGACTCAATAGCTCGGGCGGCGACATCAGGCTGCACCCGCGAATCGGTTCGCTCGCGCTCCGCCTCTGCCGGGTCGCCGATGGCGCGCTGGATGCGGCTTTTGCGGGGGGCAACAGCCATGATTGGGACCTTGCGGCGGCCGATTTGATCGTGCAGGAAGCGGATGGTAGGATGAGCGACCTCTCCGGAGATCCCATCCTCTATAACCGCCGGGAAGTGACGCACGGGGTGCTGGTGGCAGCGGGGCGCGATCGTCATGCGAGCATTGTCGCGCATTTTCGAAGCCGTCCCTTGCCCTGAGCGCTTTCGTCGTGCTTGTCGAAAACTGCTTTGCCGGGCAGCCTCTTAGGAACAGAACCCATGCCAGATAGTGCCCCGCAACAACTGCTCCATCTCGTGATTGGAGGCGAACTGCTCGATCTCGAGCACAATACCTTCAAGAACCTCGACGACGTCGAGATCGTCGGCCTCTATCCGAACTATGCGGCCGCGCACGCCGCCTGGCGGGCCAAGGCGCAGAGCACGGTCGACAACGCGCAGATGCGCTACTTCATCGTCCATCTCCATCGGCTGCTCGACCCGAATCAAGAACCGAAGCCGGCGCGTTGAAAAAACTGCTTCGCAATACGCTGCGAAGCAGCTGGTTTCAGCGTGCCGTCGGGATCCTGGCGGCCGAATATCTGCGTCTGGTCTGGCGGACCAACAAGTTCACGTTCGATCCGCCGGACGTCTATGAGCGCGTCGAGCCGCAGATTCCGGCGATCTTCGCGTTCTGGCACGGCCAGCATTTCCTCACCCCCTTCATCAAGAACAAGGACTGGTACAAGGCCAGGGTCCTGATCTCCCGCCACCGCGACGGCGAGTTCAATGCTATCGCGGCCGAGCGGCTCGGCATCGGCACCATCCGTGGCTCCGGCGACCATGGTGGAGCTTTCCACCGCAAAGGCGGGGTCGGCGCCTTCAAGGAGATGGTGCGGACGCTCGAGGACGGCTGTAATGTCGCGCTGACCGCCGATGTCCCGAAGCGCTCGCGCGTCGCAGGACTCGGCATTATCATGCTGGCACGAGAATCGGGACGGCCGATCATGCCTTTCGCGATGGCGACCAGCCGCTTCATCCGGCTCAAGAACTGGGACCGGACCACCATCAATCTGCCGTTCGGGCGAGGCGCCTTGGTCGGCATCAAGGAAATTCACGTTCCGCCGGACGCCGACGCAGCCACCATGGAAGCGCTGCGGCTGGAGCTGGAAGAGACGTTGAACGAGGCGACCCGTCGCGCCTATGCGCAGCTCGGCCGCCCGGGACCGGAAGATGCCTAATTCGCTGCCCAGTTCGCTGCCGATGACGCTGCGGATGTATCAGCGACTGGCCTCCGGCCTGGTGCCGCTTGCGCCTGCGCTGATCAAGCGGCGGCTGAAGCAGGGCAAGGAAGATCCCGCGCGCGTCGGCGAACGGCGGGGTCTCAGCCAGGACGTGCGGCCGCACGGCCCGCTGGTCTGGATTCACGGCGCCAGCGTCGGCGAGGTTCTGGCCGCAGCCGCGCTGATCGAGCGCTTGCGCGATCTCAACCTGCGCATCCTGCTCACCTCCGGCACCGTCACCTCGGCCGCCGTCGTTGCAAAACGTTTTCCGCCCGACGTCATTCATCAATACGTGCCGTATGATTCCCCGCGCTATGTCGCGCGCTTCCTCGACCACTGGAAGCCGTCGCTGGCGCTGTTCATCGAATCCGATCTGTGGCCGAACCTGATCCTGGCAGGCGGTGCGCGCCGGGTGCCGATGGTGCTGATCAACGGGCGGATGTCGCCGCGCTCCTTCCCGCGCTGGCGGCGCATGTACGGCACCATCTCGGCGCTGCTCTCGCGCTTCGACATCTGCCTCGCGCAGTCGAAGACCGATGCGGAGCGATTCTCCGCGCTCGGCGGCCGGGACGTCGTCACCACGGGCAATCTCAAGCTCGACGTGCCGGCGCCGCCCGCCGATCCCGCAAAGCTCGAACGGCTGATGGCGATGACGCGCGGGCGTCCGATCATCGTCGCGGCCTCGACCCATCCGGGCGAGGACGAGATGCTGGTCGCGGCGCATCGCAGCCTCGTCGGTTTCTTCCCGCAGCTCCTGACCGTGATCGTGCCGCGGCATCTTGATCGCGGCTCCTCGATCGCGGGCCTGATCACGGCGTCCGGTCTGAAGCCGGCCTTGCGTTCGCGCGAGGAGCTGCCGACAGCCGCGACCGATGTCTATGTCGCCGACACCATGGGCGAGCTCGGCCTGTTCTACCGCCTCTCGCCGATCGTGTTCATGGGCGGTTCGCTGATCCGCCATGGCGGCCAGAATCCGATCGAGGCGATCAAGCTCGGCGCCGCGATCGTGCATGGTCCGCACGTCTTCAACTTCGCCGACGTCTACGAGGCGCTCGACGGCAGCGGCGGGGCACGGCAGGCTGATACGCAGGAGGCGCTGGTCAAGCAGCTCGGCCAGCTGCTGGCCGATTCCACCGTGCGCGACAGGATGCAGCGCGCAGGCAGCGGCGTTGTCGAGGAGCTCGGCGGCGCGCTGAATCGCACGATGACCGCGCTCGAGCCCTATCTGTTGCAGCTGCGGATCGAGATGGGAGCCGCCAATGCGTGAGCCGGCCTTCTGGTACCGGCCACGTTCCCCGAAGTCGCTGGTCCTGAGCCCGTTGGGCGCGCTCTATGGCGCGCTCACGGCGCGCCGGATGGCGCGCAATGGCGTTGACGCCGGCATCCCCGTGATCTGCGTCGGCAATTACCATGTCGGCGGCGCCGGCAAGACGCCGACCGTGCTGGCGCTGACGAAGCTGCTGCGCGAGCTCGGCGAGACGCCGGTGGTGCTCAGCCGCGGCTATGGCGGACGCCTGAAGGGCCCGGTGATGGTCGATCGCGAGCGCCACACCGCGGCCGACGTCGGTGACGAGCCGCTGATGATGGCGCGCGACGTTCCGGTCGCGGTCGCGCGCGACCGCCTCGATGGTGTCGCGCTCGCGAAGTCGCAAGGCGCCACCGTGATCCTGATGGACGACGGTTTCCAGAACCCGCGCCTGCTCAAGGATGCGTCGCTGATCGTGATCGACAGCGAGCGCGGCCTCGGCAACGGCAAGGTGTTCCCTGCCGGTCCCCTGCGCGCACCACTGAGGGCGCAGCTCGCGCGCACCGATGCGCTGGTGATGATCGGCGACGGTCACGCCGCCAACGATGTTGCGGCCGAGATTGCGAAGCGCGACAAGCCGGAGCTGCGCGCGCGCCTGAAGCCGGATGCGGCCTCGGTCGCGCAGCTCCTGGGCAAGCGGGTTTTCGCCTTCGCTGGCATCGGCGATCCCGAGCGCTTCTTCCGCAGCTTGCGCGCCAGCGGCATCGAGGTCGTGCGCACACGTCCGTTCGCCGATCACCACGTGTTTTCGCATAATGAGATCGCCGCGCTCGCGGCGGAATCACAGCGCGAGCAACTCACGCTGGTGACGACGGAAAAGGATCTCGCGCGTCTGCGCGGCCGTGAAGGTGTGCCTGACGGTATCGTGCCGTTCGCGGTCCAGCTCGAATTCGACGACCCGGTGAAGCTGCGACAATTGATCAGCGATCATCTCTACAGGGCGCGCGAGCGGCGGTTCAGCAGGCGATGATCCTGTAAGCCGGGCAAAGAGACTCGTCCGCCGCAGCGCTGAATTGGTCCAGATCAAAGGGATTGACCTAGATCAACGAGTGATCCCCCAATTCCTTGCACGCCAAGCGTCTTGAAAGTGACACGAAAGGCCATCGTCGGCGTGCGACGCTTGCCTGCTTCGAAGCGACCGGTTTGACGACAATTCCACGTTCAATCGAACGGGCTCCAGTAGCTCATTGGCTATCTCATCGGAGAGTTTCATGAAAATCTTCATTCCGTTGCTTTCGCTAATGCTCCTCGTCACGCAATCGGCATCGACGCAGGCCGCGGATTTGAACGGAGCATGGACGATCGACGCTTCGGCCTGCGGTAATATGTTTACCAAGGAAAACAACAAGCTTGCGTTCAAGAAAGATGCTGATCTCAACGCGGGCGGTTTGATCGTTCAGGGAAGGCAAATAACCGGCACAATGCAGAAATGCACTATCAAATCGATGCACGACGACGGGCCGGATAAGCGGGTGATTGCGGCGTGCTCGGACGGCGTCGCGATTTCAGATGTTACTTTCGACGTGAAAGTCACCGGAGAGAACAACATCACCCTCAGCTCCAAGGGGCCTGTGCCCATGGAAATGCTGTACGTTCGCTGCCCGATGTGAAGTCGACGGTTTGCGAGGATCGCAGCACGGCCGCTTGGCCCGAAGACAGGGCGTTCCGCTCGGCGTCGTAAGCTGACACTCTGGAGGGCCGTGTCGGTCCCCAAAACGGTCCGCCTCGGCTCTCTGAGCTTCGGCGGGCCAGTCGCCCTGCCCACCCGACGGGAGCCTGCCATTCAGGCGACATTCATCGCAGGACTCCTATCGGTTCAAGTCCGATCAGGAGAATTCGATGAAACTGCCGTCCGCGGCCGTCGCCGCCAGCCTTGTGTGTCTGATCATTGCGCCCATGTTTGCGCAAACGACGCCGGCGGCTCCAACCGGCACGGTGCCGGTTCCCGCGACCAGGCGCGTCACGTGCCTGGCGACGACGCAAAACCTGAAGGGACAGGACAAGCGCGACCAGATGCAACTGTGCATGGCGCAAGCGCGGCTCGATTGCCTGAAGCAGGCGATCGATCAGAAGATCGTGGGCGAGGCGCGGAAGAGTTCTATCAAGACCTGCGTGGGCGGCGATGGCACGGAGCAGCAATAACCGCGCGGGCGCGGTCTCACGGCCGCGGCTTCAGCGCGCCGGGGAAGTGTCGCTGCAACACGGCGGTGGGCGTGGCGTAGGCTTCCTGCCGGTCCACGCTCCAGTACTTCAGTTCGTCGAGCGGGATCCGCGCGTCGGTGATCGCGCAGCGCACGAAGGTCCCCGGCGAGATCACGCGGAAATCGCCGTCGAGATATTGCACCTGCGCTTCGCCATGGCCCGAGGGGCCGAATTTGTTCAGCACGGTCGAAAGTCTCCGTGGAAGGCCTCTCCCTGGAAAACCCTGGAGGGCACGACGTGTTGGACGGGATGTAGCATAGATAGGGTGGCTTGTCCGCCCGGTAAACCCACCGGTTTGTGATGTTTTGCCGCCGTTCCCGCATGATAGTGCTTCCACCGAAGGATCGTTGGTCCGGCGCTCTCGCAGGCCGGTTCCTCATACGGCAGAGTCCGATGCGCCTTCGACTGACCGCCCTGTTCCTGACACTCCTGATGTCGGCCGCGCATGCCGCGCCGACGCCTGCGCCGCAGCAGGTCGACATTCCGCTGGCGTCCGGAATCCTGCATGCGCAACTCTACAAGCCCGAGGGTGACGGACCGTTTCCGACCGTGATCGCGCTGCACGGCTGCGACGGCCTCGGCAGCCATTCCGATCCGGTGCAGTCGCGCTATCGCGACTGGGCCGAGCGGCTGCTCAAGGCTGGCAACGCCGTGCTGCTGCCTGACAGCTACGGCTCGCGCGAACTCGGGCCGCAATGCCGGGTCAAGGAGATGCACGTCAAGGCGCGGCGCGAGCGCGTTGCCGACGTCGCGGCGTCGCGCGCCTGGCTGATGAAGCAAACCTGGGTGGCGCGCAGCCGTGTCAGCCTGATCGGCTGGGCCAACGGCGCGAGCGCGCTGCTGTGGGCCGTGCGTCCGCAGAACGCCGCGCGCGATGCGAGCCCGGATTTTCGCGCCGCGATCGCGTTCTACCCGGACTGCCGGATTTCCGCCGGCCTCGGCTGGAGCACGCGGGTGCCGACCCTGGTGCTGATCGGCGCCGATGACGACGTGTCGTCGCCGCCGGCCTGCCGCCAGATGGTCGATGGTGCGCATGGCCGCAGCGCACTCGCGCGTATCGTGGTCTATCCCGGCGCCTATCACGATTTCGACCGCGCCAACACGCCGCTGCACGCAGCTGCCGGAAGCACCGACGCCACGGCGCCCGAGCACGGCCATCTCGGTACCGATGCGGAGGCGCGTGCGGAGTCGCAGAAGGAAGTCGCGGAGTGGCTGGCGCGGTAGCGTCAGCACGCAACTCAGCCGAAGCGGGGCCGCCCGAGGAACAATTTGAGGCGGACGGCCCCGCATCGACCACCGCCCTGCACGGAACATGATGGCCGACCGCGAAGCTACGGATGGCGCGCCGATCCGGTTTCGACATCCAGAGCGTTTTCGAGCGAGGTGGATACCGCTTCGCGTGAAGAAAACGCGTCAAAACTAGAATCTAGAGCCCCGTTCCGATTCCATCGGAACGGAAAAGACTCTGGCCGCGCCATAGTTCGACCACGATGTCGATTAAACGCAATCTACATGCGCAACCGCATTGTCCTCTTCTCCTCCGCACTGGTCGTCTTCACCGTCGCGATCTTCCTGTTCGAAGCCCATGCCGGCGCTCCGCAGCGCGCGCCGGAGCATTGCGGCTTCTGGACCACGATCGACGCGGGATTGTCCTGCCGGTAGGGCGGAACACTCCGTCATTGCGAGCGCAGCGAAGCAATCCAGAGTCCCTCCGCGGAAAGATTCTGGATTGCTTTGCGGAGCCTGTCATCGGGCCGCGCTTTGCGCGGACCCGTTGGCTCGCAATGACGAGATTGGGGCTGCACGCCTCCGACACCTCGCTGTCATCGCCCGGCTTGAAAGCGGGCGATCCAGTACTCCGAGACGTCCGTGATTCATCGAGAAGCCGCGGCGTACCGGATTCCCCGCTGGAGCCTGTCATCGGGCTCGCCGAAGGCGAGACCCGGTGGCGGGGAATGACACCGACGGCGGAACGCCAGCCGCCGTCGCTCTCAGAACAGACTGCCCTGATCCACCGGCTTGGCCGCGC
Organism: Pseudomonadota bacterium; assembly: GCA_023435725.1. Lineage (GTDB taxonomy): Bacteria > Pseudomonadota > Alphaproteobacteria > Rhizobiales > Xanthobacteraceae > Bradyrhizobium. The sequence goes on along the minus strand of JAEYRD010000236.1, from coordinate 43,308 downwards.
GCTTCGGCGCAGGTTTTGTTTCCTGCGCGGCCGGCTTGGGCTGCGATGGCGCGCGCTTCGTGGCCGGGGCAGGGCGATCCGCATCAGCAGTCGCCGCAACGCGGCCATCAGCAAACTCGATCTCGAGCCGCGCATTCGGCCCGACGCTGTCTGCCGAATGCAGGGGATGGCCGGCCTCGTCGCGCACCAGCGCGAAACCGCGGGCGAGCACGCTGCGATAGGACAGGGCCGAGAGCAGCTTGCCGCTGTTCTCGACGCGGGCCTCCAACCGATGCAGCAACGTGACAAGCGCGCGGCTGGCGCGCTCGGCGAGACGATGCGTGCGCTCGCGCTGGCGGAGAATCGCGTTGCGCTGCGCCTGCGCGTTGGCGAGTTTTGAGGCGCGCAAGCGAACCTCGAGTCCGGCAAAGCGGTCGCGCCGCTGCCGCAGCAGCGAGCGCGCGGACAGGCCGAGCCGCTCGCCGCACACGGTGAGGCGATGATCGGCTTGCGCGATCTGGCCATGCAGCACGCGCAGCGTCAGTTTTGCGCTGGCGGCGGTGAACCTGCGGAAATGCGCATGCGTGTTGGCCTTGAGGCCGCGGGGCAGGGCAGCGCCTGCCGAATCCAGCCGCTGCCGCGGGATCGCGAGCAGATCGCCGGCTGCCGGCAGTGCGCGCGCGGCGGCACGCAGCTCGCTGCGACGGCTCTCATGGGCGCGCTGCCAATAGGCGCGCGTGCGCCGTGCGAGGTCGGCGACCTCGACGAACAATTCGCTGCGCACCGGCACCGCCATCTCGGCCGCCGCGGTGGGTGTCGGCGCGCGCTTGTCGGCGACGAAATCGATCAGCGTGATGTCGGTCTCGTGCCCCACCGCCGAGATCAGCGGGATCATGCTCTCGGCTGCGGCGCGCACCACGATCTCCTCGTTGAACGACCAGAGGTCTTCCAGCGAGCCGCCGCCGCGCGCGACGATCAGCACGTCGGGGCGCGGAATCTTGCCGCCTTCCGGCAGCGCATTGAAGCCGCGGATCGCGGCCGCGACCTGCTCGGCCGAGCCTTCGCCCTGCACCTTGACCGGCCACACCAGCACGTGGCGCGGGAAGCGATCCTCGAGCCGATGCAGGATGTCGCGGATCACGGCGCCGGTCGGCGAGGTCACGACGCCGATCACCTCCGGCAGCCAGGGCAGGAGCTGCTTGCGCGCCTCGTCGAACAGGCCCTCCGCGGCGAGCTTCTTCTTGCGCTCCTCCATTAGCGCCATCAGCGCTCCGATGCCGGCCGGCTCCAGCGCCTCGATCACGATCTGGTACTTCGAGGAGCCCGGATAGGTAGTGAGCTTGCCGGTTGCGATGACCTCGAGCCCTTCCTGGGGCTTGAAGCGCATGCGGCCGTGCACGCCCTTCCAGATCACCGCCTCGATCTTGGCGCTCTCGTCCTTGAGCGCGAAATAGCAATGGCCGGAGGAGTGGGGTCCCCGAAAGCCAGAGATCTCGCCACGGACCCGGACATGGCCAAAGGCGTCCTCGACCGTCCGTTTCAGGGACAGCGAGAGCTCGGAAACGGTGAATTCGGGCGCGTTGAGCAGTTGTTCCGCAGGCGGCATCGGCAAACGATTCGGCATTTTGGGGTCGAACCCGACGTTAAGGATTTTCGCGGCGCGGCGCCAATCGGGGAATTGATTGGAAGAGTACTCTGTTATATAGAGTTCTCTATTGACGGTGAATCTATTGGAGTTGGCCATGGCGATGCAGTTGCTGCGAGGTGCTCTGAGCTTGCTGAAATGGGGGCTGTGCGCGGTTGGCGCCGTGGCGCTGCTGCTGACCGCCCTGATCGCGACCCCGCTGCAACGGCCTGCCGAGATGCGCTCAGTCTCGGATTCCGCCAGGGGCATCGACTGGTCCACTCTTCCTCCGCTCGAGCGTTTTCAGGCCCGCGATGGCACCTGGCTTGGCTTCCGGCATTACGCGCCGAAGGGGACGGCCACCGGGCGTGGTGCCATCTTCGTCCACGGCTCTTCCGGCTCCTCCGGCACGGTCAACCACGCGCTGACCGCAGCGCTCGCTGCGCGCGGCGTCGAGACCTGGGCGCTCGACATGCGTGGTCACGGTGCCTCCGGCACGCGCGGCGATATCGGCTATGTCGGCCAGCTCGAGGATGATCTCGTCGACTTCGTCGCCCATGTCCGCAAGGCCGCGCCCGACCTGCCGCTGACCCTGGTCGGCCATTCCGCCGGCGCCGGCTTCTCGCTCCGCGTCGCCGCGACGCCGATCATGCAGGATCTGTTCGTCCGCACCGTGCTGGTTGCGCCCTATCTCGGCTACGACGCACCGACCAACAGGCCGCATTCCGGTGGCTGGGCCAATCCCGACATTCCGCGCTTCCTCGGCCTCGCCGCGCTGCGCAAGCTCGGCATCGATTGCTGCTCGCAGCTTCCGGTGCTCGCCTTCGCCGTGCCCCCGAATTCCGAGCGCTTTCTGGTCTCGACCTATTCGGATCGCCTCATGCGTAACTTTGCGACACGCGGCTATCGCCTCGATCTGCCGCTCGTGACGCATCCGCTCACGATCTTCGGTGGCGCCGAGGACGAGATGATGATCTCCGACAAATATGCCGAAGCCGTGCAGGCCATAAAGCCATCGGTCGACGTCAAGGTGATCGAGGGCGTCAATCACATGGGCATGGTCACGAGCCCGAAGGCGGTCTCCGCCATCGCCGAGGACGTGGCAACGCGCGGGAGCGGACAGTCATGATCGACAGCAAAGAGGCCGCCGAGGCGCTCGCCGATATCGACGATATCGTTCAGCGCCTGCGGCGATCGCAGCTCTACGAGCTGGCGAGTCTTGCGGCGCTGTGGTGGGGTGCCCTGGTCTTCGGCGGCAACGTCGTGACCTGGCTTTGGCCGATCTACGCGGGTTACGCGTGGCCCGCCGTCGACATCCTGGGTGTCGGCGGCCTGGTTGCTATCCGCCTGCTCAATCCGCCGCAGACTCACGCTGCGGCCTTCGATATCCGGCTGCTGCTGGTGTTCGCGTTGTTCTTCGCATTCGGCTACCTCTGCACCAACGTCATTGCTCATTTCGGTCCGCGCCAGCTGGGTGCGTTCTGGCCGATCTATTTCATGCTGTTCTACACGCTCGCCGGTCTCTGGTTCGGCTATGCGTTCGTGGCAATCGGTCTTTCCATCACCGCGCTGACGCTGATCGGCTTCTTCTACATCGGCGAGGCGTTCCCGCTCTGGATGGCCTTCGTCAACGGCGGTGGCCTGATCCTCGGCGGTCTCTGGATGCGGCGGATCTGATGGCCGAGCTCGACGACATCATCCATCAGCCGCTGCGCCTCAAGATCATGGCGGCGCTGAACGCGCTGCCGACGGGCGCAGGCCTGGAATTCGCGCGGCTGAAGAAGCTCACCGGCGCCACCGACGGCAATCTCGGCGCCCATATCGAGACCTTGGCCAAGGCGGGGTACGTCTCGGTGGAGAAGGCGTTCGTCGGCAAGAAGCCGCAGACGACAGTGACGGCGACCGCCGCAGGCCGCGTCGCCTTCGCGCGGCATGTCGCGATATTGCAGGAGATCATCGCGGGGAAGCAGGTCTAAGCCGCGAGACTATGGAACTGGCGGCGAGGGTTTGCGCGTCAATAGGCTCGATTCTCATAAGCTTCGAGCCGGCCGTTTCGCCGCGGATCCGGCACCCGGGTTCGGCTTGACTCAAGGCGAATTTCATATATGCAATTATAAAATCATATATGAAAGAGAGAAAGCCGAGCCCGATGACCGATGTGATCACCGATCCCAACGATCCGCGTCGACGCGTGTTTGGCGAATACCGGCTCAAGCCGAACAGCGGGGTCAATCCGCCCTATTCGCCGGCCTATCCGGTGGAGTGGGGCTGCACCTTGCGGACCGTTGAGATCATGACGCGCGTCGCTCCGGGCAAAGTCTCGACGCTGCTTGCCGACACGCCGTTCGAGATCGCAAGCGATCGCGTCGCCTTCCGCTTCATGCGGTCGCCAGGCCATTCCCTGGCCGTGCAGGCGGGAGAGATGTTCGATCTGATGATCTCCGTACCCGTTCGGTACAAGGGGCTGTTCACCGAGACGCATATCTTCATGTATTGCAGCGACCCCATGGGGATCTGCGCCGGACGCGAGGTGTTCGGCTACACGAAGAAGGACGCCCATTACGCCTTCGACGAACATCCGGACGGATCGATCACCGGTTGGGTCAGGCGCCGCGGCATTCCACTCGCCGATTTCTCCTTCACGCCGGATGCGTCAGCGCCGGTCGTCCGGATCGTCGACGGCGATCAACTGCCGGCCGGTGAAATCCACGTGCGCCGCTTGCCGCATCCCGAACGTCTTGGCACGGCCTATGCCGATATCGCCTATCGCCGTACACCGCTGAAATACTCGACGCCGGTGCCAGGCCGCGCCTCCATGAAGCTGCACGCCAGCGAGTACGATCCCATCGCCGACCTCGATCCGGAAATCCTCGGCGCGCATTTCATGGTGTCGGAAGTCTATGGCGGCGGGTTCGAAGTCGAGGACCGGCGGCTCATCGAACGGCTTACTCCATAAGGAAAAGATCAGCCTGCGCGCGAAGCACGTGCGGGCGGCGAATACCGCGCGAAAGAGCGCGGGCTAAGCAAGGGAGGGTTTGGAGATGGTAGGGCGATATCGGGTGAGCCGCCGCCGGTTGTTGGCTGGCGCCGGCGGCCTTGCGCTGGGCATGACGGCATTCGGTGCGCAGGCGCAGGAAGTGAAACCACTTCGCATCGGTGTGCTGACAGACATGTCCAGCCTCTATGCCGACGTCACCGGCCCGGGCTCGGTGCTGGCTGCCAAGATGGCGGTCGAGGACTTTCAGGCATCGGCTCACAAGATGACCAGGCCGATCGAGGTCATCAGCGGCGACCACATGAACAAGGCTGATCTCGGCGCCAACATCGCGCGCGAGTGGATCGATCGCCAGAGTGTCGACGTCATTGTCGATGCGCCGAATTCAGCCGTTGCGCTCGCGGTACGCAATGTCGTGCAGCAGAACAACAAGACACTGCTGGTTTCGGGCGCCTCCTCGTCCGACCTTACCGGCAAGTCCTGCTCGACCAATCTCGTGCACTGGACGTACGATACCTACGCGCTCTCGTCGGGCGTCGCGCGCGCAGTCGTCGAGAGCGGCGGCAAGAGCTGGTTCCTGCTCACCGCCGACTACGCATTCGGCCATGCCATGGAAGGCGACATCAAGACTGTCGTGCAGAAGTTCGGCGGCAAGACGCTCGGCGGAGTTCGTACGCCGATCAACACACAGGACTTCTCCTCCTTCCTGTTGCAGGCCCAGTCGTCGAAGGCCGAAATCATCGCGTTGATCAATGCCGGCGGGGACACCATCAATTCCATCAAGCAAGCGGTGGAGTTCGGCATTCCCCAGGGCGGGCAGCGCGTGGTCGCGACGGTGCTCTATCTGAGCGACGTGCATTCGCTCGGCTTGAAAATCGCGCAGGGCCTGCAGTTCACCGAATCGTTCTACTGGGACCTGAATGACGACACCCGCGCCTGGACCAAGCGATTTGCGCCGCGCAACAACGGTCGCCACCCGACTGCGTTGCATGCCGGCGCCTATGCGGCGACCCTGCATTATCTGAAGGCGGTGGATGCGCTCGGCGCCTCCAGCGACGGCAAGGCCGTCGTTGAAGAGATGAAAAAGCTGCCGACCGACGATCCATTGTTCGGCAAGGGCAGCGTGCGCGCCGACGGTCGCAAGTTGCACAACATGTATCTGTTCGAGGTGAAGACGCCCGCGGAATCCAAGCATCCCTGGGACTACTACAAGCTGGTCAAGACCATTCCGCCGTCGGAGGCCTGGCGGCCCTTGGAAGAGGGCGGCTGCGAGTTCCTGAAATCATGACCGTGAGAGACCGGCGGCCGGTGGCGCTCGTCACCGGTGGCGGGGGTGACATTGGTCGCGCGATCGCGCTGAGGCTGGCGCAGATGAGCGATGCGGTTGCGATCGTCGACCGTGATGAAACGGCAGCCAACGCCTGTGCGCGTCTGGTCGAGGAAGCCGGTGGGAGGGCGCTCGCCATCCGTGCCGATGTCTCCAGTGCCCTCGATACGGCCGCCTTCGTCGCGACGGTCGAAGAACGGTTGGGTCCGATCGGCATATTCGCCAACAACGCAGGCATCGAGGGTGTCGTCGCGCCTCTCCACGAATATCCGGACGAGACATTCGATCGGCTGCTGCAGGTCAACGTGAAGGGGGTCTTTTTCGGCCTCAAGCATGTGCTGGCAAGAATGAGGCAGCGTGGAACGGGCGCGATCGTCAACACCGCTTCGACGTCCGCGATCCGCGGGCGCGCGGGGCTTTCCGGCTATGTTGCGTCCAAGCACGCGGTGCTTGGACTGACCCGTACGGCGGCGCTGGAGACGAGCGGGACGAAGATCCGGGTCAATGCCGTTCTGCCCGGGCCGGTGGAGTCGCGCATGATCCGGGAATTGGAGGGCCAGGCGCGCGATAACGCCGTTGCGCTACGCGGAAGCGGTGCAGTTGTGCGCGGGCGGCCGCAGGACGTCGCCAATGTCGTGGCCTTTCTTGCATCCGACGAGGCCGCACATGTCAACGGCGCGGCCTGGGTCGTCGACGGTGGAATGACGGTGGCCTAGGGGATGCCGCCGATCTTCTCGGACACGATCGTGGCTGCGTTGCGCAGCTCGGAGGCGATGGTGGCGGCTTCGTTTGCCGGAATTCGGTCCTGCCTGACGAGCGGAACGGTCAATGCGGCTACCGCGCGGCCGGAGGCCTCGATGATCGGGCAGCTATAGGCCAGGATGCGCGTGTAGCCGTCGTCATTGGAGAAGTTTCCCCCTTCCGAGGAAATGCGGTCGAGCGCCGCAAGCGCCTTCTTGGTGCTGATGCGATCGTGCTCGGCGATGACATGCGCAAGCTCCTGCCGCCGGCCTTCGAGCTGAAATGCCGCCAAGACCTTCGCGGAGGCGTATTGCTGGGTCAGCGGGAATACTGCGCCGACCTTGACCGACCAGCCCATCAACCATTCCGGCTCGATGCGGGCCACTACCATGAACTGCTCGCCGTGCAACACGGTCAGGTGACAGGACAACTGCACGCGAGAGGCCAACTGCTCCATCACCGGCAGCGCGGCCTTCAGCAGCCGCTCGGTCGGCGGGAATTGCGAGGCAATCCGGAACAGCTTCAGCGTCAACGTGTATTCACCGGTCGCCGGGTCGCGCGCGACATAGCCACGGCGCTCCAGCGCCACGAGCATCCGGAAAATCTCGCCGACGGAACGGCCGACGCGCTCGGCGAGCTGCTTCTGGCTGAGGCCGCGTGACGCACCCGCCAGCGCCTCCAAAAGGTCCAGCCCCTTTTCGAGGGCCGGCGCGCCCGGCTGCAGCTTCTCAGGATTCATCCATCAGGCCTTCCAAGATCCACTCCCGCGATCACACGCTGGGGATGCAGATTTCGTGTACCCGATCGCTCGCGCGGCGAAAAGTCGGCTGCCCGAAGCGATGGCGACCACTGGAATGCTCTGTTGCTGCGGTCATGGATTCCGGCCCGCGCTGTGCCCCCCGAATGACGGGGAGTTTGGGGGGCTGCCCCCTTGAGACGCGCGCCGATTCGTGCGACCTCCGCCCCAGCAAACCACACTTTTCGAGCGCTCGATGCACATTCTCCTGCTTGGTTCCGGCGGCCGCGAACATGCTCTCGCATGGAAAATCGCAGCCTCCCCCCTGGTGACCAAATTCTGGTGCGCGCCTGGCAATGCCGGCATCGCGCGCGAGGCGGAATGCGTGGCGCTCGACGTCGCCGACCACGCCGCCGTGATCGACTTCTGCAAAAAGAATGCGGTCGAGCTCGTGGTCGTCGGCCCGGAGACGCCGCTGGCGGCCGGCATCGTCGATGACCTCACCGCCGCCGGCATCAAGGCGTTCGGACCGAGCAAGGCAGCCGCCCAGCTCGAAAGCTCCAAGGGGTTCACCAAGGCGCTCTGCACCGAATTCGGCATACCGACCGGCGCCTACAAGCGCTTCACCAACGCCAAGGACGCGCGCGACTATGTGAACAGCCAGGGCGCGCCGATCGTCGTCAAGGCCGATGGCCTTGCCGCCGGCAAGGGCGTCGTCGTCGCCAAGACCGTGCGCGAGGCGGAGGATGCGATCGCCATGATGTTCGAGGGCGCCTTCGGCGAGGCCGGCGCAGAGGTCGTGATCGAGGAGTTCCTGCCCGGCCGCGAGATCAGCTTCTTCGCGCTGTGCGACGGCGAGACCGCCATTCCGCTGGCTTCCGCACAGGACCACAAGCGCGTGTTCGACCACGACGTCGGCCCGAACACGGGCGGCATGGGCGCCTATTCGCCGACGCCGCTGGTCACGCCTACGATCCACGATGCGATCATGGCGAAAATCATTCTGCCGACGGTTGCCGGCATGAAGAAGCGCGGCACGCCGTTCCGCGGCGTGCTCTATGCCGGGATCATGCTGACGACGCAGGGCCCGAAACTGTTCGAGTTCAACGTGCGTTTCGGCGACCCCGAGTGCCAGGTCCTGATGCTGCGCATGATGTCGGACATCGTGCCGGCGTTCATTGCCGCCTGCGACGGGGAGTTGAAGCATTTTGATCTGCGCTGGTATCCGGAATCCGCGCTCACGGTGGTGATGGCGGCGAAGGGCTATCCCGGCGACTACCAGAAGGGCACGCGCATCGAGGGGCTCGACGAGGCCGCGAAGGTCGACACCGTCGAGATCTTCCACGCCGGCACGGTGGTGAAGGATGGCGCGATCCTCGCCAATGGCGGCCGTGTGCTCAATGTCTGCGCGCTCGGCAAGACCGTGGCGGAGGCGCAGAGCCGGGCCTATCAGGCCGTCGACCGCATCAACTGGCCCGAGGGCTTCTGCCGCCGCGACATCGGCTGGCAGGCGGTGGAAGCGGAGAAGGCCAAGAGCTGACAGCGTTTTTTCGGAACGTGCGCGCGCCGACATCGAAGATTGCCGGCCGCCACCGCTCCGCCACATCGACATTCCAAAAATGCGCAATCGACCGTAGGGGTTAGCAACCCTCGCAGGTCGCCGCCGTGCTACTTTGCATGGGGTTGTTTTCGACATTTCTGTCGGCAGCGCCGTGGCCACTCCGGAAAGGAGGGCCGGGAATGCCAATCGGGGGAAACCATGTCCGATCTCGCCGACCTCTATCCGGGCTTCGCCTCCGAATGGATCAATACCTCTTCCGGGCGCATCTTCGCGCGCGTCGGGGGCAAGGGGCCGCCGCTGCTGCTCCTGCACGGCTTCTCCGAGACCAACGTGATGTGGCACCGCGTGGCGCCGCAGCTTGCGGACAGGTTCACGCTGATCATCGCCGATCTGCCGGGCTATGGCTGGTCCGACATGCCCGAGAGCGACGCGCAGCATGTGCCCTACAGCAAGCGCGCGATGGCCAAGGCCATGGTGGAGGCGATGGAGAGCCTCGGCCACGTGCACTTCGGGCTCGCCGGCCATGACCGTGGCGGCCGCGTCTCCTACCGCCTCGCGCTCGACCATCCCGGCCGGCTGTCGCGCCTTGCCGTGCTCGATATCCTGCCGACCTATAATTACTGGGAGCGGATGAACCGCGCCTATGCGCTGAAGATCTATCACTGGACCTTCCTCGCGCAGCCCGCGCCGCTGCCCGAGACGCTGATCTCGAGCAATGGCGAGTTCTTCCTCCGCTTCAAGATGGCGAGCCAGACCAAGTCGAAGACGCTCGATGCGATCGATGAGCGCGCCCTCGCGCACTACATCGCCCCGTTCCGCGATCCCGCCCGCGTGCACGCGATGTGCGAGGATTATCGCGCCGGCGCCTATTTCGACTTCGACCTCGACAAGGCCGATTTCGAGGCCGGCAAGAAGATCACCATTCCCATGCTGGCGCTGTGGGGCAACGCCGGCATCGCCCAAGCCGCCGCCACCCCGCTCGACACCTGGAAACAATGGGCGACGAACGTCGATGGCATGCCCGTGGATTCGGGCCACTTCCTCACCGAGGAGAACCCGGATGTCACCGCGAAGGTGCTGCGGGACTTCTTCTCAGCTTGATCCACATCGTCATTGCGAGCGAAGCGAAGCAATCCAGGAATCTTTCCGCGGAGACAGCCTGGATTGCTTCGCTTCGCTCGCAATGACGGGGGAGGGACCTACCGCCGCTCGCGAAAGAACTCCCTGAGCAGCCGCGCCGCCTCGCTTTCGCCGACCCCGGAATAGACGTCCGGGACATGGTGGCAGGTTGGCGAGGCGAAGAACCGCACGCCGGACTCGACCGCGCCCCCCTTGGGGTCGGCGGCGCCGTAATAGAGCCGCCGGACCCTTGCAAAGGAGATCGCGCCCGCACACATGGTGCAGGGCTCCAGGGTCACGTAGAGGTCGCAGTCGACCAAGCGCTCGCTGCCGATCTTTTTCGCGGCCTCGCGCAGCGCGATGATCTCGGCATGGGCCGTGGGGTCATGGTCGGTCAGCGTCCGGTTGCCGGCGGTGGCGATGACCTCGTAATCGCGGACGATGACGCACCCGATCGGAACTTCGCCCGATTTTCCGGCGTTTTCGGCCGTCTTGAGCGCCAAATCCATGAAAGAAGGGGCTTTCATGCCTCGTATCATTGCCAGAAACCTGCTACTAGCTCCGCCTTCAGCAAGAGTGGATACCGATTTTGCCTGAGCATGCGGCTCGGAACGAGCGCGCACAATGCTTTCTGGCCACCCCTTAAGTGAGATTATTCATGCCTCGCGACAGCGACAAAGACAACGATTCCCGCGGCCGGCGTGATCGAGGCCCTGCCAAAGGCCGCAGCGGCAAGCCGCGTGGCCCCGAGAAGAAATTCGGCAAGCGTGGCTTTGAGGGCAGGGGCGACCGCGACAGCCGCCCGCCCCGCGGCGACCGCGAGGGTCGTCCGTTCCGCCGCCGCGAGGAGGGCGATGCGCCACGCCGCGATTTCAGCGACCGTCCGCGCTTCAAGCGCGATGACCGGGGCGGCGAGGGGCGCGGCGAGCGCAGCTTCAAGCCGCGTGGCGACCGCCCCTTCTCCGACCGCGCCTCGCGCGATGGCGAGAAGCGCTCGTTCAAGCCGCGCGGGGATCGCCCGTCCTATGGGAGCGACGACCGTCCGCCGCGCAGCCGTGATCGCGACGATGCCCGTCCCGCCGGCCGGTTCGGCGACAAGAAGTTTGGCGACAAGCGGCCGTATTCGCCGCGTGGCGATCGTCCGGAGCGCAAGTTCGAAGGCGAGCGGAAGTCTTCGCGGGGCGGGCCGGATCGCGAGCGCGACCGTGGCGACCGTCCCCGCGATCGAGGCGAGCGCGGCGATTCCAGGCCGTGGCAGAAGCGCGACGATCGTCCGCATGGCGACCGGCCCCGCAAGAGCTTCGACAAGGATTTCGGCGGCCGTGATCGCGGCGAGGAAAAGCCCTGGCGTCAGCGCGACGACCGCCGCGAAGGCGGGCGCGGCGAGGACCGTCCACGGTTCTCGCGCTCGCGCGAGGATCGCCCCTCGGGCGATCGTCCGTTCCGTGATCGTCCGAAGTTTGATCGGCCTCGTCGCGACGACGATGGCGAACGTGGTGGACGCGGCGGCGATCGGCCAAAATTCAATCGGCCGCGGGAGCGCTCTGAAGGCCGATCCGACTGGCACGAGCATCCGCGCAGCGAGGGCCGTTTCGGCGACCGTCCGCGCCGCGACAACGAGGATGACAGCAGGATTTTCGAGAAGCGTCCAGCCTTCGGCGGCCGCGGCGCCTATCGCGACCGCGACCGTGATTTCGAGGGTCGGCCGCGCCGCGAAGAAGCACCGAAGCCGAAGAAAGCCGGCGAGCGCATCGCCAAGGCGCTGGCGCGCGCGGGCCTTGCCTCGCGCCGCGACGCTGAGGAGATGGTCACGCAGGGCCGCGTCACGGTCAACGGCCGCGTCATCAACTCGCCTGCGCTCGACATCACCCCGAACGACGTCGTGCTGGTCGACGGCAAGCCGTTGCCGCCGCGCGAGCGCACGCGGCTGTTCCTCTATCACAAGCCGCGCGGGCTGATGACGACGCATGACGACCCCGAGGGACGTCCGACTGTGTTCGACAATCTGCCCGAAGGCCTGCCGCGCCTGATCAGCGTCGGCCGGCTCGACTTCAACACCGAAGGCCTGCTCCTGCTCACCAATGATGGTGGACTCGCGCGCACGCTCGAGCTGCCGGACACCGGTTGGTTGCGCCGCTACCGGGTTCGCGCCCATGGTGACGTCACCCAGGCGCAGCTCGACGAGCTCAAGAACGGCATCGAGATCGAGGGCGTCAAATATGGTCCGATCGAGGCGACGCTGGAACGCGACCAGGGCGCCAATGTCTGGCTGGTGTTCGCGATCCGCGAAGGCAAGAACCGCGAGGTGCGCAATGTCTGCGCCCATCTCGGGCTCGAGGTGAACCGGCTGATCCGCGTGTCCTACGGTCCGTTCCAGCTCGGCGAGATCCCCGAAGGCCAGGTCGACGAGATCAGGTCGCGTGTGCTGCGCGAGCAGCTCGGCGACAAGGTGATCGAGAAGTCGGGCGCCGAGTTCGACGTGCCCTCGAAATCTGCTTCGACCGGCGACGATGCGCCGCGCGAGAAGAAGCCCGCCAGCAAGCGAGCCGTCATCAACGACCGCAAGGGCCGCCGCGTGCTGGTGCAGCGCACCGGCAGCGAAGAGGCGCGCGAGCGCAACGAGCTGGAGGCGAGCGGCTACGGGCCGCCCCGCCGTCCCAAGCGCGGTTATCACGGCAAGCGCGATCTGAAGCCGCGGGAGGACTAGTTGCGCGTCGTCGGCGGTCGATTGAAGGGGCGCAATCTCGCCTCGCCGTCCTCGCGCGACATCCGCCCCACGGCGGATCGCTTGCGCGAGTCCGTGTTCAACATCCTCGTGCACGCCTATGACGATCCGATCCAGGATGCGCGCGTTCTCGATCTCTTCGCCGGCACCGGCGCCCTTGGCATCGAAGCGTCGTCACGCGGGGCGAAGTTCACCCTGTTCGTCGACAATGGCGCGGAGGCGCGCGCGCTGCTTCGTAACAATGTCGAGTCGCTCGGCCTAGGCGGCGTGACCAAGGTCTATCGCCGCGACGCGACCGATCTTGGGCCTGCGCACCCCGTCGAGCCGTTCTCGCTGGTGTTCCTCGATCCGCCCTACGGCAAGGGTTTTGCCGAGAAGGCACTCGCAAGCCTGCGCGACGGCGGCTGGCTCACGCCGGGCGCGTTGCTCGTGGTGGAGGAGGCGAAGGCCGCGCAGTTCGCGACGCCTGAGGGGTACGAGGAGTTGGAGCGGCGCGCTTACGACGACACGGAGTTCGTGTTTCTGAAGAGGCCGTAGCCGACGAGCGCGGAAGATCACCTCCGCCCGAACAGCTTCTCCACATCCGACAGCTTCAGCTCGACATAGGTCGGCCGGCCGTGGTTGCACTGGCCGGAGTTCGGCGTTTCCTCCATCTCGCGGAGCAGGGCGTTCATCTCTTCCGGCCTGAGCCTGCGGCCGGCGCGCACCGAGCCGTGGCAGGCCATGGTGGCGGCGACGTGCATCAGGCGCCGTTCAAGAGGAAGCGCCTCGTCCCATTCGGCCATGTGCTCGGAGAGATCACGCAGGAGCCCGCCGGCATTGGTCTTGCCGAGCAACGACGGCGTCTCGCGCACCGCGACCGCGCCGGGGCCGAAGGACTCTATCGCAAGGCCGAATGACGCAAGCTCTTCGCTGCGCTCCAGCAGCCGCTCGACCGTGGCCTCGTCCATCTCGACGATCTCGGGGATCAAGAGGATCTGCCGCTGCACGCCGTTCGCCGCCAGCGAGGCCTTCAGCCGCTCATAGACGATGCGCTCATGCGCGGCGTGCTGGTCGACGATGATCAGGCCGTCGCGGGTCTGCGACACGATATAGGTCTCGTGAATCTGCGTGCGCGCTGCGCCCAGCGGACGATCGACCAGGTCGGCCACGGGCTGCGTCTCGATCCGCACGTCCGCGCTCGGCGCGCCGACGTCGAATGCAGCCTGCGCGCGCTCGGCGAAGGCGGGCGCCGCTGCGCCGTCAAATGAGGGCAGCGGCGCGACAGGCGCGGCCGGCGAGGCCCGCCAGTCCCAGCTCGCGGGGCGCGGCGTGAAAGCAGGCCGGAACGAGGACAATGCGCTCTCGCCGCTGTTGGCGGCCGTGCGTCGGCCCTCGCGCGCAAGTCCTTCCTTCAATCCGTGTACGATCAGCGCGCGGACGAGGCCGGCGTTGCGGAAGCGCACCTCGGTCTTGGCCGGATGCACGTTGGCGTCGACCTCGCGCGGATCCAGCGTGACGAACAGCGCCAGCACCGGATGGCGGTCACGTGGCAGGTAGTCGGAATAGGCCCCGCGCACCGCGCCCAGGATCAGCTTGTCGCGCACCGGGCGGCCATTGACGAAGAGATATTGCCCGAGCGCGTTGGCTTTCGTCAGCGCGGGCGCCGCAGCATAGCCGGCGACGACGACGCCCTCGCGCTCGGCATGGACCTCGAAGGCATGGCTGCGAAACTCCGCGCCCAGGATATCGCCGAGCCGCGTCAGGCGTCCGGCCGCGCCGGGCAGCGCCGCGGCCCAGGTCACCGGCGCGCGCTCCTCGCCCGCGAGCGTGAAGGCGACGTCGGGCCGCGCCATCGCGAGGCGCCTGACCACTTCGCGAATGGCTTCCGCCTCGGTGCGGTCGGTCTTCAGGAACTTCAGCCGCGCCGGTGTCGCATAGAAGAGGTCGTTGACCTCGACGCGCGTACCGTGCGCCAGCGCCGCCGGCATGATCCCGGACTTCTCGCCGCCCTCGACGGTGAGCGCCCAGGCATGCGGCTCGCTCGCATGCCGCGTGGTGATCGACAGCCGCGCCACCGAGCCGATCGAGGGGAGCGCTTCGCCGCGGAACCCCAGGGTGCGGATCTGGAGCAGGTCCTCGTCGTCGAGCTTGGAGGTGGCATGGCGCTCGACTGCGAGCGCGAGGTCCTTGGCGGTCATGCCGCTGCCGTCATCGGTGATGCCGATCCGTCGCCGCCCGCCGCCGTCGGTGAAGACGTCGATCCGGCTGGCGCCGGCATCGATCGCGTTCTCGACGAGCTCCTTGACCACGCTCGCCGGGCGTTCGACTACCTCGCCGGCGGCGATGCGGTTGACGACCTGTTCTGGCAATTGGCGGACGGGCATGAACTCGATCTTGGACTTTCGACTTGGATTCGCGGACGGCGCTATTCTAGGCCGTGTTGCGTCAAAAGCATGTGTTGGGCAACACCCGCGTGGCGGGCTGGGGAAGAGGGATGCCTATCACATTGAAGACATTGGACGTTCGAGAAAATCGTGCATCGGCGATGGACCGACCTCCGGCTGCGGTCCTGATTGTGAGGTACCGGGCAGCGGTGTAGCATCGTGAAAAAGCGGTAACAGGACGGGAGGACTCCATGTGCCATCTCTTTGCGCACCAGCCCCAACGCGACTATGAATCCCAGACCCGTTCCTTACGGATCGGTGGGCACTGTACCTCGATCCGGCTGGAGATGGCGTTCTGGGACACGCTGGAGGAGATCGCGGCCAAGGAGAACATGAGCGTCGGCAAGTTCCTGACCAAGCTCTACAACGAGGTGCTCGACCATCACGGCGAGGTCAACAATTTCGCCTCGCTGCTGCGTTGCTCCTGCCTGATCTACCGCTCCCGGAACATGGTGCCGGTGCCGGTGTTCAAGGCAACGGTGGCACCTATTCTTGACGCGGCTGAATAGCTGCTATGGCAAGCGCCTGCATCTCGGGAGAGACGCGCTCCAGCCGCGCCGGCAGTCTGGATTGCTTCGCTCCGCTCGCAATGACGAGAGAGGGAGCGACGTGCTAGCAACCAGGCGTCGTCCTGGCTTTTGCCAGGACGATAGCTGATGGCGCCGGACGTCAGATCTCCTTCTTCTGCATCGCGCCGGCGATGTAGTCCGCCTGCCGGATCGCAAGCGCCACGATGGTCAGCGTCGGGTTGCAGGCCGCGCCGCTGGTGAATTGACTACCGTCCGAGACGAACAGGTTCTTCACGTCGTGGGTCTGCCCGAACTTGTTGACCACGCCGTCCCGCAGCTTCTCGCTCATCCGGTTGGTGCCGAGATTGTGGGTGCTCGGATAGGGCGGCGTCGGATAGGTCACCGTGGCGCCGACCGCGTCATAGACCGCCGCGCCCTGCTTGTAGGCATGCGCGCGCATCGCGACATCGTTGGGATGGTCGTCGAAATGAACGCTCGCGACCGCCTGTCCGAACTTGTCCTTCACGACCGGATCGAGCGTGATACGGTTGGTCTCCTGCGGCATGTCCTCGCCGACCAGCCACATGCCGGCCATCCGCGGATAGCCGTCAATTGCAGCAGTGAACGGCCGTCCCCAAGCGCCGGGATTGAGGAACGCCGCCATGAAGGGTAGTCCGAGCGACAGCGTCTCCATCTCGTAGCCGCCGACGAAGCCCCGCTTCGGATTGTTGGCGGCCTCGTCGCGGATGATGCCGGCCATGGTGGTGCCGCGATACATGTGCACCGACTTCTCGAACACTGCGTAGACGCTGCCCGTCATGTGGCGCATGTAGTTGCGGCCGACCTGGCCCGACGAATTGGCGAGGCCGTCGGGGAACATGGTCGAGGCGCTGTTGAGCAGCAGCCTCGGACTTTCGATCGAATTGCCGGCGACAGCGACGATGCGCGCCTTCTGGCGCTGCATTGCGCCGGTCTCGTCTGCGTAGACGACGCCGGTCACCTTGCCGCTGGCATCGTGCTCGATCTTGACCACCATGCTGCTGGGCCGGACCTCCAGATTGCCGGTGGCCTCGCCCTTGGGGATCTCGGTGTAGAGCGTCGACCATTTTGCGCCGGATTTGCAGCCCTGGAAGCAGAAGCCGATCTGCTGGCAGGAGCCGCGTCCGTCGCGCGGCTGGCTGTTGATCGCCATGTTGCCGGTGTGCACGGTCTTGTAGCCGAGCTTCTTCGCGCCGGCTTCGAGCACCTTGAAATTGTTATTGCCGGGAAGGCCCGGGATGCCGTTGGTGCGTGTCACGCCCATCTTGTTCTCGGCCTTGGCGTACCATGGCTCCATCTCGGCGAGCGTGACCGGCCAGTCCAAGAGGTTGGCGCCGGGAATGTTGCCATAGGTGCTCTTGACCCTGAATTCATGCTCGTCGAAACGCAGCGACGCACCGGCCCAATGGGTGGTGGAGCCGCCGACCGCCTTGACGATCCAGGCAGGAAGATTTGGAAAGTCCTTGGCGACGCGCCATGTCCCCGACGTGGTGCGCGCGTCAGACCATGCTAGCTGGGAGAAGCTCTCCCACTCGTCGTTGACGAAGTCCTGGTTCTCGATGCGCGGGCCGGCTTCGAGGATGACCACCTTGATGCCCTTCTGCGCGAGCTCGTTGCCCAGCGTTCCGCCGCCGGCACCCGAGCCGACGATCACCACAACGCTAGAGTCGTTCAGATCGAATTTTGCCATATGCGTTCTCCTGAACCGTTGGGGTGGCCTTAAGCCTTCGGCAGCCAGTCGATGTCGGCGAAGCCGCGGTTGATGTAACCGCCGTGCTCAGCCGAAGAGCCCTCGTAGCCGAACCGTGGCCAAACCTCTTTCTGGTTGTAGAGCGAGACGATGAGGTCGCCGCGCACCTTCTGGAAGAAGTCGCTCTGCTCGATCTCCTTCAAGAGCACGACGCGGTCGGCTTCCCAGGGCACCTCGGCATAGGGCACCTTGTGGCGATCCTGCGCGTTCTGATCGAGCCGCGCGACGCCGTCACTGATCAGCGACTTGACGGCGGGGTCCTTGGCCGCCTTGCCGTCCCACGGCTTGATCGCGATGATGTAGTAGCTGTCGCCGAGGACATCGTGGGGGTAGATGTCGCGTGCGACCTTCAGCAGCGTCTTCATCGTCGCGGGTGAGAGCGTGCTGGCGTCATCCGCCCATGCGCCCTCGATGCTGACGGTGACGCTGGCTGCAACTGCCGCGACCGGCACGGCCGTCGCCGCGCCCTTGAGAAAGACTCGGCGGCTGTGCTTGCTTCGACGATCGACTTCTCTCATGGGTTCCTCCGTAGATTTTTGATTTTATGATTTGATCAGTTGAAACGTCCGCCCCGCTGGATCACTTCGATCTTGTAGCCATCGGGATCACTGACGAAGAAGAAGCGCGCCAGTGTTCTGCCGTCGTGCTTGAAGTCACGCAGCGGCCCGGGTGCAAGTTTCTCACGCTCGAAGCGGGCGTGTTCGGCATCGAGATCCTCGACCACGACGGCGAGATGTCCGTAACCGTCGCCGAGCTGGTACGGCTCCTTGCGATCGAAGTTCACCGTCAGTTCCACCTCGAAGGGCGAGGATGGGTGACGTAGATAGATCAGCGCAAAATCCGCGAACTTCAGATGGTCGGCGACTTCGAGGCCGAAGGCGCGCTTGTAGAAGTCGAGCGAACGTGCCTCGTCTAGCACGCGGATCATGGAATGCACCGGCTTCGCCATTCAGTTCTGCTCCTTCAAATATGCGATGATGGCGGCGCGCGTCTCCGGCTTCGCCTGCCGGTAGGCCATGACCACGCCGGGAATGACGGCCTGCGGATTGGTCAGCCAGGCATCGAGCCTCGCCTCGTCCCAGGCGAAGTCAGCTCTCGCGAGGCCCTCCGAATAGCGAAAGCCCTCGACCTTTCCGGCAGGTCGGCCCACGACCTTCACCAGAGGCGGTCCCTGCCGCACCGGTTCCGACAGGCTTATCGTGTGGCAGACCGCGCATTGCTGCTTGAAGAGCGTTGCGCCATCCGCCGGCTTTGCGGCCGGCAACGGCATCTGCGCGTTGGCAACACGGACCACCAGCACCATTGCGGTGCACAATCCCACCACGACTGCGCGCATCGTCAAGAGTTCGCCCATCCAGATCAACGTCCGTGTGCGCAAACTCTAGGCGGCGTGAAAGATGCGGTGGTAGTAGCGGGCTGTTTCGCTGCGCACGGTGACGCTCGTGGCGTGTGGTGTTCCGTGTCGCCTTATATGCGGAGCACAATTCCGCGAAACCGCCGTCAAATCCCTAAACGATCACCACACCATGCGCATTGTATGACGATCGCGCCGCTTGAACTCTCTACGCGATGCGATGGTCTCCGGTGCAGACGAGCGGCGCTCGAGCCGCCGAGCCATTCATCGCGAAAAATCCAGGAGAAATGGATGAAGTTGGTGAAGACTTCGATGATCGCATGCGCTCTGTCTGCTCTCATTGCCGCGCCCGTTCTTGCGCAGTCGGCGCCACCCGCCAAGACAGGCGGCGCCGTGCAAGGCAAACCCATGCAAGGCAGCACGATGGGCAGCGGCGATGAAGAGATGAATGCCCAGCCGGGGGCGGCGGGCGAGAAGACCGGCATGAAGTCGACCAAAGGTACCAAGGGTACGGTCGGCACCACGGGCAATGCGGTGCACAAGGGGACTGCCGACGATGCAGCGACGGGCGGTGCGGCCCCATCCAAGCGCTACTAGCCTCGCCGGGTGAAACGGCAAAACTCCGGTCGTCCTGCGGCCGGAGTTTTTTCGACTGCGTCTGCTAGTCGTCGAAGCGGCCGCCGCGTCCGGCCTTGACGTCGCTGCGACGTTTCTTGCCGTCGAGCCGGCGTTGCTTGGAGGCGAAGGTGGGACGCGTCGCGCGGCGCGGCGTCGGCCGCACCATGGCCTCACGAAGGATCTCGGTGAGGCGGTCGATGGCGTCCTGCCGGTTACGTTCCTGGGTGCGAAAGCGCTGGGCGTGGATCACGATCACGCCGTCCTTGGTCATGCGCTGGCCGGCGATGCGGGCGAGCCGGATCGCCGCATCCTCCGGCAGGGTCAGCTTGCGCGTGTCGAAGCGCAGCTGGGCCGAGGTCGAGACCTTGTTGACGTTCTGCCCGCCCGGGCCGGACGCCCGGACAAAGCCGATCTCGATGTCGTCCTCGTCGATGACGAGATCGCGGGATATCCGCAGCATGATGGCACCATCCGTGATGCCCGGACATACCGCGGACGTCCGCCTGCAGCAATGGCGCAGCATCGGACACGCAAATGGCCGGGACGAGCCCGGCCATTTCAGGAGAGATGTGCTGGAGGTACGGACGTCAGTTCGACTTCATCGCTGGTGCTGCCGCCGGCTGCGCGGCGGCCTGCGGTGCGCGGCCAACGACAACAGTGAGCAGACCCTGGCCCCAGAGCCGCCTGGCCGCCGCCTTGGCGTCGTCCAGCGTCACCGCATCGACGATGGCGTTGCGCTTCTCGATATAGTCGATCGGCAGCTTGTCCTGCTGATATTGCAGCAGCGCCTGCGCGAGCTTCGAGGAGGTGTCGAGCGCCAGCATCTGCGAGCCCTTGAGGTACGACTTGGCCTCGTCGAGCTCCTTCTGCGTCGGTCCCTCCTCGGCGATGCGGTGCACTTCCTTCTCGAGGGCGTCGATGGTGTCGCCGGCGCGGTCGGCGCGGGTGCCGGTGTTGCCGATGAAGATCGCCGAATGCTCCATCCAGAGCAGCGATTCAAAGACCGAATAGGCGAGGCCACGCTTCTCGCGCACCTCGCGGTAGAGCCGCGAGGACAATCCGCCGCCGCCCAGGATGTGGTTGACGACATAGGCCGCCATGAAGTTCGGATCGTTGCGCCTCACGCCGGGGCCGCCGAAGGTGATCACTGTCTGCGGCACGTCGAGCGGCACGAAGGCGCGCTGCGGCGGCTTTGCGGCCTCGACGTCGGGGACCGGCACGAGATTGGCCTTGGCGGGCAGGGCGCCGAAGGTGTGGTCGAGCAGCTTGCCGAGCGTAGCCGGATCGACATCGCCGACCACCGCGATCTTCAACGTGTCCTTGGCGAGCACGCGGCCGACATAATCCTTCATGTCGGCGACCGTGATGGTCGGCACGCTGTCCAGCGTGCCGTTGGCCTGCCGGCCGTAGGGATGATCGCCGAAGGCGACCTCGAGGAATTTGCGGCTCGCCAGCGAGGTCGGGTTGGTGGTCTCCCGGCGCAGGCCCGAGATTACCTGCGAGCGGATACGCTCGACATCGGCGGTGTCGAAGTGCGGTGAGGTCAGCGCGCTCCTGAGCAGGTCGAAGGCCTCGTCCTTGTTGTCGCGCAGCATGCGCAGGCTGCCGCGGAAAGTATCGCGGGTGGCGCTGAAGGAGAGCTCGATGGCGCGGCGGTCGAGGCGTTCATGGAACGTCTTGGAGTCGAGATCGCCGGAGCCCTCGTCGAGGAGGTCGCCGACCAGATTGGCGACGCCCGACTTGTCCTTGGGATCCTGGGCCGAACCGCCGGCGAAGGAATATTCCATGGCGATCAGCGGCACCGTTGCGTCCTGGACGAACCAGGCCTCGATGCCGCCCGGCGATACCAGGTGCTGGATCTTTGCCGCGGCCTGCGACGGCGAGACCGTAGCGAGCGCAAGCGCAGCGCCAGTGACGAAGGACAGCGCGAAGTGACGCGCGCGAAGGAAAGGATAGGTCACGAACGCTTCTCCTCGCGCTTGGTGGTGGTAGTGTCCTTGATCAGATAGCCCGTCACCGAGCGCTTCTTGTCGAGCCATTTCTGCGCGACGGCGCGAACCTGCTCGGCGGTGACCGCGCGGATGCGATCGGGCCAGCTGCGGATGTCCTCGATCGACAGGCCCGTGGTCAGCGCGCCGCCATACCAGCGGGCCAGCACTGCCTGGTTGTCCTGGGCGTAGATCGCCTCTGCGATGAGCTGGGTCTTGACCCGCTCGAGATCCTCGGCGCGGATCGGGGTCTGCGCGACGTCGGCGATCACGCCATCGATCGCCTGCTCGACCTCGGTAAAGCTGACACCGGATTTGGGCGAGGCGGAGATCGCGAACTGGGTCGGGTCGAGCGAGATGCTCGAATAGCTGGCGCTGGCGGAGACTGCGAGCGGCTTGTCGACGACGAGGGCGCGGTAGAGATAGGAGTTGCTGCCACTGCCCATCAGTTGCGCGAGCACATCGAGGGCCGCACTTTCGCCGGCCGCGGCCGTCGTTGCGGAGGGCGCGAGATAATAGCGGCGCAGGCTGGGCTGCTCGACGCGCGGGTCGGCCAGCGTCACGGTGCGCGGCGCCGCCGGCTCCGGCTCCTGCGGACGGACGCGGCGAGCCGGGATCGCTGATTGCGCCGGGATGGAGCCGAAATTGCGCTCGACCAGCGGGCGGACGTCGGCGGCCTCGACGTCGCCGGCGATGACCAGGATCGCGTTGTTCGGTGCGTAGAAGCGACGGTAGAAGGCGAGCGCATCCTCGCGATCGAGCTTCTCGATCTCCTGGTGCCAGCCGATCACGGGCCGCCCGTAGGGATGGTTGAGATAGAGCGCGGCCATGATCTGCTCGTTGAGCCGCGCATCCGGATTGTTGGCGACGCGCATATTGTACTCTTCGAGCACGACGTCGCGCTCGGGCAGCACGTTCTCGTCCTTGAGGATGAGGCCGGTCATGCGGTCGGCCTCGAACTCCATCATGGTCGGCAACTGCTCGCGCGGCACACGCTGGTAGTAGTTGGTGTAATCGACCGAGGTCGAGGCGTTCTCGTTGCCGCCGACGCGGAGCACGGTCTGCGAGAATTCGCCGACCGGATGCTTCTCGGTACCCTTGAACATCAGGTGTTCAAGGAAATGCGCGAGGCCGGATTTGCCCGGCGTCTCGTCGGCCGAGCCGACCTTGTACCAGATCATCTCGGTGACCACGGGCGTGCGATGATCCGGGATCACCACGACCTGTAGGCCGTTGCTGAGCGTGAAGCTGGCAGGCGGAGCTGAGGTCACCGTGGTCTGGGCGAGGGCGGCGCCGGCCGAGAGGATACTCGTCGAAAGCAGCGCGGCAAAAAGGCGGGCAGCCGATCGGTAAGCGGACATCATGATCCTTATGAAAGGCCGAGCCCGGATGTCCGGCTCGGAGGCACGGCATGCTACACCGTGCGGCTGAGGCTTCGCGTCACGAAGCAGAGAACCCAACTCGTAGGCAAGTTACTGATAGGCAATCTATGCACTGCGTCCGGCGTGCATGAGCCGCCGGCGCCGGGTTTGCTTCTGCCAGGATGTCGCGGGGACAAGAACGTTATTGTTCCTTGTCCTTGCCCGACATGATGTCGAAATAGGTCTTCTTCGTCGTGTCCGGCCCGGAGCCGTAGGCGTAGTTCGGCGACGGCGTCTGGTATCCCGGCGGCGGCTCGACCAGCGACTGGCGCGGGGGCTCGGTTGTGAATTGCTTGGATTCGGAGCTGTTGTTGCCCTTCAGCATGCCCCACAGACCGCCGCTGAAACCGAGTTGGGCGGGGCTGAGCGACGGGTTGGCGTTGGTGCCCGGCTGAATAGGATCGTTGCTCGTGCGCTCGGGTGCTGCCGTCCTGCCGGCATTCATCTCGGCGGGTGTCAACGGCTGGGCGGCCTGCCAATTCTCGGTCGCCTTGGTCGCCTTCTTTCGTGCGGCGATGGCTTCCTTGCGGCGCTTCTCCTCGGGGTCCTTGGGCCAGTTCGGAGCGGCCTTCGCCTGGGTCGCTGGAGGCGGAAGGTCCAGCTTGGGCGGCACGACCAACGGGGAGCGCTCGCGGTACTCGATGCCGGGCTTCTCCATGCTCTTGGCGCCAATGCCGGACATCAGGTTGTCGATGAGCTTCTCTTCGAAGGTCATGTCGTCATCGTCGCCATCACCGTCGTCACCGGCGCGCACCGCGCCTGCCGACATGACGAGACCGATGCCGAGCGCGACAGCGGACAATTTCAACGCCCGCCAGAACCCCAACCCGGGGTCTCGAACCATCGAACCGCTGGTCTCGGAGCTGCGCATTATTGTACCTGTTCCATATTGTGGCAGATTGCCGCTCGCACGCGGCCGACCCTCGCAAAAACAGGGTTCCACCTGCCGGCTCGTATCGGCCGGGATCAGGGCGCTTTTGCGGCGGGTACCCCCAGGAAGGAATCATACAATAGGGCCGCCACCCCAGCAACGATGGCCACGTCGGCGAGGTTAAACACGTACCAATTGAAGGTCTTTCCGCCGATCTCGATGTGGAATAGGGCGAAATCGACCACCGCGCCGTAGGCTAGGCGGTCGATGCCGTTGCCGATGGCGCCCCCGATGATCAGGCCCAGCGCGACGGTCGCAAGCCGGGTGTGCGAACGGGCCATCCAGATCGCCAAGGCGACCACTGCAATGGCCTTGACCGCCATCAGCGCAATCTGCGCCGCCTGGCTGTCGTTCTGGAGCCAGCCGAAGCTGATGCCGATGTTCCAGGCCAGCACCAGGTCGAAGAAAGGCGTCACCCTCACGAAGCCCTGATGGGCGAGGTCGAACACGTTCAGCAGCCAGAGCTTCGAGGCCTGGTCGAGGATGACCGTGACGATGGCGGAGAGGATGCCGGCGCGGAGAGGGGTCATGGTGCAATGATCGCCACAAAGACTGCCCGTCGTACCGGCACCCGTGCGCAATTGCGCTCCAGGCCGGGACGACGGTTGAAGCTTAGACGCCCACCCCCAGCGCCTTCCATTCGCGCAGCGCCTTGGCGTCGCGTGGGGTGACGTCGGGATATTCAGGATCCTCGCCGACCGTCGGCGAGATCTTCCAGGAGCGGGCGCATTTGGTGCCGACCGCCTTCTCGACCACCACGGCAACGCCGGGCACGGCGTCGAGCCGGAACGCGGCCGCAGGCGCCTCGCCCTCGCGCACCTCGTAGTTCGAGGTGATGCAGACTTCGGCGACGTCGACGTCGAACAGCGTCGCCAGCATGCTGCGGTCGGCGACATAGATGACC
The DNA here is from genome assembly GCA_023435725.1 of Pseudomonadota bacterium. Taxonomy (GTDB): domain Bacteria; phylum Pseudomonadota; class Alphaproteobacteria; order Rhizobiales; family Xanthobacteraceae; genus Bradyrhizobium. The sequence goes on along the minus strand of JAEYRD010000236.1, from coordinate 18,561 downwards.
GGCGAGGCCTCGAGCGACGAGCCGATGTTCTTGGCAGCGCGTTCGAGCTCCAGCGCGCCGGTGACGACGCGGCGAACGTTGCGGATCGCCTCCCACTTCGCGGCGAGCTTGTCGTCGCGCAAGCTTTCGAGATCCACCGGGAACAGCGTCAGATGCACTGAGGGCTCGGCGTCGGGCCGGTACATGCGCCAGGCTTCCTCCGCGGTGAAGCTGAGGATCGGCGCCAGCCATTTCAGGATCGAGGCACACAACAGGTCGATCGTGGTGAGCGCGGCCTTGCGCGTCAGCGACGACGGCGGATCGCAATAGAGCGTGTCCTTGCGGATGTCGAAGTAGAACGCCGAGAGCTCGCTGTTCAGGAAGGCGGACAGGGTTGCGACCACCGTCTTGTAGTCGAACTCCTGATAGGCCTTCCGGATCGTGCCGGCACGGACCGCAAGCTCGTGCAGCATCAGCCGCTCGAGCTCGGGCATGTCGGCATGGGCGACCTTCTCACTCGGCTTGAAGTGATGCAGCGTTCCAAGCATCCAGCGCACGGTGTTGCGCAGCTTGCGATAGGTCTCGATGGTGTTCTTCAGGATCTCCGGGCCGATGCGCTGGTCGTCGGCATAGTCGGTGGCGCAGACCCACAGGCGCAGGATATCCGCCCCCGAATCCTTGATCACCTTCTGCGGCTCGACGGTGTTGCCGAGCGATTTCGACATCTTGCGGCCGTTCTCGTCGAGCGTGAAGCCGTGGGTGAGCACGACGTCGTACGGCGCGCGTCCCCGCGTGCCCGCGCTCTCCAGCAGCGAGGAGTGGAACCAGCCGCGATGCTGGTCGCTGCCTTCCAGATACATCACGGTGTCTTTGCCGCCGTCGACCTTTCGGACGATATTGCCGAGCTGCGGGAAGTTCTGGCGATCCTCGAGCACGAAGGCGTGCGTGGAGCCGGAATCGAACCAGACGTCGCAGATGTCGTCGACTTTCTTCCAATCCTCCTTGGCGCGCGATCCGAGGAAGCGATCACGGGCGCCTTCCATGTACCAGGCGTCGGCGCCTTCTTCCACGAAAGCCTCGGTGATGCGCTGGTTGACGATCTCGTCCTGCAGAATCTCGGCTGAGCCGTCGTTTTTCTCGCGTACGAACACGGCGATCGGCACGCCCCAGGCGCGCTGGCGCGAGATCACCCAGTCCGGGCGGTTGGCGATCATGCCATTGATGCGGTTCTCGCCCGCCGGCGGCACCCATTGCGTGACCGAGATCGCGCGCAGCGCGCGGGCCCGCAGCGTGTCGCCCTTTTTCGCGTGGCCGTCCTCGCTGATGTCCTTGTCCATCGCGATGAACCATTGCGGCGTGTTGCGGAAGATTACCGGCTTCTTCGAGCGCCAGGAATGGGGGTACTGGTGTTTGAGGCGGCCGCGCGCCAGCAGCCTGCCGGCCTCGATCAGCTCTTTGATCACGGCTTCATTGGCATCGCCCTTCTCGCCCTTGTCGGTGAGCACGCGCTTGCCGGTGAAGCCGGGGGCCTGTGCGGTGAAGGCGCCGTTCTCGTCGACAGTATAGGGGATCGCGGTCGAGATGCCGCGCGCGTCGAGCTCGCGGGTATTGGCCATCCAGACGTCGAAGTCCTCGCGGCCGTGGCTCGGCGCGGTGTGCACGAAGCCGGTGCCTGTATCGTCGGTGACATGCTCGCCGGCGAGCAGCGGCACGGTAAACTCATAGCCGCCGCCGAAACCACGCAGCGGATGAGCGCATTCCACGGCGTCCAGCGTGTCGCCGGGAATGTCGCGCACCTTCTCATAGGACGTGACGCGCGCCTGCTTGAACACCTCTGCGGCCAGCGCATCGGCGAGAATCAGGAGATCGCCGGTCTTGGCCCAATTGTCCGCTGGCGCGTCCGTCACCTTGTAGAGGCCGTAGGCGATCTTCGGCGAGAACGAGATGGCGCGGTTGCCCGGCAGCGTCCAGGGCGTGGTGGTCCAGATCACGACGCTCGCGGAGGCGAGTGCGCCATGCGCGGGCGAGGTGACCGGGAATTTCACCCAGACCGTGTCGGACGTGTAGTCCTCGTACTCGACCTCGGCTTCGGCGAGCGCGGTCTTCTCGACCACGCTCCACATCACCGGCTTGGAGCCGCGATACAGCGTGCCGTTGGCGGCGAACTTCATCAGCTCGCGGGCGATCTGCGCTTCGGCGGGATAGCTCATCGTCTGATAGGGATGATCCCAGTCGCCGATGATGCCGAGCCGCTTGAACTCCTCGCGCTGCACGTTGATCCAGTGCGTGGCGTAGGCGCGGCATTCCTTGCGGAACGCCACCATTGCCGCGGAGTCGCGGAAGTCGGGCTTCTGCTTGCCCTTCTTGCGGTAGTTCTCCTCCTCGATCTTCCATTCGATCGGCAGGCCGTGGCAGTCCCAGCCCGGTACGTAATTGGAGTCGAAGCCGAGCATCTGCTGGCTCTTGGTCACGACATCCTTGAGGATCTTGTTCAGCGCGTGCCCGATATGAATGTTGCCGTTGGCGTAAGGCGGGCCGTCATGCAGCACGAATTTGGCGCGGTCCTGGGCTTCCCGGCGCAGCTTGTCGTAGAGGCCGATGTCGTTCCAGTATTTCAGGAGCTCCGGCTCGCGCTGCGGCAGGCCGGCGCGCATCGGGAATTCCGTCTGCGGCAGGAACAGGGTTTTCGAATAGTCTTTGGCGTCGGACTTTTGCGGCTTTTCGGACATGAGGCTGACTGGCTCGGAAGGGCGCGGGAACGGATGGCGATGCGGAATCGCGGGGTGAAACGACAAAATCCCGGTCTTGCGCCGAGCCGAAGGCTCAGGCGGAAGCCGGGCCGCTAATCCCTATGATGCGCCGCGCAAACATGGGCTCTCCATAGCAGGGGGGCGGGGGAAGCGCAAAGGTCCGTCAGGCCGGTTTCCGGCCTCAATCGACGTCGCCAAGCCTCGGAAATGCGACGGGGGCGGCGGCCAGCATGGCGCGCGCGCGGACGGAATCGTCGTCCATCTGGCGGATCAGGGCCTCCAGGCTGTCGAACTTCAGCTCCTCGCGGATGAAGCCGATGAAGGCGCAGTCGAGCGCCTGCCCGTAGAGGTCGCCCTTGAAGTCGAACAGGAAGATTTCCAGAAGCGGCGCGCCATTATCGAAGGTCGGACGGCGGCCGAAGCTTGCAACCCCGTCCAGCCGCTCGGCGCCGCGGCCGACCCGCACGGCATAGATGCCGTGCTTCAGGCCGCAATTGCCGTCCAAGCGGATATTGGCGGTCGGGTAGCCGAGGTCGCGGCCGCGCTTCTCGCCATGGATGACCTCCCCGGTGATGAACCAGGGGGCGCCCAGCATGGTGGTGGCCTCGTCGAGGAGGCCTTCGGCCAGCGCGATCCGGATCGCGCTGGAGGAGACCGGCCGCTCGTCGATATCGACATGCGGCTGCACGTCGACCTCGATGCCGAGCCGGGGTGCTTCGCTGACGAGGAGGCTTGGCGAGCCGACGCGCCCCTTGCCGAAATGAAAATCGTAGCCGACCGCGATTCCGCTGACGCCGAGACGCCCGATCAGATCATGGTGAATGAAATCTTGCGCGCTGGTTCCGGCCCTGGCCTTGTCGAAGGTCATCACCACGGCGCCGTCAAGCCCGGTGCCGGCCAGGAGCCGCAGCTTGGCCCGCTCGTCCGTCAGACGGAATTGCGGGGTATTCGGGCTGAAAAACCGGCGCGGATGCGGCTCGAAGGTCAACGCCAGCGCAGGGCGGCCATGCGCACGTCCCATTTCCATGGCCGCCGCGATCACCGCCTGATGGCCGAGATGAACGCCGTCGAAATTGCCCATGGCGACAACTGAGCCCTTCAAAATCGCGGAATCCGGCGTGGTGTCGCGGATAACGGTAAAATGCGAAGCCATCAGGAGAATTCTCGCGCCGGGCAGGACGGGTCGGGACCGTGGCTTGACCGGCCGGATGAAGTCAAGCGGCGGGTGCGACCACATTGAACATGATTTCAATCCTTGAGAGGCTTCCGCAGTTAACGCGCTGTTTAAAGGCTTGGTGCTAGTCCTTGAAACGTGGAACTGCGGGGCTGTCCAGCAGGTCCGATTGCAACATTCCTGGGTTTGCGTTGGGGGAGTCGAGATGGCGGTTGATTTGTCGATGTCGGTTCTGGTGGTTGATGACTACAGCACCATGATCCGTATCATCAGGAATCTGCTGAAGCAGCTTGGCTTCGAGAATATCGACGATGCCAGCGACGGTTCGGCGGCGCTGAACAAGATGCGCGGCAAGAAGTATGGGCTCGTGATCTCCGACTGGAACATGGAGCCGATGACGGGTTACGACCTGCTGCGCGAAGTGCGCGCCGATCCGAACCTCGCCACCACGCCGTTCATCATGATCACGGCGGAATCCAAGACCGAGAACGTGATCGCGGCCAAGAAGGCCGGCGTGAACAACTATATCGTCAAGCCGTTCAACGCGGCGACGCTGAAGACCAAGATCGAGGCGGTCTTCCCGGACATGGCGAGCGCGTAAGGCGCGATCGAAGCCATCAGGCGAATTCGGAAGGCCCGGGCGGTTGTCCCGGGCTTTCTGTGTTGGGTTTGTCATTCCGGGGCGGTGCGTCAGCACCGAGCTATGGTGCGCGGTTGCGCACCATAGAATCTCGAGATTCTCAGGCGTGCAAGTGCGCACCATAGTTCGCGCTATGCGCGCCCCGGAATGACCGTGTGAGGTGTCACCACTTCAATTCGCGCATCAGCGCCTTCGGCGGGTGGCCGAACAATTCCATCACCGATGTCGGGTCGAGCTGGTCGAGCCCCTCGAACTCCTCGGAATGGATGCCGCGGGTGACGAACAGGCAGTCGATGCCGAATTCGCGCGCGCCGGTCAGGTCGGTGCGGACCGAATCGCCGATCGCGAGCACCTTCCTGCGGTCGATCGCCTGGCCCTGACGTTCGCCCGCGAGCGCCATTGCGCGCTCGTAGATCGGCCGGTGCGGCTTGCCGTAGAAGATCACCTCGCCGCCGAGCTCGCGATAGAGCTCCGCAATCGCGCCGGCGCAATAGATCAGCCGGTCGCCGCGTTCCACCACGATGTCGGGATTGGCGCAGACCAGCGTCAGCTTGCGCTCGCGCGCCTTCAGCATCATGCCGCGATAGTCTTCCGCCGTCTCGGTCTCGTCGTCATAGAGACCTGTGCAGACGATATAGTCGGCCTCTTCCAGCGGCGCGGTCGTCGCATCGAGGCCGCGATAGATCGAATTGTCGCGCTCGGGGCCGAGCCAGAACATCTTGCGGCCGGGATGCTCGGCGACATAGAGCCGCGTCAGGTCTCCCGAGGAGACGATCGCGTCATAGGTCTCGTCGGCGACGCCGAGCTTGCGCAATTGCCGCTGCACGGAGTCGGCCGGGCGCGGCGCGTTGGTGATCAGGATCACCGTACCGCCGCGGCTGCGATAAGTGTGCAGCGCCTCGCAGGCTTCGGGGAAGGATTCGAGGCCGTTATGGACCACGCCCCAGATGTCGCTGAGCACGACGTCCACGCCGCCCACGAGCTCGCGCAGGCTTTCGGCGAAATGTAGCGTGGTCATGATGCGTGCGGCCGATCAGATGCGGCGCGCAAGCGCAGCGTTGCCGGTGGTGATGCGTTGTGCGGCAGGCACTGCAGATGTCGCGCCTGGGCCTGGGGGTGCGGAGCCATTGGATCCCTGAATGTCCTGCGCCTGGTTCGGCGCGGCCCCGCCGGTAGCAGATGCCCCCTCCGGCCGCAATGGCCGGGGCGGTGCGAACAGGAAACCCTGGCCGAACCGAACGTCATAGTCGAGCAGGTCGACCACGGCGCGCTCGCCCTCGATCCGCTCGGCGATCAGGTCGATGCCGAAGCGGCCGAGCAGGTCGGACAGGTCGGACGGGTGGATGTCTGAAGCCGACGCCTGCTTCGGATCGAGCAGCAGGGTGGCCGGCACCTTGATGAAGCGCACGCCGCGGTCGGCGAGCTCGCGCGGCTCGATGCGCAGGTCGGTGACGTGGTCGATCGAGAAGCGGAAACCGCGCTGGGCGAGCGCTGCGAGATTCTCGGTCTCGGCCGGGCCGAGATTTCGGAAGGTCGACTGCTTGAACTCCAGCACCAGCGAGGGCGCCAGCGCCCGGTTGGCTTCGAGGAAGTCGAGACACTGCGAGAAGGTGGTGGAATTGCCGAGCGTGGAGGCCGCGACGTTGCAGAACACGCCGACATCCTTGTTGCGCACCATCAGGCGGCGCAACACCTGCACACAGCGCAGCATCACCATGTTGTCGATGCGCCCGATCAAACCCGAGGCCTCGGCGATGCTGATGAACTCTTCGGCGGCGATCAGCTGGTCGCGTTCGTCTCGCACCCGCGTGACCGCCTCGTAGAACCGCACCTTGCGCTGCGGCAGCGTCACCATCGGCTGCAGGAAGATGTCGATGCGATTGTCGTCGATCGCGCCGCGCAGCGTCGCCAGCAACTGGGTCTGGTTGCGTCCGTTGGCAGTCTGGGCCTGGACCAGCGGTGCGGGCCGCTGCTGCGATAGGGGACGCGGGGGCGGAGCGGGACGCGGGGGCAGCGCCACCGGCTGCTCCTCGATCGTCCCGATCAGGTCGAGCGGCGTCACCGGCTCCGGCTTCCCGACCGGGCTTGCGGCGGGCGCCGGCGCGGCGTCGGCCAGCAGGTCCTCATGGGCCGATACGGTGGCGGCAAGCTGCTTCACCAGCCCGCCGAGCTCGTTGATCTCGCCGATCACTGACTGGATGCGGTCGGAATTGGTCGAATTGGACGAGGCGATGCGCCCTTCGATCGCCGCGAGCCGGCGGCCGAACTCGGCGACCTGCCGGGCGAGGTCCGCGGTGCCGCGCGACAGATCGGCGATCTGGCCGCCGACGTCGCTGCGGTCGCGCAGCCGCATCGACACGGCGTTGTAGAGAATCAGGAAGGTCAGCGCGGTCAGCGCCACGATCGCCGATTCGGTTCCGCTGATGCCGGCGACCGAGTAGAGCACAAGCCCAAGCGAGGCCGCGACCAGGACCATGCAGATGGCGATGAAGATCGTCGAAATACGAATCATGCCGCGCGTTACGCCTCAAGAGCTGACTGCCTCACCCGGGAAAACACGGGTCGCCGTCCGACCCCCGTCACGCCTCAGCTCCCCCAAGCGGAATGACCTTAACATCATTGTTGATTCGAGGGGATAGCGGCCTCTTTCGCGGCTCAAGCCAGGCCGGCGCGGCGAAAGCCTTCGAGGTAGTGGTCGCGATCGGAAGCGAGCTTGATCGGCATGAACTCGGCGATCCAGGCCAGGGAGACGTTCGGCTGGGCGCGGCGCAGTTCCTCCAACGCGACGCGGGCGATCTCGGATTGCCCCGCCATGCCGGCGGCCGCGGTCAGCACCCGGTGCCCGCCGACGAAGTCGCTGCGCTGGCGCAAGGATTCCTGGGCAAGCCGGATGGCTTCCTCGTAGTCGCCGCCGAGGAAGCGGGCAAAGGCCGCGATGCCGAAATAGACCGGTGCGTAAGGGTCGCGCGGGCTGAGGCGAATCGCCCGCCGTGCGGCCTCGTCGGCGTCGTGCCAGCGGCCGCAATAGCCGAGCGTCAGCCCATAATAGCCTTGCGCGAGCGCAAAGTTCGGATTGAGCCGCAACGCGGTCTCGAACTCGGCAAGCGAATCCTCGAAGCGCCGCGCGAAGAGATAAACGTGGCCGAGTGCATTGTGCGCCCAGGCATCCTCGTCGTCGGCGCGGATCGCGGCACGCGCGGCGCGCTCGGCGGCGGATAATGCGGTGGCCATGTCCATCCAGCCCATATGCGCGGTGAACATGTAGCTGGTGCCGAGCAGCCCGAGGGCCTTGCCGTAATTCGGGTCGAGCGCGATGGCTTTTTCGAGCAGGGCTTGCGCCACGACGTGATCCTGCCGCGTCACGCGCCAGTAGTGGGAGAGGGCGCGCATCAGGAGGTCCCAGGCGTCCATGCTGTCGGGCGGCTTGCGCTGGGCGCGAAAGCTTTCGGCGGCGTAGAGCTGCGGTTCGATTGCGGCGACGATCGCTTCGGTGATCTCGTCCTGCACGGCGAAGACGTCGGCGAGCTTGCGATCGTATCGTTCGGCCCAGAGATGGCTGCCGGTGGCGACGTCGTTGAGCTGCGCAGTGATGCGGACGCGGTCGCCGCCCTTGCGGACGCTGCCTTCGACGACGTAGCGCACGCCGAGCTCCTCGGCGATCTGGCGCAGGTGAACCGTGCGGCCCTTGTAGATGAAGGAGGAGTTGCGCGCGATGACGAAGAACCAGCGCAGCTTCGACAGCGCGGTGATGATGTCTTCGCTGATGCCGTCGGAGAAATAGTCCTGCTCGGCCTCGCCGCTCATGTTCGTGAAGGGGAGAACGGCGATCGCGGGACGATCGGGCAGCGGCAATCCCGCTAATGGCGGGGCAGGCGGCTTGCCTGCGGCGGCCGGCTTCGCCGCGGAGAGTTCGGTTACCTCGCCGACGAATCGTATGCCCTTGCGTGCGACGGTGCGGATCAGCCGCTGGTCCTCGCCATTGTCGTTGACCGCACGGCGTGCCGCGTTGATCCGGCTGGTCAGCGTCGATTCCGAGACGACGCGGCCGTTCCAGATCGCATCGAGCAGATCGTCCCGTGTCACCACGCGTTCGCGGTTGCGGACGAGATAGATCAGCAGATCGAACACCTGGGGCTCGAGCGCGACGAGCGTGTCCGCACGCCGCAATTCGCGACGCTCAGGGTCGAGCAAGAAATCCTCGAACTGGAACGTCACACTGCCGCCTCGGCTCCGCTCGGAAATCAAGGTCCTCTCAGGGTAAAATAACGCCGCTCTCAAGGCCAGCGAACCGCATGCGCCCTATCGTCCCGGCGGTTTCAACCGCAGGAGATTGCCATGTCGACATCCGCAGCGCTCAAGCCGTCCGCAGCCCAGCCCGATCTCGCCGCCGTCAAGCAGCGCCAGCAGGGCGCCTGGTCGTCCGGCGACTATGCCATCGTCGGCACCACCTTGCAGATCGTTGGCGAACAGCTCTGTGAGGCGCTGGACCTTCGGGCCGGCAGCAAGGTGCTGGACGTTGCCGCCGGCAACGGCAATGCGACGCTGGCCGCGGCACGGCGCTGGTGTGACGTCACATCCACGGACTATGTACCGGCGCTGCTCAAGCGTGGACGCGAGCGCGCGGCAGCCGAGCATCTGATGATCGAGTTCCGCGAGGCGGATGCCGAAGCGTTGCCGTTTGCAGATAGCAGCTACGACGTCGTGCTCTCGACCTTCGGCGTGATGTTCACGCCGGACCAGGACAAGGCGGCTTCCGAGCTGGCGCGCGTCTGCAAGTCAGGCGGCAAGATCGGCCTCGCCAACTGGACGCCGCAAGGCTTCATCGGCCAGCTTTTCAAGACCATCGGCAAGCATGTCGCGCCGCCCGCGGGCGTGAAGTCGCCCGCGCTGTGGGGCACGCCGGCACGGCTTCAGGAGATGTTCGGCAGCCAGGCTTCGGAGATCGCCGCCGAGCCGCGGATCTTCGTGTTCCGCTATCGCTCGCCGGACCATTGGCTCGACGTCTTCAAGTCGTTTTACGGGCCGATGCTGAAAGCCTTCGCCGCGCTCGATGAGACCGGCCAGGCCGCGCTGCGGCGCGATCTCATGACGCTGCTCGGCGAGTTCAACCATGCCGACGACGGCACGGTCGTCGTGCACAGCGAATATCTGGAGGCGGTGATCAGCAAGCGCTGACGCGCGGTCGACGCATGATCAGGCCGAGGCTCGGCCTGGTCATCGTCGTCAGGACGGCGCGGTAGCGCCGACCGTGTCGGCCGAGACGGCCTCGCGGCTGCCGAGCGGCTTGGGCCGCCCGGTGGTCGTGTCGCGCAGCGTCTGCCGCTCGATCTCCGAGTTCAACTCGGCCCCGAACATGATCACGATCACCGACATCCACATCCAGGTCATCAGGCCTATCGCGGCGCCGAGCGAGCCGTAGGTCGCGCTGTAATTGGCGAATGCCGAGAGATACCAGGACAGCAGCGACGAGCCGGCGATCCAGAGGACGGCTGCCGTCACCGCGCCGATGCTCAGCCATTGCCAGCGCGGCGCGTCGCGGCTGGGCGCGAAACGGTAGAGGACGGCGAGTGCCCCGAGCAGTATGACGAACAGCAGCGGCCATCGCGCCAGCGTGACGATCAGCTTGGGCTCGGGCGCGATGCCGAGATGATCGAGCGCGAGCGGGAAGGCGACCACGGCGGCAACCATCAGCAGCAGCGCCGCGATGCCGCCGACCGTGAAAGCCAGCGACACCAGGTTCAGCTTGATGAAGCCGCGCTTCTCGCGCTCCTCATAGGCGACGTTGAGGGCGTCAATGATGGATTTGACGCCGGCATTGGCACTCCAGACCGCGAGCACGAGGCCGAACAGGAAGGTGGCGCCGAGCGCGGTGCTGCCTTTCGAGACCACGCGCGCCACCTGGTCCGCGACGATCTGGAATGTGCCCTCGGGCAGCATCACCGCAAGCGTCTGCAGATTGTTGCTGATGGTCGAGGGATCGGCGAACAGTCCGTAGGACGAGACGAGCGCGGTCACGGCGGGAAAGATCGCGAGCAGCCCGAAGAACACGACGCCGCCCGCGGTCGCGAGCAGGCGATCATCGTCGATGCGCCGATAGGTGCGCCAGAAGATATCCTTCCAGCCCGCCCAGGGAATCGCGAGCGGGCTCTTCGAGCGGCGGCCATGACCGGGCTGCGTCGCCGCACGCGCGACGCTCGTCTCCGGGGAGTTTCCTTCGCGGTTGCGGCGGCTTTGCAGGGAGCAGGATCCAATGAGGCCGGCCTCCTGCAAATAGCGCTCCGCGGTCAGAACGAAGACGGCCGTGGCGGCGACCAGCAGCCAGCTTTCGAGCTGCTCCGAGCGCCCAACGCGCATTTCAAGCGTCCAAGCCGTGGCGGTGGCGCCTGCGGCGCGCCGCCGTGAACCCCAGCAGGCCGATTGCCGCGAGCAACAGGCCGAGTTGCACGGGGCGGTTGGCGCGAGCCGGCGAGGCCCTGCCGTCATGGCCGCGTTCACCGGGTGCGCGTGGCACCAGGGGAATTGTCGTCGCGACCTCCTTCACCGCCTGCTTGACCGTCCCGCGCGGGATACGCGGGGTGGCGATCGCCACGCGCATGCGGCTGGCAAGCGGCACGATCGGCCTGGTCTCACGCTTCATCTGAGCCATGGCCACTCCGGCGCAGGCTGCGGCCAGCACGAGGAGCATGGCGGCGGCGGCGCCGAAGCCCCAGAATTGCCCGTAGGTGATTGCAACCCAGCGGTACAGTGCGATCAAGCCGACGAAGAAGGTCGCGATCAGGAACAGCCCCGCCACCGCGAACAGTCCCGCCGCGACTGCGTAGGACGTCGCGCGTCCCGTGGCCTGGCTGGTGCGGTCACGCAAGTAAGACCGGGCGGCGCGCTTGAGATGGTTGAGTTTCAGCGCCACGCCGGCGCGCAGCAATTCGCCCGATGGCGCGAGCATGCGGACATCCTCCGAAAGCGAGACGTTTGTCGGGGGATGAACGTGGCGGAAATTGACTTGTTCCGCCGGAGCGCAATTGCGGCGACGGATCAGCCGAGATCAGCGGCCGCGATCCAGAACACCTCGCCCTCGGACTCTTCGGTGTCCAGCCAGAGCAGCGGCAGTTCCGGAAAGGCCTCGTCGACCAATTCGCGGCCGCGGCCGATCTCGCAGAGCAGGCCGCCATCCGGCGTCAGGTGATCGGGCGCATCGCGCAGGATGCGGCGGACCACGTCGAGACCGTCGGCGCCGCCATCGAAGGCGAGTTTCGGCTCGGCCCGGCATTCCGGCGGCAGTGCAGCCATGCCGTCCGCATCGACGTAAGGCGGGTTGGTGATGATCAGGTCGTATTTGTTGTTGCCGAGCGGGGCGAACAGGTCGCCGCGGTGGAGCCTGATCCGCTCATCCAGCCCGTGTTCGCCGACATTGCGCGCGGCGACTTCGAGCGCGCCCTTCGAAACATCGACGGCGTCTATCGTCGCATTCGGGAAATGATGGGCGGCGAGGATCGCGAGACATCCCGATCCCGTGCAGAGGTCGAGCACCCTTTCCACGGCCGTGGGGTCGTCGATCAGCGAGCCGACCTCGCCGTCACCGCCGAAATGCGAATCCAAGAGCTCGCCGATGAAGGAGCGCGGGACGATGACGCGCTCGTCGACATAGAAGGGCAGGCCGCGCATGTAGACCTTGTTGACGAGGTAGGCGGCCGGTTTGCGCGTGGTGACGCGCTTATGGATGAGATCGAGGATGGTCTTGCCCTCCGCCGACGTGACGCAGGCATGGGCAAAGATCTCGAACTGGTCGGGATGCAGATGCAGGGCTTCGCAGACCAGGAAGACGGCTTCGGCGACCGGATCGGTGGTGCCGTGGGCAAAGGCGAGCTTGGCTTCGACGAAGCGGCTGACCGCATAGCGGACGAAATCGATCAGCGTGAGAAGCTCGCCGCGTCCGACCTTCGCGAGCTTCGGTGCGGCGCGGCCGCGCGCGATCTTCTTGGATGCTCTTGCCATCAGGATCGGGTCCAGCGTGCGGCGGCCTCGTCGTCACGGGCGTGGGCCTCGACCCAGCCGGTGCCGGTGGCGCTCTCTTCCTTCTTCCAGAACGGCGCGTTGGTCTTGAGATAATCCATCAGGAACTCGGCCGCCTGGAATGCTGCCTGGCGATGCTGCGAGGCGGTCAGCACCAGCACGATGTTCTGGCCGGGCAGGAAGCGCCCGACGCGGTGGATGATGGTGACGCCGTCGAGCGGCCAGCGCGACACCGCCTCGTCGGCGTGGCGCCTGATCTCTTCTTCCGCCATGCCTGGATAATGTTCGAGCGTGAGCGCCGATATCTTCGCGCTGTCCTCGTCGCCGCGGCAGATGCCGGAGAAGCTCACGACGGCGCCGATGTCGGTGCGGCCCTGTGTCAGGACTGCGATCTCGCGCGCGATGTCGAAATCGTCTTGCTGGATGCGGATGGTGACGGGGCAGGTGGTGACAGGGGAGGTCATGGCCTAGCCGCCGGTCATCGGCGGGAAGAACGCGATCTCGCGGGCGCCGGCGATGGCGGCGTCCGACTTGACGTGGGCACGGTCGATCGCGGCGCGGATCACCTTGGGCTTCTCAAACGCGTAGGCATAGGCCTCGCTCCGGCCGGACAGCCAGGCGATCAGCTCCTCGACAGTGCGCACTGTGGGCGGTGGCTCGATCGTCTCCTCGGCCTTGCCGACGCGCTCGCGCACCCAGGCGAAATATTTCACCCTCATGCCTCATCCTCCTTGATCAGGTGATGAATGCCGGAGCGGAAATAATCGTAGCCGGTGTACATGGTGAGGATCGCCGAGGCCCACAGCAGCAACAGGCCGATCTGGGTCACGACAGGCACCACCTGGTCGCCGGCCTCGCCCGCGAGCAGAAAGCCGATGGCGACGAGCTGGACGGTCGTCTTCCACTTCGCGAGCTTGGTCACAGGCACGCTGACGCGGAGCGCGGCGAGATATTCGCGCAGGCCCGAGACCAGGATCTCGCGGCACAGGATCACGATGGCGGCCCAGAGCGACCAGCCATGGATGATGCCGTCGGCGGCGAGCATCAGCAGGCAGGAGGCCACCAGCAGCTTGTCGGCGATCGGATCGAGCATCCGGCCGAACGCCGATTGCTGATTCCAGATCCGCGCGTAATAGCCGTCGAGGTAATCGGTCACTGCTGCCGCGATGAAAATGGCGACCGCGACCCAGCGCAGCCACAGCGGCTGGTCCATGATCGACTGCGCATAGATGCACCCGACCACGACCGGGATCGCGGCGATCCGGCCATAGGTCAGGATGTTGGGGAGGGACATCGCGCGGCTGGTCGTCCCTCGTGTCGTGGCGATGTTCATCAGTCCTACCAATACCGCCGGTGCCCTAAGGTCAACTGTCCCTCCCCACATGGGGTGCGGGATGCGACGACCATATGACCCCGTCCCCTTTAGTTCATCCCGGCTGGGGATGGAAATACTCGAAAATCCTGCGGGCGCTTTCGGCGCTCACCCCCGGAACCTTGCCGAGATCGGCGATCGAGGCCCGTTCGATCTCCTTCAGGGTTCCGAAATGATGCAGCAAGGCACGTTTGCGTGACGGGCCGATGCCCGGAATCTCCTGCAAACCGGCCTCGCGGATGTCCTTTTTGCGCAACTTGCGGTGCGAGCCGATGACGAAGCGGTGGGCCTCGTCCCGCAGCCGCTGGATGAAATAGAGCACGGGATCGCGCGGCTCCAGCTTGATCGCCTCGCGCTCCGGCATGAACAGGGTCTCGCGGCCGGCGTCCCGGTCCGGCCCCTTGGCGACCGACATCAGCGATACCTGGGTCAGGCCGAGATTCGTAAAGATCTCCCGAACGGCATTGAGCTGGCCACGGCCGCCGTCGATGATCACGAGGTCGGGCCATTGCGGGAAGTCGTCGTCCCTGGCCTTGGCGGCATTGTCCTCGGGCGGGTTGATGAGGCGCTTGAAGCGGCGCTCGAGCACCTCGCGCATCATGGCGTAGTCGTCGCCCGGCGTGAGCCCTTCCGACTTGATGTTGAACTTGCGGTACTGATTCTTCACGAAGCCGTCCGGGCCGGCGACGATCATGGCGCCGACCGCATTGGTGCCCTGGATGTGGCTGTTGTCGTAGACCTCGATGCGCTTGGGCGAATGAGGCAGGCTCAGCGTCGCAGCCATGGCGTCGAGCAGGCGGCTCTGCGTCGCGGTATCCGCGAGCTTGCGGCCCAGCGCCTCGCGCGCATTGGTCAGCGCGTGGGCCACGAGCTCCTTCTTCTCGCCGCGCTTGGGCGCGGTGACCTCGACCTTGTGGCCGGCCTTGATCGACAGCGCATTGGCGAGCAACTCGCTCTCCTCTATCTCGTGCGAGAGCAGGATGTTCTTCGGCGGCGGCTTGTCGTCGTAGAACTGGGCAAGGAAGGAGCCAAGCACCTCCTCCGGCGTGAAGGTCTTCTCGGCGCGCGGGAAATAGGCGCGGTTGCCCCAGTTCTGTCCGGTGCGGAAGAAGAACACTTCGACACAGGAGAAGCCGCCTTCCTGGTGAATGGCGAACACGTCGGCTTCCTCCACGGTGCGCGGATTGATGCCCTGCTGCGACTGGATCGCCGACAGCGCGGCGAGGCGGTCACGATACAGCGCGGCGCGCTCGAATTCGAGCTCGCCGGATGCCTTCTCCATCTCGCCGGCAAGCTCCTGCTTCACCGCATGGCTCTTGCCGGAGAGGAAGTCGGTCGCCTCTCGCACCAGGGTCGTATAGCCGGGGAAATCGATCTCGCGGGTGCAGGGACCGGCGCAGCGGCGGATCTGGTAGAGCAGGCAGGGGCGCGTGCGGCTCTCGAAAAAGGAATCGGTGCAGGAGCGGATCAGGAACGCGCGCTGCAACGCGGTGATGGTGCGGTTGACGGCACCGGCGGAAGCGAACGGGCCGAAATAGCGCCCGGGGCGCGTCTGCGCGCCGCGGTGCTTCAGGATCTGCGGCGCCCAATGGTCGCTGGTGATCAGGATGTAGGGAAACGACTTGTCGTCGCGAAGCTGCACGTTGAAGCGCGGCCGGAGCTGCTTGATGAGGTTGGCTTCCAGCAGCAGCGCTTCGGTCTCGGTATTGGTCGAGACGATTTCCACGGTGACCGTGGCGGCGATCATGCGCAGGATGCGCGCCGGCAGCGGTGCGCTCTGGCGCGCATAGTTGGACAGGCGCTTTTTGACGTTCTTGGCCTTGCCGACATAGAGCACGTCGGCGTTGGCATTGAGCATGCGATAGACGCCGGGCGAAGTGGGGGCGAGGCGGACCGCGCGCTCGATCGCCTCATGGCCCGTGGCCAGCGGCTCTTCGCCGACCGCGCCGCTCTCCTCCAGGATATCCGGCAGCCGTCCATCGTCCTCGTCGTCGCCGCCGGCGGTGGCGGGGTCGAGGTCCGGAGGCGTCAGCCCCTCGGGCGGAGCGTCCGTCGCCGTGCCGCGCCGCGATTTGCGCGCGCGTGCGTCGTCCGGATTGTCGGTGGAATCGTGAACCATGGAGCGAATTTAGGCGCTGGGGGGGCCGATTTGAAGTTCCGGCCATGCCGCACGCACAGGAGCGCGTAGTTCCCGGTAACGCTTCCTTAAGTCTGTTAACAGCGCGGTAACCGGACTTAACAGCCCTTTAACTTAAAACTCTCGATAAATCCCACGCGAAAAGTTCTCAGTTCCGCAACCATGCGGTTTTGCCTCGCGCGGCGGCGCAGGCATTGCGCGGGGGTGCGGCAGTTGCGTTGGAGTGTGTGATGAGGTTCGTTGTGGGCGCAGCCGCGTTGGTTGCCGCCGGCTGGACAGCTTCGGCAGGGGCCGCCGATCTCAATTATGGGCAACGTGCGCCCTATACCGTCAACCAGCCACTGAACGGCTATAGCTGGGCCGGTCCCTATCTGGGCGGCAACATCGGCTATGAATGGGGCTCGGTGGACAACAATCCCTCAAAGCCGTCCGGCTTCGTCGGCGGCATTCAGGCGGGCTACAATTTCCAGAACGGCCCCTGGGTGTTCGGCGTCGAGGGCGACATCCAGGCCGCCGGTGCCGACGACACCTTCGCGCCGTGGAAGTTCTCCAATCCGTGGTTCGGCACCCTGCGCGGCCGCGCCGGCTACGCCTTCAGCAACGTGCTGTTCTACGGCACCGCCGGCCTCGCCTTCGGCGAGCTGCGCGCGCAGACATTCGGCTGGACGGAGTCGCACACCACTGCCGGCTGGACCATCGGTGCCGGTGCGGAAGTCGGCCTCGCGCCGAACTGGAGCGCCAAGCTCGAATATCTCTACATCGACCTGTCGACGAGTCAGTTCGCAATCACGGGCGTGTCAAACGGCTATACCGCCAGCGTTGTGCGCGCAGGCGTGAACTATCACTTCTGATAGCCAAGAAAAAATACCGGACTACAGCCTCCTCCCGGCCGCTCGCGGCCGGGATTTTTTTGCGCCAAGCGTTTTGCGTCAGGCGTTTTGCGTCAGGTGTTTTGCGTCAGGTGTTTTGCGTCAGGCTCGCCAGAGCGATTTCCGTCCGATGGAATCGGAACGGAGCTCCAGATTCTTACTCGGACGCGTCTTCTTGACGCGACCCGATATCGACTTCGCTCGAAATGCTCTGCTCGAAACGCTCTAGGAGAGTATGACTAAATTGACCGCCTTAGGTCCCTTCCCCTTCTTGTCCGGCTCGACTTCGAACGTGATACGCTGTCCTTCGGCAAGGTCCTTCAATCCCGCCCGCTCAACAGCGGTGATGTGAACAAAGACATCGCGACCGCCGTCGTCCGGCTTGATGAAGCCGTAGCCGCGCTCGCCGTTAAAGAACTTGACCGTTCCCGTCATGGCCATCGGGAAACTCCCCCTCATTGCTCCTCCGTCGCGACGCAGACTCACGTCACGACATGACCGGGCCTTACGAAGCCCGGGAGCTGGCCATCCTTGCGCGGACTTTTCAGTCCGGTCGGATCTTTTTAGGCCTTCACTCCGCCGCAACCATTCGCGGAAGCGGAACGTAAAGCCAGTCACACAAACAGCATAATACGGTTCTTTGCAGATTGACTACCGCTCCTGCATATTTTTCCCAAAAGATCACGGCGCATTACGGTCTCGGCACCTCTAATCGGAATCTGGCAGCGCCGCCCTGGCCGAGCGGCATTTCCAGCTCGGGCAGGATCGTCTTGAGTTCGCCATGCAGCGTGTACGGCGGATTGACGATCAACAGCCCGGTGGAGGTGAGGGCCGCGCCGTCAAGCTGAGGCGCGACACTGAATTCGAGACGCAGGCATTTTCCCGGCGGTTTTGCGCCGGCTGCGAGGCGTGCCACCAGTTGCGCCAGCGCGTCGGTGGCGCGACGGTTCTTGGCCGGATACCAGATTAAATAAATACCGGTCGGCCATTTCGCGAAGGCTGTCGAGAACGCCTCGCCCAGCCGGTCGAACTCGTCCTTCGCCTCGAAGGGCGGGTCGATCAGCACCAGTCCGCGCCGTTCCTTCGGCGGCACGAAAGCCGGCAGCGCCATCCAGCCGTCGAGATCGACCACGCGGGCCTGTTCGTCGCGGCGCAGCACGTCGATCAGGGCCTTGCGCGCCTTCGGCTCGAGCTCGCAGGCAACGAGCCTGTCCTGCGGCCTGAGCAGGCCGCGCGCGATCAGCGGTGAGCCCGGATAGGCCTTGAGCTCGCCCTTTGGATTGAAGGCGCGGACGATGTCCAGATAGGGTTTTGTCAGTGCTACTGTCTCGTTCGACAGGCGCGCCTGCATCAGCCGTGCGATGCCCGTCAGCCATTCGCCGCTACGGCTTGCCTCGTCGCTTTCGAGATCATAGAGGCCGGCGCCGGCATGGGTGTCGATGACGCGGAACGCCCCCGGCTTGTCCTGCAGGTAGGTGATGATGCGCGCCAGCACGATGTGCTTGATGACATCAGCGAAGTTGCCGGCGTGGAAGGCGTGGCGGTAGTTCATGGGCGGGTGCTACGTTGTTTTGCGCGATCCCACCCCCTTGTCATTGCGAGCGGAGCGAAGCAATCCAGAATCTATCCG
>JAEYRD010000208.1 GCA_023435725.1 Pseudomonadota bacterium | reverse complement strand
CGCTTCTGAAGGTACAGGCCTCCGAGCTGGCGGTCGAAACCGTGATGCATGCGATGCGCACCGCGGGCCTTTCCGGCTACCGCAACGACGGCGAATTCACCATGGGCCGCCACCTCCGCGACGTGTTGTCGTCGCCGATCATGATCAACAACGACCGCATCCTGGCCAACGCCGCCACCTCGACGCTGATGAGCGGCGTTCCGGCGAGCCTTCGCGACTGATCCAACAAGAACAAATTTGAGATAGCTGGACATCCCATGAATATTGCCGTCGTTCCGGATTCGCCCGAGACCGCTCCGCAGATCGCAGATCCACTCGATCATCTCGCCGACAAGCTGTTCCACCGCATGGGCTCGGACGGCGTTTACGC
The DNA here is from genome assembly GCA_023435725.1 of Pseudomonadota bacterium. Taxonomy (GTDB): domain Bacteria; phylum Pseudomonadota; class Alphaproteobacteria; order Rhizobiales; family Xanthobacteraceae; genus Bradyrhizobium. Next base: position 16,666 of record JAEYRD010000208.1, on the reverse strand, counting down.
CCGTACCGCACTCTACGAGGGCGTCGTCGAGCGGCTCGCCGCGCTGATCACGAACCATCGCGAAGCTGGCACCGAGGTGATGCGCTTCCCGCCGGTGATGAGCCGCGCCCAGCTCGAGAAGTCCGGCTATCTCAAGAGCTTTCCAAACCTGCTCGGCTGCGTCTGCGGCCTGCATGGCACCGAACGCGAGATCAACGCCGCCGTGAGCCGCTTCGACACCGGCGGCGACTGGACCACTTCGCTCTCGCCCGCCGATCTCGTGCTGTCGCCGGCAGCCTGCTATCCCGTTTACCCGATCGCTGCGAGCCGCGGACAACTGCCGAAGGGCGGCCTGCGCTTCGACGTCGCCGCCGACTGCTTCCGCCGCGAGCCCTCGAAGCATCTCGACCGGCTGCAATCGTTCCGGATGCGCGAATATGTCTGCATCGGGACGCCCGAGGACGTCGCCGACTTCCGCGAGCGCTGGATGGTGCGCGCACAGGCGATCGCCCGCGATCTCGGCCTGACCTTCCGCGTCGACTATGCCAGCGATCCGTTCTTTGGCCGCGTCGGCCAGATGAAGGCGGTGAGCCAGAAGCAGCAACAGCTCAAGTTCGAGCTCCTCATTCCGCTGCGCTCGGAAGACCAGCCGACCGCCTGCATGAGCTTCAACTATCACCGCGAGCATTTCGGCACGACCTGGGGCATCCAGGACGCCAACGGCGAACCGGCGCATACCGGCTGCGTCGCTTTCGGCATGGACCGGCTCGCCGTCGCCATGTTCCACACTCACGGCACCGATCTTTCCGCCTGGCCCGCCAAGGTGCGGGACATCATGGGCCTGCAGCCGCGGGTCGCGGCCGACGCCCATGGCGAGGGCTGGCGCTAGAGCATGATCCGGAAAAGTGCGAAGCGGTTTTCCGGAAAGATCATGCTGAAACAATAAACCGAACGAGGCCTACCATTTCCACGGGCAAGACAAACGTGATCCATACCAAGGTCCGATGCCGCGAGATCACCGAGTCCGACGTCGAAGCGATCGCGGACTTGCTGACGCGCGGCTTCGTCGGCCGCTCGCGCAACTACTGGATCCAGGGCCTGCGCCGGCAGGCCTTTCGGTCCGTACCGGAGGGCTATCCGCGCTTCGGCTACATGCTCGACAATGACGGTACGCCGGTCGGCGTGCTGCTGCTGATCTACACGACGCGGAAGGACGGCGAGGAGACCGCGATCCAGTGCAACCTGTCGAGCTGGTACGTCGATCCGGCGTACCGCAACTACGCTCCGTTGCTGACAAAGATCGCGCAACGGCACAAGGACGTCACCTATCTGAACATCACCCCGGCGCCGTGGACCTGGCCGATCATCGAGACGCAGGGCTTTCGCGCCTATTGCCGCGGAATCTTCTTTTCGGTGCCGGCGCTGTCGCGCGCTCCGCGCTGGAGCAGGATCGAGCTGATCTCGCAGCACGCCAAGACGATCGAGGGGCTTTCCGACGACGAGACCGAGCTGCTGACGCGGCATGCGCGCTACAATTGCCTCAGCCTAGTCTGCCGCACGCAGAAGGGAGCGTTCCCCTTCATCCTGCAGCCGGTGCGCATCCGCCGCGGCTTCATCGCGCCGCCCGCGATGAAGCTGATATACTGCCGCAGCGCCGCCGAATACGCCGCCTGCGCCGGCCGCATCGGCCGGCTGCTGCTGCGGCTCGGCAAGATCTCGGTGGCCGTCGATTCCAATGGCCCGATTCCGGGTCTGGTCGGTATCTACACCGAGAAGCGGGGCCGCAAATACTTCAAGGGCCCGCACCAGCCGCAGCTCGGCGACCTCACCGACACGGAGCTCGTTCTTTACGGGCCGTAGGAGATCGATCTCGTTCTCGCCCTTACCGGCCTTCCCTGTAGCCACGTGAGCCTCGTGACATACGGGAACGACCGCCCCGGAGACCGCTTTGCTGGTCCGGGCTGCGGGGCTATGGCCTTGCCGGACGGCCGTTTGTGCGTTCGCCCTCCGTCGTCAGTCACCCTCCGTAAACTACTGCGCTTAAGGGAATTTTCCCGGGTCTTCGCTACCCTCGGCACCGGAATTGCGTTGCGTTAGGTTTATTGCCCGCCGAGACCCCGCCGATCCCATGACGTCGACCCCCGACTACGAGCTTGGTGCACGCCGCGAGCATGGCCCGGGGGGCCTGCTTGCGCTGAGCCAGCTCGCGCTCGACCACATGGAGCAGGGCGTTTGCGTCTACGACGCCGACAACCGGATCGTTCTGGTCAACCAGCGCTATCTCGCCATGTTCAACATGTCGGCCGAAATCGTGCGGCTCGGCACCAGCTATCGCGAAGTGCTCGCCCATAGCGCCTCGCGCGGCAATTTTCCGGTGAGTAAGCTGGATGCGCTCTATGCCGAGCGCATGAAGATGATCGAGGCCGGCAAGCCGTTCTGGACCGAGCAACGGCTGTCGAACGGCCTCGTGCTGTCCCTCGAGATGAAGCCGTTGCCCGGGGGCGGTTGGATGACGATCTGCGACGACGTCACGCGCCGAGCCCGGCTCGAAGCCGAACTCCAGCTTCAGACCGAACGCAGCCAACATGCGCTCGCCCACATGTCGCACGGGCTCATTATGTATGACGCCGACAGCCGTGTCGTCGTCTGCAACGAGCGATTCCTGCAATTCTACGATCTCGACCCCGAGATCGTGAAACCGGGCGTCGCGCATCGCGACGTCGTCGAGCATTGGGTGTCGCGCGGCAATCTGCCCGGCATGTCGAAGGACGAATTCGAGGCGCTCCGGATGGACGATGTTCGCATCCGGAACCCGAGGCCGATCCTGGTGACGCGCTTCGACGGCCGAAGGGTCCAGGCGACCTCCCGGTTCATGCCCGACGGCGGCTGGGTGACGGTGCATGAAGACGTCACCGAACGGTTGCAGTATGAAGAGGCGCTGAAGCAGCAGAACTTCATGCTGGACGCCGCGCTCGAGAACATGGCGCACGGCCTCGCATTCTACAACAGCGATATGCGCCTGCGCGTCTGCAACACCACCTATCGGACGATCTATCATCTTTCGCCCGCGGAAGCCGCACCCGGCACGCATATCTCGAAGCTCATCGAACGATCGATGGCGAACGGCGCCTTTGCGACCGAATACAGCCCCCAGCAGATTCTGGACGCCGCCCGCGCGCGGATCGACAGCAACGATTCCTCGCCGATGCGGCGGCGCATGTCGAACGACACCGTGGTCTCGGTGCGCTACTGCACGCTGGCCGAAGGCGGTTTCGTCGCTACCTATGAGGACATTACCGAGCGCGAGCGCGCGGTCGAGGAATTGAGCGAGCAGTATCGCCGCTTTGATGCGGCGCTGAACAACATGAGCCAGGGACTGTGCATGCTCGATTCGAGCCTGCGCGTGATCGTCTGCAACCGTCGCTACATCGAGATGTATGGACTGTCGCCTGACGTCGTGAAGCCGGGCGTCTCGATGCGCGAGATCATGGAGCACAGCTGCGAGCTGGGCATCCATCCGAACACCACGGGCGCGCGGATCTATGCAGACTATATCGAGAGGCTGCGCGAGGGCGAGCATACGCTGCATCGCCATCTGAGCGACGGCCGCATCATCAAGCTCAATCACAAGCGGATGGAGCTTGGCGGCTGGGTCGTCACCTATGAGGACGTCACCGAGCGCCACAAGGCCCAGGCCCGCGTGGCGCACATGGCGCAGCACGATTCGCTCACTGACCTGCCCAATCGCACGCTGTTCCGCGAGAAGATGAGCGAGGGACTGAACCAGGTCGCGATCGCCGGCGGCGAGATGGCCGTGCTGTACTTCGACCTCGACAATTTCAAGACCGTCAATGACCGTCTCGGCCACGCCGCAGGCGATAGGCTTTTGCGCTGGGTCGCGGCGTGCCTGAAAGAGAATGTCGGCGAGCACGACACGATCGCCCGTCTCGGCGGCGACGAGTTCGCCGTTCTCCAGCGCGGACCGCAGCCGCAATCGGCCGAAAAGCTCGCCCGCCGCCTTGTCGAGATCATCGGTCACCCGCCGCCGCTGGAAAGCCAGTCGATCCATGTCGGCGTCTCGGTCGGCATCGCGATTGCGCCCGATCACGGGCTCGATGCCGACGAGCTGATGAAGTGCGCCGACCTCGCGCTATACCAGGCCAAGGCGAAGGGACGCGGCGCCTATCAGCTGTTCGAGCCCGAGATGGAGGAAGAGGCGCGCAGCCGCCACGCGCTGGAACACGATTTGCGCACCGCGCTGGAGCGGCGCGAATTCCACCTGGTGTTCCAGCCGCAGGTGCGGCTCGATTCGTCCGAGCTCACCGGCTTCGAGGCGCTGCTGCGCTGGAAGCATCCTTCGCGCGGCTTCGTCTCACCGGCCGAGTTCATTCCGATCGCGGAAGAGAACGGGCTGATCGTTCCGATCGGCGAATGGGTGCTGCGCACGGCCTGCACGACCGCCGTGTCGTGGCCCGATGTCACCGTCGCCGTGAACCTGTCGCCGGTGCAGTTTCGCTCGCGCGGGCTGGTGGCGATGGTCACGAGCGCGCTTGCGGAAGCCGGCCTGCCGCCATGGCGGCTCGAACTCGAGGTTACCGAGACGGCGCTGCTGGACGACAGCGAGGCGACCATCGAGATCCTGCACCAGCTCCGCGCACTCGGCGTGCGCGTCAGCCTCGACGATTTCGGCGTCGGCTATTCCTCGCTGAGCTATTTGCGCAAATTTCCGTTCGACCGCATCAAGATCGACCGCTCCTTCGTCGGCACGCTCGGCGAAAGCCCGGAAAGCGTCGCCATCGTCCGTACCATCGCAAGCCTCGGCTCCGTGCTCGGCGTCGAGACCACGGCGGAGGGCGTGGAGACGATCGAGCAACTCGACTTCGTCCGCGAATGCGGCTGCACCGCGGTGCAGGGATACTATTTCGGCAAGCCTTGCCCGGCAGCCGAGGTCGGACCAACCATCGAGACGCTGAACGCCGTCCGACGCGTGGCGTGAGGACTTCGGCCTCTCAAATTCCGCCTCTCGGGACGCCCCAAACGACCAATTGTCGCACGTGCTTTTTTCCAGCGGATTAGCCGTCTCGCCACTGAGGGCCGGCCGCGCAATGCGCTTTTCTTCTCGCCTGATTTCATGAACAATCGGCTCAGAAGAACGAGAAACAGCGGCCCAAAGAGGCCGCTGCGAGGGAGGAGTTTCGATGTCACGATACGGGCTGAAGACGATCGCCTTTGCCGCAGTGCATGTCATCATGGGTGCGTTGCTCGCGACCGCTGCCAGCGCGCAGGACTATCCCACCAAACCCATCACGCTGATCGTGCCATGGCCGGCCGGCGGTTCGACCGATATCTCGATGCGCGCGATCGCCGACAGCGCCTCGAAGGTGCTGGGGCAGCCGATCGTGATCGACAACAAGGCCGGCGGCGGCGGCACGGTGGGGCCTGCGACCATGGCAGCGGCCGCGAAGCCGGACGGCTACACCATCGCACAGCTTCCAATCACCGTCTTCCGCCTGCCGCTGATGCAGGAGGTGTCGTGGGATCCGGCGAAGGACTTCAGCTATATCATTCACCTAACCGGCTATACGTTCGGCGTGACCACCAGCGCGGAGTCGCAGTTCAAGTCCTGGAAGGACGTGGTCGAGTTCGCCAAGGCCAATCCGGGCAAAGTGACCTACGCCACGCCGGGAACCGGCACCTCGCTCCATATCGGCATGGAGCAGATCGCGGCGATGTCCGGCATCAAGCTCACGCAAGTACCGTTCAAGGGTGGTGCGGAGACCAATGCCGCGGTGCTCGGCCAGCACACCATGCTGCAAGCCGATTCGACGGGATGGCGGCCGCTGGTCGATGCCGGCAAGCTGCGGCTGCTGATGGTTTGGACTGGTGCGCGATCGCCGAACTATCCCGATGTGCCGACACTGAAGGAGCTCGGCTATCCCATGGTCTACGATTCCCCGTTCGGCATCGCCGGCCCCAAGGGCATGGACCCCAAGATCGTCGCCAGGCTGCACGACGCCTTCAAGAAGGCGGTCGAGGACCCCGCAGTGATCGCCACGCTCGCCAAATATGACATGGTGCCGAACTACAAGAACACCGAGGACTACAAGAAGTTCGTCGTCGAGGTCACGGAGTCCGAGCGCAAGATCATCGAAACGCTCGGACTTGCGAAGAAGTAGGATTGAGCTGCTCGTGTCCCGGACGCGGTGCAGCGCTTCTTCAGCGGTGCACCGCAGAGCCGGGATCCACCTTTTTCGTCCACACTCATGGGCCCCGGACGCAGCGCACCGCTTCGCGCTGCGTCCGGGGCATGAGAGAGAAGCGATGAACGATCAAACCAACGTCAAACTTCGCCTCAACAACTCCGAACTCTGGGGCGGATTGATCGGGTTCGGGCTCGGCGGCTTCGTGATCTGGTCGGGGCTAAAGCTCAAGCTTGGCACCATCAACGATCCCGGCTCCGGCTACGTGCTGTTCTACACGGGCATCCTGATGTGCGTGTTCGCAGGCTCCATCATCGTCTCGGCCATCACCGAAGGCGGCCCGACTCTGGCCTCGCGCTGGGAGAATGTGCGCTGGAGCAAACCGCTTCTCGTCATTGCCTGCCTTACCGCATTCTCCTTCGCCCTGGAGCCACTGGGATTCCTGCTGGCGTCGATACCGCTGATGCTTCTGCTGTTGCGACTGATCGACCCCGTGCGCTGGACGCTGGCGATCCCGATCGCCGTGCTGGTTCCGCTCGGCATGTGGTGGGTGCTCAATCGACTGCTCTTGATCCAGTTGCCTTCGGGCCTGTTCGGGATCGGGTGACCTTATGGATACGCTTGCCAACGTCGCCCATGGATTCGGCGTCGCCCTGACCGGGATCAACCTGCTCTACTGTTTCATCGGCGTCTTCATCGGCACGCTGGTCGGCGTGCTACCGGGCATCGGGCCGATCTCGGCGATGTCACTGCTGCTGCCGGTGACGCTGTCGGGCACGCCGGAATCCGGCATCATCATGATGGCCGGCATTTACTACGGCTCCATGTATGGCGGCTCGACCACCTCGATCCTGGTCAATATTCCCGGCGAGGCAGCGTCAGTCGTCACCTGCATCGATGGCCACCAGATGGCGAAGCAGGGCCGCGCCGGCCCTGCGCTCGGCATCTCCGCGTTCGGCTCCTTCATCGCCGGCACATTCGCGCTGGTGGCGCTGATGCTGGTGGCGCCGAGACTTGCCAGCATCGCGATCGCGTTCGGCCCGGCCGAGTATTTCAGCCTGATGGTGCTCGGCCTCGTGGTGCTCACCTTCCTCACCCAGGGATCGATGCCGAAAGCGCTGCTGATGGCGTGCATCGGCGTCGTGCTCGGGCTGATCGGGCTCGACAGCATCACGGCGCAGCCACGTCTGACATTCGGCCGCATGGAGCTGATCGACGGTATCGGTCTCGTGCCTGTCGTGATGGGTCTGTTCGGCGTTGCCGAGGTGCTGCTCAACACCGAGCAGGCCATCAAGCGCGACATCATCAACGCCAAGATCACGCAGCTCTTGCCAAACAAGGCCGATTGGCAGGCGAGCGCCGGCCCCGTGGCGCGCGGTACCCTGCTCGGCTTTCTGCTCGGCATCCTGCCGGGTGGCGGCGCGGTGGTCGCCTCGTTTGCGTCCTACGCGCTGGAGAAGCGGCTGTCGAAAACGCCAGAGCGGTTTGGCCACGGCGCGATCGAGGGCGTCGCGGGCCCGGAGTCCGCCAACAATGCGGCGGCCGGCGGCGCGTTCATTCCGCTGATGACACTGGGCATCCCGCCGAACGTGGTGATGGCGCTGCTGCTCGGCGCATTCGTCATTCACGGCCTGCAGCCGGGACCGCTGCTGATCGCACAGAACCCAGGCCTGTTCTGGGGCATCGTCGCCAGCATGTATATCGGCAACGTCATGCTGCTGATCCTCAATTTGCCGATGATCGGCATGTGGGTACAGTTGCTCAAGCTGCCCTACAACATCCTCTTCCCCCTGATCATCCTGTTCACGATCCTCGGCGTGTACTGCTCGAGCAACAACGTGTTCGACGTCTATGTGATGATCGCGTTCGGAATCATCGGCTATTTCATGCGCAAGCTCGGCTACGAGCCGGCACCGCTGGTGCTCGCCTTCGTGCTCGGACCGATGCTGGAGAACAATCTGCGCAAGTCGCTGATCCTGTCGCAGGGCGATCTCTGGACCTTCGTGCAGCGGCCGATCTCGGCGGCGTGCCTTGCGCTTGCGTTGGTGCTGCTGATCGCACCGCTGCTGCCCGCCCTGCGCAAGAAGCGCGAGCTGGTGGCGCTGGATGAAGGCGCGTGAGGAGATTTTCAATCGACGCGTGGCGTCAGGTACGGCGCAATCAACCCTCGCCGGCTCCGTCAAGCCGATCGCGGAAGGTCGCAGTGCCCGGTATTTGCGTGGCGTAGCAACGCATCGTCATTGCGAGCCAACGGGTCCACGCGAAGCGCGGCCCGATGGCTCGCAATGACGGAGGAGAGGACTGAACGCATAGCCGGAATCGTAAAGTAGCCAAGGGCGCCCTTGTCGCCCTACGATGGCAGCGATCCCCTACCCCGCCGCAGGCAGTGCGTTGTCCGTCGCCGCGCTCCACGGGCGCTCCGCTGATGCCAGCCCGATCAGGCGGCCCTGGATGTAATCGCAGCCCCAATCCAGCAGCATGCTTGCTGCCTCTTCGTCCTGCACCCATTCGGCGACCGTCTTGATGTCGAGGCGGCGGGCAAGGTCGATCAGGGTCTGCACGAAGGCGCGGTCGTCGGCGGAGCGGGTGATGTTCTGCACGAAGGCGCCGTCGATCTTGACGATGTCGACGCCGAGATTGCGCAAGTTGCGGAACGAGGTGTAGCCGGCGCCGAAATCATCGATGGCGATGCGGCTGCCGAAATGCTTGAGACGGCCGACAAAGGCGCGCACGTCGTCGATGTCCTGGATCGCGACCGTCTCGGTGATCTCGACGATCAGCCGCTCGGCCACGCCGGGATGGGCATGCATGAGCGACTCGATGCTGGCCCACCAGTCCGGATCCATCGTCGTGTCGGGCGAGATATTGAGGCTGAGGTGAGCGTCGGGCGCGGCCGCGAGTTCAGCGACCACAAGCTCGAGCACGCGGTGATCGACCAGGCGGATCAACCCGAGCCGTTCGGCGACCGGCACGATGTCGGGTGCAAGCAGCACCTGGCCGTTGCCCTGGTCCATCCGCACCAGGCACTCGTGGAACGCACGTTCCCGCGAGGCGGCCGCGACCACCGGCTCATAGGCGAGCTTGATGCGGCGCTCGTTCAGCGCGGTGACGATCTCGTCGGTCACGCGGATGTTGACGCGGCGTTGCGCGTCGCGCGCGGCATCCGGACGCCACGCCGCGAACGAGCCGGCGCGGCGTTGTTTTGCAGCGTCCAGCGTCTCATGGGCGCGATTGACGGCTTCGTCGGTGTTACGGGCATGACGCGGCACGCTGACCGCGCCGATCGACGCGGTGACCGAAACCGGGCCGGATTTGGTCGGCACGACTTCGTCGCGGATGCCGGCGAGGAAACGCTCGGCGGCGACGTTCATGTCGTCGACGGTGCAGTTCTTCAGGATCAGGCCGAACTTGTTGCCGGAGAAACGACCGAGCACATCGCCGCCGCGCAGCCGCGCGCGGATGCGCTTGGCGACGTCGAGGATCACCGCATCCGCAACGTCGAAGCCGAAGGCGTCGTTGACGCGGGCGAGATGATCGATGCCGACCAGCATGAAGGCCGCGGTCGAGCGGAAGCGGGTCGTCTCCTCGATCGCTTCGGCCAGGGCCGCGATCAAGTGGGAGCGATTGAGCTCCCCGGTCAGCGGATCGAGCCGCGCGAGCCTCGTCAGCTCTTCATCGCGGGCATGCCGCTCATTGTTGATTCGGATGGAGCCGAACGCACGTACCGGACGGCCGTCGGGCCCGGCGAACCAGCGGCCCGTCTCCTCGATCCAGACCACCGGATCGGCGGCGCTCCTGCGAACGCCGTATTCGACCCGGTAGGGCGTGCCGTCGGCGCCATGCACGGCTGAAGTCTGCGCTAGCGCGGCGGTCCGCAGCGACTGCGCGGGCTCGATCAGCTTGGCGAATTCGGCACCGGTTGCGAGCCGTTCGGGTGGGATACCGGGGAAGACGGCGCTGACCTGCTCGCCCCAGGCGATGACGTCGCTGGCGATGTCCCAGGCGAAAATGGCCTGGCCGAGCGCGGCCAGGATGTCGGAGACTTGCGGCAGTGCTGGGGTCAAAATCGCCTCGTTTCGGGACAGCGGAGAGTCCTGAGTCGGCACAGGATACGGCCAGATTTGCCTATGACCCTAGGCAAAGTTCATAAACAATTTGGAAACCACGTTTCCCCGCTGGCCGGAACCAAACCGGCCCGGCCGGCATAGGCCTTGCGAGTACATGACACGCCCGGCGCCCGCGTCCCGAAACGCGACAGGCTTCGCCGGATCAACGGTGATTGCGATGTTGGGTACTGATCGATCGGACGAGGCGGACAACGGCACGGGCACGGCCCTGGTACCGCTGACGCCGATGTTGCATTGGGTCCGCAAGGCGCAGCTGCCGCGCCCCGATTCGAACTTCGTCACCCAGCTCATCGCCAGCGCCGAACATCTGCCCCAGACGAGCCGGCTCCGGCGCGCCTCTTCCGACGATGCGCGGATGGCCTATGGCAGCAAGCACCCGCTGCCGAGCGTCAGCGCGCGCACGCGGCAGGTGGCTTGATATCGTTCTCCCTGACCTCTCCCCGCAATCGGGGCGAGGGAGCGCACCACCGCAGCGGCGGCAGACTTAACCTCGAGAGATCAGCGCGGCGTGTCGGACGAGGGCGGCGTGCCGTTGCCCGGCTGCAGATGCGGCGAGGGGATTTCCGGCGAGGGCGTGACGGTCGGGGTCGGCGCGGGCTTGGGCGCAGGATGATCCATCAGTACGGACTCGGCGACGGATTGCGCCGTCGGCGGGGGTGGCGCGGCCGGAGCGGGCTGCGGCGCCGGCACCGGCTCGAACCTGGGCTCGGCCACTGCATCGTCCGCCGGCGCTTCGGCCCGGCGCTTGGCCTTGCGTGGCGCCGGCACTGTCGTCTCGGCGACATAGGTGACGCGGCGGCGCGTGCGCTGGGCAATGCCGCCGAGGAAATCGGCCATCGAGAGCAGCACCAGCAGGAAATAGGTCGAGTTGCCGAATTTGGGCCACATCACGAATTCGGCAGCGGCCGCGCCGAAAACGATCAGCGACAGCAAATGATCCATCAGGAATTTCGAGCCGGGCCGCGCGCCTTTGACCACCTCGAGCAGCAGCAGCACGATACCGAGCGCGAGCAACATATCGGCAAGCGTGACCGGCCAGGTTTCGCCCGTGATCATCGGCACCTTGAACAGCACGTCCGAAAAGGACACGCTGGGCATCAGGAAAGCGATGATGTTGTACACCGCGAGCGGAATCAGGAGCAGCGGGAAACCGACCATCGGCAAAATGCCTTCTCGATCAAGATATCCGGACAGGACAATGCGGCGGCGAAGCATTTGCTCCGCCGCCGTCATCGTCATATCTCATGGGTTGGCCGAAATCAGGCAGGTCAAATCATCCTGCCCAAAGAAAGGTCCTGAGTTCAGGACTCTTTCTTCTTCAGGACCTGCCGACCCTTGTACATGCCGGTCTTGAGGTCGAGATGATGCGGACGACGGAGCTCGCCGGAGTCCTTGTCTTCCACGTAGGTCGGCTTCTTGATGGCGTCTGCCGAGCGGCGCATGCCACGGCGCGACGGCGAGGTTTTTCTTCTCGGAACGGCCATTTCAATATCCTCTAGGGATTGGTGTCATCAGGGCATCGTCCGCGAAGGGACGGCTCAGCACCCGCAATCCGAGGCGAGCTGAATGCCGATCAAGGCCGGGCTTATAGAGGAAGGCTGGCCGTAAAGCTAGGCTTTTGGGCCGGAAAATACGCCTGAAAAGGACCCGAAATCAGCGATTTTCCCGCCAACAGGTCGAAAGCGAGCTGGACTGCGCCCTCGCCGCATAGGTCACGGCCAGCCGCCGGACGCCCGGTCCGGGGGTCCTGGCACTGCGCTTGACCGGATTCGGCAGGATCGAGGCCAGCAGGGCCGCCTCCCGGGGAGAGAGATCAGCCGCCGACCTCCCGAAAGCATAGGAGCTGCCTGCCTCCACCCCGAACTGGCCGCGCGGGCCCAGCTCGGCAATGTTGAGGTAGATCTCCAGAATCCGTGCCTTGGGCAGGACGAAGTCGATCCACAGCGCCAGCGGGAATTCGAGCGCCTTGCGGACGAAATCCCGCCCCTGCCAGAGGAAAAGGTTTTTTGCCACCTGCTGGGTGATGGTGGAGGCGCCGCGGAAAGGCGTACCGTCCTCCTGGGCATCATCGATCGCCTCGCGCAGCGCACCCCAGTCGATGCCGTGATGCTTGCAGAAATGGGCGTCCTCGGCCGCCACCACCGAACGCGGCAGATAGGGCGACATCGCCGCCAGATCGATCCATTCCCGCTGCATCGGCGCGCCCCGCAGCGAGCGCCAAGCCATCAGTGTCGAAACCGGGTGTCCGGTGCGATAGAACGGCGCGATGACGTAGGGCGCGAGAGCTACGACCGCGAGCACCACCAGCAGGATTCTGACGACGCGCAAATCAACCTTTCCGGCGAAAAATGAAACGCGGCCACGCACTCGGCCATTAAGTCTGTGATAATTCGGGCCTTTTCCAGCACTTTTTACGCCTTCCAAACGATTGACTGGGGCGGGCGCATAAAGGATTGTCCGGCCGAATTTTAGTTCTGGAGCCTTTCTTGATGACCGGCACGTCCCCGTCCGATTTCGCCAAGCGTCTGGACAAGACCGCTGACGACACCGAAGCCCTGCTCGGGCGCTTGTTGTCGGACGACATCCTGCCCGATGAAATCGCGCGCCCCAAGCGACTGATGGACGCAATGCGCTATTCGAGCCTGAATGGCGGCAAGCGGCTGCGGCCGTTCCTGGTGGTCGAGAGCGCTGCCGTATTCGGCGTGTCGCGCGAGGCTGCACTGCTCGCAGGCGCCGCGCTCGAATGCATCCACTGCTATTCGCTGATCCATGACGATCTGCCGGCGATGGACAATTCGGACCTGCGCCGCGGCCGTCCCACCCTGCACAAGAAGACCGATGACGCGACCGCGATCCTTGCCGGCGACGGCCTGTTGACGCTCGCCTTCGACATCATCACCCGCGACGAGATCCATCGCGACGCCAATGTGCGGCTGCTCTTGACGCGCGCGCTGGCGCGCTGCGCCGGCATCGGCGGCATGGTCGGCGGCCAGATCCTCGATCTCGCCGGCGAAGGCCGCTTCGGCGGCAACGAGCCGATCGACGTCGCCCGCATTCAACAGATGAAGACCGGCGCACTGCTTCGCTATGGCTGCATCGCAGGCGCGATCCTCGGCCAGGCTTCGCAAAAGGAATACCAGGCGCTCGACGATTACGGCCGCGCGCTCGGCGAAGCCTTCCAGATTGCCGACGACCTGCTCGACGTCGAAGGCGATGCTGCGGCGCTCGGCAAGCCGTCGGGCCAGGACGCTGCGCTCGGCAAGACCACCTTCGTCACCCAGCTCGGCATCGAAGGCGCCAAGCAGCGCGTGCGCGACCTGCTCGCACGTGCCGACAGCGCGGTATCGATCTTCGGGGATCGCGCCGCCGTGCTGCAAGCCGCCGCGCGGTTTGTCGCCGAGCGGAAGAACTAGTCGTTCCGGGGCTCCTTCACCTCTCCCGCTTGCGGGAGAGGTCGGCGCGAAGCGTCGGGAGAGGGCTCTCTCCTCTTGGGGGTTCTCGATTGCGGAGAAGCCCTCTCCCCGCCCTCCCCCCCGCAAGCGGGGGAGGGAGCGCACCGGCGACGCGGCGGCTACCTCACAGGACGATGAGAATGGAAAAAGAAGATCCCGTCCTCGTCCGCTTCCGCCAGATGTCGCGGCCGATGCGGCTGATTTATGCGCGGCCGCGGACGTTCATCTCGCTCGGGGCCGGCATCCTCGTCTGCCTGCTGATCCCTGGCGCGCACCGGCTGGTGACGCGGCTGCTGTTCGGCTGGGACGCGCTGATCGCGGTCTATCTGGTGCTGGTCTACACCATGATGCTTTGCAACGATCACCAGCACATCCGCCGCGCCGCCGCAATGCAGGACGACGGCCGTTTCGTGATCCTTCTGGTGACAGCGACCGGCGCCTTCGCCAGCATCGCCGCGATCGTCTCGGAACTCGGCACGCCGCATCGCGGAGTGCCGGAGCTGACCGTCGCGATTGCGACCATCGCGCTGTCATGGGCCGCCGTGCACACGACCTTCGCGCTGCATTACGCGCATGATTATTATCGGCACGCCAAGCCGGGCGGCCTTCAGTTCCCGAGCGGCGACAAGGAAGACCATGCCGACTACTGGGACTTTGTCTATTTCTCGTTCGTGATCGGCATGACCGCGCAGGTCTCCGATGTCGGCATCACCGACAAGACCATCCGCCGCACCGCCACCGCGCACGGCATCGTGTCCTTCATCTACAATACGGCGTTGCTGGCGCTGACGGTGAACATCGCGGCGAGTGCGATCGCGACTTGATCCCGGACCGTCCTGGCGAACGCCAGGACGACATCGGCCCCTAATTGCATACCTCGGCATTGGCTTCGTTGCCGGGGCCGCCGCCACCACGATATTCGAGATGGCAGCCGCGCGAGACCGGACGGCAGCCGCTGCCATTGCAATAAACCTGCCCGCCACCCGCGGCGCGGCCGACGCGCGCGGCAGCAGCAATGCCAGCAGCGGCACCATAGCCGCCCGCTGCGCCGGCGGCCTGGCGACGCTGCCGCGCCGGACGCTCCTCGCTGTCGTCGCGTCGCGAGGTCGCGGGCTTGGAGGCCGCGGGCTTGGAGGTTGTGGGCTTGGCGGCGCGCTTTTTCTCGCACTCATTGTCGTCGTTGAGCACATAGCCGTCGCCACAGACGATCCTGGTGCACGTGTCGCCGTCGGCCTTGAAGCCGTGCTCGCAGACCAGCGGACAGACGCGCGACGGCTTGGCCTTGACCGTGTCGAGCGCGTCGGTGCTGGCTACCTTCACGTCGAGCTTGGTGCCGGCATAGCGGTTGAACTGCGACAGCGATCGCTGCGAGGACGCATTCCAATTGCCGTCGGCCTGCCCGGAGAAGCAGCCGACGCGGCTGAGCTCGGTCTGCACCGAACGGCTGAGATCAGCCGGCGTCGTCGCGGGCGTCAGCGAGGCGACATTGGTTCCGGCCGGACTCGCCGTGCTGGCTGGCGCAGCGCCCGGCGCCGCGGCGGCGAGGTTGACGCGCTGCTGCTCGGCGGCAGCGGCCTGCTGCTGCGCCTGCTCTTTCGCCTTCTGCGCAGCAAGTTGCGCCTGCTCGGCAGCCTTTGCATCGGCAGCAGCCTTGGCTTGCGCATCCTTCTGGGCACCGAGGGCGGCGAGACGATCGCGCTCGGCCTCGGCCTGCCTCGCCTTCTCGATCGCTGCCGCATGGGCCTGCTCGGCTCCAATTTTTTCGAGCTGGAGCTTGGCGAGGCTGGAATAGAAACCGTCGGGATGCTGGGCGAGGAACGCCTCCCACGCCGGCCTGTTGCCGACCTGGAGCGCGAGTTCGTAATCGCGGCGGATGTCGGCTTGCGGATTCAGCGCAGGCGCTGCCGTTGCCGTCGCCTTGACCGGCACCAGCGGCACGTCCTCGCCACCGAGCGAGCCGTACACAAACGGCTCCTGCTTGTTCCCGGTCGACTTTAGCACGTCGTCGCGCACGTAGCCGAAGGCGCGGCGGACGTCGAGGCCCGGCGTCGTCAGATGCTTCGACAGTGCAATCGTAAAGGGACTGTTGGCACCGTCGCCGTCCTGTGCCGTGAAGCCGGCCTTGGCCGAGTAGGCGATCAGCGTGTTGGGGCTGGTCGGTTCGACTTGGGCGAGGCCGCGGCCGATGCCGCGCGAGGCGATAGTGCGCTTCATGGTCTTGCCGAACGGGTTGTCACGGCAGGCGTCGAGGATCACCAGGCGAAGCTGCTTGGCGGGTTCGACCGCGACCAGGACGCGGTCGAGCGAGAGCGCCTCGTCGTACACGTCGGTATCGCGCTCAAGCTTGGCGTCGATCGGGATCAGGTAGTTCGAGCCCTCGACCTCGATACCGTGGCCGGCATAATAGACCACGGCTATGTCTGCATCGCGCGTTGCATCAGCGAATTCGCGCAGCACACGCCGCGTGTCCAGCGCCGACAGATCATGCCGAGATTCGACGATGTCGAAGCCGGCCCGCTTCAGCGTCATGGCCATCACCGTACCGTCGTTGACGGGATTGGCGAGCGACGGTGCGTGCTGATAGGCCGAGTTGGCGATCACCAGCGCCACGCGCTTGCCGGCAAGTGCGGGTTGGACGCCGAACAGCAGCGAGAGAGCGAGCAGAACCGGGCAAAGTCTGAGCAAATTGCGCATGGCACGACGTCCGAAATTTTCAGAGCCATTCGGCCCCCTTTGGGGCCGCTTTAGCAAAATCCACCGCCGGCGCTTGTGATGGAGGTCACCAAGGGGGACGCCGACGACGAGCCGAAAGCCCCTTTGGTTTGTCGCGCCAATCCGGTCGCGGTTCGCCGGCAAATGTGTGCACCGGATCGGGTTCCCCTAGCCGTCACCGATGTGCCCCCGATAC
>JAEYRD010000195.1 GCA_023435725.1 Pseudomonadota bacterium | reverse complement strand
ACGCTTCGCTCCATCCGGGCTACGGGAGTGAGTGTGGGAGTCACACCCCCGCCATCATCACGTATTTGATCTCGACATATTCTTCCATGCCGTGATGGGAGCCCTCGCGGCCAAGGCCGCTTTCCTTGACGCCGCCGAACGGCGCGACTTCCGTCGTGATCAGGCCGGTGTTGACGCCGACCATGCCGGATTCCAGCGCCTCGGCGACGCGCCAGACGCGGCCGAGATCGCGGGAGTAGAAGTAGGACGCCAAGCCAAACGGCGAGGCGTTGCACATCGCAATCACGTCGGCTTCGTCCTTGAAGCGGATCACCGGCGCGAGCGGCCCGAAGGTTTCCTCCTGGGCCACCAGCGAGTCCGGCTTGACGTCGGCGAGCACCGTGGGCTCGAAGAAGGAGCGGCCGAGCTCGCTGCGCTTGCCGCCGGTGACGACCTTCGCGCCGCGCTTCACGGCATCCGCAATGTGGCGCTCGACCTTGTCGACCGCTTTCATGTTGATCAGCGGGCCCTGCGTAACGCCGCTCTCGGTGCCGTCGCCGATCTTCATCGCCGCGACCTTCTTCGACAGCTTCTGCACGAACTCGTCGTAGATCTTGTCCTGGGCGTAGAGGCGGTTGGCGCAGACGCAGGTCTGACCCATGTTACGATATTTCGAGACGATCGCGCCTTCGACCGCCGCGTCGATGTCGGCGTCGTCGAACACCACGAACGGCGCATTGCCGCCGAGTTCGAGGCCAAGGCGCTTCACGCCGACGGAGGCCTGCTGGTAGAGAATCTTACCGACCGCGGTCGAGCCGGTGAAGCCGACAAAGCGCACGGCCGGATGCTCGCACAGCACCTTGCCGATCGGCGACGCATCACCGGTGATGATGTTGAAGACGCCCTTGGGGACGCCGGCCTTTTCGGCAAGCGCGGCGAGTGCCAGGGCCGAGAGCGGGGTTTCGTTGGCAGGTTTGAGCACCACAGTGCAGCCAGCCGCCAGCGCCGGCGAAACCTTGCGTGTGATCATCGAGTTCGGGAAATTCCACGGCGTGATCGCGCCGCAGACGCCGATCGGCTGCTTGATCGCGAGCAGCCGCGCATCGGGACGCTGCGTCGGGATGGTCTCGCCATAGACGCGCCTCGCTTCCTCCGCGAAGAACTCGACATAGGCGCCGCCGATGTCGACCTCGCCGAGCGCCTCGGAGAGCGGCTTGCCCTGTTCGGAGGTGAGAATCAGCGCCAGGTCCTCGCGGTTGGCGATGATCAGCTCGAACCATTTGCGCAGGATGTTGGAGCGCTGCTTGGCGGTGTGCTTGGCCCAGGCCGGAAATGCACGCTCGGCGGCCTCGACCGCCTTGATGGCATCATCCGCCGAGAGCTGCGGGACTTTCGCCAGC
Organism: Pseudomonadota bacterium; assembly: GCA_023435725.1. Lineage (GTDB taxonomy): Bacteria > Pseudomonadota > Alphaproteobacteria > Rhizobiales > Xanthobacteraceae > Bradyrhizobium. The sequence goes on along the minus strand of JAEYRD010000195.1, from coordinate 6,425 downwards.
TCGATGCCGGTCGCGGGATTGTTCACCGCGAATACAGGCGAGCCGACCCAGGCGCCGTCGATATAGCAGGCCTCCTTCAGCAGCGAGGGGTCCTTCAACCGGTCGCGCAGGGTGGCAGTGGCTTGCGAGGCGCGGGCGGCGGCGGTCGAGGTCATGGCGTTGCTCCTGGGGCGATCGGATCGGCCCGGAATATAGGGACAGACGGCGCACAATGCACCGTCCAGCAACGCAAATCTGCTGGGAGCCAGACTCGGAGCGGAATAACTTATCGTCTGTGCATGATCTTACCGGAAGACCGCTGCGCACTTTGCGCTAACGCGGCCCTTCGGGTCCGGATCATGCTCTACGCCGCGCCGCTCATATAGGTCTCGCGCCGGCCGATCATGCGCTCGGCCGCGGCCTTGGCATCGGCCTTCGAGGACGTCGCGCAGGTGCGGTATTCGAGATCGGGGACGTCCGAGGTATCGCGACGGCCGAACCAGGACTTCGAGCCGACCGGCAGCAGCGCCAGTGCCTGCGCCAGATTGTCGACCGCGCCGAAGGAATAGAGCGCGCCGGTGCCGGCGATGCGGACCTCGTAAATACCGGGCGAAATCGGTGCTTCGAGGTTGTCGCCCCGTCCGGGACGGGGATAGCGCTTCCATTCGTTCCAGGTCGAAATCATCTGAGGCCCCCTCGCGGCCGGTGCCGGCCGCAAATTTGTATCAACTTCTAGCATCGGCGGCCGATTGGGCCACGAGCCAGACGCCGCAACGCACAAAATGTTTCAAGTGCTTCAAAGGCTCGAAACATATCGTCCCGCCCCGCCGGCCTAAGGTCGTGGCGAGGTGCGGCCATCCACCGCAGCTTGTGATGGAGTGTTGCAGTTCGGTGTTGTTGTCGTCCTGCGTGTGACGCGGGCCGTCAAGTCACGACATCGCGACCTCAGTAGAGGTTGATGCGCTTGCCGCACGCGACCTGCCGGAGGACAATCGAGTACTTCCAACAATAATCAAACCGGAGGAAACGCGTATGCAAAGCCAAGCCCAGATCGACGAGATTCTGCGCCAGAAGAGCGACTCCAAGGAGATTCCCGGCGTCGTCGCCATCGCCGCCAGCGGCAGTGACCTGCTTTATCAGGGCGCGTTCGGCAAGCGCGACCTGTCCAAGCCCGATGCGATGAAAGCCGACAGCGTGTTCTGGATCGCGTCGATGACGAAGGCGGTGACCGCTGCCGGCGCAATGCAGCTCGTCGAGCAGGGCAAGCTCTCGCTGGATACGCCGATCGGTTCGGTCCTGCCCGAACTCGCCAAGCCGCAGGTGCTCGAAGGCTTTGACGCCAAGGGCGAGCCGAAGCTGCGGCCGGCGACAGCGCCGATAACCCTGCGCCAGCTCATGACCCACACCGCCGGCTTCTGCTACAATATGTGGAACGGCGATCTCGCGGTCTATCTGGAAAAGAAGGGGATCCCCGCGATCACCACCTGCCAGAACGCGGCGCTGAAGACGCCGATCATGACTGATCCCGGCACGCGCTGGGAATACGGCACCAACATCGATTTCGTCGGCAAGGCCGTGGAGGCGATCAGCGGCAAGCGACTGGATGCTTACCTGCGCGACAATCTGCTTGCGCCGCTCGGCATGAGCGACACCGGCTTCAAGATCACCGACAATATGCGCAAGCGGCTGGTCGGCATGCATGCGCGCGGCGAGGACGGCCAGCTCGCGTCGATCCCGTTCGAGCTCGAGCAGGAGCCCGAGTTTCACATGGGTGGCGGCGGCCTCTATTCGACCGCGGGCGACTACATCAAGTTCACCCAGATGATCCTGAACAAGGGTCGCGGCAACGGCAACCAGGTACTGAAAGCAGAGACGATCGCGACGATGGGCCAGAATCACATTGGCGATCTCAGCATGGGCAAGTTGACGACGGCCGCGCCGATGTACACCAACGACGTCGATGTGCTCCCCGATCAAGTGAAGAAGTGGGGCCTCAGCTTCATGATCAACACCGCGAAGACCGCAGAAGGCCGCAGCCCAGGCAGCCTGTTCTGGGCTGGGCTCGCCAACACCTATTACTGGATCGACCCGTCACGCGACGTCACCGGCGTGATCCTGATGCAGGTGTTGCCCTTCGCCGACGCGAAATGCCTGGAGGCGTTCGCGAGATTCGAGCGCGGCGTCTATGCCGGGCTCGACGCGGCGGGGAGCGGGAAGAAGGCGGCCTAACCACTTAATATGAGGCGCGCCTCATCACGGGCATTCGATGCAACAGATATCCTCGTGCCCGAAAGCCACCGGCTTCAGGCACGAGGCAACGGCTTCAAGGAGACGAACTAAAGGAGACGAACTTGGCGAACGATCTGGCAGGCAAGGCCGATAGCTACGTTTGCGGCATATCCGACACGCCGCTGCTGGGCGACACCATCGGTCGCAGCCTCGACCACGCCGTGCGGCGCTGGGGCAATCGCGAGGCGCTGGTCTCGCCCAGCCACGGCGTAAGGTGGACCTGGAAGGAATTCGCCGAACAGGTCGACGCGCTCGCTGCCGGCTTTCTCGCGCTGGGCCTCGAGCGCGGCGCGCGCATCGGCATCTGGTCGCTGAACCGGCCGGAGTGGACGTTGACCCAGTTCGCCGCCGCCAAGGCCGGCCTGATCCTGGTGACGATCAATCCCGCCTATCGGCTCAGCGAGCTGGAGTTCGCGCTGCGCAAGGTCGGCTGTGCGGCAATCGTCACCGCGACCGCATTCAAGACCAGCAACTACGTGGAGATGCTCAACACGCTGCTGCCCGAGCTGGCAAGCTCCAGGCCTGGACAGCTGCAGGCGGCGCGGTTGCCGGACTTGCGGATCGTAATCCAGATCGGCGGCCCCGCGGCATCAGGCGCGATTCCCTTCGCCGAGGTCGCGCGCATGGGCGGCGCCGAGCATCGCGAGCAACTCGCCACGCTTGGTATCGCCCTGCAGTTCGACGATCCCGTCAACATCCAGTTCACCAGCGGCACCACCGGATCGCCCAAAGGCGTCACGCTGACCCACCACAACATCCTCAACAACGGCTATTTCGTTGGCCGCGCCATGCAACTGAGCGAGCAGGACCGCATCTGCATCCCGGTGCCGCTGTATCACTGCTTCGGCATGGTGATGGGCAACCTCGCCTCCGTCACGCTCGGCGCGACCATGGTTTATCCCGGCGAGGGATTTGATCCGCTCGCGACGTTGCGGGCGGTCGAGCAGGAAAAATGTACGGCGCTGTACGGCGTGCCGACCATGTTCATCGCGGAGCTCGATCACCCCGAATTCCAGACATTCGACCTGACATCGCTGCGTACCGGCATCATGGCGGGAGCGCCCTGCCCGATCGAGGTGATGAAGCGCGTCAACACCGAGATGAACATGCGCGAGGTCACCATCGCCTACGGCATGACCGAGACCAGTCCGGTCAGCTTCCAGAGCGCGGTCGACGACCCGCTCGAGCGGCGTGTCTCCACCGTCGGACGAATTCATCCGCATGTCGAGGTCAAGGTGGTCGATCTCGAGGGCAGGATCGTCAAGCGCGGCGAACGCGGCGAGCTCTGCACCCGCGGCTACAGCGTCATGCTGGGTTATTGGGAGGAGCCCGAAAAGACGGGAGACGTGCTCGATACCAACGGCTGGATGCACACGGGCGATCTCGCCACGATCGACGACGAGGGTTATTGCAACATCGTCGGCCGCATCAAGGATTTGGTGATACGCGGCGGCGAGAACCTCTATCCGCGCGAGATCGAGGAGTTCCTGTACCGTCACCCCAAGATCCAGGACGTCCAGATCTTCGGTGTTGCGGACACCCGCTATGGCGAAGAGCTCTGCGCCTGGATCCGCGTCAGGTCAGGCGAGAAGCTGACCGCCGAGGAGGTGCGCGCCTTCTGCGAGGGCCAGATCGCCCACAACAAGATCCCGCGCTATGTGGAGTTCGTCGACGAATTTCCGATGACCGTGACCGGAAAGATCCAGAAATTCGTGATGCGCGAGGCGGTGGAGCAGAAGCTGGGATTGAAGGCGGCGAAGACGGCGTGAGTTCGCGCGATGACGACAGGCGATGCGGCGCGCACCTGCCTCCGCATCGACATTGCGAGCGTAGCGAAGCAATCCAGTCTGTCTACCGGGAGGGACTCTGGATTGCTTCGTCGCATCAGCGCAAAATTGCTATGCAATTTTGCCGCGAGCTCCTCGCAATGACGGGGAGCGAGATGAGCCTCAATCCGTCAGCCCGCGCTGCTGAGCCAGCTCCTTCAGCGACGCCTGCGGACGGGCGCCGATGTGCTGGATCACTTCGGCAGCCGCAAGCGCACCGAGTTCACCGCACTGCTTGTACGCCAGGTTGCGCGCCAGGCCGAACAGGAAGCCGGCGGCGAAGAGATCGCCCGCGCCGGTGGTGTCGACCACCTGCCTGACCGGGAACGCCGGCGCGGCGACGGCGTCTTCCGCCGAGACCACCATGCAGCCCTTCTCGCTGCGGGTGACGACGCCGAGATTGACGTCGTTGCGCAGCTGCTTCAGCGCGGTATCGAAGTCCGACGTCATGTAGAGCGAGTGCAGCTCGGATTCGTTGGCGAACACGATGTCGACGGTGCCGTCGCGCATCAGCGAGAGAAACTCGTCGCGGTAGCGATCGACGCAGAAGGAATCCGACAGCGTCAGCGCCACCTTGCGCTTGGCATCATGGGCGATCTTGGCCGCCTTGACGAAGGCGTCCTTGGCATTCTTCGGATCCCAGAGATAGCCCTCGAGGTAGACGATGCCGGCAGAAGCGATCTCGGCCGGGTCGATGTCGGCCGGCGACAGGTCCTGCGCTGCGCCGAGATAGGTGTTCATGGTGCGCTCGCCGTCACCGGTCACCAGGATGTAGGAGCAGCCGGTGGCGGGACCGTCCTTGGCAGCGGGCGTATTGAAGGCGACGCCGGCGGCCCGGATGTCGTGGACATAGAGCTTGCCGATCTGGTCGTCCTTGACCTTGCCGACATAGGCGGCGCGCGCGCCCAGGCTGCCGATACCGACGATGGTGTTGGCGGCCGAGCCGCCCGAAACCTCCGTCGCCGGGCCCATGTCCTGGTAAATGGCGGCGGCCCGCGCCTCGTCGATCAGGGACATGCTGCCCTTGGTCATGCCGTGCCTGGCCAAAAAGGCTTCATCGGCCCTGACCAGAACGTCGAACAGCGCGTTACCAATCCCGAGAACGTCATATTTCACGTCAGCCATTCACCTTGATCCTGTTGCCGGATTGCGATTACCGGGGAAATCCGCTTCCTGTCGGCCTGAAATCTGGCTCGCGGCCTATCACGACCGGGCCTTTGCGAGCAAGCAACGAGAGTTGTCTTTGGACGCGTTTTCTTCACGCGAACCGGGACCACTTCGCTCGGAAACGCTATGATATGACAGCTCGATGATCCGCTCTTTCCTGACCGTCTCGACGGGAACACTGGCTTCACGGCTGCTGGGCTTTGCCCGCGACTCCCTGATCGCGGCGCTGCTCGGCACCGAAGCCGTGGCGGATGCGTTTCTCGCCGCGTTCCAGCTCGTCAACGTGGTGCGACGGTTGCTCAGCGAGGGGGCACTGAGCGCGGCGCTGATCCCGGCCTGGCTGCGCGTCCGTGAGCGCGATGGCGAGGCCGCTGCGGCGGCGTTCGCGGGGCGCGTGCTCGGCTCGGTCAGTGCGGCCCTGATCGTGATCTCGGTCGTCATCGCATTCGTGATGCCGCTGATCATCACGCTGATCGCGCCGGGATTCGTCGGCAGCGAGGCGCGCGATCTCGCCGTCCAGAGCGCACGTCTGATGCTGCCGTATCTCGCCTTCGCCGGTCCGGTCACGGTGCTGATGTGCCTGCTCAACGCGCAGGGGCGCTTTGCGCTCACCGCGTTCTCGCCGCTGCTGTTCAACATCGCCTTGATCGCCGCCATCGCGATGCTGCTCGTCTGGCATGTCGATGCCGGCTTCGCTGTATGGGTGCTGGCAGCCACCGTCGGCATCGCCGGCCTGCTGCAGCTCCTGATGCTGCTGTCGCGGCGAAGTGCCCGTCTTGCGACGCCGCTGCGCGTGACCTTCGACACTGAGATGCGAGCCTTCTTCGCCAAGGCTATCCCCGGAATGATCGCAAGCTCGGGTCCACAATGGCTGATGGTGGCCGGCGCGATCATCGCCTCCGCAATGCCCTCCGCTGTCTCCTGGCTCTATTTCGCCAACCGCCTGATCGAGCTGCCGCTCGGCATCGTCGGCGTTGCCATGGGCACGGTGCTGGTGCCCGAGCTGACGCGGGCCGTGGCTAGCTGCGACCGCGACGCGGTGGCGCATGCGGAATCGCGTGCGCTCGAGCTCGCGGCCGGCCTTGCGCTACCGGCCACGCTCGGCCTCGTCGTGCTGGCCGAGCCGATCGTGCGGCTGCTGTTCGAGCGCGGCGCCTTCGGCGC
>JAEYRD010000157.1 GCA_023435725.1 Pseudomonadota bacterium | reverse complement strand
TTTGGCGGGGGGGGGGGGGGGGGGGGGCCGCCGCGGCTGATCCACGGCGATCTGTCGGTGCTGGAGCGCCGCCGGTTCTGGCGGGTGCGCCGGGCGCTCGCCGAGCGCCGGATCTGGCTCCGGATCGCGCCGCATCTGGTCCGGCCGATGCGCTTCGTGATCCCCGCGCATTCCGACGAACGCCCGCCATGGCTGCTGCGTGCCGGCCTGTTCCTCTATGACAGTCTCACGAGCCGGAGCGGCCTGCCGGTAGCGACCACCCTCGACATCACGCATCATCCGGTCGGCAATGCGCTGAAGCGCCCGTTCGGTGTCGCCTTCGAGTATTCGGACTGCGTCGTGGATGATTCCCGCCTCGTCGTGCTCACGGCGCTGGATGCGGCCGAACATGGCGCGGTGATCCGGACAGGGGCGCGCTGCGTCCGCGCCGATAGAACCGACACATGGCGGCTCGCGGTGGTCGATCGCGGCCATCGCCGCGCGATCACGGCGCGGGCGCTGGCCAACGCCACGGGCGGCTGGACGCCGATGGTCGCGGAAACCGTGCTGCGGCTGCCGCAGCCCGCCATAGCGGCCATGCAGATGAGCCAGATCATCGTGCCGCGGCTGTTCGAGTCCGGCAACGTCTACGTCTTCCAGAACAATGATGGTCGGCTGATCTTCGCATCTCCCTTCGAGCACGACTTCACGCTGATCGGCACGGTCACGCACGCTTTCACCGGCGATCCTGCAATCGTGGCGATGCCGGGCGCCGACGTCAGCTATCTCTGTGAAGCGGCCAGCCGCTATTTCCGCGAGCCTGTCGCGCCGGCCGACGTGGTCCGGACGGTCTCCGGCGTCAACCTGACGCTGGCGTCCGCGCGGCGACGCGACGGCACGACGCTGTTCCATGCGCGTCGCCGCAAGGCGCCGTTGATCACGGTGTTCGGCGGCGACGTCACCACTTCGCGCCTGCGCGCGGAGCGGGCCGTGACTCGGTTGACTCCGTTCTATCCGATGTCGCCACGCTGGACCGCAGGCGCAGCGCTACCCGGTGGAGATTTCGCCTGGGACCACTTCGACGCCGAGGTCGACGTCGCACGAGACCGCTGGCGGTTTCTCTCGGAGCCGCAGGCCCAACGCCTGGTCGCAGCCTACGGCTCGAGATTGCCGGCCGTCCTTGGTGAGGCGAAGAGCCGCGGCGAGCTCGGCCCCGCCTTCGGCCCCGAACTGACCGGCGTCGAGGTGCGCTATCTGATGAGCCACGAATGGGCGCGCTTCCCCGAGGATATCCTGTGGCGCCGCTCCAAGCTCGGCCTGACCATGCCGGCCGCCGACTGCGACGCGCTGGCCGCGTTCATGGCGAAATGTGATGTGAGCGATTCGCCCCGAAGCGGTTGAGCTAGGGACGATCGGCCGCTAGCGTGCGGCGGAATCGGGGTTGGCAGGGAACATGACTGACGAGTTGCCCAGAACAGGCGCCGCGGCAGATGCGGCCGGTGGAGATGCGTATCCTGCTGCGGGCCAGCCGCTGCTGCGTATCGAGGGCGTCGCCAAGACGTTCGGGTCGTTCCGCGCCGTGGACGGCGTGTCGCTCGACATCAAGGCCGGCGAGTTCTTTGCGCTGCTTGGCCCGAGCGGCTGCGGCAAGACTACGCTCCTGCGTATGCTCGCCGGCTTCGAGGCTCCGGACGAGGGGCGCATCCTGCTCGGCGGCAAGGATATCGCGCAGGCATTGCCGCACGAACGTCCGATCAACATGATGTTCCAGAGCTACGCGCTGTTCCCGCATCTGTCGGTGCGCGATAACATCGCCTTCGGCTTGAAGCGCGCCGGCATGGCCCGCGCCGACATCGCCACGCGCGTTTCGGAGATGGTTGCGCTGGTGAAGCTCGAGGGGCTGGAAAAGCGCAAGCCCGACCAGCTCTCCGGCGGGCAGCGCCAGCGCGTTGCGCGGGCCCGTGCGCTTGCGCGTCGTCCGCAGCTCCTGCTTCTGGACGAACCGCTCGCGGCGCTGGACAAGAAGCTGCGCGAAAGCACGCAAGGCGAGCTGATGGAGCTCCAGCGCCGGCTCGGCATGACCTTCATCATCGTCACCCACGACCAGGAGGAGGCGATGACGATGGCGAGCCGGATCGGCGTGATGAAGGCCGGCCGGCTCGATCAGGTCGCGAGCCCGCGCGAGCTCTATGAGGCGCCACGCTCGCGCTGGATCGCGGAGTTCGTCGGCGACATCAACCTGTTCGACGCCGAGTTCAAATTGCGCGATGGTCACCGCCTGGTCATCGGCACGCGCGATGCAGGCACACTGGTGGTGGCCGAGCCGCGCGAGGCAATCGGCGAGACGAGATTTTCGATCGCGATCCGCCCCGAGAAAATCAAGCTCTCGCGCCGCGGTCCGGTGAGCGAGGCCGGTCGTGAAACGGCGATCAACCGGCTGGATGGCGTGATCGCGGACATCTGCTATCTCGGTGGCACCACCACCTACAAGGTGAAGCTCGATACCGGAGGAATGCTGCAGGCTTCAGTGGCCAACAGCGCGCGCCTCGACGTCGATGCCTACAGCCTGAACCAGAATGTCGTCGCCTGGTTCACGCCCGATGACTGCGTGGTGTTGCCGTCATGAGCGCACGCCGCATCTTCGCGCGACCGGCGCGCTTTGCCGCCATCGCACCCTATATCTGGATGGTGCTGTTCTTCCTGGTGCCGTTCGCCTTCGCGCTCAAGATCAGCCTGTCGCAGACCGCGATCGCACAGCCGCCCTACGAGCCCGTGTTCGACCTGACGGCGGGATGGGGGGCGCTGAAGGCAGCCTCTGCCGCGTTGTCGCTCGACAATTTCAAGCTGCTCGGCTCCGACGACATCTATGTATTCGCCTATCTGCGCAGCCTCACCGTCGCCGTCACCGCGACCGTGCTGTTGCTGCTGATCGGCTATCCCATCGCCTACGGCATGGCGCGATTGCCGAAGCGCTGGCAGGCGGTGGCGATGGTGTTGGTGATCGTGCCGTTCTGGACCTCGTTCCTGATCCGCATCTATGCCTGGATCAACATTCTCCAGCATGACGGCCTGCTCAACCAGATCCTGCTGGCGCTGCATCTGGTCAGCCAGCCGGTGGTATGGCTCTCCACCGACAGCGCGATGTATATCGGCATCGTCTATTCCTACCTGCCGTTCATGATCCTGCCGCTCTACGCCACGCTGGCCAAGATGGAGCCGGCACTGGAGGAGGCGGCCTCTGATCTCGGCGCGCCGCCGTGGCAGGTGTTCTGGCTCGTCACCTTCCCGCTGTCGTTGCCCGGCGTCGGTGCCGGCGTGCTGCTGTGCTTCATCCCCATCGTCGGTGAGTTCGTGATCCCGGACCTCCTGGCCGGGTCCAATTCGCTGATGATCGGCCAGACCCTGTGGCTCGAATTCTTCACCAACAAGGACTGGCCGGTCGCGTCCGCGGCGGCCATCGTTCTGCTGGTGGTGCTGCTGGTGCCACTCCTGCTGTACGAACGGCTCCAGAAGCGCCAGCTGGAGCAGGGGCGGTGAGGTGATGCGCAAGGTCTCTCGCCTGTCCCGCTTCAACATCGCCTCGCTCGCATTCGGGCTGGCGTTCCTCTATCTGCCGATCCTCATTCTCGTCATCTATTCGTTCAACGACTCGCGACTGGTGACGGTGTGGGGCGGCTGGTCGCTGCGCTGGTATCGCGAGTTCTTCAACGACCGCGCCATGATCGAGGCGGCCTGGATGAGCCTGTGGGTTGCGGTCTCCTCCGCGACCATCGCCACGCTGCTCGGCACGCTCGCCGCAGTGGCGCTGTCGCGCGGCGAGCGCTTTCGCGGCCGCACGCTGTTCTCCGGCATGCTCTATGCGCCGCTGGTGATGCCGGAGGTGATCACCGGATTGTCGCTGCTGCTCCTGTTCGTGGCGCTGAACGCCGAGCGCGGATTCTGGACGGTGACGTTTGCGCACACCACGCTGACAATGTGTTTCGTCGCGGTGGTCGTGCAGTCCCGCCTCGGCTCGCTCGATCGCTCGCTGGAGGAGGCGGCGATGGACCTCGGCTGCAACCCGGTTCGCGCGTTCGTCGCCGTGACTTTGCCGCTGATCGCGCCCGCCATCGTCGCCGGCTGGATGCTGGCCTTCACGCTCTCGCTCGACGACCTCGTGATCGCGAGCTTCACCACGGGCCCCGGCTCGGCGACGCTGCCGATCCGGATCTATTCGGAGGTGCGGCTCGGCGTGAAGCCCGAGATCAACGCGATCTGCACGCTGGTGATCGCCCTGATCGCGGTGGTTATCGTGATCGCCTCGCTCGCCTCGAAACTGTCGAGCTCGCAAGGCGAAAGCGCGGCGCCGCTGTGAGCCCATCGTCATTGCGAGGAGCTCGTGACAAAATTGCGAAGCAATTTTGCACTGAAGCGACGAAGCAATCCAGAAAGTCTCCGCGGATATATTCCTGGATTGCTTCGCGGAGCCTGTCATCGGGCCGCGCTTCGCGCGGACCCGTTGGCTCGCAATGACGGGCGGTGCCTATGACTTCACCGCACCGGCGGTGAGCCCGCCCACCATGTAGCGGCGGAAGGCGTAGTAGACCGCGGCCGGCGGCAGCGCATAGATGAAGCCGGTGGTCATCAACAGCTCCCAGGGCGAGTCGTCGGCGGCGAGGAAGTTGCCGAGTGCGACGGGGAGGGTGATCTGGCGGTCGTTCGAGAGCAGCAGGAACGCATAGAGATATTCGTTCCAGGCGAGCAGGACCGCATAGGTCCCGATCGCGACCAGCGAGGGCATCATCAGCGGCAGGTAGACCAGGCGGAAGATCTGCAGCGTCGTGGCGCCGTCCATCACCGCGGCCTCGTCGAGTTCGACGGGCAGCTTGTCGGAGGCCTGTTTGAGCACCCAGATCGCGTAAGGGCTGGCGATCGTCACCATGGCCAGGATCAGCGACCAGTGATTGTTGAGCAGTCCGTAATTGCCCATGGTGCGGTACATCGGCACGGCGAGGAACGCCGCGGGGATGAAATAGGTGAAGAGCGCGAGGTTGAGCACCATGCGTCCGCCCGGCACCCTCAGCCGCGAGATCGAAAATGCCGCGGCCGTCGCGACGAACAATGTCAGCACGCCGACGGCGGCTGCGATCAGCGTCGAGTTCCAGAACTGCACGTAGAAGTCGCGCAGGAAATAGTGCTGCTGCTTGAACACGATCTCGAAGTTGTGCAGCGTCGGATGGTCCGGCCACAGCTTGCCCGAGAACGCGTCCTCCTTGGGTGAGATCGCGAACAGGAACATGTGGTAGATCGGAATCATCGTCCACAGGAAGACGGGAATGCCGATCAGCAGCAGCCGCGCTTCGGTCGCGACTTCGCGTAAGGAGGGAAGCTTCATCGCGACAACCGTTTCATCATGAAGTACACGAGCGGCAGGACGAACGGCATCGCGCAGACGATGGAGGCCATCGCGAGCGAGAGTTGGTCGAGCCGGAGATAGCGGATACCGAGCGTCGCCAGCACGTGCGTGAGGTCGGCCGGGCCACCGCCGGTGAGCAGATAGACGCTGTTGAAGTCACCCAGCGTCCAGATCATCGAGAGCAGCGTGCAGGTGATGTAGAGGGTCTGCATCGACGGCCAGGTGATGTAGCGGAACTTCTGCCACCAGCTCGCGCCGTCGACCTCGGCGGCCTCGAACAGGTCGTGCGCGATCGCAAGGCGGCCGGTGATCAGGATCAGCGTCCAGAACGGCAGCGACTTCCAGATGTGCACGCCGATCGCCATGGTCAGCGCCACAGTGGGGTCGTTCAGCCAGTTCGGGCCGTCATCGCCGGTGAAGGAGAAGATGATGTGGTTGATCACGCCCCATTCGGGATTGAGCATGAAGCGCACCGACAGGATGGTCGGGATCGACGGCACCGCCCAGGGCAGGATGAAGATCACCGAGAGCCATTTGATCCAGGTACGCTGCTGCGCGAAGAAGCCGGACAGGAATAGCGCGATCAGCATCTTGATGTTGATACCGATGACCAGGAAGATCAGCGTGTTGACCGCGGCGCGCGCAAAGATCGGGTCATTAAAGAGCGCGACATAGTTCGACGGGGCCCGCGCCAGCCACAGCCCGTAGCACACGGGATAGACGACGAAGGCGAGGAACACGAGCAGATAGGGTGCGAGCAGCACGATGCCCCAGACCTGCGCCGGGGTCAGCCTGGACGACAAGGGCGCTGCGGGGACTGACTGATCGCCAGAGAGCGTGATCGCCATTCTTTTGGACTCTTTGAAAGGGCTTCCGGCCGCACGAGGCGGCCGGTGTTAGCGTTTCACCTCTCCCCACGGATGTGGGGAGAGGGAGGAGGAGAACTTAGCCTGCAACCTGCTTGATGCGGGCGATCAGTTCATCGACGGCCTTGTCGACCGGCACCTTTTCGCTGACGACCCGGTTCATCGCCTTCGCCCACACGTTCTCGTTGTTCAGGATCGTGAACTTCCAGTTCTTGGTGAAGTCGAACGCCGCGGTGCCGCCCTTGAACTGCGCGTAGACCGCCTTGCGGTGCTTGTCGGCCTGCCAGAACGGGCTTTCCTGACTCTCCTTGGTCACCGGGAACCAGCGGCCGAGCGCGCCCTCGATGTAGGGACGGACGTTCTCTTCCTGGAGCAGGAAGCTGATGAACTGCTTGGCCTCGGCCTTGTTCTTGGCCGCGGTGAAGATCAGCCCGGTCTTGACGTCGGAGCGGTAGCGGATGGTCGAGCCATCAGGCGCCTTCGGGAAGGACGCGGTGATGATGTCCTGCTCGTAGGCCTTCTTGCCGGCGTCGCGCTGCTCTTGGGTGAGAGCCTGATTCTGGGAGTCTTCGTACCACTTCGCCGCGATCGAGATCGTGAAGTTGTGGGTCATCACGATCGTCTTGTTGTGGAAGGCGACGTTGTTGTCCGGATCCTTCCAGGTCGTGGAGGAGGGCGGGGTGCAGCCCTTGATGTAGGTGTCGGTGTAGTCCTTCAGGGCGTGGATCAGGCCGTCGCGCACCTTGGGATCGTCGACGAGAAGCTTGCCGTCGTCGTCGACGAGCTTGACGTGATAGGCGTCCATGAAGGTGTAGAACGACTGGAAGGCGTCGGTGGATTCGACGCCCATCGGCTGGCCGACGCCGTAGATGCGCTGGCCGGTGGCCTTGCGGATCGCCGGCTGCACCTTGTCGCACCAGAACGTCCAATAGCCCGCCCAATCGGTCGGGATGTCGCTCTGCTTGAAGCCGGCCTTGTCCAGCATGTCGCCCCAGATCTGGACGTGCATGCTCTGCTGCTTCAGCGGGAAGCCGTAATAGGCCTTCTTCTTGGTGACATCGTTATAGAGGATCGATGCGTCCAGCGTGTTCTGCACGAACCGGTCCTTGATCGGCTCCATGATATCCGTGAGGTCCTCGAGCTTGCCCTCATAGGCCCACTTGCCCTGCGCCTGCACGTCATAGGAATCGGAATAGGCGACATCGGGCACGGTGCCGGCATCGAGCGCGGCGACCGTCTTCGGAATCATGTCCTGGATCGCGTATTGCGACAATTCGACCTTGATGCCGGTCTTGGCTTCGAACTTCTTGATTGTATCGATCAGCGAATCGTCTTCGGAGCGGTAGAAGCCCTTGCCCCACCAGACCGTAATCGTCTTCTGCTGCGCAAATGCGGGTGCGGCGGCTGCGAACAGCCCGGCCGCAGCGACCGCCAATGATACTGCGCCAATAACCTTGGATTTCACGTTTTTCTCCCTCAAGTCGCCGGTATTTTAACCGGTCGGATAAAACACTAGCGCATGGCCGCTAGCCGATCTAGCGGCATCTTGTCAGACATAGGTCGTGGGTTATCGGGCTGTGGAGATGCTTAATGTGCGCATCGATCCAATCGCCGCATCAATTCGCCCGGATCAATTCGCGCCGAATAGCCGACACGGATCGGCCGCTGTCCTCAATTGGATTTCGCGTTCTCTTTGGCGTTCTCCGCCGTCGGCGATTCTGCCGGCGCGGGGCGCTTTCCGGTGCCGGTGATGCGCTCGATCGCGGAGCGCACGGCATCGCCCGCCTTGCGGTCCTTCAGCATGTCGAGCAGCGGCGCGGAGGCCGGCGAACGGCGGATCAGGCTTTCCGGATCGGGAAAGATCAGGGGATCGTCCCAGGGGCCCTGCACCACGAAGGGCAATTCGAAGCCGGACGCGCTGTTGAGGCTCGCCACGCCCTTCATGTCGTATTCGCGCGTCGGCACCGAGGCGGTGCCGGTCATCGTGATCTTCGTCGCCGGCCCTTCGACACGGATGTCCTCGGCGGTGGCGATGCCGTCGGAGAACTTCACCGCGATGGTGAGCTTGTCGTAAGGAGTCGAACCGTTGCGGAAATTGCCGCCGCCCGACAGCGGCCGCCGCTCGAGGCGCTTGAGGAGCTGCTCGGCGTTGAAGCCCGCGATCGCGCCGTCATGCCCGGTGATGGTGGCGCTGCCGTCGAGCGACTGCACGAGGCCGAACGGGCTCGAGCCGGAGGCAACGAGCGAGACGTTGATGTTGCCGCGGCCGGACAGCTTGCTGAGGCCGAACAGTTCGGAGGCGCAGGCCTGCAGGTCGACGTCGGTGAACTGGAATTGCGCCTTGATGTCGGCGATGGTATCGGAACGCGCGATGCCGAACGAGCCCTTGGCGATGCCGCCATAGACCTGGGCCTCGCCGACCGAGAGCGCCAGCGTGCCGTTGCGCAAATTGGCGCCGATCGCGGTGCGGCCGAGCTTCGTAGGCCCGACCGTCAGCCGCGCCGCCGACAGGCGCATGTCGAGATCGGTGGTCGACAATCCGTTGAGATCGAACAGCTGCCTGTTCCAGTCGCGGGCACCGCTCGCGAGCAGGCGGAAGGTCGAGATATAAGGTGTGAAGTCGAGCGCGTCGGCGGCGAGCGTGGCCTGGAGCGTCTGCCGGCCGTTATTGGCATAGGTCATGACGCCCTCGGCGGTGTTGCCGTCGAGCTCGACATTGACATTGGTGAGCGCGATCGAGGCGCCCACGACATTGGCGCGCGCCTTCAGCGCAAAGCGGCCGAAGCCGCCGCTGCCGGGCTGCGGCTGGCCGGTCCAGCGCAAAGCGTTGCGCAAGGACGGGCTGTCGATGGTGAGCGTGCCTTCCATCATCGGGCTGGTGCGGTTGGCGACGCTGCCGTCGAAGGCGAGCTTGAGCGGTGCGCTGGCGATCCGCGCCTTCAATCCCGAGCGGTCGCCGGAGAGGGCGGCGAGGAAATCGGCGAAGCTGATCGAGCCGTCGACGCGTTCGCCGCGCCAGTCGAACTGTCCGGTCGCGGCGAACGACCGCGAGATCGAGGGCCAGGCCAGCGACAGGTCGATGTCATCGAACTGCTCGGTGGCGTGCGTGGCGGCGTCTTCGTAATTGAGCACGCCGTCCTGGATCCTGATCTCGGAGAACGACACCTGGTTGTCGGACCCGGGCTTCATGGTGCGCGCAATGGTCTGGATGAAGGGAGTCCAGTTGCTCTCGCCGTCCGGCTTCAGGCTGACATGGATGCGGGGCCGCAGCAGCGTCAGGTCGGCGATCTCGAACCGTTGCAGCAGCAGCGGCAGCAGCCGCAGATTGGCGGTGAGCACGTCGACATGGAGTGCGGGGTCGCTGGTGCCGCCGCCCTTGAGCCCGACGTCATGGAACGAGATGTAACTCGCCGGCAGAACTGAAATATCGATGCTGCCTGCGACACTGAGTTCGAGCCCGGTGACGTCGCGGATCTGCGCTTCCACCGACTTGCGCAGCGCGTCGCGGTTGATGAGCCAGGAGGTCGCGATCAGGGCGATCAGCGCCACGCCGAGCAGCGCCGCGATCGGCGTCCCGAGGCGCTTCATTCCTTGGGCCATGGTCAATGGCATGTCCTGATCGGGTTGGTCGTTGGAGCCAGATGGGCGGGCCGGGAAACCTGCGTGCCCACGCCCAACCCCCGCAACTTGATGGGTTTTCTTGTCGCTTTCAAGGCCGTGGAACAGTTATGCCCACGGCGTGGGCAGCTTCTATCACCCAAGGGCTGAACGGAGAACCCCGTATCATTGACGGCTTCGGACGATTTCGCCTAATAATCGCCGCCAACAAGGCGCGACGGCCTGCAAGCCGAAGGTTCACTCGAAGGTAATTTGCATGAACAAGGTCTATCCCGACGCCAAGTCGGCTCTCGAGGGCGTTCTCAAGGACGGCATGATGATCATGTCGGGCGGCTTCGGTCTCTGCGGTATCGCCGAGGAGCTGTCGGACGCTATCCGCGAGTCCGGCGTCAAGGGCCTGACAGTGGTCTCCAACAATGCCGGCGTCGATGGCATCGGGCTCAGCCGCCTCTTGGAAACCCGGCAGATCAAGAAGATGATCTCGTCCTATGTCGGCGAAAACAAGCTGTTCGCCCAGCAATTCCTCGCCGGCGAGCTGGAACTCGAATTCAATCCGCAGGGCACGCTGGCCGAGCGCATCCGCGCCGGCGGCGCCGGCATCCCGGCCTTCTACACCAAGACCGGCGTCGGCACGCTGATCGCCGAAGGCAAGGAAGTAAAGGAGTTCGACGGCGAGAAGTACCTGATGGAGCGCGGCCTGTTCGCCGAC
>JAEYRD010000144.1 GCA_023435725.1 Pseudomonadota bacterium | reverse complement strand
GAGAAGATCGGCGCGTTCGCGACCGCGTGCAGACTGCGCAGCGCAATGTCGCCCTCGTGAACGATGCCGGCGGCATCGACCGACATCAGGCCCCAGAACAACACCGTGTGCGGCGGAAGCGCCGATGCGCGTTTCAATATCTCATCGAATGACAGGTCGGAGTACCAGGTGAAAGCGAGCCGGCCTTCCAGCGGCTTCAGTTCCCGTTTCACCTCATCGGCCCAGAATTTTTCAAGCGGTGAAGCGCCGATCACGACGGCGATCGCCTTGGTGTCCGGCAAGACCTGCAGAATGTTCTCGAAGGCTGCCAAGAAATCATTGCGGACCGCCACGACGACGTCGTTGTCAGTGAGGTCGAAGCGGTTCACCAGCCGCTGCTCGACCACGGTCAGCACCATCGGTGTGTTGGGAAAGAGCTTGCTCCGATATCGTTGCACGAACCGGGCGGCAGGCGCGCCGACACTCAGCACGATGTCAGGCAGTTCACTCTGGTAGAGTGAAGCCAGATATTCGACGAAAGGCGCTTCCGGGCCCGGACCATTGAAGCGCGCGGTGAGCAGGGTGTGCTCCTGGATGTCGAGCGGCCATGGCGATCGCCGTTCGAGCTCAACCTTGATGCTTCGCGCATATTCGCTCCAGGGCCGGAATTCGCGCCCGAACGAATGCAGCACCAGCACACGCTTGGGCTCGTTTCGCGCGGTAGCGTCCGGCTCGACGGCACTCACTGATCCGGGCAGCGTGCAGACAGCGAGCAACAAGCCAAGCCAAAGCGCCACGGTCCTTGCCGGCCACAATTTGACTGACCCAATGGTCACGCGCCCGCTCATCTTTCTCCGGCAGCTTCGACGGCCGCTCTCGGGGACAATTCTAGCGGGAATTGCGCAGCTCCGACAGCCCGCTTTGCCGCTACGTCGCCGGGCAACGGTGGTAGCGGATCTCCATGTCCTCCATACCCGGGAACAACCGCACGAGGCTGTTCGCATCCAGCTCCTTCAGGGTGAATTGAACGCTAGAGAGCATCATGTCGGTCGCGCAGGCCGCGATCAGGTTGACATTCGGTCCGCTGTCCTTTCTTGCCTTGATCCGGCAGCGCGCGAACTTGCCGATGATCTGGTCGCCGTCGACGATGAAGCCGCCGCCAAAGACGTCCGACATGTCGGTGAAGCCGAGCTGCGTTCCCTTGCGCGCGAACACCTTGGTACAATTGTCGGCATCGCTGGCCCATGCACCGTCGAGATCGAGCGCATTGGCGCGAACCGCCGATGTAAGCAATGACGTAAGTATTACTGCGCCGAGTGCGATTACATTCCGTGAGTCCATCGCGTCATCCCCTCCCTCTCGCGCTCAGTGGCCGCTCAACACAAGTGTCTTGATCGGCAGCAGCAACGCCTGAATGCGCAGCAGCAGCGCATGCACGAGGCCGACACCATCGATGATGTGAAGCGCGACCGCGCGGCCGGTGCTGGTATCTGCGGCAGAAATTTCCTCGTGATTGCTGGTATACGCGTTCACGATACAGCTGCTTCCCGGCGTAACACCCTCGAGCCCATTCTTGTAGAGCGGTTCGAGAAACACGAGGATCGTGCCTGGCTTTGTCACGTTCTGCGCCTCGACCAGTTGCTGTCCGGCCTGGAACTGCCCGGCGGCGATGTAGTCCTGCACCGTGGTGATGATCATCGGAATGATCACCCAGGGACGTGAGTTACAAGCCGCTTCGGCCACCATGCCTTCCTTGAGCACGCCGGCCTCGATCTGGCCGAAGCCAGCCTGGAGCATGGTTCGGCCCGCCCCTTCCGGAATAAGTACGCCAGCAGGCCGCATCAACTGGTTGACGACATCTCCCACGCGAATCAGGAACTGCTCGACGCGGCCGTCGACGCCGGCCCGCACGATGGTCTTGTCGAGATCGACCTGGGCTTGATCGAGGGCGGCCTGGGCGCTCGCCTTCTGGGCCGGCAACAGCATCGAGACCTGCAAGGCCGCCGTTTCCTTTGCCGCGGTGGCGGCATCGATCCCCGCCTGGCGCTGATCGACCAGCACGCGTAGCTTGTCGATGTCACGTTGCGGCACGATGCCGGGGTTGCGGCTCTGTAGCTCACTCTTGACGTCGAGTTCGTCCCTGGCCTGCTGGTAGTTGGCCCTGGCTTCCTGGATCTGGGCTTCCGCCTTGACCACGTCGGACTGCGCGCTCATCATCGCGGCATCAACTTCGGCGACCTTGCGCTTCGCGGTCTCAAAGGCGGCTTGCTGCTTGGAGCTGTCCAGCGTGAACAGCACGTCGCCCTTCCTCACAGGCTGGCTGAACGCGACCTTCACTTCCGCGACCCGCCCCGACCCTTCAGGCAGGATCGGCACGGTCCGGAAATAGAGCGTCGCAGAATCTGTCGCCGGATGGAAATAGAAGATCATCGTGATCAGCGAAACCGTGAGCATCAGGCATCCGGTGATGCCCCATCTCAACTCGTACCAGATCGAGAAGAACGTAATCTCCTTGCCGAGCCGCTTGCCCTGGACGTAGCGACGGTAGAGGTAGTCGGGGACGATGGTAAGGAGCGAGCAGAACATCAGCTCAAACATGGCTGTGCTCCTTCTCCTTGGCGGAACCCGGTTTTTCCCCGGGCGGCGGTTCGGTCTCGCCGGTAACCTGGGCTGCACCGTTGGTGCCGCCGCCTCCACCCGGCGCCGCGCCGGCAATCCTCTCGACAGAATCCGCAATGCTGCGGAGCGGCGTTCCGAAGTCCGGTAAGTCAATCAGCGCAAGCAACAGGCCCGCGACCCAGAAGATATGCATGTGCGTAAAGAGCGAAATCAGGCCGAGCACGGCGACGAACTCGAATTGAAGCTTTTGCGACTTGTGCGCCATCCGCTCCGGCAGACTGTGCAGTTTCCAATAGAGGGTGCCGACCCATAGTACGGTCCCGACCAGGAAAATACCCATGACGACCATGAGCGGATCTGTTCCACTTCCCGGCGCGAGGTAGAAAGGCAGATGATGCGGGGCCAATGGATGAAGCTGGTCGCTCAACGTTCACTCTCCAGAAGGACTGCGTTCGATGCGGATCAGCAAACAAGAGGCGCTCCCGATACGGACCTGCTTGATTTGGATCAAAGGTGCGCCCGGGGCTGCTCCTAGCCTTTCACGGATGCGGAGCCGGAACAAGCGAGCAGGAGACACAAGTCATGTCCAGCAACATCGACGATCTCATCCCAAACGCCACGCAGATTCGCAAAGAAGCCGCCCTCAAGGAAGCGGAGAAGGCCGACGAATACGTCCGCCTCGCCGCCGCCGCCGAGGCCGAGAAGCACGCGCTGATTGAGCGCCTGAGCAAACCTTCCGGCAAGAGCGAGGAGGAGAAGATCAAACTCGCCTCGACCATCATCCAGCGTGCGGTGCGAAATGGCCTCACCGAGGTGCTGGTCTATCGTTTCCCGAACTCGCTCTGTACCGACAGGGGACGCGCCATCAATCAGATGGAAAAGGGCTGGGAAAATACGCTGACCGGGATCCCCAAGGAGATCTTCCAGCTCTGGACCGACTATCTGAAACCGCGAGGTTATCGCATCGCCTATCAGGTCATCGATTTCCCGGGCGGCGTGCCCGGCGATATCGGCGTGACCATTTCCTGGGACGAGTGATCAACGCAGCAGCGAAGGGGCAGGCATGGCCAAGGACGAACCCGCGGAACGGATGAAGCGGAAGGACTATGAAAAGGAGCTCGAAAAGCTCCAGGTCGAACTATGTCACCTCCAGGAATGGGTGAAGGCAGAGCAGCTGAAGGTGATCATCATCTTCGAAGGCCGCGACGCCGCCGGCAAAGGGGGCACGATCAAGGCCCTGACTGAAAAAGTGAGCCCGCGGGTGTTCCGTGTCTGCGCCCTGCCCGCGCCCTCCGACCGGCAGAAATCCCAGCTATTCATGCAGCGCTATATCGAACAATTCCCGGCGGGCGGCGAAATCGTGATCTTCGACCGCAGCTGGTACAACCGCGCCGGCGTCGAATATGTCATGGGCTTCTGCTCGCCCACCGAGCACAAGCGTTTCCTGGAATTGTGCCCGCTGGTCGAAGAATTCGCGGTGGACGCAGGCATCATGCTGATCAAGCTGTGGCTGGAGGTCGGGATGGAGGAGCAGGAGCTCCGCTTCCAGGCACGGATCGACGACCCGCTGCGGCAGTGGAAGCTGAGTCCGATGGACACCGAATCGTTCGGGCGCTGGTACGATTACTCGCGGGCGCGCGACATGATGTTCGAGGCGACCGACACCAAACATGCGCCGTGGCGACTAATCCGCTCCGACGACAAGCGGCGAGCACGGCTCAACGCCATCTCGCACATCCTGCGGACGATCCCTTACAAGAAGATCGCGCGGAAAAAGGTCAAACTGCCGAAACGATCCAACAAGGGACGCTACAACGACCAGGCGAGCCTGCGCGGGATGACGTTTGTCGAGGAGCGATACTGAAGCAAGTCAGGCCGCGCGGCGAGCGCGGCCTGATCTCCTTGCGTTCACTTCAGCCGGATGGTGACGCCGCCGACAGCCGCCGACACTTCGGCGCCGACCTTCGGTCCGCTGAGCTGGAGGATCACGCCATTGCCGTTCTGCAGCTGTACCGCACCGGCGCCCGCAGCTACGGCACCGCCTGCGCCACCTGCCGCATAAGAGCCTTCGATCGACTGCGGCCCCTTCAGATTGAGAGCGCGACCGACCAGCTTGGTCGTCGAAGCTCCTACCGTGAAGCCGACGCTCATGCCCGAGACCGTGAAGGGATATTTCTTGCCGTGGTAGACGAGAACACCCTCCCCGCCACCGACGCCGACAATGAAGCCGCCCTTGGTGAAGACGACGGCGACCTGGCCGGTATCGGCATGCGATGGCGTGGCGAAGCCGGTAAATGCCGCGAGCGTGGCAACCAGGACGGCACCGGTGGCAAGTTTCCTCATGACGTTCTTTCCCCTTTCGTTATGGCGCCTGCTATTGCGCCAGCAGCATTGCGAAGTAGCTGAAGATGGTAAGCAGGATGCCCGAGACGGCGTAGCCGACCGGGAATCCGATCCAAGGCACGGAGCTCTGGATTTCGATTGCGGCCTCACGGCACGGGCCGGAATGCGACCGCACACCGGCAAAGCCGTCCATCAGCACCGCCGGGTTGATCTTGAAGACGTGGAAGCCGATCGCCGAGACGATGAGTGGCGGGATCATGTGGGCTTCACGCCATAGGTCGATGACTAGACCGACAGGCCCGCGCCGACCACGATGGCACCGACGACAAGGCCGAATCCGGGATCACGAAATTGGCGGAGACGAGTTCAGGACCCGCCTTCAGACGCCGGTCGATCTCGGGATCGTTGAGGCGGATATGCTCGCAGCCCACCACGTCGTAGGCGGCATAGAAGCCCGCGCGGATGTCGCCTTCGTTGGTCTTCGTGCCGGCATCGTCGATGCGCCTCTGCACGGGCCTGGTGTCCTTGGACATGCGTCTCTCCCAATCCTCCGGGAAAATGGTGATGCGAGATCGTGAGTGCGGCGCGGATCTCTCCATTGATCCAAGTCAACGGTCGCGCGCATCGTGACGGACCAGCCGACCGCGACGAGTCCTTCGCGTTGCAACACGGAGTGATCACGCCGTTCGCTGAGCCGGATCGACCAGATCGTGACCGAGAACGCTGTCGAGCGACCGCAGCCACTGGCCGCTGTCGGTCCTCTGCGCGAGCCCCTCGGCGCGCAAGAGGTCGCGGAGCTGCGCATGCGCGCCGACGATGCAGAAGGTGACTTGGCGGGAGGCGAGCTCGTCGCAGAGGTCGTGCAGCATGCGCGCGCCGGCGAGATCGATATAGGGCGACGCCGAGAGGTCGCAGGCCACCAGACGGATGCCCGGCGACTTCCGGAGCGCGATCAGGAC
>JAEYRD010000087.1 GCA_023435725.1 Pseudomonadota bacterium | reverse complement strand
GGTGAGAGACGGACTCGCGGAGAGCCCCCCTCACCCGATCGCTTCGCGATCGACCTCTCCCCGCAAGCGGGGCGAGGTGAAGGGAGGGCGCGGACGATCATCACGATGCCTTCCTGATCTTGAAGCTCGCGACATAATCATCGGGCTTGGCCGGATCGAACGTCTTGCCCATCACCGCGAACGACTTGTAGCTGCTCGCGGGCGGCGACAGACCCATCTCGGTCATCAGCTTCTTGGTGTCGGTGGCGAGATACACCTGCTCGGCCACCGCCTTGTAGTCGACGTCGCCCTTGATCTGGCCCCAGCGCTTCATCTGAGTCAGCATCCACACCGCGAAGGACTGCCAGGGGAACGGATCGAAATCGACGCGCTTGGCATCGGTCTTCACCCCGCCGAGGCCGTCGGCATAGGTGCCGGTCAGGACCTGCTCCAGCACCGTCACCGGCGCGTTGATGTAGTTGGCGGGCGCGATGGCTTCGGCAATCTGCTTGCGGTTCTCAGCCTTCGACGCATAGGCGGTCGCATCGACGATGGCGCGCGTCAGCGCCGCAAAGCTGTTCGGCGCCGTCGTGATGAACTCGCGGCTGGCGGCAAAGCTGCAGCAGGGATGGCCGTCCCAGATCTCTTTCGACAAGAGATGCATGAAGCCGACGCCGTCATAGATCGCACGCTGGCAGATGTTGTCGGGCGCAAGGAAGCCGTCGATGTTGTCAGCGCGCAGGTTGGCAACCATTTCCGGGGGCGGCACCGAGCGCAACTGCACGTCGGTATCGGGATCCAGACCGTGCTCGGCGAGATAATACCGCAGCAAGTAGTTGTGCATGGAGTAGTCGAAGGGAATCGCGAATTTCAGGCCCTTCCAGTCCTTGGGGTCGCGCTTGTCCTTGTGCTTCATCGACAGCACGATCCCCTGCCCGTTGATGTTCTCGATCGCAGGCACCGCGAAGGGAATGGCGTTGGCGCCGAGGCCGAGCGAGATCGCGATTGGCATCGGCGCCAGCATGTGCGCGGCGTCGTATTCCTTGTTGATCGTCTTGTCGCGGATCACGGCCCAGCCGGCGGTCTTGACCACTTCGACATTGAGGCCGTGCTTGGAATAGAAGCCGAGCGGCGCCGCCATGATGATCGGCGTGGCGCAGGTGATCGGGATGAAGCCGACCTTGAGATCCTTCTTCTCGGGCACGCCGGTCTCGGCGAACACCTCGGTTGCCGTCTGAAGCGGGAAAAACTGCGACAGCGCGGCAAGCGCCGTCGACGCACCGACCGATTTCAGGAATGCGCGCCGCGCCAAATCCTGCGGAAACATCGCGCGCATCACCGCGGAGGCCACCACGCCCTCGTAGCGCTTCTCCTCGCTCTCGACCTGTTCGCAGCGCAACGCCGCCCGCTCGTGCTCCAGAGCCGAACGGTGCTGGCCGCAAACGCAGCCCGCCCCGAGATTGCGGTCGGCATCAAACGGATCGTCGAACGTGGACATGCTGCTGCGCCCCTTTGTCACACCGCGCGAGGAACGCCTTTGTCCGCCGCGTCAGGTCAAAATTCCATCGTGGCCCGGCTACGCCTTGCGCAGCCGGGGCCATTGGAAACATGCAGGTTCTATGCCGCCTTGCCTGTTACCTGGGCAGCGAGAGGCAATCCCTGCTCGATAGGCAGCGACGGGTCGCGCGACCATTCATTCCAGGAGCCGAAGTACATCCGCACGTCCTTCACGCCCGCGTTCTTCAGCGCCAGGAAGGTGTTCGAGGCACGAGCGCCCTTGAAGCAGTAGAGATAGACCGGCGTGGTCTGCGAGATGCCGACGGTGGCGCATTCGGCCAGGATCTCGTCCTTGGACTTGAAGCGCGGCCCCTCGGCCGTCGGCTTCATCATGCGGTACCATTCCAGCCAGACCGCGCCGGGAATGCGGCCCTTGCGGGGGCAGAAATCCTTGCCGTAGGGCGAAGAACTGTCGCCGATCCACTCATCGACATCGCGCACGTCGAGGATCGCGATGCCGGGCTTGCCGACGGCGGCGAGCATGGTCTTCGCATCGATCAGGATCTCGCCCGCTTCAGGCACGATCGCGAACGAGGCCTTCGCGGGCGCCGGGACATCCTTCGTCACCGGAAGGCCGGCGGCCGCCCAGGCATCGAAACCGCCATGCAGCACCTTGATCTTGGGATAGCCGAGCATGGTGAGCAGGTAGTAGCCGCGGCAGGACTGTCCGAAGCCGGAGTTCATCGACTGCTCATAGACCACGGCCGTCTCCTTGCCCGAGAGGCCGGCAGCGCCGAAGGCGTCGGCGAACTTGGCCTTCAGCTCGCTCATCCCTTCCGGTGTCGAGGTCGCGAGGAACGTGAAAATCTCATGCACGTTCACGGCATTGGGGAGGTGCCCGGCGCCATAGGCGTCGGGATTGCGGGTGTCGATCACGACACACGGCTCGGTCTTCAAGAGATCGGCAAGTTCGCTGGCAGAGATCAGAACGTCCGTCATTGGCAGCCTCTCCGTTGAGGTTAAGTGGTGGGCTTTGGCAGTGGTCTTGGCAGTCGTCTTGGGTGGACTCGTGAAGCTCAGGAATCGGCGAGCATCTTGCGCAGCTGCTTGGTGGCAGGCGTGACGATCGCGACGAAATAGGCCTCGCGCAGGCGGCGCTGCGCGCGGTGGCTCTTGAGATAGCCGCGCGCGCCACAATGCAGCATCGCCGCATGCGCCGCCGCGACGCTGGCTTCGCCGGCACGGAGCCTGAGCGCGATCACCTTGCGCCAGTAGGCCTCCTCCTCGTTGTAGGGGTCGCGCGCCAGCGCCATCGCCTCGGCCTCGAGTTCGGCGGCGAGATCGCGGAAGTGCACCGGCTGCTGCGGCAGATAGCGGTTGATGTGGCCGAGGGGATTGTCGACCTCGTCCATGATGTTGATGCAGTCCCGGATGAGGCCGAGCGCCATGCCGGCCTGGAGCAGGATGAAGCCGGCGCGGATCTTCTTGACGAAAGGCGCTGCTGGATCGGCTAGGATCAGCTCATCCGGCACGAAGGCGTCGCGGAACTGCACGCCATAGGTACCGGTGCCATCCATGGCGAGGAACGGCTTGCACGGCGTCAGCGTGATCGCGGGATCGGAGCAATCGGCCAGGAACATCACAGTCCCCGGCTCGTCCTCGCGCTCGAAGATCGTGCCGAAATAATGATCGGGGCCAAGATTGGAGACCCAGGGCAGCGCGCCGCGCACGATGTAGCCGCCCTCGACCTTGCGCCCCTTCAGCTTCAATTTCTCGATGCCGAAAAAGCTCTTCATCGGATTGGAGAGCCCGGTGCCGCCGAGCACACGGCCGGTCGAGAAAGCATCACCAAAACGCTTTGCGAGCTTCAGATTGGTGGAGTTGGCGGCGTACCAGACCAACGTGTTCTGGCACCAGGCCATGAAGGCCGTGCCGCCGCAAACCTCGCCGATCGCCGCCATCGACTGGATGGCACAGCGCAAATCGGCGGGCCCCTCGTGGGGCACGTGACTTCCCCAGGCGCCGACCTCGCCGAATTTGCGCAGCACCTCGGCCGGATAGACCGTGCCGGCATCGATGCCGGCGGCGAGCGGCGCGAGCTGTTCCCGCGCGATCCGCGCCACCTCCCCCGCAATGGACGGTGCGGGCTGATCTAAAGCTTCGACCCGCGATAATGCCAGTGAACCCATGATCGTCTCCCGCACCTTGTCCTGTTGCGATCTGCTAGACGCCGACCTCGAGATTGACCGGGCGGGTGAAGGTGTTGGCGACCGGCGACCATTTCTTCACATGGGCGACCAGCGCATTGATCTCGTCCTGCGAGACGCCCTCACATTCCATGTCGACCTTCACGCGCACGTCGGTGAAGCCGACCGGCTTGTCCGAGGTGTCGCCGGTGCCCCACACTGCGGTGATGTTGAGGTCGCCTTCGAGCTCGAGCTCGAGCTTGTTGACGATCCAGCCGCGATGCACGGCGTTGGCGTGCAGGCCGACCGCGAGGCAGGAGCCGAGCGCGGCGAGCGAGGCTTCGGACGGATTGGGTGCGGTGTCGTCACCCAGAAGCCCCGGGGGCTCGTCGACGATGTAGGGTGGCAGGTTGCGGATATAGTTGGCGTGGCGGAATTTTCCTTCCGCGACCGTCTTGCACTTCAAGGTCTTGATGACCTTCGGATTGGCCTTGCCGTTGGCGATCAGTTGCTCGAGGCCATTCTTGTCGATGGGCGCAAGGCAACCCGTCAGCACTGTCTTCTGAACGACGGCAGTCATCATTTTCTCCCTGGCAGCCGTGGAAACCGGTAGGATACCGAACGGTCTGTTTCCTTGCATGGAGCGTGCCAGATGGGACCGAAAACAAAATGCGAAGCATTGGAGCCGCTTAGCCGACCGTGCCTGCGGATTGATCAGGCGCCCTCTGCTCAAGGGCGATGCAGATGCGCTTTGCATTGCGAATCTTTTCAGCGCGGAACAGATGCGGCTTGCTGATGCGGCGCGGCTGCGATTAAGTTTGCACCCATGGCAAAGGCTTCATCGAAGAAGAATTCCAATTCGCCCCACTCCGGTGCAGGCGAAGACGAATCCGCACGCGGGCGCCTCTTGAGCGCCGCGACGCATCTGTTCTGCAAGAACGGAATCAATGCCACCGGCATCGATGCGATCATCGAGGAAGCCGGCACCGCAAAGACCACGCTCTACAAGCTGTTTGGCTCCAAGACCAACCTCGTCAACGCGGTGCTGGAGAGCGAGGGCAAGCAGTGGCGCGAATGGTTCATCGGCGCCATGGAGCAAGGCGGCGGCGACGCGCAAACGAAACTCACGCGTATCTTCCCGGCGCTGAAGAGCTGGTTTGCGGAAGAGCGCTTCTATGGCTGCCCTTTCATCAATGCGGTCGGCGAGCACGACAAGGACCAGAAGCTGTTCCGCAACATCGCGCTGAAGCACAAGAAGATCGTGCTCGGCCACATCGAGAAGCTCGCTGGCGAGCTCGGCTCGAATGAGCCCGCCGTCCTCGCGCATCAGCTCGGACTGCTGATCGATGGCGCCATCGTCGCCGCGATGGTGTCGCGCGATCCGGCCGTTGCGGATACGGCAGCGCTCGCGGCCAGTCCCCTGCTCAGCCAGTCGAAGGCGAAGAAGCCGAAGCGCCCGGCCGAGCAGTTGGTGGCGGTCTGATCACGCAGATCGTCCTTTCGCCGCGCCGCCAGCCTCCACCAATCCGTATCCTCCAGCACCGCCGCGGCAGCACTTGAGTGCGGTTTACCTTGCGTCAAGCACGGTCCAGCATTCGATGGCAGTCTTAAAAGACTGTTAGGAGCGGTCATCGTTGTTGGCGCCCCGGAATACGGGGACGCGCTGCAATGCAATCGGATAAGGGACTCTACAGTGCGCCGCGCTGGCGCCTGACACGCTGGCTGGCCGAGCCGGGGCCCGGCGTCCCCGACGACATCCGCGCCGCACTCATTGCCCAGCTCCATGGATCGTTGCCGGTGTTTGCTGCCGGCGCCGTCAACACCATTGCCGTCGCCGCCGTGATCGCTGGCCGCAAGCAGGCTGCACCGTTCATTGTCTGGCTCGTGATGGAGATCGCGATCTGCCTGGCCCGCCTCGTCGTGCTGGTCCTCGCTCATCGCAGGGCGCGTGCTCACCGCCCGACGCCGACCGACCTTCATCTCCTGCTCGCAGTCGCCTGGAGCGCCAGCGTCGGATTTGGGGCCCTCGCCAGCCTCGCGAGCGGCGACTGGGTCGTTGCCATGCTGGCGTCCCTGTCGGCGGCCGCAATGGTCGGCGGCATCTGCTTCCGCAATTTCGGCGCGCCGCGGCTGGCCGGGACCATGATCCTGCTGAGTCTCGGTCCCATCATCCCCGGTGCCGCGCTCGCCGGCGAACCGCTGTTCTACATCGTCTACCTCCAGGTGCCGATGTACCTGGCTGCCATGACCGCCGCCGCCTTCCGGCTCAACCGAATGCTGATCACCACCATGCGCGCCGAACGCGAGAACAGCCATCGCGCGCATCATGATGCGCTCACGGGGCTCTTGAACCGCGCCGGATTCGTCGAAGCCCTCACCACCAAGCTGAAGGCATCGCGCCGCGAGGGAACGCATTTTGCGGTGCTGTTCTTCGATCTCGACAATTTCAAGCCGATCAACGACACCTTTGGACATGCCGCCGGCGACAAGGTGCTCAAAGGGCTCGCCGAGCGGCTGCACCGGGCGCTCCCGCTCGACTCGGTCATCGCGCGAATGGGGGGCGACGAATTCGTCGTCCTGTCCGACAATTCCACGGCAGCGCAGGCGCTCGACATGGGCCATCGCATCATCGCCGAGGTGACGATGTCCTACGAGCTTGCAGATGGAATTTGCGCCAATGTCGGCGCGAGCGTCGGTATCGCCATGTCGCCGGACCACGGCAGCGAGGTCGAAGAGCTGCTTGCAGTTGCCGACACCGCGCTCTACGAGGCGAAATCCGGCGGCAAGTCACGTTGCTGCCTCGCTTCCATGACGACCAACCTGGCTGCCTTGCGCCGGCTTCACCGCAGCGGCGGCACGGGAATCGAGGCCGCCGCCTAGCCAGCCAGCGCTCAAAGCGTCGTTCAGCGCGCGGCCGTCATGCTTGCAATCAGCCGATGCTGTTCGCTGGCGAGATCGCGCTCGATATTTGCCGCCAGCATCTCGATTACCTGATCATTCGGTGGGCTAGCGAAGCGTAACCCACCGCTTCTCAAGCAGGATCGCAAGATGAGGCGGGTTACGCCCCTCGCTAACCGACCCTACGGATTTTCCGCCGTCTTCTGCGCCATCATCCCCTGCAGCCGCACCAGCTCCGCCTCGATCTCGCGCTCCACATCCGCCGCCCGGATCTCCATCACGCGATAGTCCCGCGCCTCGAGCCACGCGCGCCGCGACGCGCGGTCGGCGGCGATGGTCTCGCCCTCGCCCGGGTTGACCAGCTCGATCGCGATCCGGTGCGGGAAGGAGACGAAATCGGGGATGTGCCGGCCGACCGGGGTCTGGCGCTTGAACTGGCCTGCGAAGCGGCGGTCGCGGGTGAGTGCCTGCCAGAGCAACCGCTCGGCATCGGTCGGGTTCCGGCGAAGCAGGCGCGCGAGGCCGCGCACCGTAGAGCCGCTGTCGGGGACACCGCCGCCCTGCCCGTGTTCGGCCAGCAGCGCGCGTAGGCGTGTGGCCTGCTCGCCATCGAGCACGCCGCCCTTGGCCGGGCCCTTGCGTCCCTCGGCGATCGCCATGATGACCCCGTGCAGGGTGTGCATGTCCTGCTTGGTCGGCTCCATGCGGCTGAAGATGTTGCGCAGGTTCACCAGCATGGTGTCGCGCTTCTCGGCCGGGCGCAGGAATTCGACCCGGTCGAGCTCGCGCACGAGGTTGTCGAAGAAGGCCTGCATCTGGTGCTGCGAGGCGCGCTCGGAGCGCTCCGGCATACCGTGCGGAAGTTCGCCTGACGTCGCACGCTTGAACCATTCATAGCCGACCAGCAGCACGGCCTGGGCGAGGTTGAGCGAGGCAAAGCCCGGATTGACCGGGAAGGTAATGATGCGGTTGGAGAGCCCGACCTCCTCGTTGGTCAGACCCCAGCGCTCCCGGCCGAACATGATGCCGGCCTTGCCCCCCGTGGCGATGTGTCCCGAGATCTCGCTTGCTGCCGCCTCCGGCCCGACCACGGGCTTGGCCTGATCATGGGCACGGGCGGTGGTTGCGAACAGCAGGTCGAGGTCGGCGACGGCCTGCTCGACCGTGTCGAACAACTCGACCCGTTCCAGGATGTGATCGGCGCCGGCCGCCGCCCGCTGGGCGGCGATGTTGGGCCAACCGTCGCGGGGGTTGACGATGCGGAGACGGCCGAGCGCGAAGTTGCCCATGGCGCGCGCGGCCATGCCGATGTTTTCCCCGAGCTGCGGCTCGACCAGGATCACGATGGGACCGTCGAGGGAAAGCCCCGCCTTGCTCTTGTCAGTCCCCGACATCTCGTTTCGCTTTCACGCTGGTTCTCAAGGCCTTGCAGAGGCGCTCTTAGGAATTGATTCAAGGCCGGCCGGAAGGCGGCTTGCCCGTTCGCCTGTCGTTTGCCTGTCCTGACAAAATTCTCAAGGGAAATAACGGGGTTAGAATCGGCTTTTGAATCTCTTCCAAAGCCTGAGGCCCGCCCCGTGGCAGGGTCGCTGCCGCCCCCCATCTGCGGAAGCTGGATGGGCTAAAAGTGCATAATCACTTGGCTTTCGCCCGCCGCTTCCCGGTGCTATGAGGCCCCGGATATTCACGTTGGCGCCAGCGGCGCCGTTCCCAAGAGGGCTTCCCCGATCATGGCAAAAATCAAGGTGACCAACCCCGTCGTCGAACTCGATGGCGACGAGATGACCCGGATCATCTGGCAGTACATCAAGGACAAGCTGATCACCCCGTTCCTGGATGTCGAACTGCTCTATTTCGACCTGGGGATGGAGCACCGCGACCACACCAATGACCAGGTGACCATCGACGCCGCCGAAGCCATCAAGAAGGTCGGCGTCGGCGTCAAGTGCGCCACCATCACCCCGGACGAGGCCCGGGTGAAGGAGTTCAACCTCAAGCAGATGTGGAAGTCGCCGAACGGCACCATCCGCAACATCCTCGGCGGCGTGATCTTCCGCGAGCCGATCATCTGCAAGAACGTGCCGCGCCTCGTTCCCGGCTGGACCAAGCCGATCATCATCGGCCGTCACGCCTATGGCGACCAGTACCGCGCCACCGACATCAAGTTCCCGGGCAAGGGCACCCTGTCGATGAAGTTCGTCGGCGAGGACGGCACCGTGATCGAGAAGGAAGTGTTCAAGGCGCCCGGCGCCGGCGTCGCCATGGAGATGTACAATCTCGACGACTCCATCATCGACTTCGCCCGCGCCTCCTTCAACTACGGCCTGCTGCGCAACTATCCTGTCTACCTCTCGACCAAGAACACCATCCTCAAGGTCTATGACGGCCGCTTCAAGGACATCTTCCAGGACATCTTCGACCGCGAGTTCAAGAAGGAATTCGACGCCAAGGGCCTGACCTACGAGCACCGTCTGATCGACGACATGGTGGCCTCGGCCCTGAAGTGGTCCGGCGGCTATGTCTGGGCCTGTAAGAACTACGACGGCGACGTGCAGTCCGACACGGTCGCGCAGGGCTACGGCTCGCTCGGCCTGATGACCTCGGTGCTGCTCACCCCCGACGGCAAGACGGTGGAAGCCGAGGCCGCCCATGGCACGGTGACCCGCCACTACCGCGAGCACCAGAAGGGCAAGGAGACCTCGACCAACTCCATCGCCTCGATCTTCGCCTGGACGCGTGGCCTCGCCCACCGCGCCAAGCTCGACAACAATGCGGAGCTGGCGAAGTTCGCCACCACGCTGGAG
>JAEYRD010000214.1 GCA_023435725.1 Pseudomonadota bacterium | reverse complement strand
GCACCATCTGGGCGCCCATGTTCTCGAACTTGTCCTCGAGCTCGATCTCCTTGGCGACGGTGACGCCGTCCTTGGTGATGCGGGGAGCGCCGAACGACTTGTCGAGCACGACGTTGCGGCCCTTCGGACCGAGCGTGACCTTCACCGCGTTGGCGAGAACGTCGACGCCGCGCAGCATCTTGTCGCGCGCTTCAACCGAGAATTTGACTTCTTTGGCTGCCATCTGAAATTTTCCTTGAGGTGTTTGACTGGAGGGAGAGAGGGGCTCTTAGGCCGCCTTCTTCTTGGAAGCGGGGACGTCGAGGACGCCCATGATGTCGCTTTCCTTCATGATCAGAAGATCGACGCCGTCGATCTTGACTTCGGTGCCGGACCACTTGCCGAACAGCACGCGGTCGCCGACCTTGAGGTCGATCGGGATCAGCTTGCCGGCTTCGTCGCGGCCACCCGGGCCGACGGCGACGACTTCGCCCTGGGAGGGCTTTTCCTTGGCAGTGTCGGGAATGATGATGCCGCCAGCGGTCTTCTCTTCTGCGTCGATACGCTTGACCACGACGCGGTCGTGAAGCGGACGGAATTTCATGCAGCTCTCCTAAGCATTTGCACGAGTTGGGGATTTTTAGTCGTTAGCAATCGATACCCGCGAGTGCTAGCGCGGGCGAGGCTGAAATAGGACAGGAATTTTGCGGGGGCAAGGGCTTCTAGCAGAAAAAACAGCACTCGGAAGCGCGGACTGCCAGAATCTCTTTACCATCGTTAACCGGCCCTCGGAGCCGTATTAGCAGGGAGCCGCATCTGCTGCTAACGCATTGAATTTCAACAACTTGTTAAACTTTTGGGCTTGAGATGAATTGTCAGTTTGCGTCACATTTCACTCATGTGAGCGCATCTCCACCGGGTGGCTCGTAGAGCGTACCGCAGAAAGCCCCCCTGAATATGCGCTCCTGCAAAGGAGGTTCGCATGATCTCGCGGGTTGGGGTTGTTTCCGACGACTTCCGGAAACAGGTGCTGGGTTACGGGCTGACGACGGCGCAAATTCTCTACCGGATGCCGGATCATCCCTCGCTGCTCCAGACCTATGTCTGGCAGAACTACGATCTGTTCCCGAAATTTCCGGCGCTGACCGACTTCCTGGCGTTCTGGCAGGAGAAGCTCGACGGCCCGCTGTTCTCGGTGACCGTGGCGCATTCCAAGCTGATCAAGCCCGCCGAACTGCGCGCTGTAGACGGCGTGTTCCGGCTGAATTGACGGCGAGAAGCGTAGATCGCGTAGGATGGGTGGAGCGAAGCGAAACCCATCGCCGTCGCAAGCCGTGAGATGATGGGTTTCGCAAGCGCTCCACCCATCCTACGACCCCGCATTCTGTGCTAGCCTCTCCCGATAACAACAGGGGAGGCAGCCATGGCCAAGAAAGCGAAATCGCGCAGCGCAGCGCAAACCGCGGTGAAGAAGCGGAGTGGACCCAAGGCCGCAGCGCGATCTTCGGCGCGCAAGGCGGTGAAGGCGAAGGCTCGCACGACAACGGCAAAGTCATCCGCCAAGAAACCCGCACGTCCCAAGCAGCGCATTGCCGTCAGTCACCACCGCGAAGAGGATTTCAAAGCCGACGGCCTGCGCGCCTACGCGAAATACCGTGACCTCGGCATTGCCGACGCCACCCACGGCCTCGCGCAAGCCCACGTGATCCGCCTGCAGGGCCCCTGCAATCCGGACGAGGTGTCGAAGCTGCACTTCCACGACGTCGAATTCCAGATGGTCTACGTGCTCAAGGGCTGGGTGAAGACCTACATGGACGGGCAGGGCGAGACGTTGATGAAGGAAGGCAGCGCCTGGACCCAGCCGCCGAAGATCAAGCACATGATCTTGGATTATTCGGACGACGTGGAGCTGCTGGAGGTGATCCTGCCGGCGGAGTTCAGGACGGTGGAGTTGAAGGCGTAGGCGCTGTCGAGAAGAGCACCCGTCTCTGCGCCGTCATTTCTGCGCCGTCATTCCGGGGCGCGCGTAGCGCGAGCCCGGAATCCATCGCGCGGCAATACAAGTGGTGAAATGGATTCTCAGGTGCGCAATGGCGCACCGTAGCTCGCGCTTCGCGGCGCCCCGGAATGACGAGCGGAGAGTACGCCGATCTTACGCCAACACCCCCACGATCGCCCCCATCAAGCACGTCGTCAGCGTCCCCGACACGATCGACTTCAGCCCGAGCGCGTTGATCTCCTCGCGCCGCTCCGGGGCCATGACGCCGAGGCCGCCGATCATGATGCCGAGGCTGGCGAAATTGGCGAAGCCGCACATCGCGTAGAGCATGATCAGGCGCGAGCGCGGATCGAGCGCGTCGGGCGGCAGCTTTGAGAAATCGACATAGGCGATCAGCTCATTGAGCACCGTCTTGGTGCCCATCAGGCTGCCGGCGGTCACGGCCTGATCCCAGGGCAACCCCATCAGCCAGCAGACCGGCGCCATCACCAGCCCAAGCAGGCGCTGCAACGAGATCGCGGCGCCGCCGATGTCAGGCAAAAGGCCCAGCATGGCGTTGACGAGATGGACCAGCGCCACCAGCACCAGCAGCATCGCGACGATATTGAGCAGCAGTTCGAGGCCCGCGGTGGTGCCTTTCACGATGGCATCCATCGTGCCGGAGACGTTCATCTCCGGATCCTCAAGCGCGCCGCCGGTGCGCTTGTCGGATGTCTCGGGCACCATGATGAGGCTGACGAGGATCGCGGCCGGCGCGCCCAGCACGGAGGCGATGACGAAATGCGCGGCGGCATCCGGAATGAGCGGCGCCAGAAGCGTCGCATAGAGCACCAGCACCGTGCCGGCGATGCCGGCCATGCCGCCGGTCATCACCAGGAACAGTTCGCTCCGCGTCATCTGCGCGAGATACGGCCGCACAAACAGCGGCGCCTCGACCATGCCGAGGAAGATGTTGGCCGCGGTCGAAAGACCGACCGCGCCGCCGACGCCCAGCGTCCGCTCCAGCAGCCAGGCCATGCCGCGCACAACCGGCGGCAGCACGCGCCAATGGAACAGCAGCGTCGTCAGCACGCTCATCACCAGCACGATCGGCAGCGCCTGGAACGCCAGGATGAAATCGGCGCCGGGCACCTTTACGTCGAAGGGCTGGGTACCGCCGCCGATATAGCCGAACACGAAGGAGGAGCCGGCGCGCGAAGCCGCCGAAATCGCGCCGACCGCGTCATTGATGGCGCCGAAGGCGTGCGCGACGACGGGCAGCTTCAAAAGGACAATCGCGGTGGCCAAGGTCGCACCGAGGCCGATCGCCGCCTGGCGCAGCGATACGGCGCGGCGATTCTCTGCCAACGCGAAGGCGAGCAGCAGCAATGCGAAAATGCCGAGTGACGATTGCAGCCGCAGCATGATGTTCCCAAACCCCCAATGATTATGGCCGCGCATGCGTTGCAAACGCAATGCCTTGAGATCACCGGAGCCGCCCGCTGTTGACAAGCCGGTCCGTGTCAGCCACGCGGGGCATCGTCAATATCAGGCGCGGATGGTCCAAGAGGTGAGCCAAGAGCTTAGCGAAGCGCAGCCGTTACGGGCGAATCCGCCGGTGAGCGCCCGCGAACTCCTCACCCACCGTGCTTTCCTGTTTTTCCTGCTCTCGCGCAGCCTGTCGCGCTTTTCTAGCCAGATCGCGGCGGTCGCAATCGGCTGGCAGATCTACGATCTCACCGGTTCGGCCTTCGACCTCGGCATGGTCGGGCTGGTGCAGTTCCTGCCCACAGCGCTGCTGGTGTTCGTCGCCGGCCACGCCGCCGACCGCTACGAGCGCAAGCGCGTGGTCCAGCTCTGCCAGCTCGTGGAAGCGGCGACCGCGCTCTATCTCGCAATCATCACCTATCTTGGCGCGGTCGGCGAGATACAGATTTTCGTTGCGACCTTCGTGCTCGGCATCGCCGGCGCCTTCGAGAGCCCGACCACCGCGGCGCTGCTGCCGCTGGTCGCGCCGCAGGGATCGCTGCAGCGCGCCACGGCTGTGTCCAGCGGCGCGGCGCAGGTCGCGACCATCACGGGGCCGGCGCTCGGCGGTTTCGCCTATGCAATCGCGCCGCATCTTGCCTATGCCGTGATGGTGCTGTTCTGGATTCTCGGGATGATCCTGACCGGCTTGATCCGTCCGCGCCCGCAGGCTGTGGCCAAGGAGGGGACGAGCTCGGACAATATTTTTGCCGGCGTCCGCTTCATCCGCAGCAATCCGGCGATCCTGGGCACCATCTCGCTCGATCTGTTCGCCGTGCTGTTCGGCGGCGTCACCGCGCTGCTGCCGATCTATGCCCGCGACATCCTCCAGACCGGCCCGGTCGGGCTCGGCGTGCTGCGCGCCGCGCCGGCGGTCGGCGCATTGTTGATGACCATGGTGCTGGCGCGCCACACCATCTCGCGGCATGTCGGCCTGCGCATGTTCCAGGCCGTGATCGTGTTCGGTGTCGCCACGATCGTGTTCGCGCTGTCGTCCTGGATGTGGCTGTCGGTGCTCTCGCTCGCCGTTCTCGGCGCGGCCGACACGATCAGCGTCGTGATCCGCTTCTCGCTGGTGCAGCTCGCCACGCCCGACGAGATGCGCGGCCGCGTCGGCGCGGTGAACTTCCTGTTCATCAATGCCTCCAACCAACTCGGCCAGTTCGAGAGCGGGCTCACGGCCGCGCTGTTCGGCGCCATGCCGGCCGCAGTGCTCGGCGGCGTGTGCACGGTCGCAGTGGCGCTGCTGTGGATGAAGCTGTTCCCGAGCCTGCGGCAGGTGGAGAGCCTGGAGTAGGGACCACGCTCTCTCCACTCGTCATTGCGAGGAGTGAAGCGACGAAGCAATCCGGAAGCTGTCCGTGGAGGCAGTCCGGATTGATTCGCTTCGCTCGCAATGACGATTGTTGAGATGTTGCGTGGACTTAAGTCCCTTCACCCCCGCAACCGAGCACCTCTTGACGCCTACTGTGCATGGGGTTGTTTTTCACTTTTTGAGTCATCCCCTCTCCCCGCAAGCCGAGGAGAGGGTAGAAGACTTCAGCCCCGTCCGACGAACGGCATCTTGCTCGCCATGACGGTCATGAACAGCACGTTGGCGTCGAGCGGCAGGCCGGCCATGTAGGCGACGGCATCGCCGACCGCCTTGGCGTCCATGCGCGGTTCGTGCTTGGTCGTGCCGTCCGGCTGCAGCACGCCGGGGCCGTTGACCATGCGATCGGTCATGGGCGTCGCGGCGTTGCCGATGTCGACCTGGCCGACCGCGATGTCGTACATGCGGCCGTCGAGGTTGCTGGCCTTGGTCAGGCCCGTGATGGCGTGCTTGGTCGAGGTGTAGGCCGCCGAGAACGGCCGTGGCGCATGCGCCGAGATCGAGCCGTTGTTGATGATGCGGCCGCCGCGCGGGGTCTGGTCCTTCATGATGCGGAAGGCGTGCTGGGTGCACAGGAACGGGCCGGTGAGGTTGGTGTTCACCACCGCCTGCCACTGTTCGAGGCTGAGGTCCTCGAAGTTCACGGCCGGTGCGCCCATGCCGGCATTGTTGAAGAGCACGTCGAGCCGGCCATAGGTCGAGCTGACCTTGGCGAACAGCGCGGCGATCTGGTCCGGCTTGGTCATGTCCGCGGTGACGCACAGGCTCTTTCCAGCGGGGCCGAGCTTTGCCGTCTCCTCGAGCATGTCGAGCCGGCGCCCCACGAGCACCACGGTGAAGCCGGTGTTCATCAGCGCCAGCGAGGCCGCGCGCCCGACACCGGTGCCGGCGCCCGTCACCACTGCGATCTTTTTCGCTTCATTCATCGTTTCCTGCCTTTTCTCTCAACGTCAGGTTTTGGATTCTTTTTCGTTCTTGTAGGGCGGCCGCGGGATGTTCTGGTGCGCCGCGCGCAAGGCCGCCGACCAGCGCGAACGCAGGTCGTGGAAATAAGGCTCGCCCGCCTCGATGCGATGGTTGAGATCGGCTTCGCAGGCGTCGGCGCGCACCACCAGCACGTCGATCGGAAGGCCGACGCCGAGATTGGAACGCATGGTCGAGTCCATCGAGATCAGGCCGGTCTTCAGCGCCTCGTAGAGCTCGACGTCGTAATGCATGGCGCGGTCGAGCACCGGCTTGCCGTATTTGTGCTCGCCGATCTGCAGGTAGGGCGTGTCGGTCGTGCACTCGATGAAGTTGCCTGCCGTGTAGACCATGAACAGGCGCATGCGCGCGCCCTTGATCTGGCCGCCGAACAGGAAGGAGACATCGAAGGACACGTCCTCGGATTTCAGCGCCGGACCTTCGGTCGCGTGCACGGCCCGGATCGCCCGGCCGATGCGCTGGGCCGCCTGGAACATGGTCGGTGCGTTCATCAGCGTCTCGACCTCGCCGGTCGTCGGATCTTCCAGCCCCTCGGTCAGGGTGGACAGCACCGACTGGCTGATGGCGAGGTTGCCCGCGCTGGCGATCGCCATGATGCGCTCGCCGGGTTGGGAGAAGATGTGCAGCTTGCGGAAGGTCGAGACGTTGTCGAGGCCGGCATTGGTGCGGGTATCGGCGATCATCACCAGACCGTCCCGAACCAGGATTCCGCAACAATAGGTCATTTCCAGTCCCCGAACGCGTTTGCGCGGAATTACTAGCGAATTTCAGAGGCCGCTCCAACCCCCGATTCCCGGAATGACGGGCGAGACAGCTTGGCTCTGCCGCTGCGACTGCCCACCTCATTCGGCGGCATCGACGAGGAACGCCTCGTCAACGGGAACACCGAGTGCCGTGACCAACCGGTTCGTCTCCGCGGCCATGCCGACGATGGCGAGCATCTCGCCATATTCCGCCTCGGTCATGCCCTTGGCCCGGGCGCTGGCGGTGTGCGAATGGATGCAGTAGCTGCAGCCATGTGCCACCGAAACCGCGACATAGAGCATCTCCTTGATCTTGGGATCGAGCGCTCCTGGAGCCATCACCTCCTTGACGCTCTCCCAGGTCCGACGCAGCGTCTTCGGATCATGCGCCAGCGCTCGCCAGAAATTGTTGACGAAATCCGACTGCCGCACCTTGCGGATATCGTCGAAAACGGCGCGCGCCTCGCCGGAGAGCTCTTCGTCCGAAAGCAGCTTTACAGTCGACATGGGGTACCTCGCGTGTCTGATCCGACTCCGCGATCATAGCACGCCCCATGCGTTGGGCCGGCAGCGCCCCGTGAATGCGGCTGCGCCTAGCTCTGCCGCTGCGACTGCGATTGCCCGCCGCGGCCGGCCTGCTCGACCTTGACAGCGACCGCCAGCGTCTCCGCGCCGCCGCCATAGCGGGTGCCGCGAACGGGTGCCGCGCCGAGATAGTCGAGCCCGATCGCAACGCGGACATGGGCGTCGGTGGTGCAGATGCTGTTGGCGGGATCGAAGCCGACCCAGCCGAGATCCGGCACATGGGCTTCCGCCCAGGCGTGGCCAGCGTCCTGATGCACCGCGCCGTCGGAGCGTAAAAAGTGGCCTGAGACGAAGCGCGCCGGCACGCCGCCGGTGCGGGCACAGGCAATGAAGATGTGCGCGTAGTCCTGGCAGACGCCGCGCTTGAGCGTGAAGGCTTCCGCTGCAGACGTGCCGCTGTTGGTCGGGTCCTCGTCGAACGTCATATGCTCGCTGATCTGCGTCATCAGCGTATGCAGGAAGCCGAGCGTATCGCTCTCGGCTTCGCTGCGCAGCTGGCGCGCAACCGCCGTCATCGCCGGATTGACCGAGGTGAGGTCGGTGGAACGCAAGAACATTCCGGCCGGAAAGCGCTCGTCGGCGCCGCGGAGCACACCGCCGGTGTCGTGAGTCTCGATCAGGCCTTCGGCGGTGATCTGGATGTCGCCGACGGGCCCGCAGGACAGCACATGGGTGACGTTGCCAAACGCATCCTCATGGGTGTCGAGCTTGGTGTCGGTCGATACGTCGATCTGCCATTCCGCCACATATTGCCCATCATGGCTGCACGGCGTCATGCGCAGGATCTGGATCACGCTGGTGGCCGGCGGCTCGTAGCGATAGGTCGTGGTGTGCTGGATTCGCAGGCGCATGATGTTTCGATTCCGTCGTTCCGGGTTCGCCCTTCGGGCGCCCCGGAATGACTGCGTGT
This sequence comes from Pseudomonadota bacterium, assembly GCA_023435725.1. Taxonomy (GTDB): domain Bacteria; phylum Pseudomonadota; class Alphaproteobacteria; order Rhizobiales; family Xanthobacteraceae; genus Bradyrhizobium. The sequence goes on along the minus strand of JAEYRD010000214.1, from coordinate 14,095 downwards.
ATCAGATCAAATACTGCTTCGTGATGATTTCGCCCAGCCTGGAATTGTCCGCAATGAATTCCTGAATGAATTCATGCACGCCCTGCTGGAAGATGTCGTTCATATTGCTGTGTTCGAGCCGGTTGCGGATGCCGCGGGCATGGCGCTGGGCCGGACCCTGGCGGCCATAGGCGACGCCGATCTGGTCGAGGTTGCGCACGAGATTGCCGTAGCAGCTTGCCAGCGAGCGCGGCAGCGTGTCGTTGAGGATCAAGAGATCCGCGATCAGCCAGGGTTTCAGCGTCTCGCGATAGACCCAGTGATAGGCGGTCAGCGCCGAGACCGAGCGCAGGATCGAGCTCCACTGATAGAAGTCGAGCGGGCCACCGACATGCTCTTCCTCGGGCAGCAGGACGTGGTACTTCACGTCGAGAATGCGCGCGGTGTTGTCGGCGCGCTCCAGGTGCACGCCCATCCGCGAGAACCAATAGGCGTCGTTGCGCAGCATGGTCCGGTAGGCCGAGCCGTCGAAGCGCAGCGAGGTCTCCTGCACGAAGCGCAGGAATTTTGCGAGATCCTCGCGCGTGGAGGTGCCCTTGCTCCACACCGCCTGGAGCTCGATCCAGGCCGAGTTGATGGTGTCCCACATCTCGCTGGTCAGTGCGGTGCGGACCGAGCGCGAGTTCAGCCGCGCCGCCTCGATGCAGTTCCTGATCGAAGACGGGTTGTCCGCGGAGAACGAGAGGTAGTCGACGACGTTGTGCTCGTTGGCTTCCTCGTAGGTCTGATAGAAGCTTGCGGCGACACCGGCGGTGAGCAGCGCCGAGTCCCATTCGTTGGTCTTGCCGACATAGGCGGCGGGCAGCGCGGTGACGCGGAGCGTCGCATCGATGGTGCGCGCGAGATATTCGGCCCGTTCGACATAGCGGGCGAGCCAGTAGAGGTTTTCGGCGGTACGCGACAGCATCTGTCTACTCGTCCAGGATCCAGGTGTCTTTGGTGCCGCCGCCCTGGCTGGAATTCACCACCAGGGAGCCTTCCTTCAGTGCGACGCGCGTGAGCCCGCCCGGCACGATGGTGGTGGTCTTGCGGCCGGTGAGCACGAAGGGCCGCAAGTCCACGTGGCGCGGGGCAAGGCCCGAGGCCGTGCAGGTCGGGCAGGTCGAAAGCGCCAGCGTCGGCTGCGCGATAAACCCTTCCGGCTCGCGCTTGAGCTTTTCGCGGAAAGCTTCGATGGTCGCCTTCGTCGCGGCCGGTCCGATCAGCATGCCGTAGCCGCCGGAGCCGTGAACTTCCTTGACGACGAGATCGCTTAAGTTGTCCAGCACATAGGCAAGATCCTTCGGCTCGCGGCAGCGCCAGGTCGGCACGTTCTTCAGGATCGGTTCCTCGCCGAGGTAGAATTTCACGATATCCGGCATGTAGGAGTAGATCGCCTTGTCGTCGGCGATACCGGTACCGACGGCGTTGGCGAGTGTGATGTTGCCGGCCGCATAGGCCGACATCAGTCCCGGCACGCCGAGCACGGAGTCGGGGCGGAAGGTGAGCGGATCGAGGAAGTCGTCGTCGACACGGCGGTAGATCACGTCAACCCGCTTCATTCCCTCGGTCGTGCGCATGAACACTTCGTTGTTCTTGACGATGAGGTCGCGTCCCTCCACGAGCTCGATGCCGAGCTTGTCGGCGAGGAACGAGTGCTCGTAATAGGCGGAGTTGTAGACGCCCGGCGTGAGCAGGGCGACCGTCGGCTCGCTCGATGCGCTGTGCGGCGCGACCGAGCGCAGGGCCGCGAGCAGCTCGTCCGGATAGCGCTCGACCGGCGCCACCTTGTGGCGGGCGAACAGGTCCGGAAACAGCCGCATCATGATCTCGCGGTTTTCCAGCATGTAGGACACGCCCGAGGGCGTGCGCGCATTGTCCTCCAGCACGATGAAGTCCTCGGCGTCGACCCGGACGATGTCGATGCCGGCGATGTGCACGTAGACGTCGTGCGGTACCTGCTGGCCGTTCATCTCGGGGCGGAAGACCGGGTTCTGGAAGATCAGATCGTCGGGCACGATCTCGGCGCGCAGGATGTCACGGCCATGATAGATGTCGCGCAGGAACATGTTGAGCGCGCGCACGCGCTGCTTCAGGCCCTTCTCCAAGAGCGCCCATTCCTTGCCGGACATGATCCGCGGGATCACGTCGAAGGGGATCAGGCGCTCAGTGGACTCGGTGTCCCCGTAGACCGCGAAGGTGATGCCGATGCGCCGGAACAGGAGCTCGGCTTCCTGGCGGCGATATTCGAGTGCCTCGGGAGGCGTCTCCTTGAGCCAGCGCGCCAGCTCCTGATAGGCGGGGCGAAGGTCCCCGCCGGGTATATTCATTTCGTCAAACGCGACTGCCATAAATCCCGACTGCGCTCCCCAGGCGTTGCGCCATTGGTCAGGTCGCATCGGCCTTTGTGAAGACCGCAACGTCCTGTGGTCATGCGGCAAGAGTGCATGACTTACCCAGGTGGTAGCAAGGGCCGGGCCAGCGCGATAAGCATGGAGAGAGGGCATTTGCCGGATATCGCCGGGAAGGTGCCTGAAAAAATGGCTGAGGACTGCTTATTTCGACAGCAAAACCGCGTGACTTCAACGCGTTACCTCGGCAAAGTCGGGCCGACAGGTGAGGGACTTAAGGTATGAGCGAAATCGTCACGGCGGGCATTCTGGTCATCGGGGATGAAATCCTGTCCGGCCGAACCAAGGACAAGAATATTGGCTTCATCGCCGAATACCTGACTAATATCGGCATCGACCTGAAGGAAGTCCGGATCGTCTCCGACGACGAGGATGACATCATCGCCGCCCTGAATGCACTGCGGCAACGCTACACCTATGTCTTCACCACCGGCGGCATCGGCCCGACCCATGACGACATCACCGCCGACAGCGTCGCCAAGGCGTTCGGCGTCGGCATCGATCATCACCCGGAGGTGGTCGCCCGTTTCCGCGAGCGCTGGAGCGAGCAGGACCTCAACGAGGCGCGCCTGCGCATGGCCCGTATCCCTGATGGCGCCGAGCTGATCCAGAGCGCGACCATCCTCGCCCCCGGCTTCAAGATCGGCAATGTCATCGTGATGGCCGGCGTGCCCTCGATCATGCAGGCCATGATGGACATCGTCTCGCCGAAGCTGAAATCGGGCGTGCGCATGCTGTCCGAATCGGTTCGCGCCAATGCGCGGGAGGGCGATATCGGCAGCCCGCTGCGGGCGATCGCAACAGCCCATCCCGACACCATCATCGGCAGCTATCCCTTCATGGACGAGGAGCAGAAGCCGAACACCAATCTGGTGGTGCGCTCGCGCGATGCCGACAAGCTGGCGGCGGCGATGGCGGCGGTGAAGGAAATGCTGGCGGGATTGAACATCAGCCGCTAAAGGCCCCCGGCTCGCCGGGAGCTTTAGCGTTTTATTTGAGCATGATCTTGTCGGAAAACCGCTGCACACTTTTCCGGATCATGCTGTAGCAGAGAGTCTGCCGGCAGACGAAGCAGGAGACGATAATGGCTGGTGAAGCACCGGAACTGAGTGCGCAGGAGCGGGCGGGCAAGGCCTTTCCGGTCTCGTGGGATCAGTTCCACCGGGACTGCCGGGCGCTGACCTGGAGGCTCAACGAGGTCGGCCCGTTCCACGCCGTGATCGCGATCACCCGCGGCGGTCTGGTGCCGGCCGCGATCGTGGCGCGCGAGCTCGGCGTTCGCGTGATCGATACGGTCTGCATCGCCAGCTACGACCACAACAAGCAGGGCGAGCTGCAGATACTCAAGGGCATTTCCGAATCGGCGATGATGCTCGGCGGCGGCACCGGCAAGGGGCTCTTGATCGTCGACGATCTCGTCGACACCGGCAAGACCGGCAGGCTGGTGCGCGAGATGCTGCCGGACGCACATTTCGCCACCGTCTACGCCAAGCCGAAGGGCCGTCCGCTGGTTGACACCTTCATCACGGAAGTCTCGCAGGACACCTGGATCTTCTTCCCCTGGGACACCGCGCTTTCCTACCACCCGCCGCTCCGCGACGGCGCGGCGTGATTCCCCGCGTCATTGCGAGGAGCGAAGCGACTAAGCAATCCAGACTGCTTCCGCGGCTACATTTCTGGATTGCTTCGCGGAGCCTGTCATCGGGCCGCGCTTCGCGCGGACCCGGTGGCTCGCAATGACGATTGGAGGCTTCCATGCCCCTCCAAAACCGCGTCACCCCCACGGGCGATATCATCTCAACGCCGTATCGCGGCCTGTTCACCGGCAATCGCGGCATCATCCATGATCCCGCGACGAAGACGCTGCTCAGGAAGCGCTGGTCGTCGCCGGCCTGGCTCACTTGTACCTGCGAATTCCGCGGTCGCCGCCGCGAGGTGATGGCGACGCAAAGCTGGACCGAGCTGTTCTTCCTCGATGAGGCCACTGCGCTCGCCGCCGGCCATCGTCCCTGCTTCTACTGTCGCCGCGACGATGCCAATCGCTTCCGGTCTGCATGGGAAAAAGGCAATCGCGTGCATGACGTCCGCATGCACGACATCGACACGGTACTGCACCACGAGCGGCTCGATCACGGCAAGAAGCGGCTGCACGCGCTGCTCGTGCCGCTCGACCAGCTTCCCGACGGCGCGATGGTGCAGCAGGGCGAGGAGAGTTTTCTGGTGACGGAGGGAAGGGCGCTGCTGTGGTCGCCGTCGGGTTATACCGCGGTCCAGCGTCAGCTTGGCGAAGCAACGCTGCTGACGCCGCCATCGACGCTCCGCACCCTCAATGCCGGCTATCGGCCCGTCCTGCACCCGACCGCGTCGCGCTAGCGCAGCGGCCGCCCTTGTTCGTCCACCGTCGTCCGTGCATCGCGCAGGGCCCACTCGCGAATGACCTGGCGGCAGCGGGTGAGTTCGGCCTCGCTGGCGCTGCCGGCGTCCTTCTCCGCACGCTCGACCATCGCCTTGCAATTGAGAAGCACGGAGCGATCCTCGGCGCCCGCGGTTGATGCAATTACCGCGAACGCCACGAGGATGGGTACCGGTCGGACGATCACGATCACCCGAGCTTCTCGCGCGCCAGCGCGGCACCGGCGCCGAGCGCCATCAGCTTGGCCTCCGCGATCTCCCGCCGCATCGGCGCCATGCCGCAATTGGTGGTCGCAATGATGTTGCTCTTGGGCACGAATTTCGACACCGCATCGATCACCTGAACAACGTCCTCGGCGGTCTCGACCGTGTCGCTGGCGACGTCGATCACGCCGGCCTGCACGATCTTGTTCCTGAGCAGCGCGAGCAGGTCGAGCGGCACTTTGGAGTTCCGGCACTCGATCGCGACCTGCTGGATCGGGCTGGCGTCGATCGCCGGAAAGATCTGCTCATACTGTCGCCATTGCGCGCCGAGCGTCTCCTTCCAGTCGGTGTTGGCCTTGATGCCGTAGCCGTAGCAGATGTGCACGGCGGTGGCGCAGGTCAGCCCTTGCGCTGCGCGCTCGAGCGCCTTGATGCCCCAGTCGTTGACCTCGTCCATGTAGACGTTGAAGGCGGGCTCGTCGAACTGCACCATGTCGACGCCGTCGGCCTGCAACGCCTTGGCTTCTTCGTTCAGGAGATCGGCGAAGGCGAAGGCCATCTTGACGCGGTCGCCGTAGTAGCGATCAGCGATCGTGTCGATGATGGTCATCGGGCCGGGCAGGGTGAACTTCAGCTTCCTCTTCGTGTGTGCGCGCGCAACGCGCGCCTCGTCGGCATGGACGCGGCCCTTGAGCTGGAGCGGCGCGACGACCTGCGGCACCATTGCCTTGTAACGGTCCTTGCGGATGCCCATTTCGACCTTGTGGGCAAAGTCGATGCCGTCGATCTTCTCCAGAAAACCGTGGACGAAATGCTGGCGGGCCTGCTCGCCCTCGGAGACGATGTCGATGCCGGCGTCCTCCTGGATCTTCACCGCAAGCATCGTGGCATCGCGCTTGGCGCGCGCAAGCGCGTCGCCTTGCGACTTCCAGGGCGCCCAGAGCATGTTGGGTTCGGCTAGCCATTCCGGCTTCGGCAAGGAGCCGGCGATCGTGGTTGGAAACAGCATGGCGGCCCTCCCGGCGGGTTGTGTTGCGCCCATTCCTGCCATGTCTTAACGTCGAGGTACAGAACAACAAAAGTCGTCATTTCAACCGGCGACGGGCATAGGGAAGGCGATGATCGACCTCTATTACGCGCCGACGCCGAACGGCTGGAAGATCTCGATCATGCTGGAGGAACTCGGGCTTCCCTATAATGTGAAGTCCGTCAACATCCGCGCCGGCGAGCAATTCAACCCTGAGTTTCTCGCGATCTCCCCGAACAATCGGATTCCCGCGATCGTCGATCATGCACCTGCCGATGGTGGCGAACCGTTCTCGGCCTTCGAGACCGGCGCAATCCTGATCTATCTGGCGGAGAAGACCGGCCGCTTCCTGCCCAGTGACCTGCGCGGCCGATCCACCACCATCCAGTGGGTCATGTGGCAGATGGCGGGGCTCGGACCGATGCTCGGCCAACACGGCCATTTCGCGCTCTATGCCGCCGAGAAGATTCCTTACGCGATCCAGCGCTACCGCGACGAGGCCGCGCGGCTCTATGGCGTGCTCGACCGGCAGCTCGGCAAGACCGGCGCCTATGTTGCCGGCGACTATTCCATCGCCGACATCGCCTGCTTCCCCTGGACCATGACCCACAAGGCGCAGGGCTTTACGCTCAACGACTATCCGAACGTGAAACGCTGGTACGCCGAGGTCCGCGCAAGGCCGCAGGTGCAGGCGGGGCTTGCGATCGGCAAGTTCGTGAAAGAACCGTTCGACGAGGAATCACGCAAGATCATGTTCGGCCAGCGTGCCAAGGAGCTGTTGGGAAAGAAGTAGGCACTGCTCTATCCTCGTCATTGCGAGGAGCGAAGCGACGAAGCAATCCAGATTGTTGCCGCGGAAAGATTCTGGATTGCTTCGCTTCGCTCGCAATGACGGAGGAGAGAGCGAAAGAAACCAAACACAAGGAAACCCCATGATCGAATTCTTCTTCGACTGTTCCAGCCCCTGGACCTATCTCGCCTTCCACAACATCCAGCCGCTGGCCAAGGAGCTCGGCGCGGAGATCATCTGGCGGCCGATCCTGGTCGGCGGCATCTTCAACACGGTCAATCCGAGCGTTTACGCGCAGCGGGAAAAGCCGGTGCCGCTCAAGGCGCGCTATATGAAAAAGGACCTTCAGGACTGGGCGCGCTCGGCGGGCCTGTCGATCAAGATGCCGCCGACGGTGTTTCCGGTAAACAGCGTGAAGGCGATGCGCGGCTGCATCTGGCTCGGCAAAGACATGGTGCCGTTCGCCACCGCCGTGTTCGAGACCTATTGGGGCGGCGACAAGGATATTTCGCAGGATGCGGTGCTGGCCGAGATCTGCAGGAAGGTCGGCATCGACGAGTCAAAATTCTTTGCCGGCATTTCCGAGCAGGGGATCAAGGATCAGCTCAAGACCAACACGGAAGAGGTCGTCGCCCGCGGCGGCTTCGGCTCGCCGACGATCTTTGTGAACAAGACCGACATGTACTTTGGCAACGACCGGCTGCCGTTGATCCGCGAGGCGCTGCTGCGCAGCAAGGCGAGCGCGGCCTGATGGTGCGGGCTGTCGTTTGTCGCGCGCTCGGCGCGCCCGAGACGTTGCGGTTGGAAGAATTTCCGTCGCGTACCCTGAAGCCGGGCGAGGTTCGTGTCGCGATTCGCGCTGCCGGACTGAACTTTCCCGACGTGCTGATGGCGGCCGGCGAATATCAGCTCAAGCCCGAGTTGCCGTTCACGCCCGGCATGGAAGCTGCCGGGGACGTCACCGAGGTTGGCGCGGAGGCGAGGGGCGTCGCCGTCGGCGACAAGGTCATCGTCAAGATGCGCCATGGTGCGTTCAGCGATGAAGCGGTCGTGACGCCGTCGCAGCTGACGCCGATGCCGTCGACTTTTGACTACGCGGAAGCCGCGACCTATCTCGCCGGCCACGGCACCGCCTATCATGCGCTGATCGATCGCGGCAGGGTCGAGCCGGGCGAGGTGTTGCTGGTGCACGGCGCCGGCGGTGGTGTGGGATTGGCGGCCGTCGAACTCGGCAAGATGCTGGGGGCGACCGTGATCGCAACCGCCTCCAGCGACGAGAAGCTCGCCATTGCGAAAGCGCGCGGTGCCGATCACCTCGTGCGCTACGATCGCGAGCCCTTCCGCGATGCCGTCAAGCGCATCACCGACGGCCGCGGCGCGGACGTCGTGTTCGACCCCGTCGGCGGTCAGGTTTTCGAAGACTCGATGCGCTGTATCGCCTGGGGCGCGCGGCTGCTGGTGATCGGCTTCACCGGCGGCATCGGCTCGGCCAAGACCAATCTGCTGCTGATCAAGGGGGCCAGCGTGCTCGGCGTGCGTGCGGGCGAAGCCGTGCGGAAAAATCCCGCGCTCGGCCAAGTCCGCCTGAAGGCGCTCTTGCAATGGGCGGAGGAGGGCAAGCTGCGTCCCAACGTCTCGCACCGCCTGCCGCTGGCGGATTATGCGAAGGCGATGCGGCTGTTGCTCGACCGTAAGGCGATCGGGCGCGTGGCGCTGGTGATGGATTGAGGACGTAGGGTGGGTTGGCCGAAGGCGTAACCCACCACTTCTGTGACGCGGTACGAAAGAGGTGGGTTACGCCAAGCGATTGCGTTTCGCGCAGCCGCAGGCTAACCGACCCTACAAAGCTATTTATACTCCCGCTCGGTCCACCACGGGAAATAGTCCGGCATGTCGCTGGACACCTTGTTCTTGAACTGCGCGGGGCGCTTTTCCAGGAAGGACACCACGCCTTCCTTGACGTCGTCGGAGCGGCCGCGGGCGTAGATGCCGCGGCTGTCGACCTTGTGGGCTTCCATCGGATCGTCCGCGCCCATCATGCGCCACATCATCTGGCGGATCAGCGCGACCGAGACAGGCGCGGTCTTCGCTGCGAACTCCTTGGCGAGCGCACGGGCAGTCGGCAACAGATCATCCGGCGCCACGACCTTGCTGACGAGACGGCAGGCGAGCGCTTCCTGGGCCGGGAAGACGCGGCCCGAATAGCACCATTCCAGCGCCTGCGAGATGCCGACGATGCGCGGCAGGAACCAGCTCGAGGCGGCCTCGGGCACGATGCCGCGCTGGGAGAACACGAAGCCGAAGCGTGCAGCATCGGATGCGATGCGGATATCCATCGCGAGCTGCATGGTGACGCCGATGCCGACAGCAGGTCCGTTCACCGCGGCTATGACAGGCTTCAGGCATTTGAAGATGCGCAAGGTCACCTGGCCACCGCCATCGCGCACCTGCGGATCGCTGTAGTCCACCTTGCCGTCGGCGAGCCGCTTCACCGGCCCGCGCCGCGCGTCGCGGGCGAACGTGTCGGCGCCCGACGAAAGATCGGCGCCCGCGCAGAAGCCGCGGCCGGCACCGGTAACGATGATGGCGCGGACATTGTCGTCGTTGTCGGCGGCGTCGAACGCGTCGATGAGCTCGGCCTGCATCTGCGCGTTGAAGGCGTTGAGCTTGTCGGGCCGGTTCAGCGTGATGGTGAGGATCTGCTCGGCGACCTCGTATTTGATCGTCTCATACGCCATGGTGGTTTCCTTCCTTCTTGAACGCAGTCTCGTGAAGACGTCATGCACGCACACCACCGTGCGTCTTGCGCGGACAGGGCATGTCTTCTCTCCTGAGTACTCAAACGACAATGGCCGGGGCAAGCCCGGCCATGTCGCAGTCTGACAGTTTCGCAGGCCTCAATGCGCCGGCGGGCTGGGCCAGGGCCGCTGCGTCCCACGCAGGCCTTCAAACGCCTTGGCCATGCCGAGCACGCCGATATCGTCGAAGCGGCGGCCGACGATCTGCACGCCGATGGGAAAACCCTTGGTGTCGAATCCGCCATTGATCGAGACCGCAGGGTTTTCCGACATATTCCACGGCACGGTATAGCAGATGTGCTCGAACGGCTTCATGGGATCGTTGGTGGGCGAGGCCCACTCCGCCGGGAAGTTCACGTTCGGCGCGGTCGGCGAGATCACGTAGTCGAGCTCGCAGAACAGCTTTGCGGCCGCGGCGCGGATCGCCATGGTCTGGTTGAAGCCGCGGATGACGTCGAGGCCGGAGAGTTTGGCACCGGACTCGCCCCATTTGAAGATATAGGGCAGCACCTTTGCCTGCTCGGCTGGCGTCAGCTTGGACAGATCGTCCCACATCCGCGCGCGCCAGAAATTGTCGAGGCCATCGAGCATTTCGCGCGTGAGGATGCCATCGACTTCGGTGACAACGGCGCCGGCGGACTCGAATGCTTTTGCCGCCTTCACCGCGACCTCGCGCACCGGTTTCTCCAGTTTGTGGCCGACGCCGAGATCGAGCATCAGGCCGATGCGCAATTTTCGCGGGGACTTTTCCAGCCCCTTCCAGTTGAGGGGCTCGGCGGGCAGGCTCATGCCGTCGCGCCGGTCGGGTTTTGAGAGCACGCTCATCATCAGCGCACAATCGTCGACCGTGCGGGTCATGGGACCGGCGACGCGGCCGACATAGGGCGGATCGATCGGCACGCGGCCGAGGCTCGGCTTCAAGCCGACAAGGCCGCACCAACCTGCGGGGAGGCGGACCGAGCCGCCGATATCGGTGCCAAGATGCAACGGACCGTAACCGGCCGCCGCGGCGGCGCCGGCGCCTGCGCTTGAGCCGCCGGGATTCTTGGAGAGGTCCCAAGGATTGCGCGCGAGCGCATGGAAGCTGGACAGCCCCGAGGACAGCATGCCGTAATCGGGCATGGTGGTCTTGGCGAAGATCACCGCGCCGGCCTCGCGCAGACGCGCGGCGGGCGGTGCGTCCTTCTCGGCCGGCACGAGCTTGACGCTGGCCGCGCCGAGCGGCACCGGCACGCCCTTGGTCGCGATGTTGTCCTTGATCGTCACCGGCACGCCGTCGAGCGCGCCGGAGGGTTCGCCCCCGCTCCAGCGCGCGGTCGCGGCCTTGGCGGCCTCGCGCGCGCTGTCGGGGTCGAACGCATAGAGCGCCTTGAGGTGCGGTTCCCACGCAGCGACGTGCGCAAGCACGTCCTCCAGCACCTCGCTCGGCGAGAACTGTTTGGCGCGATAGCCCGCGATCAGATCGACCGCGGACAGATCGTGCAGCGAGGTGACCGCCTCCTCAGTGCCCTTTTTATGCATTGCCACCTACCGGCATGCGCGTTTCGATGATCCGGGCGAACATGCTGGCGCCGATTGGCAGGATCTTGTCGTCGAGCACATACCCGGGATTGTGCACGGGCACCGAGCCGTCATGACCGACCCAGAAATACGCGCCGGGAATGGTCTGCAGCATGTCGGCGAAATCCTCGCTGCCCATTTTCGGCTGGGTGCGGGTGATCACGTTGGCAGGGTTGACGACGGTGCGCGCGACTTCCTCGACCACCTTGGACTGCTCGACCTGGTTGATCAGCACGCCGAAAGTGTCGCGGATATCGACGTCGATCTCGCACTGATAGGCGCTCGCGATGCCGGCGCAGATCGTGCGAATGCGCTCGCTGATCATGGCGCGGACTTCATCCGAGAAGGTGCGGATGGTGCCGCAAAGATGCGCTTCGCCGGGAATGACGTTGTAGGCGGAACCGGCGTGAATCTGCGTGATCGAGATGACGGCAGCCTGCAGCGGCTCGACGTTGCGGCTGACGATGGTCTGGATCGCCTGCGCCAGCGTGGTCGCGATGATCACCGCGTCCTTGGAGCGCTCGGGCATGGCGCCGTGCGCACCATAGCCGGTGATACGGAGGTCGAAGAAGTCGGCGCCGGCCATCGCGGGGCCGGGCAGGATCGCGATCTCGCCGTGGTTGAGGTCGGGCGCGTTGTGCAGGCCGTAGAGCTCGTCGCAGGGAAACTTCTCGAACAGGCCGTCCTTGATCATCGCGCGGGCGCCGCCGAGGCCTTCCTCGGCCGGTTGGAAGATCAGGTGCACGGTGCCGTCGAAATTCCTGGTCTCGGCGAGGTAGCGCGCGGTGCCGAGCAGCATGGTGGTGTGGCCGTCATGGCCGCAGCCGTGGAAGCGACCGGGAATGGTCGAGCGCCAGCGCAGATTAGTGTTTTCTTCCATCGGCAGCGCGTCCATGTCGGCGCGCAGCCCGATGCGCTTGCCGCCCGAACCCTTGCCCTTGATGACGCCGATCACGCCGGTGCCGCCGAGACCGCGATGCACCTCGATGCCCCAGCTCTTCAGCTTGTCGGCAACGATGCCGGAGGTGCGCACTTCCTCGAAGCCGATCTCGGGATGGGCGTGGAGGTCGCGGCGAATGGCCGTGAGTTCGTCGGCATAGCCGTCGATGCGGTCGATCGTGGGCATGTGTCCTGTCCAGTTAGCGTGACTTGGAAGTGAAAACGGGGCCGTTCGGCTTGATGCGGATGCCCGGCCGCAGGCGCGTCCAGGGCAGGGTGGCGGTGTCGGCCGGCATCGCGCCGGGCGCGGCGCAGATCATCAGCTTTTCCGCGATCGGCTCGAAATCGGCGCGGAAGTGCACCGAGCTCTTGTTGACCAGAATCTTCTCTGCGGTGGGCTCGATGCCGACATAGCGGTACATCGCCTGATCGGCGAGCTGCGCCTTGTGCGAGGAGACGACGACGCGGACGTCGCCGATGCGCAGGCACGCCGACGGACCCATCTCCATCTCGCGGCCGCCATAATAGGGGCCGGGCGCGATGAAGCGGCCATCGGAGAGTTTTTCGACGACGAAGGTCTCGGTGTAGGGCTCGTCGCCGGGAATGCCGGACTTGCCACCGAGCGACAGCGTCACGGTCGCACCGACACCGGCCTCGTGTGCAGCTTGCGCCGACTCCGGATCGTAGATCGCACCGGTCGCCGCGCTGGCCTTGTTGCGCACCAGCGCGCGCAGCATGCCGGTGGTGTCGGAATCGCCGCCGGCGCCGGGATTGTCCTGGGTGTCGGCGATGATGATCGGCTTGCTTGCGCCCTTGGCAAGCTCCATCGCATGGCGCACACCATCATCGGGGGACCAGATCTTGCCGTCGAAATCGTCCTCGTGGCTTTCGATCAGTTTCACGATCGCATCCGCCGCGCGGTCCGCGTCGGCCTGCGTCTTGCCATAGGCGAACACGCTTGGTCCGCAATCGCGGAAGTCGGCGGCGGGGAAGCCAGGCGCGAAAGAGAGTGTCGGAACCGCATCGCTCTCCAGCGCGGCGAGCTTTTCGTAGATGCCCTTGGTCGGAAAGTCGTTGGTGCATTGCCAGCTGATCGCGATCAGGAACGGCAATTGGCGGAACGACTTTGCAAGGCGTTGCTTGGTCTTCAGAAGCAAGGCGAGGTGCTTGGCCGAGGCACGGCCGGTCTCGGCCATGTCGACGTGGGGATAAGTGCGGTAGGCGATCAGCGCGTCCGCATGTTCCATCATCTCCGGCGTGACGTTGGCGTGGAGGTCGAGGCTCGCGACCAGCGGAACATCCTTGCCGATGACGCGGCGCACGCGCGCCAGGATCTCGCCTTCGCCGTCGTCGAGATGCTCGGTCACCATTGCGCCGTGCAGGTCGAGATAGACGCCATCGAGCGGACCGGCCGCGGCAATGCCGTCGACCATCACCTTCACGATGCGCTCGAACGCATCCTTGGTGACATGGGCCGACGGGCTCGCGCCGCAGGCGATGGTCGGAATGAGGTCCCAGCCATTTGCTTCAGCGCTGTCGACGAAGCCGGCGAGACCGACATTGATGCGCCGCATCACCTTCAGGACGTCGGCACCCTCCGTCATGGCCGGCCAGCCGCCGCCATGCTGGAAGTCCGCGAACGTGGCCTTCGTCGGAGCGAAGGTGTTGGTCTCGTGCAGGAAGCCGCCGACGGCGATACGTGTCATCAATTCAGGTCCAGGCGATTGAAAGTGCGCGACGTTAGCCTTGGCCTTGCGGCGAGGGCAAGGTGGGAAGCAATCGCGCGGTGCATAGGGTTAGATCGTTTTGGGAATGCTTGGAGCGATCACCGTCATTGCGAGCGCAGCGAAGCAATCCAGATTGTCTCCGCGGAGGAGCTCTGGATTGCTTCGCTGCGCTCGCAATGACGAGGGGATAGACTACGCGCTCGCCGCCA